>CAZNFM010000010.1:0-126858 GCA_964572385.1 uncultured Planctomycetaceae bacterium | reverse complement strand
CGGTGGTGAACTGGCCCCCCGCGATCAGCTCGCCGTTGAAGACCGTCAGGGCATATACGGCGTTGTTCATCCCCGCCCCCAGCGGCTGCCAGGTGCTGCCGTTCCAGCGGGCGATGAAGTTGCAGGTCACGCCGCCGGCGGTGGTGAAGTTACCCCCCGCGATCAGCTCGCCGTTGAAGACCGTCAGGGCGTACACGTAATCGTTCATCCCCGCCCCCAGCGGCTGCCAGGTGTAATCCTGCGCCGAGGCCGGCGCGAGGACGGCTGCGGCGGTGGTGAGCAAGGCGATGATGTGGATTGATGCCCGACGACCACTGCGTTCATTACTCGATGGTGGCATGAGTGGTTTCCTTTCCTTCCGATCTGGTTTGCTGATTCGGCCGGCCCTCGGTCTTTCGGGGGCGCGGCGGCCGCGGTGGTCATGGGCAGGGTGCCGCTTCGTCCGCCCGCAGGCCGGGATTCCTGACCGGGGCTGCGGGTCGATCGTTCAGACTCCGCCGCCGCGGCCCGACCCTGCCCGCCGTTGCTGAGGCTCCGTGGTCCTCATGCCGAGTGGGCGAACGGTTCTTGGGGGGCCGCCCGGCCGATGCTCGGTCGTACCCGCGGCACCGACCTTAATATACCAAACGTCCGCAGAGATTCTAATACTTGTGAGGATAATTAACCAGCTTGGGTTCGCCGGCGACAGGGGAGTGGGTTGCCGTCGCGGCCTTGGCCTCGGGTCGGGTGATGCCAGCGGGCACCGCGGAGCCTTGGCCGATGGCCGGGGCCAGGCCTCGAGGACCGGCGAACGGGCGAGCTACCGGTCGAGCACGGCGTTGACGAAAGGCTGGATGTCGCGGCCGTCAGTGGCAGCGTCGTTGTTCAGGTCGGCGCGGCCGATCGCGCAGGACGGGTACTGCGCGACGTAGGCGTCGGGGTCCGTCAAGGCCAGGACGAATGGCGCGACGTCATTGACGTTCACGACTCCGTCGCAGTTCAGGTCGCCGGCATAGACGACCACGTTGGTGACGGTGAATGGGGCGGCGCTCTGCACCCATGGGCCGTAGGTGCCGTCCTGGTGATCGCTGCGGACGCGGACCTTGCAGTTGGTGCTGAGCGTGGTCGGCGTCCAGGCGGCGGAAGAGGCCCCCGGCAGGGTCTGAGCGATCACGTCCACCCACGGCGTGGTGTCGGCGGTCATCTGGATCCAGTCGATCCAGACCGAGTCGTTGCCGGCGCTGCCGGTGGCGTTCTTGACGTACTCCCATTTGACGACGTGCTGCCCGGCACTCAGTGTCGTCGAGTACTGCACCCAGGCAGTGGTGCCGGAGACGTGCAAGATTTGGGTGTCGTCGATGTAGAAGTTGAAGTAGTCGCCGTTGGCCTCGCTGCTGACATAGTACCAGAAGCTGAAGGTGCCCGCGGAAGCGGTTCGGGCCATATACGAGGTCTGGTTGTGGGTGATGGCGCCGGCTCGGGCGGAGCGGGTGCCCATCAGCGCCACGCTGGCGCTGATGGTCCAGGGCAGGTTGCCGCCGACCTGGTAGTCCGAGCCGAGTTGGGTCCGCTCGAAGCTGTCCGTGATCGGGCCGATCTGGTCGGCGTTGTAAGTGGCCTGAACGTGATAACGCCAGGCGGGCGCGGCCCCGGTCCAGGTGATGGTCGTGGGGACGTTGATCGGCAGTTGTTCGCCGCCGTTGGGATGGGTGAGGGCCGGCGGCATGCCCGGCGAGATGTCCAGCCGGGTGGAGCCGCTGGAGACGACCACGTTGTTGATCGTAGTGGGTTCGTAACCGGGCGCCGTGACGGAGAGTTGGTAGGTACCGGGCGGGATGAACGCCTGATAGCGGCCGAAGCGGCCGGAGGGGAACACCTCGCCGTTGGCGAAGCCCGCTCCGACCAGGGTGATGCTCGCGTTGGTGACGGGCGCGGCGGTCGCGGCATCAATGACGTAACCCCAGAGCGGCACGGGCCGCTGCATGGCCCAGAGGATGCCCGGCCAGACCGTGGCCGCCTCGGCCTGGGCGGCGGCGAAGGAGGGTTGGAAGTCGGTGGCGGTCTCGATCAGGTTGGCGGCGGCGCCCATGTAGGCCAGTTGCCATTCGTAGTGTTCGCCGTCGGCGCTGGGGGCCCGATTGGCCCCGGCGTAGCCGGAGGCCGTGGCCAGGGCCGCGGCCTCGGTGGTGAGGTACGCGCTGAACGGGTGGGTGAGGCACAGGTAGCCGCGGACGACCTCGCGGCCGTAGCTGTGGTAGTCAATCACGCGGGCGAACCGCCGGTCCTGGCTCCAGGCGATCATGGTCTGCGTCTCCGCCTCGGAAGCGGCCGACGGGCCTTTGTAGGTTTCGGAGGAGGGCGAGGTGTCGCCGGTGCACGAGGTGCTGCCGTTCCACCCGATGGGGAAGTTGCGGTTGAGGTCCACGCCGACACCACCGGTGAAGACCCGGCGATTCTTCCGCCACATGTTGTCGGTGTTGTAAACGTAGTCGTAGCCGTCCGGGTTGAAGGTCGGGGCGATCCAGATTTCGTAATTGTCCACCAGGCTGGTGATGGTGGGGTCGCCGCCGTATTGCGTGGTGAACTGCTGCAAGGCATAGAGCGCGATGACGGGGGTGACGACTTCGCGGGCGTGGAAATTGCCGACGATCAGAATGGCCGGCTCGTCCTCGTCGAGGTTGACGTTGTCCGACACCTTGGCGGCGTAGAGGTGCCGCCCCCCCACCGTTGCCGGCGTGCCGTAGGTGGCCGTCAGGTCGACGACGGTGCAGATGGCGGGGTAGGCCGCCGCGCGGGCGTTCATTTCGGCGATCAGTCCGGCGAGGTCCGCGTAGCCGGGCGGCAGGGCGTCCATCTCGGCTTGAATGTCGCGGAAGGGCCGCCCGACCGCGATCAACTCCGGCTTGTAGCCGAGATCGAGGAGCGTCTGGAGATCGGTGGCCGAGACGATCACGTCGAGCGTGTCGGCGGTGATCGAGCCGTCGAGCACGTCCAGACCGGCGCCGCGGAGCTGCTCCGCGACGGATACGGGGTCGGCCGCGTTCAGTCGCACCCGTCGCAGCGGTTCGGCGGAAGCTGGCGAGGTGGCGGCGCAGAGCAACACGAGGGCCAAGGCGATTCTGCACATGAGCTGATCTCCAGACCTGTAGACCGGGGGCGTTCCTTCCCGCGAGGACTTCTCGCCAGACTCGGGGAGCAAGGCCTTGCGGCTCCGTGGCAGCTATTGTACCGCGGCGGGCCGGGGCTTGGCGACGGTTCCTGGAGCTGGCGGCGTCCGCCAGAATCGGGCCGGCACGGAGCGGAGCAGGGATATCGCTGCCCCAGCTCCACCAACGATCCGCAACGTCCCAAAATGGGAGCAGCAGAAACGGTCGGTTGCCTCCAAGAGGCGAATTCGCGACGCGAAACCGCCGGCTACTCGAAGTATCGCTCCGCGCCGCGGGCGATGGTCTCCGGCTTGAGGCGGCGTTCGGCGAGTTGCTGGGCGTCGAGCGCCAGCAGCGGGCTGATTTCCAGCACGGCGTCGGGCTCACCGTCGTCCCGCCGCGGCACCTTGAAGCCGGCGGACTCCAGCCAGCGGGCGGCTCGACGAACGAGGTCTCGGCGGGTGGTCTCGACCGAGTCGACGCCGGTGGCGTTCTTGACCGGGCTGAACTCCTCGGCGCGCGAGGTTTCGACGACGATCGGGTTCTCGGCGAGCGGCAGGGCATCGAAGACGAAAGACTCGAGCTTGACGGCGTTCGGCTCCGCAGGCTCGACCCGTTGCCCGGTCGCCACATCCACATAGGGCACTTTCTTGATGGCGCGGTGCCAGGGCAGGGCGAAGGCCGCGGGATCGGCGGTCAGGCGTTCGACGAAGGCCCGCGAGAGAATGTGGATGGCGATGCTGCCGGCGTCGTATTTGCGGGAGCCGTCGGGGTTGCGGGCGCGGGCGAGCGTCTCCGGCATGTCGGAGTATTCGATGACCACCAGGCGGCCGTCGAGCATCACGAAGTTGCCGACGCGCTCGAGGTCGTCGGCCTTGGGCAGCGACTTGCTGGACATCTCCGAGCGCCGCAGGTCGTGCAGCCCGATGAAGACCGGGTCGAGGGCATAAACCAGGGGGTTGTCGACCTGGAAGTAGCTGATGTGCTCGATGCCGCGCCGGCGCATGTCCGCGAGCATGCCGGTCTGCGCGAGGGCGAGGAGAGAACCGCCGTGCCCGTTCGGCGAGATGGCCACGCGGTGCTTCTGGTCGAGGAGGATTTTTCCTTGGCGGTCGAAGGCCGGCATGACGCCCTGCTGAAAGAATATCACAGACTGCGGCGTAAGCCCGAAGTAGCGGTGGCGGTCGAAATATTCCCGGGTGGCGGTGTCGTTGGCCGGGCTGGTCATGATGTACCAGGGGATTTCGTGGCCGTAGCGTCGGGCCGTGGCCAGGACGGACTCCGCGAAGAGCTGGAACAGCGGCTTGTTCCGGACGGGAGAGATGCAGAACGCGCCTTTCGGCCCGTCGAAGCCCAGGCGGGTGCCCTGCCCGCCGGCAACGGTGAAGGCCGCGACCTTGCCGGCGGCGAGGAGGAGCCGGCCGCGGGCGAGGGCCTCGGGCCCGGCCTGTTCCCGACGAATGACCTTGACGGGAGACAGGCGGGACAGGTCCAGGTGCGGCGGCTCGTCGGTGACGGCCAGGCGTGCATGGGCCGGAAGCTCGGCCAGGTCGATGCGGGCCAGGTCGTCGAGCAAAGCGGCTTTCTGGGATGCGTCCAGCTCATGCCAGAAGTGCAGAACGTGCTCCTGGCCGACCTCCTGGAAGCGGCGTCGCCATTCCTGGTAGCGGGTTTCCAACGGGGGGGTATCGGGCATGGGTTTCTCCGGTCCGGCGGTGCTCCGGGCGTTTGCGGGGACAACGACTGAACGCGATTCGATCGGCTGGTCGATGAATCCTGGGGGTCACCGCGGGTTGCCGCGGATGGGCCGTCGGGGCGGTCCGCCCGGGCAGTTGCGGATAGGCTAGCAGCCGCTATGAGGGTGTCAACGCAATGGTTGATAGCGGGTTCGAGCGGTTTTCCCGACCGGGGATCACTCGCCGGGAGTTCGTCCGCTGGGCGGCGGCGGGCGCCGCCATCGCGGTCGGCGGAGGCGTGACGGGGGAGGACTGGACGCGGCCCCCGCCGCCGAGACCGAATGCCCCGTTGACGATGCCGCGAGTGGTGCGGGCCACGTCGGAGAAGGTCCTGCCGGCGCGGGTGGTGCAGCGTCCGGTGCTGCGCGATTGCCTGTCCAAGGGTCTATGTGCGTTGACCGACGAGAGCGATGTACGGGACGCCTGGTACCGGCTTTTCCAGCCCGACGACCGGATCCTGATCAAGTTCAATCGTTCGCTGGCGGACCGCATCGGCACGACGCCGCCGCTGGCTGAGGAGTTGGTGAGTTCTCTGACCGCCGCGGGATTCGCTCCGGAGCAGTTGATGTTGCTGGAGGCCGAGAGCGGGTCGGACCTGTTGCGAAAAACGAGGCCGCCGGACGTTCGCTGGCAGGGACGAGAG
This sequence comes from uncultured Planctomycetaceae bacterium, assembly GCA_964572385.1. Taxonomy (GTDB): domain Bacteria; phylum Planctomycetota; class Phycisphaerae; order UBA1845; family UTPLA1; genus CAZNFM01. Next base: position 121,354 of record CAZNFM010000010.1, on the reverse strand, counting down.
GTCTCCTTCGGCCGATCGGGAGCGGATGTGTTCATGGCCGTGTTGGACGAGGCCACGGCGATCATCAACGTGCCGTTTCTGAAGACGCATCACCTGGCGACGATGACTTGTTGCCTGAAGAATCTGTCGCACGGACTGATTCGACGGCCGTCGCGGTTTCACGGCGGGGGATGCGACCCGGCGATCGGGGAGATCGTGGCGAGCGAGCCGATACGATCTAAGAAGATTTTGAATATCGTTAATTGTTTGCGAGTGGTCTTTGACCGGGGATCGGAGGCGACGGAGTCGGAGATCGAAGGCTGCGGCACGCTGTTGCTGGCCAGGGACGGCGTGGCCGCGGATGCCGTGGGTTATTCGCTATTGAATGAGATCCGTTCCAAGCGTGAACTGGCGCCATTATTGCCGGACGCCCGGATACCGAGGTTTCTGGCTACGGCGGGACGTCTCGGGATCGGACAGTGGGATGAGGCCGAGATCGACCAAGTGAAACTGGAGTTATAGAGCCACTTTGAATGTTTATGATTCTGGAACGGGCCGCTTGATTATGAAAAATACGGCGTTCCAGGTTCAACGGATTGACAGGACCTTAATGCGTGGTATGATAAAAGATGCGAGGCCACGGTTTGACGCGCTGCCCAGCCGTGAGCGAAGGGAGATGTGAACAAGGCGAGGACTAACGTTACCGCTAACATGAATTTATAGTTTTGTACTTCCGGCCTCGTGGGGGTGCATCGAACTACGGTATTCCTTCCTTCCCGACCCGCCTTGACTGCCTCACGCCCGCGACTGTTGAGAACCATACGTTGCTCAACCCGCCATGAGAGGGGACCGATTTCAGGAGTGAGCTTGAAGGTGGCGTTGCTGCGCCGGGGAGGGGCGTGCCGCCACGGATGACACGGTGTGTGACGGATTCGCGCCGCAAGAAGGGCGCGAATCCCGCCGACCGTGCGGGAAGAAGCGAGAGCCAGCCCGCCCAGCGGAATGCGGCGTGGAGCCGATGAGTGGTGCTTCGCGTCGCGGTCAGCCGGCCAGATGACCACCAGGCCCCCGGCAAAGGTTGTCGGGGTTTTCCTGGGAGTGACCAGAAGGTGCGAACCATCGGCGACGGGTTCGCACGCGGAGGATCGAGGAGATCGATCAGGTAGAGCCCGGTGTCGGATGAGCATCCGCCCATAGCTCTCATTAATTGTTTTTTGTCGAGCGGCCTTTACCTACGGATGAATCGATCAGCCGTAACCGTTCGTTGCCATTTTGGAGGTAGTATCGTGAGAAAAAGGAAAGCGTTTACCCTGATTGAGTTGTTGGTGGTGGTCGCGATCATCGCGTTGTTGATCTCGATCCTGCTGCCGAGCTTGTCGCGGGCCCGCGAGCTGTCGAAGCGAACGGTCTGCGCGGCCAACCTCCGCGGCATCGGCCAGGCCATGCACATCTACGCGGCGGACGATCCCGGGATGTTCCCCTCGATCGCCGACACGTATCAGTCCGGCCAAGCCACGCAGAGCAACAACATGAGGATCTGCCACCCGCAGGACCGGACGACGGCGCCGGCCACGACGGGCGTGCCTTCGCCGACGGTCGACATGTGGGCGGTGGTGCGGGCGAACAACACGACGCCGAAGCAGTTCATCTGTCCGAGCACGACGGAGACGCAGGATCCGGCGCAGGACACCACGGCGTATTATGACTTCTACGCCCCGGCCCACCTGAGCTACGGGTATCAGTATCAGCACGATCCGAACCGGCGCGTGCTGGGCCCCAGCTCGGAGCCGAACTTCCCGATGATGGGCGACGCCAACCCGTACATCAAGGGCGGCATCGCGGCTGCGTCGTTCACCACCGATCGGACCTCGCAGGGTCGCGGCAACACGCAGAACCACACCAACCGCGAAGGCCAGAACGTGCTGTTCGTCGGCAGCCATGTGAACTTTGAGAAAGGCCCGGACGTCGGCATTTCCGGCCGCTTCACCACCGGTCTGACGATCTCCAAGGGCAAGGACCACTGCTACACCGTGCACTCCAACGCCGCCAACGCGACGGTGGACTACGGCAGCGCCGCGCCGACCTTCACCATCAACAACCCCAGCCAGCCGCAGTCGACCGTCGGCACCTGCGACCTGGGCAGCAAGTCGGACGCCTGCCTCGTTCCGTGAGCCATCGCCACGTAGCGAGCAGCGCTGATTGACAGGCAACGGGACGGCGGCATGCTTCGGCATGTCGCCGTCCTTTTTTGCTTGTCGGGCGGCCCCTGGCCGATGATAGGGAAGGCTGCCGGCCCGAATCCGGCGGCCGGAGTCCTCGGCCATGTGCGGAATCGCCGGAATCGTCAGCCGCGAAGGGATCACCGAGTCCGATCGGGCGGCGGTTCCCCGCCTGCTGGAACTGCTCCGGCACCGGGGGCCCGACGACGCCGGGATCTATTGCGACCGATATGCCGCGCTGGGGCATCGCCGCCTCAGCATCATCGACCTGACCACCGGGCACCAGCCGATCGCCAACGAGGACGGGACGATCCAGGCGGTGGTCAATGGTGAGTTTTACGACTTTGCCCCGCTGCGCGACGCCCTGCTGGCCAGGGGGCACGTCTTCCGCTCCGCCGGCGATTCGGAGTGTCTGGTTCACCTCTATGAAGACCACGGGCTGGAAGGGTTGAGCCGCCTGAGCGGCATGTTCGCGTTTGCGTTGTGGGACGCGGCGCGGCGGCTGCTGTGGGCGGCCCGGGATCGGCTGGGCGTCAAGCCGTTCTACTATCACTGCGGCGGGGAGCGGCTGGTGTTCGGCTCGGAGCTGAAGGCCGTCGCCGCGGCGCCGGGAGTGCCCTCGAGGCCGGATCTTACGGCGTTGGCGGATTTCCTGACCTTCGGTTTCGTGCCTTCCCCCAAGAGCATCCTGCACGGGGTCCGCAAGTTGCCGCCGGGGCACATGCTGATTTGGCAGGACGGCCGGACCACGGTTCGGCCCTACTGGGACCTCGAATATCGCGGGTGGAGCGAGGAGCCTTTCGAGCGGCTCGCGGAGGGGATCTGGAACGCCGTCCGGCAGGGCACCCGGTCGCGCCTGGTGGCGGATGTCCCGGTCGGCGCGTTCCTCAGCGGCGGGGTGGACTCGACTTCCGTCGTGGCCGCGATGACGCAGTCGGCGAGTGGGCCCGTCGTGACCGTCACCTGCGGGTTCGAGGAACGGTCGTTCGATGAGCGACGGGCGGCCGCCGCCACGGCGCGACGGCTCGGAACCGTGCATCGCGAAGAACTGGTGGCGCCGGACGCCGCCTGTTTGCCCGAGGAACTGGCCCGCTACTTCGACGAACCGTTTGCGGATGCTTCGGCTATTCCCATGTATTACCTGTCGCGGGAGGCCCGCCGGCATGTCACCGTCGCTCTGTCGGGTGACGGAGGCGACGAGGCCCTGGCGGGGTATCGCCGGTATCGGTTCGATCGGATGGAAGAGCGGGTACGGCAGGTCGTTCCCGACTCCTGGCGGGCCGCGGTGTTGCGGCCGATCGGTCGGCGGTATCCCCATCGGCCGTGGATGCCGCGTTGGCTGCGGGCGGGCGCCACCTTGCGGAACCTGGCGACAGACGGGGCGACCGGACACGGCCAGAGCATCGCGACGCTGTCGGCGGAGGAGCGGGAAGCGATGCTGACCGGCGAGGTCAGGACCGAGATCGGCGGATACGATCCGCTGGACGTCGTTCGGGAGTTGTACCGCCGCTGCGACGCGCCGGACCATCTTTCGAAGTGCCAGTACGTGGACCTGCGGCTCGGCCTGGCCGACGGGATCCTGACCAAGGTCGATCGCGCCAGCATGGCCCATGCCCTGGAGGTGCGGTCGCCGATGCTGGACTACCGGTTTGTCGAACAGGCGTGGTCGGTCCCGCCGGAATGGCGGGTGCGGGGCCGCTTCGGCAAGTACCCGTTGCGGTGGGCGGTGGCGCGGCACGTCGGCGAGGAGTGGGCCTGGCGACGGAAGTCCGGCTTCGAGGTGCCGCTGGACGATTGGTTTGACGGGCCGCTGCGGGAACGCTTTCACGACACGCTCTTGCGGCCTGGGGCGGCGCTGCATGACTGGATCTCCCCCGATGCCATACAGCGGCTCTGGGAGGCTCACCGGCGGCGACAGACCCGGTGCGGCCCGACCCTGTGGAAGCTGGTGGTCCTGGACGCCTGGTGTCGCGCGCCGGCGGTGCCGGCGGCAGGGGCGAACAAGGCTGTCACCCGACCGGCTGACGCCGCCCCGGCGGGCCGCGGCACAAGAGTCGTCCAACGAGGCCCCGTGGAAGTCAGATCGTGAATCCCGCCCTGGTGCGACATGTGCTGCTTCCGCTGCATGAGCTGGCCCTGGGCCGGACGACGTTTCGTGATCTCCGCAAGCTGGAGGTCAGCCAGTGGTGGCCGGCCGAGCGGCTCCGCGAGCTGCAAGGCGAGAAGCTCCGCCGACTGCTGACCCACGCCTGGCAGAAGTGCCCGTTCCATCGGCAGCGCCTGGACCAGGCGGGGATTGACCCAGCGGCCGCGACGCTGGAGTCGCTGGCGGGCCTGCCGACGATGACCAAGGCGGACATTCGCCGGCACGGCGAGGAGATGATCGACCCCGCGGTCCCCGGCGGGCTGCACCGCCTGACGACCGGCGGCTCGACGGGCAGTCCCTTGTCGTTCGTGGTGGACCGTCGGCGGCAGGCCGCGGACCAGGCGGCGCGGGCGCGGTCCCGCCGCTGGTTCGGGATCGATGTCGGCGAACGCGAGGCGTATCTCTGGGGCTCGCCGGTGGAACTGGCCCGGCAGGATCGGCTCAAGGCCCTGCGGGACACGCTGACCAATCACCGGCTGTTCAGCGCCTTTTGCCTGACTCCGCAGATCATGTCCAGCTATCTCGTCCAGTTGCAGGAATTCGATCCGGTGCATCTGTTCGGCTATCCCAGCAGCCTGGCCCGGCTGGCCCGGCACGCGGCGCGAACCGGAGTTCGGTTGAGGAACCCGTCGTTGCGGGCGGTCTTTGCCAGCGGGGAGGTGTTCGATCCCGCGGATCGCGCCGTCATCGAGGAGCAGGCGGGGACGCCGGTGGCCGACGGGTACGGTTCGCGAGAAGGCGGGTTCGTCGCCCATCAGTGCCCGGCCGGCGGTTACCACCAGACGATGGAGAGCCTGATCGTGGAGTTGCTGGACGCGGAGGGGCGACCGGTGGCCGAGGGGCAGCCGGGGGAGATTACGCTGACGCACCTCGACGCCTATGGCATGCCGTTCATCCGATATCGCACCGGAGACCTGGCCCGGGCCTCGCGCGGGGTCTGCCCTTGCGGCCGGGGGCTGGAATTGCTGGAGGGGATCGAGGGCCGCCGCACGGACATGCTCCGAACGGCGGCGGGCGGCCATGCCCACGCGCTGTCGGTGATCTACGTCCTGCGTGACGAGCCGGGGGTGACCGAGTTCAAGGTGATCCAGCGGCCGAACCTGGATCTGGAGGTGCAAATCGTGCCCGGTGCGGAGTGGAACGAGGAAGCCGGCCGCCGAATCGCCGCCGGTCTGCGGCGCCGGATCGGCGACTCGATCGAGGTTTGGCTCCAGTTGGTGGACCGGATCCCGCCGGAGGCGTCGGGCAAACATCGCCATGTCATCAGCGAGGCGGATCGCGTGGGGTGCGGCGGCTGAATCGGCCGCCTCGGGTTTCATCCGCGCCTGGCTGGGATCAACGCGGCTAATTCAGGTCCGGTGGTGTGGAGCCGGAGCGAGGTCCGGGTGGCCCAGGCTCTCCGGCCCGCGGGGCGGCACCCTTGGGAAGCTGGGGCAGGGGCTGATAGGTTCCGCCTTCGATGAGCTGGCTGGTCAGCAGGTCGTCCGCGAATTCGAGTTCGAGCCGGCGGCGGTAGTCCGCGGCCCAGCGGACGGCGACCACGCCGGAGAAGCCTCCGATCAGGGCCAGCACGACGGTGGTGACATCGCTGGTATGGGACGGCATGGCCCGGTGCAGCAGCTCTGCGGCGGCGGCCGTCAGGGCGGCGGCGGTGGTGACCCACAAGACCTGCCGACGCCACGGCACGCGGCTGTGGCGGCGAAGGACCAGCCCGAGGGCCATGCCGAACAGACCGTAGCGGAGCAACTCTCCGCTCAGGTCGTAGAACGCGTCGTTGGGGCGGGCGTGGAAGTGGGCAAGAAACGGCACCACGCAGAAGCGAGCTGCTTCCGGCAAGTCTGACGCCGCGGCGCCGCGGAAATCAAAGGGAACGACTTCGTACAACAGCACCAGTGCCAGGGTCATGACGGCGGCGGCGGGCCACGCCCGATGGGGCAGCGGCAGGAGGTCGGCCGCGGGACCGGCCGTGGACCGGGAAACGGGCGCCGCCGCCTCGGCCTGCGACCGGCCCGAGCGCGGCGCGGCCGCAAGAGCCAGAGGGCTTCCGACCAGCCAGCCCGCGAGGCCGACGAAGAGCTGACTGGTGTCCAGCCCGTGGGAGATCAGGAAGACACGGATGCCGGTGATCATGGCGGCCAGGGAGAAGACCACGAATCCGGTCCAGGCGAAAAGCGCGGTTCGGCGGCGGTATTGCGGGGCGAGTCCGAAGGTCAGGAGGAAGGCGATGGCGGCGTAGGCGGTGACCTCCGCGAGGCGGTCCAGGGCGTATTCCCATTGGGCGCGGGAGACTTCGTCGAGGGTGTGGCGGCGGCCTTCGGCGACTTCGGCGGCCACGCGATCCGGCAGGTGATGCCAGGAGGCGAGCGGGTGGAAGGAGGCATGGCGCAGGGCGGCGGCGGTGTGGAACACGTCGACCACGGGGTCGTAGGGCCGAAGCTGGACGATCACCAGGGCGCAGACGGCCGCCTTGGCCAGGGCCAACGGCCAATTTCGGTGAGCCGCCCAGCGGCCGCGGCGGGCGACGGCACGCCACCAGCCGACGCCGAGCGCGTAGATCAGCAACCCCAGCAACGCGCCCAGCAGGTTGGAGGTGACATCTACCCAGCTCGAGACCCGGGAAGCGACCCATTGCTGGCCGTGCTCAACGCCCACGCTGAGCAGCCCGGCGAAGGCGAGGCTCAGCGGCGCGGCCGGCAGCCAGGAACTCCGGCGGGCACGCCAGGCCGCGGCGCACAGCATCCCCAGAGGCACATAGACGGCGATGTTCGCGGTGATGTCGCGGAGGCTGAACGCCCCAATGGGCAGGCCGCCGTAGAAAGGCAGGTCGGTTTTGCCCGCCGGTCGGGCGAAATCGAACGGCACGAAGGACATGTAGACGAGGAGGACCGCGTACGCGAGGAGCACGATCCCGGCGAGATGGCGATGCAGGGCGTTGATCAGCGGTTCGTCGGAGATCGGGGGACGAAGGGGAAGGTCGGCGGAACTCCGGCCGTTCGAAGACGGTGGCGGCCCTGCTGGATTCATCGGACGGATCCTCACGGTGGCGGCGGCGCCTGGCCGGCTTCGGATTCGCGTTCCTGCAATTCGAGGAGGCGGTTGATCTTGCGCATGCGGTCATAGTCGCCCGGATACAGCGGCACATAGTCCTGCCACGGGCTGGATTCGACGCCTTCGCGGGGCCGGTCGGCCTCGGCCAGGTCCCAGAGCGTGTCGCGCACCAGCAGCCGCAGGTCGGCTTCCGCCCGATATCGGGCCTCATCCGTGTAGCGGCCGTGCTGCACCGGCTTGGCGTACTGTTCGCGGATCTCGTCGGGGAGCACCACGGTGGTTCGGTAGAAGGCCAACGGTTTCTGAGTAACCGCATCCCACAGCGCGGCGACCAGGCCGGTGTCGGAGTCCAACTCCTCCACCGTGCCGACGATCAGGCACAGCCCGCAGTTGTTCCGCTGCGATTCACGGAGGAGGTCCTGCACGGTGGCCCCTCGAGGGTCGATCCCGAGCGTTCGCAAGCGGATCACCTCCCGAACCGGGGGCAGGTCGTCCCAGAGGTGCATCCAGTAGACGGCGCTGTGGTTGGCCAACTCGTCGATACGGAGTGATCGCCGCTGTTCATCGTGGTTCACGACCGCCTTGACGGCCACGACCGCCAGGCCGGTGGGGAACCTGCCGACGCTGGGGGCGTCGTCCAGCACGGTGCGGCCCTCCCGGTCAAAGACCTCAGGCGGCACGCCGAGATCGCCGGGGCGTATGCAGACCTGGTTTTCGTTCACGACCGGCCGGTAGTGGTCCTGGTTCTTTGGGGTGCAACCAGCGGCGGCGAACCACGCCACCACGGCGATCCCACCGGCGGAGACCGGGAGGAGGTTCCTTCGCGGACGCAGACCAAACGACCGGCCAAGGCAGGCAGAGCGAGACATCATGGCTGGAGCAATCCTTCCTGCTCGGCGAAGGCGAGAACAACCGCCCGTCCCGAGCGGCGGGGGCGGCGAGCCGCGAGCGCGCGGCGCGACCCGAGCGCATCCTGTTTCTTTATCGGAGGTTCGCTCACTCGGACTTGCAGTTCGCCTTCGGTGGAGAATAGGGGGTTTTCGGCGATCGCGCAGATTTTGCCGACGCGGAATCGAGCCGTGGGGGGCGAGTCGCCCGGTAAAGGCGGTGATGCCCGGCAAGGCGGGTGACTTGTTGTTAACGCCCCCTCGGGGGCCGTCCGATACCAATAGCCGGGAAGGAGCGTCGGAAGCCCACGTGACGACCAACAGTCTTGTTTCGCTGGATCTTTCTGTAGCCTCGGAACTGCCGAAGGTTGTCGCCACTCCGCGCCCGGTGGAGAGTTCGCGGCCGGCGAGGCGGAGCACGGTTGCCGGGAGCTGTCTGCTCCAGCTTCCCCGAGCCTTGTGGATGGCAGTGGATGTCTCGCTGATCTGGTGCGGGACCGCCCTGGGCGACCAGTTGTTTGTGTGGTGGGATGATCCGACGACACTGCTGACGGCTTACAACCTCTGGGTATCGAACGTGGTGCTGGGTTCGGCGGTGATCATCGCCGGCGGCGTGTTCGGCCTGTACGAATCCAGCACCCTGTGGGCCAGGTCGCGAATCGTGGCGCGGTGCCTGTTGACCGTGACCCTGGCGACGCTGGCCACGTGGCTGGTGATGCACCTCTTCATGTATTCGAGCCTGAGCCGCCGTGTGGCGGTGTCGGGCATCGTGTTCTTCCTGCTGACGGCTTCAACGCTGCGGCTGGTGGCACACCGGGCGGTGCGGGAGGTTTGTCGGGGTTTGTTGGTCATCGGTCAGGGGCCGCTGACCGGCGCGATCGTGCGGTCGGTGCGGCGGGGATCGGTGCCGGGTTATCGACTGGTGGGGTTGGTGGTCGGGACGCCGGGAAAGGAGGCGGAGCTGGGCCTGAGCGATATTCCGGTCGTCGGGCGGATCGACCAGCTCGAAAGCATCTGTCGCGAGCACCACGTCGCGGAGGTCGTGGTGAGCGAATCGGCGTCGGCGGATCCGAGCTTTCAGCGGGCGGCGCTGACGTGTCTGCGGCTGGGCTGCCGCGTGACGGACGAAATCACGTTTTACGAATCCACCTATGGCGAGGTGCCGGTTTCACACATCACGCCGACCTGGTTCCTGTCGGCGGACCTGAAGGGGCAGCGCCAGGAGCACGCCGCCATCAAGCGGGCCTTCGACGTGGTGATCGCCGCCGTCGGGCTGGTGCTGTCGCTGCCGATCTTCGTGGTGGTGGCGCTCCTCGTCTGGGTGGAGGGACGTGGACCCGTGTTCTACTCCCAGACACGCGTCGGGCTGGGTGGGCGCCGGTTCACGCTGTACAAGTTCCGCACCATGAACGGCGATGCCGAGGCCGAAGGGACGGCGTGGGCGACGCCGAATGATCCTCGGGTGACGCCGGTCGGTCGGCTGCTGCGCCGGCTGCGGCTGGACGAACTGCCGCAGCTCTGGAACATTCTGAAGGGGGACATGTCGGTCGTGGGGCCGCGGCCCGAGCGGCCGGAGTTCGTCGGCCCGCTGGCGGCGCTCTTGCCGTATTATGAAGAGCGGCACCTGATCAAGCCGGGGCTGACCGGCTGGGCGCAAATCAACTATCCCTACGGCGGCACGGTGAACGACGCCCAGCGGAAGTTGCAACTCGACCTGTACTACGTCAAGCACACGTCGCTGGAACTGGACCTGATCATCCTGCTGCGGACCTTCGGCACCTTCTTCCTCGGGTCGCGCTGAGCGCTCCGTCGGCTCGGCTTCTCCAGCGTGGCGGCTCACGAAGCCGGCTGGGAAGCGGCGGAAAAACGACGCTCGTAATCCGCGAGATTTTCGGGCGTGACGACCTCCACCGGGATGGTGACGATCGTTTGCTCGGGCACGGCCTTGGGGTCGGTCCACTGAATCGCCAACGAGACGGCCTGCTCCGCGGCACGGGCGAGATCGGCGGTCACGAGCGCGGCCAGGTCCGTCCGTCGCAGGCGGGGCAAGTACTTCAGGCCCACATGGCAGAGAACGATGCGGTCGTCCGGCCCCAGAAGCCGCTCCGCGTCCGGCAGGGCGCGAAACGGCCAGTCGCCGAGCAGTACCCAGCAGCCGGCTCGGGGATACCGGCGGGCTTCGCTGCGAATCAGCGTGAGCGCGTCGCCGCGAGTGCGGCCGCAGTCCACCTCGCGCAGCAGAGTCACGTCACGAAAGAGCGGTAGCTCACGCACGAAGCCCGCGTACCGCTCGCCGTACATCCGATCGTCCGCGCCGGCATGGGCGAGGATCACGGTTCGGGATCCGTGGGCGGCGAGCGTGGCGGCGACGCGGGCCGCGGCCTGCCCGATCTCGTATTCCACCGGCCCGCAATAGGCGGTGCGCCGGGTCTCCGGCAGGTCTCGACCGATGAGGATGACCGGAAGGCCGCCCCGCACCAAGGCGTCCAGTTGGCCGCGGAGGGCGTCCAGCTCGGTCGGGATCAGGCAGAGGGCCAAGGGCTGGGGCGAGGTCAGCTTGCGGAGCAGCTCCTGCTGGGCGGTAGCGGAGGACAGGCTGGGGGCGTCCACCAGTATCTCCAGGGGGCGACGCCTCGAGCGGCCGGATGCCGCCACCTTGCCGAGCATCGACCACAACGGCTCCTCACGGTCTTCCGCGATGACCACGATGCGGCGGGCCGACACGGATTCCGGGAGGTCGCGGGGATCACCGGCGGAGTCACAACCCGACGCGAGCAGCAGGAGTGCCGCCGCGCAGCAGCGCCAACGCCTACCGTCGGGAGAACGCGGCGAACCGATACCGCGGCGTCGGGCCAGGGGGTGGGTGAACATGCGGGCCTCCTCGCGGCGGTTGGGGAAGACGTCGGCGGGTCCGCCGCTCACGGCCGTGCGGGGCCTCCTTCAACGGCAGGCCGCGACCGTCGCCGCGTCACCCCATACATCGTCACCATGCCGACCACTGCCCCTGCCAGGTTCGCGGCCAGGTCCGAGGCCTCCAGGGACCGCCCGACCAGGGGTTGGGTGGTTTCGTCGAATACCGCGTAGCCGCAGAGAATGAGATACCAGCGGAACAAACGCAAGGCATCCGGAGGCGGGGCGCCGGCGGTCAATCGCCAGACGGTCAGGGCGCCCAGGACGGCGTAGCCCGACAGGTGCAGCCACGTGTCGCTGACCAGCGGGGGACGCGGGGTCTGCGCAGGCGGCAGGTGCGTCGCGACGAAGGCGGCGACCAGTCCGGTCAACCAGAGGGCGGTCCGCAGGCGGCGGCGAGGCCCGCGGCGATCGATGTCTCTGTGGGCTGAAGGGTTCAGCTCCGGGAGGCCCGGCGACGCGGAAGGGCGATCAACCATGCGCAGTGACGGCAGCGGTTTCGGCTACCGACTCCTCCGGGGCAGGCGGCTCGGGCGCGGGCGCGGCCACGATCGGGGAGGCCGCCGCGTCGGCGGGCGGTTCCGCGGTCGGCGGAGCCAGGACCGCCGCCACCTCCTGAGCCAGGGCCAGGTAGTCCTCGGCACCGTGACTCTTCGGCGCGTATTCGAAGATGGACTTGCCGTAGCTGGGGCACTCCGCCAGCTTCACGTTGCGGCGGATCCGGGCGTTAAAGACCTTCGCCTCCCGCCAGGGGGCCTGGCCGGTCCGCGAACTCTCCAGGAAGGAGGTGACATCCTCGATGACCTCGCTGGAGAGGCGGGTTCCGGCTTCGTACATGCAGATGGCCATTCCGGCCACGCGGATCCGCCGGTTCAGACGCTGGGCGACCAGGGCGATGGTTTCAAAGAGGCTTCCGACGCCCTGAAGGGCGAGGAAGTGCGGTTGCAGCGGCACCAGCACGTGCGACGCGGCGCACAGGGCGTTGAGGCTGAGGATGCCCAAAGCGGGAGGGCAGTCGATAATGACCACGTCGTACGGCCATTCGCGGGCGGCCAGCAGGTCGCGGAGGATCACCTCGCGGCCGACGACGCTGACCAACTCTTTCTCGGCGGCGGCGAGGTCCACGTGCGACGGCACCACGTCAACCCGGTCGTCGCGGCGTTGAATCGCGGCTTCAAGGTCGAGATTGGCGGTGAGGACTTCGTAAATGGTCCGGCCGGCGGGGGCATCGATGCCGAGGTGGATGGTCAGGTGGGCCTGCGGGTCGAGGTCGATCAGCAGGACGCGGCGGCCCAACTGGGCCAGGCCGACCCCGAGATTGACCGAGGTGGTGGTTTTGCCCGCCCCGCCTTTCTGGTTGATGATCGCAATGCAGTCCATCGCCGGAGTCTTTACATCCTGATCGTGCGCGCGGGCACCGACCGGCCGGGCCGGCCGGCCCGGCGGTCGAGGTGATTATAAGGGGAGCGGCGGGCGGCACCAATCGCCGGGCGATCACGGGGCGGATTGTCTCCAGGCTCGTCGTGTTCGGGCGACTTGCCGGGCCAGCCATGGCAGGCCGGCCAGAAGCACGCCGCCGCCGAGGATCCAGGTCCAGTTGGTCCCTTGGGCGATCGGATGGATCAACGGGTCGGCCACGAGGGTCTTGGCGCCCGACAGAAAGGCCTGCGGGTCGGAGAGGAAGGCATACAGGCCGGCGGAGGTGGCCAGGGCCCCCTTGTGTTTCCAGATGAAGTCCATCGCTTCATCCCCGTAGCGGCGGATGACTGGAAGAAGCTCGTGGCTCCGCGGGGTGGCATCCAGCAGGCCGTCGCGGGCCGCCATGGACAGCTTCTGCGCGGTGGGTCGGGACAGACCGTTCAAAGCCTTGGCGGCGTCATCGCCGAAGCGCGAGAGCAGCTCGTCGGCCAGGCCGCCGTGTTTGAGGAGGGCCTCGGCGGCGTCGTCTCCGTGCTTCAGGAACAGGGCGAGCTTGTTCGGCTCCGAGATCAGCCAGACCGCCTCGTCACCCTTGCGGGCGAAGAGTCTGATGACTTGCGGGGCTTTCTCCGCGGCGTCATCCAGGGCGCGGAAGCCCGCGTGCCCGGCGGCGCGGAGCAGCGGCAGGGCGTCGTCACCGTGCCGGGCGACGGCTTTGGCGGTGGCTTCGGCGATTTCGTCCACGGTCTTGCCGGCGGCGCCCGGGCCGAACTTCTTCATGATCCATTCGGCGGTCTCGCGGACGGCCCGCGAGGCCGGCCCGGCTTCTGCGGGCATGGCGACGAAACAGAGGAGCAGGGATATCGCGAATAGTCGTTTCATGGCATCACCTTTTACACCGCGTCGCGGCCGGACGTTGCGGCATCCGCCGGACAGCCGGGCGTCGATGGTGCGACGGCCACTTCGGCCGCGCAGGCTTTTCTTGACCCGGTGTCGGCAGGACTTTGGTCGTGTGGATTCATCGGACGTACTTCTCCACGAGCCCGGCCCAGCCGGAGGCCCTGGCTTCGACAATCCGATTCAACTCGGCCTGGATCGCGTCGCGGCCCTCGCGGGCCAGCTTGTCCAGGGCCGCCCGCACCTCCCGCTCGATGTCGCCGACGGGGTCGTCGATCCATTCGATGATCAGATCGGCGATCAGCCCGGCGACGAGCGTCGCGCCGAACGTATACCACGAGTTGGCGGCACCCGCACCGAGTAGGCCGCCGGAGATCGCCAGCCGCACCAGGATCTGCCCGCCGATCTGGCTGGCGAGTTCCGAGAGGGTCAAGCCGCCGACGGACTTCGCGGCATCCCACCGGGCGGATTTGAGCATCTCGTCGAGGGCCTTCTCGAATTGGGCCTGGGTTGTTTCCGAGTTTTTCTGAGCGTGAGACCAGCCCAGGATCTCGCGTCGCAGGTCGACGGCCAGTTCGTTTTCGGTCTGTTCCAGGTCGCGGAGAGCGAACTCGATGGAACGCTGCAAGGCGGCATTCAATTCGTCGCGGCTGAACAGGTGGCGTGCAAACGCCTCTTCGATGAACTGGCGATGCCCGTCGCCGTCGGTGAAGGGGAGTTTGGCCTTGACCAGTCGCCACTTGGCATAGAGAGAGGTCATTTCCTCGGCGAAGGCCCTGGCTCCGGAGGTTCGCTCGTTGACGAATGCGCTGAATTCCTTGGCCCGCCGGTCGGCGGCCTGTATGGCTCGGTTCCGGGCCGCGTCGACCAGGCGTTGGCAGGCATCTCGTCGGGATTCGTTGTCAGACGGGGTGGAGCGAGGGCTGTTCGGTGTGGTCTCCTGATTGAGCGCGGCGTAGTAGAGGGCCACGGCCGCGAGGGCGAGGAGCATCAAACCGAGCAGGGGGAGACCCGCTTTACTGACTAGCCTGGTCATGTATTTATCGCTCCGTTGTTCGTCCGGTTGAGCCGGCCGCGAATACCTGCGGCGGAGGGGAGAGACTCGCGGCCTCCCCGACCAGCCCGCTGCATCCTGGGCGGCACTGCTGGTGCGAGAATCCCTTCCTGCTGGTGCGAGAATCCCTTCTCGCACCCACGCTCCGGGGAATCCTTTCCCGCAACGACAGGGGCGTGCGAGAAAGGATTCTCGCACGAGCGATTCTCTGCTGGTGCGAGAATCCCTTCTCGCACCCACGGTCCGGGGAATCCTTTCCCACAACGACAGGGGCGCGCGAGAAAGGATTCTCGCACGAGCGATTCTCGCACGAGCGATTTCCCGCAACGACGGCGGCGTGCGAGAAAGGATTCTCGCACGAGCGATTCTCGCACGAGCGAGCCCGGACGGGATTCGCGTGGGGGCAGTCGATCCTGGAGCGGAACGTGCCTGGGTCGCGGAGATCGCGGCTTCGGCTTCCGCCGGACGGGCCGCTCTGCTATGCTGGCGGCCGTGGACCGTCGCAAGCGCAACCGGATCTGCGTCTGGCTCATTATCCTGGGCCTGAGCAATTTCCTTGTCTATGCGACGGTCTATGCCATCATCGGCGGCGACGCCCAGAACGGGGGGATCCACCCCGATGGCACCTACTACGTCCGCGGCCACCACGTCCACCGGCTGGGCGGCTACGAGCAGCCCGTGCCCAAGTGGGTCTGGATCTACAGCCACCTCCACTCCATCAGCATCTGGCCCTCCATCGCCGCCGTGCTGCTGGCCATGCTGACCATGGCCCGCCCGCACATCATGGCCACCTACCAGCGCGGCATCATGACGGGGGCGACGCTGGTCACGGTGATGGCGACGGTGATCGTGCTGGTCACCGCGGTCATCATGTTCTGGTTTATCGTCGTCTTCATCACCGCCCTCGCCGGCTGACCGGGGAACGCGATGTCCGACACGCCTGCCGACCGTCGGGTGGCCCTGATCGCGCGAGCCGTGGCCCATTATGAAGACCGCCCGCAACAGGCGGCCATGGCCGACGCCGTCGCCGCCGCGTTCGAGGAGGGGCGGCACCTGATCGTCGAGGCGGGCACCGGGGTCGGCAAGAGCTTCGCCTATCTGGTGCCGGCGGTGGAGCGGATCCTGCGGAGCCGGGAGCGGGTGGTGATCTCCACGCATACCATCGCTCTCCAGGAGCAGCTCATCGAGAAGGACATCCCGGCGTTGGGAGCGGTGGTGGACGGGCCGTTGAAGGCGGTGCTGGTCAAGGGGCGGCAGAACTATCTGGGTCTGCGGCGGCTGATGCAGACCAGCCGTCGCCAGCAGGCGATCTTTTCCAATCCGGTCGAGCTGCGACAGCTTCACCGGATCGAGGACTGGGCGGGGGAGACGGCTGACGGCTCGCTCTCGGACCTGCCGTTCCAGCCGGATCCCCTGTTGTGGCAGCGGGTGCGGAGTGAGAGCAACAACTGCATGGGGGCGCGGTGTGAATTCTACGACCGCTGCTTCTACCAGCGGGCGCGGCGGGAGGCCGAGGACGCCGACCTGCTGGTGGTGAACCACGCGTTGTTCTTCTCCGACCTGGCCTTGCGGCGGCAGAATGTGACTTTTCTGCCGGATTACGACTTCGTGATTTTCGACGAGGCCCACAACCTGGAGTCGGTGGCCAGCGATCACTTCGGCAGCAGCTTCTCTTCCGCGCAGGTCCGCCACCTGCTGACCAGCCTGTTCAACGAGCGGACCGGCCGCGGCTTTCTGGCGCTGCTGGAAAGCCCGGAGATCGTCAAGCAGGTCGTGGAGGCCCAGTCGCGACTGGACGCCTTCGTGGAGGCGTTGCGTCAGGCGTACCCCGGCCGCCAGGGGACCGTGCGGCTGCACCGGCCGCTGGAGCTGCCGAACCTGGTCAGCCCGGCGCTGACGGAACTCGCCGAGGGGCTGAAAGGGCTGCGCAAGCGGCTGGACCACGACGACGACCGCTTTGAGCTGAACAGTTTCGTGGATCGCTGCGTTCAGGCGGCGGCGACGGTCGACGCCCTGCTGATGCAGACGCTCCAGAACTATGTGTACTGGGTGGAGTACGACGAGGGCCGCGAGTCGCGGGCGACGCTCCACGCCGCGCCGCTGCGGGTGGACGAGATGCTCCGGGAGACGTTGTTCGAAAAGACGAAAGCAGTGGTGCTGACCAGCGCGACGCTTTCCACCGGCGGGGAGGATGGGTTTGCCTACATCCGCAGCCGGCTGGGCGTGCCGGACCCGGTGGAGGTCTGCCTCGATTCCCCCTACGACTACGCGAAGCAGGTCACGCTGCACCTGGAGACGGGCCTGCCGGAGCCGAACGACGGCGGCTTCCTTGCCGCCGCCTGTCAGCGGATCGAGGAGTACCTGGAGCTGTCGCAGGGGCGGGCCTTCGTCCTGTTCACGAGTTACGCCGCGATGAACGCGGCCGCCGAGCTGCTGGGGCCGTTTCTGGAGGAGCGGGGCATGACCCTGCTGGTGCAGGGCCGGGAGTTCTCGCGGAGCCGCATGCTGGAGCGATTTCGGAAGTCGCGGGCGGCGGTGCTGCTGGGGACGGATTCGTTCTGGCAGGGGGTGGACGTGCCCGGACAGGCCCTGGAGAACGTGATCATCACCAAGTTGCCGTTCGCGGTACCGGATCGGCCGCTGGTGCAGGCCCGCATCGACGCGATTCGGGCGAGTGGGGGCGACCCGTTCATGGAGTTCCAGTTGCCGGAGGCGGTGCTGAAGCTGAAGCAGGGTTTCGGGCGGCTGATCCGCAGCCGAACCGACCGGGGGATCGTGGTCATCCTAGACCGGCGGATTCGGACGAAGCACTACGGGCGGCGGTTCTTGCAGGCCCTGCCGCCGTGTCGGGTGGAAATCCACGGCCCGGCGGCCCGCCGCGGGCGTGACCTCGATGGGGCGTGATGGTACAATAGGGAAGACGCGCCGGCTCGGGGCAGCGGGCAACCAGACGCGGGTATTCCCATGCCGAGGCTGGAGATCAAGGCGAACGGCGACACGCGGATCGTCCCCTTCGATGGCAAGCTGGTGACCATCGGGCGGGCCGGCGACAACACGCTGGTCCTGGGCGACCGGGTGGCGTCGCGGCACCATTGCCAGATCGAGCATCGCGGGGGGATTTTTCGGCTCAAGGACCTCGGCAGCCAGAACGGGACCTGGATCGGCCCGAATCGCGTGATCGAGGCCAACATGGCCCTGGGCGACAGCTTGCGGATCGGCACGACCTTCATCCGCATCCTGCCGGACGAGGCGGCCGAGGAGCCGTCGGCCACGCTGCCGGTGGCCGAAGTGGTGGAGGAGAAAGAGGAGGAACTGCCGCCTTCGCCCGCGGATCGGCAGAAGGTGGCTACGACGCTGGCGGCGCGGGCCATGGTGGTCGGGCCGCTGTCGCGGCAGCTCGGCCCGCTGATGGAGGCGTGCGTCAATGTGCCGGTCCCGCCGGGGGCGCCGGAGGTGGCCCGCGACATCCGCCTGCTGAACCGCCGCGCGGAGCCGCTGGCATTCGACAAGAACGATCGCGGCCGCCCGGCCGAGGCGTTGGAGGGTTTTCGGCAGCTACTCTTCGCCGCCTTCCGTACGCGGGCCACGGACATCCACATCGAGCCGAAGGCGGAGGTGTATGCGATTCGCTTTCGCATCGACGGGCTGCTGCATTCCGTGGGCGAAGTCACCGCCAAGATGGGCGTGGCCATCTTGAACGTCATCAAGATCCTCTGCGAGATCGACATCGCCAAGAAGAGCATCGTGCAGGAGGGCAATTTCGCGGTGGAACTGCCCGACCGCCGCGTGGATTTCCGCATCAACCTGACGCCGACGGTGCACGGGCAGAAGCTGGCCCTCCGCTTCCTGGACAAGAGCACGGTTCCGAGCCAGTTCGAGAATCTGGGCATGGACCTGGACACGGTGGCGGAGCTGACGCGGGTCTGCCAGCAGGATGCGGGCATGATCATCCTGGCCGGGCCGACCGGCAGCGGGAAGACGACCACCCTGTACACCGCGCTCCAGACCATCGACGCCCAGACGCGGAACATCGTGACCATCGAGGATCCGGTGGAGTACGAGCTGGCGAACACCACGCAAATCAGCATTGATCCGGCCCACGGGGTGACGTTTGCCTCGGTGCTGTCGTCGGTGCTGCGGCAGGACCCGGACGTGATTCTGGTTGGGGAGATTCGCGACATGGACACGGCGCGGATGGCCATGCAGGCGGCGACCACGGGCCATCTGGTGCTGACGACGCTGCACGCACGGGACACGGTTGGGACGGTGTTCCGGCTGCTGGACCTGGGGGTGGAGCCATTCCTGATTGCCAACTCGGTGACAATGTGCATTTCGCAGCGTCTGGTGCGGGTGTTGTGCCCGACCTGCAAGCGGCCCTACCGGCCGGACGCGGCGGTGCTGCGGCGGGGCCGGATCGAGGATCGAGCGCATGGGTTGTTCTACGAGGCGGTCGGGTGCAAGAAATGCATGAATACGGGTTATCGGGGGCGGATGGCCTTGTTCGAGACGTTGATGTTCAACGCCCAGGTTCGTGATGTGATTCTGACCAATCCGACGATCGCGGAGATTCGTCGGGCGGCGGGGGAATGGATGTTCGCGACCCTGGCGGAGAGCGGCTACCGTAAGGTCATCGAGGGGGTCACGACCGTGCAGGAAGTCGAGCGGGTCTCGGGGACGGCGTGAGGGGGTCGAGCCGGGGGGCACCGGCCCGGCAAGGTCTGAAAATTAGCAGTCCCTGCCGGGCCAAAGGGGAGCGGAGCGGTTCGCGAGGCGAGCGGGGCATTTGAGGTTTTCCTGGCGGAGGACTTGCCTTACAATGGCCCGATGCCTTGCTTCCGACAGCCAGCCTGAGTTAAAGACCGAACTCCATGTTATTTGCGGTGCTTGCCGACATGATCACGTCATCCGTCCTCGCGCAGTCGCCCGAGCAGGGCAACTACTTCAGCCCGGTTTACATCGCCGTCTTTTTTTTGGCGGTGCTGCTCTGGGCGCACAATACGGCCTGGGTGCAGGCTGACATCAAGCGGGTCAAGCTGCCGCCGACGCTCTGGCCGCCGCTGGTGTTCGGGGTCGGGGCACTGTGTCTGGTGGTGTGGCCGCTGGTGCCGATCTTCTGGGCGGGCCTGGCGATTTTCGCCGTGGGCTACGGCACGGTGATCATCATCTACGTGGTGATCCGCAACAAGCGGGTTTCGCCATCGCAAACGGTGCTGACCCCGGCGCATCTCCGGCGTCTGACGCAAGGCGACAAGGTGAAGCTCAGCGCGGAGGCGGCTCACGCCAAGGACAAGGTCCGGATTCGCAACTTCGAGGACAAGATGCCGCCGTGGCCGACCGATCCGGCGGAGCACGCCGGCTATCAGGCCTTGCAGGACCTGCTGTTCGACGCGATCTGGCGGCGAGCCAGCGATGTGCGGCTGGATTTCGTCCCGGAGCAGCCGGTGAAGGTGATCTACAAGGTGGACGGGGTGGATCGGGCCTGTGAGCCGATCGACGCCCAACTCGGCCCGTACATTCTGAATCACTTCAAGCGGATTGCCGGGATGAACGTCGAGGAGCGGCGAAAGCCGCAGAGCGGCAAGTTCAACGCCACGATCGGGGCGGGCGGAGAGTCGGACAAGGCGGTGGACATCGAGGCGCGGGCCTCGGGGACGACCTCGGGGGAACGGGTCCTGCTCAAGATGATCGCGGAGGAGAGCAAGTTCCGGCCGCCGGACCTCGGCCTGTTGCCGGAGCAACTCGCCGTGTTCCAGCAGATCATCGCCCTGCCCAAGGGGGTCGTGCTGGTTACCGGGCCGCGGGGCAGCGGGGTCACGGCCACGCTGTATGCGATTCTGCGGTCGCACGACGCCTTCATGCAGAACATCCACACGCTGGAAATCCAGAAGAGCATGACGCTGGAGAACATCACCCAGCACCTGTACGACGCCAGCGACGGCAACGTGTCCTTCGGCAACCGCTGGCGTTCCATCATCCGCATGGAACCGGACGTGGCCATGGCCGGCGACACGCCGGACAACGATACCATGAGCTTTGCCGCGGACGCCGGCCGACAGAACAAGAAGCTGTACCTGGGCATGACCGCCAAGAGCTGCCTGGCGGCGCTCCGCCGCTACCTGGACGGGGTGGCCAACAATCCCCTGGCCGCGGTGTCGCTGCTGGCCATCACCAATCAGCGGCTGGTCCGCATCCTCTGCACCAACTGCCGCAAGGCCTACCGGCCGGACCCGGCCCTGCTGAAGAAGGGTAACCTGCCGATGGGCGAGAACCGCCCGTTCTACCGGCCGCCGAATCCGGAGGAGATCGAGACCGACAAGCACGGTAATCAGCTCATCTGCCCGGTCTGCCAGGGGAGCGGCTACCTGGGGCGGACGGGGGTGTTCGAGATGCTGGTCATCGACGACGGTTTGCGGAGGCTGATCGGGACCGGGGGCGACCTGGAGGCGATCAAGACCGAGGCCCGGAAGAAGGGCCTGCTGTATTTGCAGGAAGTCGCCCTCCGCAAGGTGTACGACGGCGTCACCAGCATCAACGAGGTGCTGCGGGTGACCAAGGACGATTCGGCCGGGGCTTGAGTTTTCCGGCCGCGGTCGGGCGGTGGGCCGCTCGGCCGGTTGTTCAGGACTCGTTCCGGCCATCGGTCGGAGCGGGCGTTCGCGAGGCTAGCCATGCTGTTTTCCATCGTCGCCGGCCTGATGGTGCTGTTGGTGGCGGCCTTCTGGGCCTACCAGGGGCTGTTCAGCAGCGTGATCATGTTCTTCGAGGCAATGATCGCGGCCATGCTGGCTTTCGCCTACTACGAGCAAGTGCACGGTCTGTGGGCGGAATCCCTGAACCCCGGCCTGGGCTTGCCGGTGGCTTTCATGGGCATCTTCGTGCTGGCGCTGCTGATCATGCGGGTGGCCTCGGACAAGCTGGTGCCCAACGGGATCACCTTCCATCTGTACGTGGAGCGGGGCGGCGGCGCCCTGTTCGGCTTCTTCAGCGGCATGATTCTGGTCGGCTCGGCCCTGATCGGCGTGCAGATGCTGCCGATCGGCTCGTCGGTGGTGGGCTTCGAGCGTTTCCAGCAGGACAAGCAGGGCCGCACCGTGGAGAAGGACTTCCTGTTCAAGCCGGACGCCTTCACCGTCGGATTGGCCAATCTCCTTTCCAACGGGCGCTTCGGCGGGGGCAACCCCCTGGAGTACGCCCGGCCGGACCTGTTGACGGAGCTGTACAGCGCCCGGTCGGCGCCGCAGACGGAGGCGGCCTTCGCGGTGCCGAAGGACAGCTTGAGCGTCAATGCGTACTGCGACCTGCGCCAGATCGATCACGCCACGCACAAGCTGGAGGGCAACAGCCTGCTTCGAGAGTTCGCCACGGAGGAGGCCCCGCCCGGCAAGAAGTTCCAGGCCTACCAGGTCACGCTCAAGACCTCCGCGGGCGACCCCGGCACGACGGGGGAGATTCGATTCCGCGCTCCGCAGTTCCGTCTGGTCGGCAGCGTGTTGCCGGAGAGGAACGCGCCGCGCACCAAGGGCCGGCCGCCGGCGGTGTATCCGGCCGTGGGGCTGAGCGACATCTATACGCACCGGGAGCACAACTGGAAGGAGCTACGCAAGGGCCAGGCGGCCAGGCTGGTGCGATTCGGCCCGCTCACGGACCTGGTGCTCAGCCCGAAGGCCACGCAGCGGGTGGCGGATCTGGGCAAGGGCGACGTGCCGACCTCCTACACCATCATGGTGGTGTTCGAGGTGCCCGACGACCCGAATTTCGTGCCGTGGTATATGGAGTTCAAGCACGGGGCCCGGGCGGTCATCACCGACAAAATGCGGATGGAGCAGCCCCCTGAACACCTGCTGAAGGGGCTGACGGCCAACGGGGCGCCGGCTTCGATGAGCAGCGCCAAGCCCGAGCAGCCGGAGGCGGCCGCCGAGAAACCCAAGGAGGCCGACGTCGGGGAAGCGCCGAAGGGGCGGACCCACGTGGCCAATGCCGTCAAGGAACGGACCGGCGTTTTTCCCCAGTTGCCGATGCCGCTTTCCAAGAAAGACTCCACGGTGGCCAGGTGCCTGCGGGGCGGGAAGTTCAACGAAGGCCATGTGGTCGTGGCGGTTCCGGAGAAGCTCCCCGAGGGCGACGACGCGGTGACCGAGTTTCTCGTGCCCGAAGGCAAACGGCTGGTGCAGGTCGGCGCGGAGCAGAACTTCCCGGAGAGCCTTTTCGGCAAGGCCCTCAACTATGCGGCGACCGTTGCCGCGCAGATCAAGGTGCGGGACGCGGACGGCAACGAGTACTTCGCCGTCGGCGTGTATTCCGTCGCCGAGGTCGAAGGCGAGACGCTGTTCGAGCTGCAATACTGGCCGGAGGCGGAAGTGCCGGAGCGGGCCTTGAAGAAGCCGAAGAAGGTGACCAGCACGGCGCTTAAGAACGCCAAACCGGAGGAACGGCGATTCGGCTACCTTTTCCTTGTCGACCCCGGCGTGAAGATCGTCAGTTTCTCCGCCGGCAAGGACCGCCAGAAGGTCGAGTTCGACGTCCCGTAGCCGTCGGCGACCGCGCGAGCCAACCACGAGACCCGTCCGCTTTCGGGCGGGCCCGAGTCGGGCATGAGCATCCGGGCGTCACTCCACTGCCGGGGGGCACGGCGGGCGTTGCTCGCGGTTTTGGTTTCGGCCGGACCGGCGTTGATGGCCGCCGTGCCGGTGTCGACGCGGTGGACCTCCGACCCGCGGGCGACGGCACAGGCCGGTTCGGCGCAGACCCGTCCTGAGCAGGTCAGTTCCCTGTCGACTACGACGACGGCTCCCAATCACCAGGCCGCGGGGGACCGGGCGATCGCGTCGCTGCCCGCGACGGCGGCGAGCGGGCCGGTCGCGGGCGAGCCGGCGTCTCCGGAGACGGGCACGCCGGCTTCGCTTCCCACGAGCGAGCCGGCGTCGCGGATTGGGGAGACGACCCCACCGCCGCTGACGGCGGCGGAGGTACTGGAGCGGTACGAACAGGCGATCGAGCAACTGATCGCGCGGGTCAGCCCTTCCGTGGTGGCGATTCAGGTCGAATCCGGGCCGCTGCCGCCGGGCGGGGGCCGGGGAGCTGGATCTGCCCCTCCGCTGACGGCTTGGGCGGACTTCGGAACCGGCTTCGTGATCCGCGAGGACGGTCTCGTACTCACCAGCCAGCACGTGGTCGCCCAGCCGGGGGCGATTTTCGTCACGCTGGCCGACGGGCGGCGGTTCCGGGCCAGCCTGTGGGCGGCCGACCCGCGTTCCGACCTGGCGGTCCTCCGCGTACCTGCCCGGTCGCTGCCAGCGCTGCCGTGGGGGGAAACGGCCTCGCCTCGTCGCGGCCAGATCGTGCTGGCGTTCGGGAATCCCGGCGGGCTGGCCGCGGACGGGCAGGCGGTGGTCAGCACGGGCCTGGTCAACGGGCTGGGCCGGTCGCTGCCGGAGACGCTCGGGGCCGAAGACGACCGCTACTACGGCGACATGATCCAGTTCACGGCCCCAATTGCGCCCGGGAGCAGCGGCGGCCCGTTGGTGGACATCTGCGGTCGAGTGCTGGGCGTCATCACGGCTGCGGAATCGACCCGGGCCGGTCGAGACGGCATGGGGTTCGCGGTGCCGTTCAACGCTCGCATTCGCCGTGTTGTGGAGCGGCTGCTGGCGGGCGAGTCGATCGAATACGGCTATGTCGGCGTGCTGGTGGGATCGCCGAGCGAGGCCCAGCGCCGGGCAGCGGGACTGCCCGCGGGGACGGCCGCCGTGGTGGAGGCGGTTCTGGACGACGGCGCGGCCGACCAGGCCGGACTGCGGCGGGGAGACCTGATTATCTCGGTGGATGGCGTGGCCGTGATGTCGCCCGACCACTTCATCCAGATGACCGGCGAACGTGGGCCGGGGGAGACGGTGCTGCTGGAGGTCTTCCGCGAAGGGAAACCGCTGCGTTTCGAGCTGACTTTGTCCCGCCGCCCGACCCCGGCGCCGTCGACAGCGGCACCGCCGTTCGGCTTTCGCGGGGCGACGCTGATGGACGTGGATCCTTCCCTTCGAGAGGGCGGGAATCTTCCGGCTCGTGCGCTCCTGGTGCTGGCGGTCGTGGAGGGTTCGCCGGCGGATCGGGCGGGCCTGACGCCGGGGGACATCATCGTGCGGATCGAGGGTGAGCCGTTGCCGCCGGATCCTGCCGCGCGGTTCGGGCAGGCCCGCGGCGACGTGCTGCTGGGGCTCGCCAACGGCGGGGCGGTGGTCGTGAGCGGCCGGTAGGCCGGCGGAGCCGGAGCCATGACGGACTTCGTTCGTTGTACGCTGTTCGAGAGCCCGCTGCGGCTCGGGGTGCTGTCCTTTGCCGCCTTTGCCGTGGTGCTGCTGTGGCGGCGGCGGTGGACGGGGTGGGGTTCGCGTTACGGCCTGCCGCTGACGCTGGCGGGGATTGCGGCCTTGTTCGTGGTCCAGTCGCTGGTGGTGACGGAGCGGGAGCGGGTGATGGAGGCCCTCGAGGCGGTCGTTGCCTCCGTGGAGGCGGCGGACGCCCACGGGCTGGCGTCGAAGTTCAGCCGCGATTACGAGGCGGACGGTCTCGACCGCGACGGCGTGCTGGAACTGATCGAGGGCCTGTGGCGGCACATCCGGGTCCGCGACACGCGGCGCACGAGCGTGGAGGTGCGGATCGAGGATTCGTCGGCGGAGATGAAGCTGGCGGCCCGGGCGACGGTCAGCGTTCGGGGAGCGGTCGGCGAGCCGCACTGGGGTCGTTGGCGGATCCTGTGGCGGCGGGAAGGCGACGCCTGGCGCATCACGGCCCTGACGCCGGAGATGATCGACAACATCCCGGTGCGGAGCCTGCGGGAACTGCGGGCGTACGCGCCATAGGGGCCTTCGCGGGCAAGTCAGCGGTTGGTTGGTCGTGGTCGGTTGTCGGGCGGCACGAACCGCGAAGAATTGAGCCGCGATGGTCGGGGAGTGGTTGGTCCTTGCTCGCGGCGGCCGCTGCGGCGGGTGGCTGCTGCGGCAGCGTCCTTGCCCACGGTGGCGGTCCGGAGAGGGACGGCGCAGGGGGGCTGTGCGGCGGGCATCGTCCACCAGGCGGGAGCCGGCAAGCCAGAGGCTACTCATCGAACCGGCAGACGAGTTGTGCCTTCTCCTTCAAGTGCCCGAGCCGGATGGTTTCCTCAGTGAAGTCCGCCCAGGGCCGGCCGTTCACCTCCACGGTGCGGAGCGGTCCCCAGGCCGCCGGCGGTCGCAGATGCAGAACGATCTGGGCGGGACGGCGGGTGGGCGGATCGACCGTGACGCGGATCTCTCCGAGGCCCGCGGGCGCAGATGCCGGGGCCGCGACTGGGGCGGAGGCATTCGGCCGGGTCGTGGCCGGCGAAGGGCCTTCCGTCGCCGAGGCGGGCGGGGCACCGGCCTGGGCGGTCAGGCTGACCGGACCGAACCAGGTGGGCGCGCGGCGGACCTCAATGGTGTTGCCCGGGGCCAGCCAGTGCCGCGGCGTGCCGGCCAGCAGATGGAGCGTCGGGCCGTCCTCCAGGACGAGGGCGATGCGGAGTTGAGCGAGGAAACGGCTGTTGGAGTGCATGTGGGGCTGACGGTTGGCATCCCAGGCTTCGCCGTTGTAGCCGGTGAGCAGGTTGTGCCCTTCGATGGTGGCGTAGGTGCCGCGGGACATGCTGTAGGCCAGCAGGCTGTAGAAGGTCCAGAGGAACTTTTGCGTCTCGCCGCGAAGCAATTGCGTGTGGGCCTGGTTGTACACGTAGTACGGGTCGATGGCCCCTTCGCCGAAGGCCGGCAGCCCGGTGTAGAGGCACAGCCGCTCCATCCACTCCAGGATCCATGCGGCCTGCTCGCCGCGGGGATCGATCACGGCGCCCTCGGTCAGGTAGATCGGCCCGGTGATGGAGTACCAGGTTTTCTGCATGTAGTCGGAGGTGGGCCGGTCGTTCCAATAGGGGCCCGGCGGGACGAAGGGCGGATCGACCTCGCGGTTGATGGACGCCTCGATCGAGTCGCGGAGGCATTGGCGATAGTCGTCGGCCTCGGCGGCCAGCCGTTCGGCTTCGTCCTTGAGGCCGATTTCGGCCAGGGTCTCCGCGGCGCCGCGGAGTCCGAGGTAGCTGTAGTTGTCCGACCAGTACCAGTAGTCCCAGATGCCGATGTCGGACGGGGTGCCCTTGGGCAGCAATCCATAGTGGCGGGGCCGGGTTCCGTCCGCGGCAGGCTTCTTGGTTCTGGCGCGCTCTCGAATGATCCACTCGCAACTCCTGAGCATATTGGGCGCGACCCGCCGGAGCCAACTCGCGTCCCCGGTGAGTTTGTAGTGTTCGGACATGGCCCAGAGGATGAAGCCGTTGTCATTCATCCACTTGGGCGGCGCGTCGCCGGAGAAGAAACCGTCCGTGGATTCCACCTCGCCATCGGGTCCGCGAGCGCCTTGAGTGGCCAGGAAGACCTCCATCCAATCCGCCGCTTCCGCGTGGTAGCCGTATTGATCCATGGCCTGGAGGATCACGCCGCTGTCTCCGGCCCAGATGTACTCATAGGCCGTGGGATCCGGGTGCATGTGCAGCAGGCCGGTTCGGGGGTCCCGGTCGGTCAGCATCAGGTTGTTGGCCAGGCAGGCACGGTAGGCGTCGCGGACTCGTTGCTCCGGCACGATGAATTCGGCGTTGCGGTTCAACTCCCGGCTCCAGAAACGCCGCAGGCGTTCCAGGGACCGGTCATGGTCGAGGCCGGTGGGGTCAGGTAATGCTTCGCGCGGCAGAGGATAGTAGGGAACGACCCACTCGATGCTCTTGGATTCGCCCGCCGCCAGCCGGACTTCCACGGAGAGGCGGTTTTCATCCCCGCGACCGCCGGTGCGATACCTGAACCGCGGCGCAATGCCCGGTTGTGAACAGTAGATGATCGGCTCCCAGGCGCCGACGGGTTCGCGGGCTGTTCCGACCGGGAAATACGCCCTCAGGGAACAGCGGCTGCGACCTTGCGGCAGCCGCTTGGCCAGTTCGACCCACGGGACGGGGCCGCCGTGTTCGCCCGGGGCCAGGTATTCGGCCGCGGGCCGCTGCGCGACGCTGAAGCCGGTGCGGTAGATCCCGCCGACCACGATGGCGGGTTCGTCGCCGGTCGTCACCTCGACATCCACGGCGATCGGCAGGTTGTGGGAGCGGGAGGCTTCGACATAGAACTCCACCCCGCAGGGCGAGTGCCAATCGCCGATCCGCACGGCATCCCCTTGGCGCGTTATCTCGATCGTGTAGGCGGGCGAGGAGACCGTGGCCGCGTCGGCATTGCGGACCAGGTACTTGTCGGGTTGATCCGGGGGCAACGGCGGCAGAGGGGCAAACGAGATCCCTTTTTTCGGCGTCAGGATCACCGCGGCGACGCGGCCGTCCGGTTCCAGCACCCAGGGCGGCTGCCAAGACAGCTCACGAGGGTAGACCGGCGGAATTCGGCGAAGCGGGTGTCCGCCCACGGCTTCACCGAACTGGAGGGCCAGATGGAACGAGCGTTCGGCTTCGCCGCGATTGGCCAGAGTCGTGCGGACGTGGGCCAGCAGCGGCTCGCGACCGGTGCGCACCTCGTCTCCGGCGGCGAGGGTGGCCAACGCGACTTGGGTGAGGCGCAGGTCGCCGAGTTCCCAGGTGTGTTCAATCGCCGGCAGATAGCCGTCGATCAACCGAGCAGCGGCCTGATCCGGGTTCGGTAGCAGCCGGCCTTCATCCGCGGGACGCGAGGCGCCGAGCGGTTCGACCAGCATGGCTAGGAACAAGCCGGCATGAGGAGCGTTCCGCGGCAGGACCAGTCCGCCGGTCGGCGTGACGTGGAATTCCTCCGGATGGTGCTTCCAGCCGATGATGGGGACCGGGTACTTCATTGCGGGAAAAGGCTGCGAGTCGACGACGGCTTCGAAGGAGATGTCGGCGGGCCAGGTTCGCGGGTAGGCCCGCAGTTCGGTCGCGGCTTCATGCGGGGGCGACGCCCCGCCCAGAGACCAGCAGGATCCGGCCAGCACGATCGAGGCGACACGCAGGAACATGGTTTGCTCTCCTGTGACGATGGGGCGGCCGAGGGAGCGTCCGGCGGAACGCGTACGAGAGGGATTCAGCCGTTCCCCCAGAATATAGGCGACGGTGTAATTCGGCCAGCGGACAATCGGGTGTCAGAGAGCCTTACGGATGGCGTCGATCGCGGCGCGTTCCATCTTCTGGGCTTCGCGGAGGATCTCCGCCTGGCGGTTGCGCATCTCCACGGGCGGCAGGGAATTCGGGAAGCGGCGGGCCGAGGGGACGTGGGCCAGGCCGCGGAGCAGAAGCCGGACTTCCTTGTCGTACCATTCCGCGGCGGCGGACAGATGCATCGCCTTGGGGC
Organism: uncultured Planctomycetaceae bacterium; assembly: GCA_964572385.1. Classification (GTDB taxonomy): domain Bacteria; phylum Planctomycetota; class Phycisphaerae; order UBA1845; family UTPLA1; genus CAZNFM01. Next base: position 92,444 of record CAZNFM010000010.1, on the reverse strand, counting down.
CGAAGGACGCGGCGATGGCGCGGAGGTAGCGGACCGCCGCGGCCCGCGCGTCGATCAGCGTGACGTAAGTCCAAAAGTTGGCGTGGACGTAGCGCTGGTCCTGGACCGTGGCCAGGCTGAGGCACCAGTTGTCGAAGGCCTTGTCGCCCACCGCGTAGTTGCCGGACCGCTGGAGATCGAAGGACGCCACGGCCCGGCGGAGGGAGATTTCGCGGGCGGCCGGCCGCGGCATCGGCGCGGGGAGCCGGGAGAGGATCACCACCACACTGGGCCAGCCCGTGGCCGGGCGGTCCACGGCCTCGGCGCCGCCGTGGTAGGCGCGGCACAGCCACGTGCGGTCCGGACGGTAACCGGTGATGATGCCCCAGTCCTCGGGCGGGATGAGGTTGGTCGCCAGCACGGGCATTCCGTTGTCGAGGCTCTGCCGGATGGCTTCACGAAGGGCGTTGACTTCGGCGATCTCGTCGCGTCGGACCACGTGAAGGGTGTAGTCCAGCCCGACGGCGGCAAAGAGCGGCTCGGCGCAGTTCTCCCCGAGGAAGGGATCGGCATTGCCGAGGTCCCAGCGGTCCACGCGGAACTGCAAACGGAAGGCCAACCCGGAGAACCCCATTAATTCGTCGTAGGTGTAATAGCGGCCCACCGCGGCGAGCACGATCTCCAGACAATGGATGAAAGTGTGATCCCGTCCTTGGGCGAAGCCGCGGATCGGCTCCAGCCCGTCAATGCGGGCTTGACCCTCCGTTTCGCGGACGATGGAGATGAGGGGCCGCTCCCGGATCGAGGGCGGCGGCGACTCACAACCGGCCGCGGTCCATCCCCAGACGGCCAGCGCCAAGCCGAGTTTCACCGTTGCCTCTCGCCGGCGACGTTGGGCGTCGGCCGGTTTCAGGGTGGGGCGGGATTCCGGCGCGGGTTTGGTCATGCGGTGGAGGTTCCGGACGCGGCCCGGGCCGTCGCCGGGCTGGAGCGGGCGAGCAGACGGTCGCTGACGGCCAGCCAGAACGCCGTCGGCCCGAGACGCCCGACCAGCATCAACAGGATCATCGCCAGCCGCCCGGACCAGGTCAAATGGATGGCGAGGCCGGTGGAGAGGCCGACTCCGTTGACCGCGGCGACGGCCTCCAGGACCGCGTCGGGGCCGTTGACCGCTCCGGCGGCGTGCAGGAGCCAGATCGACCCGGCGTTGACCGCGGCCCAGGCCGGCCACCACAGCAGCACGGCGCGCCAGAGGAGACGGCGGACGGATTCTCCGGCCGGCGTCTCCGCCCAGCGTCTCCGCCGCAGCAGGCAGAGCACAGGCAGGGCCAGTGCTGCGGTGCGGAGGCCGCCGGCCGTGCCGCCCAGCCCACCGCCCAGGAACATCCCCAGGAGCACGGTGCCGAATCCCGGCCAGGAGAGGGCGCCTTCCGCGAGGGCGACGCTCTGGAGGCCGGCGGAGCGGAGCGTCGCGGAGGTGAACACGGCCAGGGTCCAGCGTCGCGTTCCAGGGAGGTCGTCGCGGAGCGAGGCGCCGCCATCCTCGAAATACAGCGGGCGCTGTGGAACCCAGTGGTCCGGCAGGCTCCACGGGTAGTCCGTGGGCCACGGCGTTTCCAGAAACCACAACAGGGCCGCGGCGGCCAGCAGCAACAGGAAGGCCGTCACGGCCTCCGCCGACGGTAGCGAATGCCACGGAGGCGACGGCAGCGGCGGTGTTCGAGCGTTGCGCGGGTCGGCCGGGGGGGCCGCCGGCGGGCCGCGGTGCCCCAGCAGCAAGTCGAGCAGGACCGGCAGGCCCAGCGAACCCGCCACGGCCAGCGTGGTGATCGAGGTGAACACCGCGGAGTCGCCCAGGTAGCGAGCCAGCCCGTCGTGGCGGAAGATCAGGCCGCTGTTGTAAAGGGCGGCGCCGGCGTGGACGACGCCCCAACCCAGGCGGGCGGAGAGGGCGGCGGCGTCCTCCGGCCGCCACGAGGAAATCATCACGGCGACGGCCACGGCTTCGAGACCCAGGCCGACCATCCAGACGGTTCGCAGCCGCCAGGCGTTCAGCAGAAACGGCCGCACGGTGGCCAGCCCGACGGCGGCCGCGGCCAGCCCGGCCAGGTGGGTCACCACGACGATGACCGCCTGGCCGAAGAAGGAGTAGTCGTCGCCCAGCCCGTAGATCGAGGTGCCGACCAGACAGGCGGCACTGACCGCCGCGTAGCCGCTGTTGAGCACGTGGTCCCAGAAGTTGTGCCGATAGTCCGGCACGGCGGAGTGGGTGGCGATCGGCAACGACAGCAGGAAGGTCGCCAGCAGGATCATCCCCAGCCACGGCCCGGCCAGGAGTCGGAGCACGCGAGCGGGACAGGCGACCGCGGCTTCCAGGCGTTCGTAGAGTCGCCCGCCGGCGTCCAGCAGTAGCAGGCCCGCCGCGAACAGGGTCATGGCCGCGAGGCCGATCTCCGGACGTCCGCGGTGGAGCGACAGATCCAGCGCCGCGGCCGCCGTCAGGACCGTGAGCCAGCGATCCACGCCGCTATACGGGCCGCCGGCACGCAAGCCGAACCAGCCGCATCGCCAGTGCAGCCAGGCCGCGACGGCGGGGATTTGCAGGCCGCACAGTGCCCAGGCCGGCAGGAGGTTGACGCCGTCCGCCCGCCGGGCCAGCAGCGCGGCTGCGGCCACGGCGACGGCCGCGGTCAACCAGCCGGATCGAGCGGGGTGGGCCGGCACGGCGGCAGCGGCCGGGGCTTCATCGGGGGCGATCATGCGGCGCAGACTATCCACGGAGGCGGCGACTGACAACGTGGACTTCGTTGTGGGGTTCGTGGCGCGGTGGTGGCAACGTTTTGACGGATGAGCGTGCCGGCGACGACAGGCGCGGCTTCTGGCCGGCACCGTGGAGCAACGGAGCGGGGGCAAGTCGGACAGAGCTCGCGGGGACTCAACGGGTTGACGGGGACCACGGTCGTTCACGCGCCGCATCGCGAGATCAGCCATCCTTTCCGCGGTAACGCCGGCGTGATGAGGGCGACCGGTCCTGCTGCCCGCCCGTTGGCGCCGTCCTGTGCTCCGAGAATCCCCCAACGTTCGCGGCGGGTCGGGGCGCCGAAGAATTGACTTGGCTCCGGGAAAATACTATAATGTTATCGTTATCAAGCCCCGATACGGTTTCATCATCCCGCCACCCGCGCCGGCCGATGCCGGAGTGGGCGACGGGATGATGAGACTGCCCGCCAGGAGCCTGCCATGCACCGCCTGTTGTATTGGACTGCCGTTTTTGCCGTGGTCGCTCCCGCCGGTCTGAGTGCGCAGACCACGATCTCGCTCCAGAACGGCCTGACCGTCACCCCGCTGCCGGCGGAGTATCCCGGCGAAAGCTACCAGTACTACGGGTGCCTGGATGCCCAGATCGACCCGGCCAACCCGACGGCGAACTACGGCGGGCTAACGCAGCAGGGGCTGGTCGGCGGGCAGAACCGCAAGGTGCTGATCCAGTTCCGCGAACTGTCGCGGGCCATCGGTCCGAACAAGGTCATCGTCACGGCGACGTTGAAGTTGCGGGCGGTGTCCGGGCAGTGGAGCACGAGCAACAGCGTGAACGTGTACCGCGTGTTGGTCCCGTGGCGGCAGGGCAGCATGGGGGCCGTGCCGCAGCCGCAGCATTGGGCCTGCTCGTGGAACCACCGCTTCTACTCCGCGAACCCGCTGGAGGCGCTGGCCTGGAACGCTCCGGGGGCGAGCGGTGTCGGCACGGACCGCCTGGCGACGGCGACGGTGACGCGCAGCACGGGGAGTTCGTATTCCGGCGGGGTCTGGCAGATCACCGGTCTGGCCGCGGATGTGGCGGCGTGGTATCAGAACGAGTCCACCAACTACGGCTGGGTGCTGGAGTATGCCAATCCCGCCGCCGCGACCGGTCAAAACACGTTTTACGCCTCCGAATCGCCGACGATCACGCTGCGGCCCGAGCTGGTCATCAGCTACGCGACCAATCCCACGCCGCCGTCGCGGGCGGTGGACCTGAACGTCACGTACATTGAGCGGACGCCGGAATACTACCGCTACAACCCGACCTACGAGACCAAGCAGTTCCACAACGAGGGCGTGGGGCTGCTGAAGAATCCCGGCTATGCCAACACGCCGAAGTGGCCCGTCAACGGCGACGACGTCACCTTCACCGCCCACGTGATCAACAAGGGCACGACCTCGGCGTCCGGCCCGTTCAACTACCGCTGGCTGATCAACGGGCAGGTGGTGGCCACCGGCACGGACGCCGCCGGAGTGGCCGTGGGACAGGAGAAGACTTACCTCTACAACTGGGAGTGGAACGCCAACGACTGGGCCGACGACACCGACCCGCACCGAAAATCCGCCGACCACCGCGACCGCTGGGTCACCTTCGAGGTCGACTACGACCACCAGATCGCCGAGCAGTGCGAGAACAACAATGCGCTGAGCAGCTTCCTCGAGGCGCCGGGCATGGGTTTCTACGTCGAGCAATCCATGTACGACTACTTCAACAACGTGCAGAACGCCGTCGGCAGCTACTCTTTCGAGGACTTCCTCAACTGGCACGTACAGGTGTGGAATGAGAGCTACTTCGAGATGAGCCGTTTTCAGGGCTTCGCCGAGGACGGCTGCCTGGAGCGGGTCCGCGTGCAGAAGATCCAGGTCGTGCCCGACGGGACGCTCTGCGCCGGCGGGAACCACACTCCGGGCTGCCAGACGAATTTCCTGATCGACGGAGAGTGGGGTTTCCGGCCCGACCAGGCCTACGCGACCAAGTACTCGCGGATCATCGAGTGGGCGTTGCTCCACGAATGCACGCACCAGCTCGGCATGATCGACCTCTACACCATGAACATGGAGACGGGCACGCCCAGCACGCCTTCCAAGGTGCAGGTGAAGGACGGCACGCCGTACTACATCACCCGCGGCTACTATCCGCCGTACATGGGCCTGATGGGCGGCGGCGACACCCGTTACAACGCGGACTACGAGGCGACCGGCTTGCTTTCCGGCTGGACCACCGGCGCCCTCAGCAGCAACACCGGCTATCGCCGCGGCTTTTACGGCGAGCAGCTCTACGACCTGCCCGACGTGGTCAAGTTCCGCGCCTTGGCGGCGGGCAACACGCCGATCCCCTTCGCGGAGTTCAAGGTCTGGCAGAGCCGCGCCGGCGTCACGCCCGACGAGACCAGCTTCGACTGGCAGCCCATCTTCGAGGGCACGGCCGACGCGAACGGGGTCGTCACGCTGCCGAACGTGAGCACGCTGGACGACGGCTTCACCACGCTGACCGGCCACACGCTCAAGCCCAATCCCTGGGGCCGCATCAACGTCGTCGGCACCAACGGCAGCCTGCTGGTTCGCATCATGGGTTTCGGACAGAAGGATTACACCTTCATCCGTATTCCGGAGATCAATCTCGCCTACTGGAGCGGCCAGACCTCCGAAGTGGTCGCCGACCTGCCGGTGCATATTTCTCCCACCGGCAACCTCGGGTTGACCAACATTGCCCAGGGCAAGGCCGTCAGCTCCAACGTGGGCGGCTCGCCCGCGAACGCGGTGGACGGCAACCTCAACACGCGGTGGGATCCCGGCAATGTCGGCGTGGGCACTTACCTCCAGGTGAATCTCGGGGCCAACTACGATGTCGCCACGGTCGTGTTGGTGCAGAACGGCTGGGGCGGGGACTTCTTCCGTAAGTTCCGCATCGAGGTTTCGCCGAGCAGTTCCTTCGCCGGCGAGCAGACGCTCTTTGCTCGCGAGTCGGTGGACTGGGGCAATACCTCGGCCACGCGGCGGGATATGGACCCGGCCAATGAGAGCGTGCTGTGGGTGACCTATGCCGGCGTGCCGACCACCGGCCGCTATGTGCGGATCACCTGCGAACAGGCCAATTGGACCAAGCTGGCCGAATTGCGGATATATCCCGCCCTGGCGGGCGCCGACGTCACCCCGCCCGCGACGATCACCAACCTCACCGTGACCGACGTGGCCGCCACGGCCGCAGCTCTGAGCTGGACCGCGCCCGGCGATGACGGCATGGTCGGCAACGCCACGCTGTACGACATTCGCTACGCGACCTTCCCGATCAACGCGGGCAACTTCGGCGCGGCCACGGCGGTGGCCGGGCCGCCGGCGCCGATGCCGGTGGGTCAGACGCAGACCTTCCTGCTGGGCGATCTGGCCGCGGAGACGGATTACTGGGTGGCCGTCAAGACGCGGGACGACGTGGGCAACTGGTCGGAGATCTCGAACGTGGTCGCCTTCCGCACGGATGCGGCGGCGCTGGACGTGGAGTTCAGCACGCTGGCCGTGCCCGCCGACAGCAGCTTTGCCAGCGGGCTGACCTCCGATGGGACCTATCTATACTACCTGCGGCGCGACAGCTACCAGTTCTATCGTTCGGGCGACGGCGGACAGACCTGGGTTCCCCTGCGGAGTCCGAACGCCGACCTGGGCGGCTGGCACGGCGACTGGCTCGGCGGGCAACTGGATTATCACGCCGGGACCCACCGCATCTACCTGACGCACCGCGACGAGCTGAACAACCAGCGGATCGTGTACTACACCATCGCCACCGATCAGTGGTCCTGGGCATCGGTGCAGCCGATCTACAGCCACGGGGTCATGGTCTTCGGCGACTACCTCTTCGGGCTGGCCCACGCCGTCGGCTACAACTACGGCGGCGCCTTCATGCGGGTGAATCTGAACCAGCTCGGGGCCATGATGTCGGAGCGGACGGCCATTTCGAACGTCGAAGGGGAAAGCCCGGACTGGTTCAGCCGGGCGGCGCACCTGGCCACCGTCGGCGACCGCGTTTACGGTATCAAGAACGATTGGACCACCAACCCCGCGGGCACCGGAGACCGGCTGTACAGCTTCCGCCCGGCGGATTTCAACGCCTCCCTCTTCACCGGCGAGTTCCCGGACGACCTGTGGAACTCTTCGGCCTGGCAGGTCCGCTTCACCCCCGGCGTCGATCTCGGCCTGCTGCCGTTCGAGCCGGGCTACGGCTCGGCGCTGGTCGGCCTGCCGCCGAATTGGTCGGCGGACGTCGGCTCGCAGGGCGGGTTGTTCATCATGGCCGGCCGCTCCCCGTCCAACCACGAGGGGTGGGGCAACGCCAGCAACACCTTCGCGGTTGTCGACATCGCCACGCGGACGATGAAGGTCGGGGCCTTGCCCGGCGTGAGTGGCAGCGGCGGCTCGGCCGCGCTGCATGATGGTGCGGTGTACGTGAAAGCCGGCGGCAATCCCGACGCCCCGTACAACACCGTGCTGTGGAAGATATCCCCGATCGCCTCCGCCCCGCGCGGCGACCTGAACTGCGACGGGGTACTGAATACCGGGGATATTCCCGCGTTTGTGCTGGCCCTGGTCGATCCGGCGGCCTATGCCGCGGCGTATCCCGGCTGCGACCCGCTACAGGGCGACTTCAACGACAGCGGCGGCCTCGACGGTCTGGATATTCAGGGCTTCGTCAACGCCCTGCTGGGTTATTGAACCGCCGGCGGCGAATGGCGGCGGCGGGCCGAGTCGCGCGCAGGCGGCGGGGCCGCTTCGATCGCGCGAACCACAGGAGGCCGGCCGAGGATCAGCCGCCGGATGTTCCCAACGGTTCGGCCCGCGTCAACACGGCCACGAAGCCGCCGTCGCGGTCGGCATCCGGCAGCGTGAACGCCTCTCGTGAGACTTGCCACGGCCCGGCCGGTGATGGGCCGTCGCCGCCGCGGTCGGCCGCGCAGAACCACCGCACCTGCTCCTCGTTCTCCTCCGCTTCCAGCGAACACGTGCTGTAAACGATTCGCGTTCGCGGCCCCGCCAGAGCCTCCGCCCGCAGCAGGATCTCACGCTGTGCCGCCACCAGTTCGGCCAGCGCCTTCTGCGACGCGCGATACCGCGCCTCCGGACGACGGGCCAGCACGCCCGTATTCGTGCAGGGGACATCCACCAGAATCAGGTCGGGGGACCGCCCGATGTCGGCCAAGCGCTTCTCCAGCGCGGCGAGCGGGACCGCCTGGATGATGGTGATGCCCAGCCGCGCGGCGGCCGGCGCGATGCGTTCCAACCGCCAGTCCTCGGCGTCCGTCGCCAGGACCAGGCCACGGTTGTCCATCCATTCCGCGGCGTGGGTGGTCTTGGTTCCGCTTCCCGCGCAGAGATCCAGCACGAATTCGCCCGGCCGCGGCGCGGCGGTTCGGATCACCGCCTGGGCCGTGCTGTCCTGCGGTTGGCAGAGGCCTTCGTCGATTTCGGGCACGTCGTGGGCCGCCGTGGGCCGCCGGAGCAGAATCGCCTCGCCGTCGGCCAGCCGGGTGGCTTCGTGGTCACCACGGTGCAGGCGCTCGAACAGCTCAGCCGCGGTGATGCGGAGTCGATTGGGCCGCAGCACCAGCGGCGGCCGCCGCTGCCCCGCGTCGCACACCTGGCGTGCCCGCGTCGGCTTGAACCGCCGGTGCCAGCGTTCCACGAGCCACGCCGGATGCGAAGTGACCGCGATGAGGTACTCCAGCGGGCGCCGGGCCGGGTCGGGGAAAACGTTTTCGCTGAACATCCGCCCTCGGCCCGGCTCCACCGGCAGCCACCTTCGTGGATCGGGCTGGTCCGGCCGGTCCGTCAGGTTGCCGCGTTCCGCAGCCACCTTGCGGAGAATCGCGTTGACCGTCGCCGCCGCGTGGCGGCCGTGGCGGTGTGCCCGCCGCACGGCCTGATCGACCGCGGCGTGGTCGGGGATGCGTTCCAGCCAGCAGAGCTGGTAGACGCCCAGGGCCAGGAGCAGGCGGATGCCGATCGGCAGTCCCGCCCAACGGCCGCGATAGTAGCGGGCGGCAAGATGCTCGGCCGTCAGGCGGTGCCGCAGCACGCCCAGCACCAGTTCCGTGGCCAGGGCCGCGTCGGCGTCGCCGAGCGGTTCCGCCTTCTGCATTTCCTCGAGCAGATCGTGGCTGAGGCGCTGCCCGTCATGGCAGGCGAGCAGGACGGCAAGGGCACGATCGCGGGCGGCGGCGCCGGGTGAGGAGGTCTTGGGCATCGTGACGGTATTGGAGCGGCGGCAAGCGGTGGCGGCAAGAAGCCCGGCCGAGATCGGCTACGTCGCGCGATCGCGGGCCGGAGACGGGCCTGACGCCGGTGGGCGGGATGCCCGCCTGACCGAAGATCGGGCCGGTATGTCAAGGGGAGATGTCGGCAGGCAACAGGCGGTCGCCGGGCCGGACATGCCGACCGTTCACAAAATCCGGCCAGGGCATCAGGCGGCCGCCGGCAGGCTTGACTTCCAACAGCGACAGTTCCCGATCCAGGCATTGCACGGCGAGCATTTCGGTGATCAGGCCGCAATCTTCCGGGGTGCGGGCGGGCACGGCGAGGCCTTCGTAGGGTACCGCGCGGGCGAGCAGAACGACTTCATCGCGGCGGCCGTCGGCGGAGACGTACCGGCAGGCCGCGCCAGGCCAGGACCACAGCCCACATACGCGGTGGGCGACGCGGGCGGCGGTTTGGTCGAAGGTGATTCGGCCGTCCTCCTTGCGGAGTTTGCGGCCGAAGGTGACGAGAGCGGGATCCTGCGGGGTGCCGGGCATCGCCGGATTCGCCACCAGGGCCTCGAGGGCGGCGCGGACGGCGTCGCAACCCACGCGGGCGAGGCGGGCCAGCAGTTCATCCGCCGTTTCGCCCGGCACGATGGCCGTGCGGCGCTGCACGAGCACCGGCCCCGCGTCCATCTTTTCGACGAGCCGGAACACGCTGACGCCGGTTTCGGTGTCGCCGTTCAGGATGGCCCACTGCACGGGGGCGGCGCCGCGGAGTGCGGGGAGGAGGGAAGGGTGCAGGTTGATGATGCCCACGGGGAAGGCGGCCAGCAGTTCAGGGCCGATCTTCTGCCCGAAGGCGGCAACGTAGGCGAGGTCCGCCCGGAGCGATTTGATCGTGGAGACGACCTGCGGTTCGTTGACCTGGTCAACGGCCATCACGGGCAGGCCGATGCGCAGGGCCTCGGCCTTGACCGGCGTCGGGGCGAGGTGCCGCCCGCGGCCCTGGGCGCGGTCGGGCTGAGTCACGACCGTCACGATGTCGTGGCCGTCGTTGAGGATGGAGAACAGGGTGGGGAGGGCGAATTCGCTGGAACCGAGAAACAGGATGCGCATGGAAGAGCCTCCCGGCGGGCCGCGAAACCGCCTGCCGCTCGGCATTGCACCGCAGGGCGTCAGCGGGTGCAAGCCGGAGGCGGTGACAGGGAGGAGGATGCAGCCGGGCCGGCGGTCGGCACGTTGGTCGCGGAGCGCGGAGCAAGACTGAAAGGGGGGCGAGTCGAGCCATCGCCGGCCGGAGTCGCGGATGTCGCTGGAGCGGATTTCTGCATGTATTCCCCTGCTGGCGTATCAGCGGCGGGCGGTCGATCGGGAGGCCCGCTTCACCTGGAACTGCTGGGCGAGGCAAACCGGCAAGAGCTTCACTTTCTCCCTGCGGCGGCTGTTGCGGGGACTGGCCCGGCGGCGGGACCAGATCATTCTTTCCGCCGGGGAGCGTCAGAGTCGCGAGGTCATGGACAAGGTGCGGCGACACTGCCAAGCCCTCGGGCTGTGGTGCGAATGGCACGGTCACGGCTTCTTTCGCGGCACGAGCCTGAGGCAATTGGAGGCCCGGCTGCCCGGAGGCGTACGGATCATCGGTCTGCCGGCCAATCCGCTGACCGCGCGGGGCTTCACCGGCGATGTGTTCCTCGACGAGTTCGCGATGCACGGCGACGACGAGGCGATCTGGTCGGCGCTGTTTCCCACCCTGCTGCGGGGATCCGGCGAACTCGACGTGGCCTCGACGCCGCTCGGGCAGGGCAATGTGTTCTTCCGGCTGCGCGATAACCCGCGGTTCGTGCATGAGACCGTGCCGCTGGAGCGGGCCATCGGCGAGGGTCTGGAGGTCGATCCGGACGTGTTGCGCGAGGCCCTCGGCGACGAGACCGCCTGGCGGCAGGAGTTCTGCTGCGAATTCGTGGACGAATCCACCTGTTTCCTCTCGTACGATTTGATTCGCTCCTGCCAGGATCCGGGCCTGGAGACGACGGTGGACTGGGCGCGTCTCGAGCGGCCGCGGGTGGAGGCTTTTCTCGGGGTGGACTTCGGCCGGGTACGGGACCTGACCGTGCTGTGGCTGTGGGAACGGATCGGCGGCGTCTTCTTGACCCGCGGCGTCGTGGTCTTGGCGGCGGCGCCGTTCGTCGAGCAGGAGGAGGCCGTGGCCGGGCTGTTGCGGCGGGCCGCGGTGCGGCGATGCGCGGTGGACGCCACCGGCCTCGGCATGCCGCTCGCCGAACGCCTGCAACACCGCTTCGGCCCGCAGCGGGTCGAGGCCGTGGTCTTCACCGGCGCTCGCCGCAACCTGTTGGCCGGCCGTCTCCGACTGCGCGCCGAGCGCGGCGAGCTCCGCATCCCCGCCGACGAGGCCATCGTGCAGGACTGGCACGCTCCGGCCCGGCAGCCCGCCGCCGGCATGGGCCTGCGGCTCGCGGCTCCGCGATCCTCCGGCGGGCACGCCGACCGCTTCTGGGCCGCCGCCCTGGGCCTGCACGCGGCGGGAGACGACCCGGAGTCCCTCGAGTGGATCACTTCCGAACGGCCCGTTTTCGCGCGTGCGGGGGTATGGTAGTGCCGTCGGAACGGCACCTGAAAATCAGCCAGATCAGGAGTCCTGCGAAATGAACACCTTGCGCCGACTCGTACACGCCTGGCGAAGCCGCGCGGATCGTCGTCCCGCGCCGGGACAGTGGCTTCGCCCCCGCCGGGAGGATGCCGTGCGCGACTATCCCGCCGACGGCCTGACGCCCGCCCGGCTGCTGTCCATCTTTCGGGAGGCCGACCAAGGCTCGCTCGCGGCCCAGATGGCCCTGTTCGAGCAGATGGAGGAGAAGGACGCCCATCTGTACAGCGTCGCACACACGCGGCGGCTGGCGGTGACCGGGCTGCCCTGGCGGATCGTCTCGGCGGCGGACGTGCCCGGCGGTCCGGCGGTGGACCGTCGCGCCGCCGACGCGGCGGCGGCCTGGTGCGAGGCGGCCCTGCACGCCACGCCGGGCCTGGAGGAGGCGCTGGTGCACCTGGCGCTGGCCCTTGGGCGAAACCTGGCCCTCGTGGAACTGGTGTGGCGGCACGGCCCGCAGGGGCCGCAACTGGCCGAGCTGGTTCCGGTGGACTTTCGCCGTCTGCTGCTCGACGACCATGATCGCCTTCGCGTGCTGGTCGGGGATCACGATCGGGAGGGCAGTCTACTGCCGCCGCACAAGTTCATCGTGCATCAACCGGAGGCGGTGTGCGGACACCCGGCCCGCGGCGGGCTGCTGCGCGTGACGGCGCTGGCGTATCTGGCCAAGCATTTCGCCCTCAAAGACTGGCTGGTGTTCGCGGAGGTCTTCGGCATGCCGGTGCGGATCGCCCGCTACGGGCCGGCGGCCACGGCGGAGGAGAAGCGGGAGCTGCTGGAGATGCTGAAGCAGCTCGGCGCGGACGCGGTGGGCGTTTTTTCGCAGGCGGTGCAGTTGGATATCCAGCAACCGCGGATGCCGGGCGAGACCAACCTGTACGAGAACCTTTGCCTGTACTGTGACCGCGAGATCAGCAAGGCGTGGCTGGGGCAGACACTCACGACGGATACGATCCGTTCGCGAGCCACGGCGGGCGCCGCCCAGGTGCATGATCGGGTGCGGCGGGACATTCGCGACGACGACCTGCGGAAAGAGGCGGCGACGCTGCGGCGGGACCTGCTGACGCCGCTGGTGCGTTTTCGATTCGGCCCGCAAACGCCGGTTCCGCATTTCCGGCGGGTGCTGGACCCAACGCTGGAACCTGAGCGGCTGGGCGCGGTACTGGATGTGGCGGTCAATCGGCTGGGCCTGCGGGTGCCGGTGCGTTATGCCCACGCGGCGCTGGGGCTGCCCCAGGCGGAAGGGGAAGAGCCGGTGCTTTCCCTTCAGGCGGACGTCCGGCGAGGCCTTCGACCGTCGGCGGTCGCCGAGGAGAGCATCAATGCCCGGGCAGGTGCTCGATGAGCTGGTCGATTTCGTCCTCGGTGTTGTAGAAGTGGGGGCTGGCGCGGAGCCGGCCCTCCCGGGCGGTGATGACCGTGCGGTACTCCTGTCGCAGGTGATTCACGATGCGGGTGTGGTCATGGGTGTCGGAGACGAAAGCGACGATCCCGCTGCATTCCGCCGGGGCCCGCGAACTGACCACGCGATAGCCCTTTTCGCGGAGGCCCGCCGCCAGCCGGTCGGTCAGCATCCGCACGCGTTCCCAGATCCTGTCGATGCCGATCTCCAGCAGCCACTCGATGGAGGCCCCCAGCCCCCAGATGCCGGCGAGGTTGTAGCTGCCGCTGTCGAAGCGGCGGGCGTCGTCGCGGAAGACGAGCTTGTAGTCGCAGAAATTCATGGCGTCCTGCACGCCGAGCCAGCCCACGCAGGAGGGCCGCAGCAGGCCGAGCAGTTCGTGTCGGCAGTAGAACAGCCCGGCGCCTTCCGGCCCCAGCAGCCACTTGTGGCCGTCGGCGGAGAGGAAGTCGATGCGCATGGCCCGCACGTCGATCGGCAGGACCCCGAGGCTCTGGATGGCGTCCACGCAGAACAGAACGCCGCGGTCCTGGCAAATCTTGCCCAGGGCGGCGAGATCGCTGCGGAAGCCGCTGGCGAATTGCACCGAGGACACGGTGACCAGCCGCGTGCGGTCGTCGATCAGGTCCACGAGCCGATCCAGCGGCACGCGGCCCTTGTCTTCCGGCACCATCTTGAGGCGCACGCCGTGCTGGCGAAGGTTCATCCACGGGTAGATGTTCGCCGGGAACTCCACGCCGGTGGTCACGATGTTGTCCCCGTGAGACCACTGGAGGCCGTTGGCGACGAAACTCAGCCCTTCGCTGGTGTTCTTGACGAAGGTGATCTCCTCCGGGTGGCAGTGGAGGAGGCGGCCGGCGAGCTGCCGGACCCGCTTGGCCTCCGGGTAGAGGCCGCCGCGGGCGTAGGCATGGCCGCAGGCTTCGTCGACGAAGCGCCGCATCGCCTCCGCCGCTCGACCGGAGAGCGGAGCCACCGCGGCGTGGTCCATGAAGCTGTACTGCCGGGTGATCGGCATCTCTGCGCGATAAGCGGCAACGTCCAGGATCATGATGACACCTCCGCTCGGGCAGGGCGGCGGGCGAGCACTCCCCGAACGCCGCGCGGCGTTCGGCCGCCGTCCGCCGGCCGGCCTCGCCGATCGTGGAGGCGAATGGAGGGTGTGCCCCTACTCATAGTCTATTCGGCTAACGGGGAGGCTTCCACGACTTGGCGCTGATTTAACAAGTTCGCGTTTGCCGAACGCGATGGCCGGCGGAGGGCGCGACGGCGTCACGCCGCCGTCGGCGGGTCCGGCTCGTCAGCCGGCCGTGATGACGCACTCACGTTACGGGCCGCTCAGGGCCGCGACCAGCGTCGGGGGTTCAACGCCGAGATCGCCGCCGCCGCGCCCGCCAGGAAGAGAAGCGTCCCCGGTTCGGGGACCGTCGTGCTTCCGGCCGGTTGGTCTTCGGCGGAGGCGGTCATGGAGAGCGTGAAGCCCTCGAAGCCGGGGACTTCGGCGGGCAGGCCGTTGGTCAGCACACCAAGCGGATCCAACGCGAAGGCGGTGCTGATCATCTGCTTGGCGATGTAGGACAATTCTTCCTCGGTGAGCGTCTCGCCGGCGTTGAGTCGGGCCAGCAGTTCCTCAGTGCGTTTGTCCTTTTGGGCCGCGCCGGAGATGATGCGCGGCGGGATGGCGTCCGTGGTGGAGCCGTTGCCCTGCAACAGGCTGGCCAGCAGGTCGAAGCCGAGGTGGCCGGAGACGTTGATCGGCCCGATGTCGAAATCCGTCACCTGTTCGTCATGCAGGAAGATGCCATTGGCCTGGTAGTTGCCGACGTTCACGAAGCGCAGGTCGAAGTCGTAGAAACCCAGCAGGTTCAGCCGGCCTTCCATGTTGATAAGGGCGTTTCCGCTCCAGGAGAAGTCCTGGATGCCGGTGTTGAAGGTCACGTCATACCGGAGCGGCACGGGCCGGAAGTTGGTGACGCCGCTGAACTGGTTGTAATCCCGCTGGCCGGTCTCCAACTGGAAGAAGACCTCCGGCAGGAAGCGGGTGGTGTAGCCGACCTTCGAGTGGATGCCCAGCGGCTGGCCGGAGCTCAGCAGCGTCGAATCCTGGCCGATCCGGACCTTGAACGGCCCCAGGTCCAGCGTGTTCTCGTTGCCATACGAGTCCGGCCCGAAGAAGCGATAGGACTCCCACGTGTAACCCTGGGCCAGACGGTTCCACTGCAACCGCTGATCGAAGGAGTTGTAGTTATACAGCGGGCCGCCTTCGGGGCGCGAGATGTAGAACGTGTTACCGACGTACTCCGCCCCGCGGAAGAGGAAACGCTGCAAGTCGCCGAAACCTGCTTCCGCCGGCTCCGTCCATCCGACCAGAAGGCCCGCCAATACCGTCGCCGCCACGATCACCGGATTGCGCATCATCACCTGCACTCCTGCTGGGCAGCCTTGCCGCCAGGCGTGTGTGGTCACCTCCAGGTTCCGCTGCTCCCGCCCGAAGCGGTCCGGGCGCAAGCGGCCCAGCCGCATCAGATATCGGCGTGTTCGCGATGGGATCTGAGGCTCAACGGCCCGACATCCGCTCCGCCCGCGAAGGTCCAATAACTACGCGGTCTCGGCCAGCAGACCGTAGAGCGCCGCGGACGCCCGCATGCCAGCCTCGAAATCGCGGATGTGGAAGAACTCGTTCGGCGAATGGGCGTTGCAGGTCGGCAGGCAGTAGCCGAGCATGAGGCTGTCCGCGCCGAGGTGGCGTTTGAACATCGGCAGGATCGGCAGGCTGCCGCCCGTGCGCGACAGCACCGGTTCCCGTCCGTAGGCCTCGGCAGCGGCCCGCCGAACAGCGGCCAGGCCCGGCGAATGCAGATTGGCGACGTAGGGGTCGCAGCCGGAGTGGTCCTTGATTTCGACGCGGACCGTGTCCGGCAGGCGAGCGCGGACGGTTTCCTCGAAGAGGCGGCCGATTTCGAGGGTTTTCTGGTCGGGGACGAGGCGCATGGAGATCTTGGCGCCCGCGAAGGAGGGGATGATCGTGCTGGCTCCCTCTTTGGTGTAGCCGCCGTAGAGGCCGTTGACGTCGAGGGTCGGGCGCACCCATTGGCGTTCCAGCGTGGTGTAGCCTTTTTCGCCCTGCGGCCTTGGGCAACCGACTTCCTCGAGGAACGCGGCCTCGCTGAAGGGCAAGGTGTTGAGATCCGCTCGTTCGGCGGCGGTCAACTCCCGCACATGGTCGTAGAAGCCGGGGATGTTCACGCGGCCCTCGGCGTCGTGCAGCGAGGCGATGAGACGAGCCAGTTCGTTTGCCGGGTTGGCCACGGCGCCGCCGTAACCGCCGCTGTGGAGGTCCTTCTTCGGCCCGCGAACAATCACTTCCTTGTAGACCAGCCCCCGCGTGGCCACCGTGACCGCGGGGATGCCCTCGTCATACATGGCGGTGTCGTGGATGACGATGTAGTCGCAGGCCAGGCGTTCGCGGTTTCGCTCGACGAAGATGCCCAGGTTCGGCGAGCCGACCTCCTCTTCTCCTTCGATCAGCACTTTCACGTTGATGGGCAATTCGCCCGCCGTTTTCATCCAGCTTTCCAGCGCGAGAATGGCGCAAAGGAGTTGCCCTTTGTTGTCGGCGGCTCCGCGGGCGATGATTCGGCCGTCACGGACCACGGGTTCGAACGGCCCGGTGTGCCAGAGAGAGAGGTCGCCCTCCGGCTGCACGTCGTAGTGGCCGTAGATGAGGATGGTGGGGCGACCGGGCTTCGGCTCCGAGTTCCCTAACACCACGGGCCAGCCGTCGGTTTCCGCGAGGTCGGCGGTCAGCCCCGCGGCGCGGCAGCGGTTGCGGGTCCACTCCGCGGCGCGCCGCAAATCAGCAGCATGGGCGGATTGCGACGAGATGCTGGGTATCCGCAGGTAGTCGAACAGCTCGGCGCGGAAGCGGGCGGCGTTGGCGGCGAGGTAGGCGAACAGCTCGTCGCGATGACGGGGCAGGAACCGGGACCGGTCGGCGTCGCGGGGGGCGTCTTGGGGAAGGGGCATGGCGGCAGGACCTCCACTGGGCAGTCTAGCTCCGCGGCCGAGGGGGCCGCAAGCCTGCGGCGGCAGGGCGAGACGAAACCGCTTCGGACGGCATCAGGAGTGCGGCGGGCGGCGGGGGGCCGCCGCGGGATGACGAGGCGCCCGGCCGGGGGGCTGAAGCGGTTCAGCCGTTGGGCCCGGCCAGATCGGCGGATTCGATTAATGATGGAAAATCCTTCAATGAGCGGATGACCGCGATCGGTGCGGCCGGCAGGGTGGACGGGCGGCCCGTGCGGTCCAGCAGCACGGCGCGCCAGCCGGCCCGCGACGGCAGCAGCACGTCGCCGATCGGGTCGTCGCCGACGCAAAGGATGCGGGATGGCGGGACGCCCCAGCGCGCGGTGAGGCGTTCATAGAACCGGGGGTGTCCTTTGAGCGCGCCGACGGTGGCGCAGTTGCAGTAGTCGTCCACGTATTCGAGGATGGCCCGCCCTCGCGGGCCGAGCATGAAGCGCGGCAGCGTGGTGAAGGTGGCGATGCGCCGCCCGGACGCCCGAACCTGCCGGAGCACGTCCAGCGTCTCCGGGAAAGGTTCCATGCCGTCGCGGGTTTCGAACATCCGCGTCAGGCAGACCAGCAGGTCGACCGACACGGCGACGCCGGCCCGGGCGAACAGCAAGGCGAGGAAATCGGTCCAGCCCTCGATCTCGCGGGTCGGCGTGTCGAAGGCGAAGACGCCGGCCCGGGCGGCCTCGAACGCCTGATAGCTGATCGCCACGCCGTAGTCGGCGAGGAGCTGCTGCACTTCGACGGATTGAACGCGGCCGGCGGGCCAGCGCAGCAAGGTGGCGTGGACGTCAAAGGCGATCATTTCGACAGGTTCGGCGCTGAGCATCGCGGCATCGTAAACCGTCCCGCCGATCCTCGGCAAACGGCCGCGGCATGCTCCCGATTGCCGGGCAATCGCCAAATCGGCGAAACGGGAGGAGTAGACAGAGACCCCGGCGGCGTATCTGGCAACAGTCGAGACCCCAGTGCGGAGGGGCGAGAAACCACCTTCCTGCGGTAACGGTTCTGACCGCTCTGACGACGGCCCGGCCTGCATCCTGATCCGCCTGACGGTCTTACTTGACGATGGCCGGGGCAGGCTGTAGTCTGCGCCCCTTCCATGTTTCGCCGGGCCGCTTCGCTCCGCCCGCCCGGCCTCGAACCGAATCGGCGGGGCCTGCCTCTTTCGGCATGGTGGTCTGATAGGATGATTGACGGCGTCGCAAATATCGCCCTGCCCGACAACCGGTTCGCGGCCGATGTGTCGGGCCTTGCTCCGCTCCGCGGGAGGGAGGCTTCTTAGGCGACGCTGGATCGACGCGACGAGCACGCGAACGCCCTGGAAGCCTAGGTTTCCAGGGTTTTTTTGTGGCGAGATGTTTTTCGCATGAGTGCCGTGACCACCACTACCGAACCCATCGCCGCGGTCGAGCCGGAGCCGCCGCTGCGGACCGAGACCCGGCGGCTGTTGGTCCTCGCCGCGCCCATGATCGGCGTGATGGTCTCCCGCATGGCGATGGGCTTCATCGACTTCGCCATGGTCTCCCGCCTCGGCACCGAGGCGACGGCGGCCATCAGTCCGGCCACTTTGCTGGTGTTTACGGTGCTGTGTCTGGGCATGGGGGCGGCCACCAGCATCCAGACCTTCGCCGCCCAGGCCCTCGGCCGGCGGGAACCGCGTCAGGCCTCCGCCTACGCCTGGCAGGGCTTCTATGTCGCCGCCCTGTTCGGGCTGATCACCTGGCCGGTGACGCTGCTGGTCGAGCCGTTCTGGGGGGCGGTCGGGCACCCGGACCTGGTGTTTCGGATGGAGGTCGACTACTGCCGGATCGCTTTCTGGAGCATGGCCGGCTCGATCCTCTGCGCGGCGCTGGACGGTTTTTTCAACGGCGTGCAACGGCCCGGCGTCGCCCTGATGTCCGTGCTCGTGTCGCTGGCGTTCAACGTTGTCGCCAACTACTGCCTGATCTTCGGCAAATTCGGCTTCCCGGCGATGGGCATCCGCGGGGCTGCCGTGGCGACGGTCATCGCCTGGGGCATCCGGGCCGCGATGCTGACCGCCGTGTTCCTCAGCGGGAAGTTCCATCGTGCCTATGTGACGCGGGCGACCTGGCGGTTCGATCTCCGGCGCTTCCGCGACGTGGTCCGCATCGGCGGTCCGATCGCCATGCAATGGGTGCTCGACATCGGCGCCTGGTTCGTCTTTCTGACCCTGCTGATGGGCCGCTTCGGCACCGTGGCCATGGCGGCTTCCAACATCGCGCTACAGTACATGCATCTCTCGTTCATGCCCGCCGTCGGATTCGGCACGGCCGTCTGCTCCGTGGTCGGGCACGCCATCGGCGAGAGGCGGCCGGAGCTGGCGCTGCGGCGGGCGAGGATCGGCATGATGCTGAACGGCCTCTATATGGGCCTCATCGGGCTGCTTTTCCTGATCGCCCGGACGCCGCTGATGGAACTGATGTCCGCCGACCCGGCGGTCATCCGTATCGGCGCGGGCGTGCTGATCTGGGCGGCGATATTCCAGGTCTTTGACGCGGCGGGCATCACCTACATGAACGCCTTGCGCGGGGCCGGCGACACGCGGTGGCCGGCGATCGTGGTCGCGTTGCACTGCTGGGTGATTCTGGTCGGCGGCGGGTACGCCCTGGCCGTGCTGTGTCCGGGGCTGGGTTTCCACGGGCCTTGGATGATGTGTACGTTGTACATCATCCTGCTGGGTCTGGCCCTGTGGCGGCGGTTCCTCCGCGGCGAGTGGCGTCGGATCGACCTGTTCGGCGACCGCAGCGACGACGGAGGGTTTCCGGTCGCCCAGCCGCCACGGCCTGCGGCCGACGGATAGCGCGCCGGGCAACGGCCGGGGTCCCGGGCAGGTCTCCGCGTGGCCAAGCGGCCTCCACGCGCGTATACTGCCCACGTTTATGAGCCTCGCGAATCCTGTCTCCACCGGTTCGCCGCCGACCCGGCCCGCCGAAGCGCCGCCGCCGATTCCCTGGCATGTTCGCGGGCGGATCGCCTTTGTGCGTGCCTTCCTGATGGCCTGGGTGCGGGCGTTCAGTCTGTCGGGGCTGTATCGGTTCGGGCAGGTCTTCGGCAGCATCGAGTACTTGGTGGATTACAAGCGTCGGCGGCGGGTGCATCGCAAACTGCGGGAGTACTTTCACGACGAGCACCCTCCGGCGTGGTTCCGGTCCGTGGCGCGGCGGTATTTCATGCGGGTCCGTTGCGACAAGATGTTTTACACGATCATGGACCGCATCCCGCGGGCCAAGCTGATGAACCGCATCAAGCTGCACGGGGGGGAGCATCTTGACGCCGCGTTGGAGAAGGGCCACGGCGTGTACGTGGCGCTTTGCCATTTCGGCGCCCATCACGTGGCCGGCCTGCTGACGGCGCTGCTGGGCTACCGGGTCTGCGGGGTGCGGGACCCCAAGGAGAGTTACGTCCGCCGGTACATCCAGGAGAAGTACCGCGAGACCTTCCCCGAGGTCGCGGCGATCCGGATGTTCCATTCCACGTCCTTCCCGCGGGAGATCTTCCGCCAGTTTCGCGACAACCGCCTGGTGGCCAGCCTGCTCGACGTGGACCGCCGCCGCGGCGACAACACGCGGACTTACACGGTCCGGTTCTTCGGCGAGCCGCGGGAGTGGCTGGTCGGCCCGATCCAGATTGCCCTGCGGAGTGGAGCGCCGATGGTGCAGGGGTTCATCGAGTCCCGCCGCAACTTCTATTACGGGCTGATCGTGACGCCGCCGCTGCTGGTGCCGGGCGAGTACCCGGACGAGGAGGAGGCCATCTCTGCCGTGATGCAGCGCTACGCGGACGGCGTGGAACGATTCGCCCGGGAGCACCCGGACCATCTCATGAATATCTGACCACGGGGGTTGTGAAGGCTCACCGGGCGGGTCCGTCGGTAGTCGGCCGGCGCCCGGACGAGAGATTCTCGGGCGTTGGCTGACCGGCCATCACGGTGATATACTATGAGAGACGCCGACACGGATGGGCCTCCGCAACCGGGGGGAGGACGCGGGTGGCCCCAGTTCGGCGACGGCCTCGCTTGACACCGCCATCGGCCGAAGGGGACCGGCCGCCGGAACAAACCCTCGCGATACCTCGGAGGTTCAGCAGTCATGAAGACGAACATCCCGCCGCGCTCGCGTTGCCGTCTCGCCCTCGCGGGTTTTTCGATGGCCGTGGTCGCCCTGACGGCGATCGTCGGGTGCGATACCATCAACTGGCCGGTGGATACCTGTCCCGGCTCGGACGTGCCCTCCGTCATCCTCAAGATTCAGGACGCCTCGAACAACGTTCTGACGACCGCTTCAACACGTTTCCGCATCAACGGCGGGCAATGGTATTACGGCGCCTGCACGGGCACCTGCGGCGAGGTCATACTGCTCTACGAGGTGACCGGCACGATCGACATCGAGGTCAGCGCCCCCGGTTACGTCACCGCCCAACGGACCACGACCGTCGTCAAGGAAACCGACGGCTGCCACCCGGTCACGCGGAACCTGACCATCACCATGCAGCGGGATCTCACCGTCGGGGCCTTGGCCGGCGCCTGGGCCACGACGCAGTCGTTCGCGGGGCACATGGCCCTCCGCTTCAACAGCCAGGGCCAGATTGTCGGGGCGATTCTCTACGACCGCACCATCGCCGGAGACCGCAACTTCTATGTGGAGTACAACGGGCGGCAGATCGTCGGCGTCGCCGGTCAGCCGATCTACGCCGATACCGCGAACGAGCCGACGCGGAACGGAAACATCTTCAACTTCAGCGCCACCACGCTGGGCCAGCCGGTCGGTTTCGTGAACGCGGTCATCTCGGCGGACTACAACACCCTGACGGGCACGCTCAACGGCGCGGCCGTGACTTACACGCGGCTTCAAACCATCCCCAACGCGCTGCAAAGCCCGTCGTAACCGGACGGCGGCCGCGGTAGAATGCCGCGCGTCGTGTCTTCGCGAAAACCATCCCGACGAGTGCGCAGCGGCGAGTCCCTTGGCGCGGCCGGGCCGACACGGCGGTCGCCGCCACCCGTGTCGCCGCCGCTGAAGCGGTTCGACCTGCTCTGCGCGGCGGGCGTCTTCGTGATCACGGCGGGGGTGTTTCTGCCCGCGGTCGGCAACGGCTTTGTCGAGTGGGATGACCCGTCCACCATTCTGAACAACGTTCATTTGCGCGAGCTGACCGGGGCCAGCCTCCGCTGGATGTTCACCACTCTCTTCTGGGGCCATTACCAGCCGCTCCTGTGGCTCTCCTACGCGGTCGATTACGCCTGGGCCAAGGCTGTCTGGGGAGACGGTCTGACCCCGGCAGCCTATCACGCCGGCAGCCTGCTCCTGCATGCCTTCGCGGCGGTGCTGGTTTTCCTGCTGAGTCGACGCGTGCTCGCGGCGGCCCTCCAGGGGGATGCGCTGGCGGCCCTCCGGCCGACCGACCGGACGGCTCCGGCGGGTCGGGCCGTGTTTCTGACTTTATCCGCCGTCGTCGCCGCCCTGCTGTTTGGTTTGCATCCGCTGCGGGTCGAGCCGGTGGCCTGGGTCACGGGCCGTGGCGATGTCCTCGCCGCTGTGTTTCTCCTCGGCGCGACGTTGACCTGGTGGCGGGCGACGGAGGCCGTCTCCCGTGCCGCATACGCCCGCGGGCTGGCCCTGGCCGCAGCGCTGTACGCCCTGTCGCTGTTGTGCCGGGCGGCGGGCGTGATGCTTCCCCTGGCGATGCTGCTGCTGGATTGGTATCCGCGGCGTCGATGGGGCGGCGGGCAGGGGCGGTGGTGGGGCGGTGAGGCGCGAGGGGTCTGGCTGGAGAAGCTGCCGTTCGCGGCGTTGGCAGCCGCGGCGGCGATCGTGGCCCCGTACGCCAAGGCCGCCGCCGGTTCAACGGTGGAGCTGGCCCGCCACGGGCTGGCGGAGCGATACGCGCAGGCCTGCTATGCGTTGCTCTTCTACATCTGGAAGACCCTGCTGCCGATCGGGCTGTCGCCCATATACGAGCTGCGTCTGCCGTTGGACATCACCGGGCCGAAGTACGTCGCGGCGATGTTGATCGTACCGCTCGGTCTGTCGGTCCTGGCCGTGTGGGCCAAGAAGCGGCCCGCCGTCGCCGTGGCGGTCGCCGCC
The DNA here is from genome assembly GCA_964572385.1 of uncultured Planctomycetaceae bacterium. Classification (GTDB taxonomy): domain Bacteria; phylum Planctomycetota; class Phycisphaerae; order UBA1845; family UTPLA1; genus CAZNFM01. The sequence continues at coordinate 69,191 of CAZNFM010000010.1, read as the reverse complement.
TTTGTCGTTTTGCTGCTGCCGGTGCTGGGCGTGGTGCAGAGCGGCAACCAGTACGCGGCGGACCGTTACACCTACCTGCCGGCGATGGCGTTGGCCGTCCTGGCTGCGGGCGGGTTGCCCGCGGCATGGCAGGCCGGCGGCGCGCGGGCCGCCCTGGCCGCGGGGTTGGCGGTGGCGCTGGTCACGGCGGGCGGCTGGCTCAGTGTGCGGCAGGTAGGCGTCTGGCGGAGCAACGAGTCCTTATGGACCCACGCCGCGTCGGTGACGCCGGAGAGCAGCATCGCCCGCAACGGGTACGGTTGGATCCTGCTCCAGGCCGGGCGCTATGAGGAGGCGTCGGCCAATTTTCGCGAGGCCATCCGACTCCAGCCGGCCAATCAACAAGCCCACCACAATTGGTGGACCACGCTGACGCGGCAGGGCCGCCCGGACGATCTGCTGCGGGCCTATCAGGAGTCCGTGCAGGTCTTTCCCAACTTCGCGGACGCCCATTTTCGGCTGGCGGAGGAGTTGGCCCGTCGGGGCCGGGACGCGGAAGCGGCAACAGCGTACCGCGCGGCCATCGCGTTGCGGCCGCAAGACTCCAAGGCCCTCAACAACTTCGGGCTGCTGCTGGCCAGGCAAGGGGACGTGGAGGGGGCCCGTCGGTGCTATCAGAAGGCCATCGCCGCGGACGGCGGCAACGTGATCGCCCGGCGGAACTACGCCCGCCTGCTATACAGCGAGCATCGCGTCGCCGAGGCTTTGGCGGAGCTGGAAGCCGCGCTGCGAGCGGCGCCGGGAGACGAGGCCACACTACGGCTGCTGGCCGAGTGGCGGGCCGCCGCGCCGCCGGGGTGATCGGCGGGATCGGCTCGCGGCGGAGCGGACGGTCGCGGAGGCCGCTGCGCCGCATTTCATCGCCAGAGATGCAGCAGGTAGTCGAGACGCCCGCGCAGCACCAACCGCCGCCCGGAGTGTTTCATCACTTCGCGGATGCGGGCGCGGTAGTCGGGTGCATAGCAGTGCGCCGGGCATTTCTTGCAGGCGGTGACGGTGTTTTGCTCCGGCAAGAGCACGCCGATCTGCCGCTGGGGTGAGTTTCCCGGCTGGCCGGCTCAGCCGGACTATTCCAACCCTCCGCAACCCGTCGCGTTCGGCTGGGATCAGCGCGTCATCTTCGCCCCGAACCTGGGCCGGATCGTCTTCATCCCCCTGGAGAATGACCGGCTGGAGATGCGCCCCTTCAATCTCAAAGCCACGCTCGACGCAGCGGACATCGATTATCTCGTGGTCACTTCGGCCCCCAGGACGGCGATTACGCCTCGCGCCCAGTGGAAGTACCAGATTGAAGCGGTCTCCAAGGCAGGGGGCATCACCTATAAGTTGGAACTGGCGCCGGATGGAATGACCATCTCGCCGGACGGTTTGCTGTCCTGGAAAGTGCCGGCCCGCTGCAATCCGAACGGAGAGAAGGTCGTTGTACTGATCGCCGACCAGGCGAAGGAGAAACTCTATCACACCTTCACCCTGCTGCCCTCTCCGGCCACCGCGGGGGCTGCTTCGGTCAGCGGGGACAAGGTTCATCGCTTGGTCTACTAGCGAGGGCATCGAGTGCTTTCCCCGTGCCGGCCGGTGCGAAACCAGCCACACAACTCCTCTTTGCCCGGGGCGGAGGCCCCGAGCAAGGGGCATTCCCGCCGCGGATTCCCGACCCCCAGCGGCCTTCGTCTGGTCGTACAGGGGCGCGCTGGAGGATGGGAGGGCCTTCAAGCCAAGGGCCGGGAGGAAGCCGGCACCGCGATGATCCGGCCTCAGCGTTCGACCACCAGGATCAAGTCGGTGCTTTGCTCGGCGCGATAGGGCGACTCCTGGAAGTCTCCCAGGCAGCGGGCCGCCCTGGCTCCGGCCTGTACGGCCGTATCGGCGAGTTGGTCCGCCCGCAGGCCGAGGAACGGGGTGGTCTCGTAGCGGGGTGAGACGCCGCTCTCGCTCAGCCGCACGTCCACCAGATTCACGAAGCCGCGGTCCCCGGCGCGGTGGACGCCCTTGACGATCAGGTGCTCGCCGTCGTCCATCCTCAGCCGAACACACTTCTGCCAGAGCGGTGGTCCGTCCGGCAGCCGCCACAGGTTCAGCACCTGGATGACGGCAACCCCTCCCGGGCGCAACGCCGCGAGGATCTGGCGGAGGGCCTGCCGCGCGGCAGCTTCGTCGGGGGCCAGGGCCAACGAGTGCCCCACGCAGATCACCGCGTCGCGCGCCGCGGGAGTTGAAGGAGCCGTCGTGAAGGACCGCACCGTCCAGCGGAGGTGGTCGCGTTCGCCGTGCCGGGCGCGGCACAGTTCGATCATGTCGGGGCTGACGTCGGCCCCTTCGACGTCCAGCCCCCAGGAGTGGAACATCGCCGCGTGGCGGCCGGAGCCGCAGGCGACGTCGAGCACGGCGCGGACGGCGTGGCGTTCGAAGAGCCGCCGATAGAACGGCTCCTCATTGGCCAGCCGCCGCGGCCAGTCGATCAAGGCGTCGTAGAGGGCGGCGGGGATGTTCACGGGACCACTCCGCTTGCCGCCGCTCAGGCGGCGCCGGCCAGCGACATCTTCAGGTCCACGAGCGGCTCGCGGTTGCTGGTCAGCTTCAGGTCGAACTTGTCCTGCAAGACCTTGAAGACGTTCGGCGAGATAAACGCCGGGGCCGCCGGACCGATGCGGATGCCCTTGACGCCCAGCGACAGCAGCGTGAGCAGCACGGCCACGGCTTTCTGCTCGAACCAGGACAGCACCAGCGTCAGCGGCAGGTCGTTCACGCCGCAGTTGAAGGCCTTTGACAGGGCCAGGGCCACCTGGATGGCGCTATAGGCGTTGTTGCACTGGCCCATGTCCAGGAGCCGCGGAATCGGCCCCGCGCCGTCGAGCGTGATGGTCCCGTAGTCGTAATCGCGGATGCGGTACTTGCCGCAGCCCAGCGTCAGGATCACGGACTCCGGCGGGGCGTTGCGGGCGAATTCCGAGAAGTAGTTGCGGCCCGGCTCGGCCCCGTCGCACCCGCCGATCACGAAGAAGTGCTTCAACTTGCCGGCCTTCACCGCGGCGACGATCTTGTCGGCCAGGCCGAGGATCACCGACTGGTGGAAGCCGATGGTCGACTCCTTCACCGGGGCGTCCGGCAGCGGCTGGCACCGCTTGGCGCACTCGATCACCTCCGAGAAGTCGTTGGTCTTCAGCCGCCGCCCGCCCGGCACCGCCGTCACGCGCGTGGTGAAGAGGCGGTTCTTGTATTCCTCGCGGGGGATCAGCACGCAGTTGGTGGTGGCCAGGATCGGCCCGGTGAAGGCGGAGAATTCCGTCTTCTGCTTCTGCCAGGCCCCGCCGAAGTGGCCGGCCAGATGCTTGTACTTGCGGAGGTTGGGGTACATGTGGGCGGGCATCATCTCGCCGTGGGTGTAGATGTTGATGCCCTTTCCCTCGGTCTGCCTGAGCAGGTCTTCCAGGTCGACCATGTCGTGGCCGGTGATGAGGATACCGGGGCCGGCCTTGGTGCCTTCGTAGATCTTGGTCGGCGAGGGGTTGCCGTAGCGGCGGACATGGGCTTCGTCGAGCATCTGCATGACGCGGTAGTTCATCCGCCCGCACTCCAGCACCAGCTCCAGCAGGCTTTCCATGTCGAAGTTGACGTTGGTCACGGTGGCGAAGAGGGCTTCCTCGGTGAAGGCGTCGACTTCCTCGTCGACGGCGCCGAGTCGTCGGGCGTGATGGGCGTAGGCGGCCATGCCCTTCAGGCCGTAGAGCAGGGTCTCCTGCAAGGACTGCATGTCGGGGTCTTTGCCGCACACTCCCATCTCGGTGCAGGCGACGCCGTGGGCGGTTTGTTCACACTGATTGCAGAACATGATCTTGGCTCCTTCTTGGCAGAGTTCGGGCCGTACAGGCCGCGGTTGAATCAACACACTTCGACGTTTTCATCCGAAAGGCAGCGGCGACGCAGAACCCGGCCGTCGACGCTGATCACGACATCATGCACCGGCACGCCGCTTTCCGCCAGCGCCCGGGCCTGGAGCACGGCCATGAGGATGCCGTTGCAGCAGGGCACCTCCATGTGGGCCACGGTGATGTCCCGCGGCTGGTTCACCTGGATCATCTGGGCGAGCTTCTCGACATAGCCGCGGGTGTCGTCCAGCTTGGGGCAGGCGATCACCACGGCCCGCCCGGCCAAGAGGTCGGCGTGGAAGCCCGCATAGGCGAACGGCACGCAGTCCGCCGAGACCAGGAGGCTGCATCCGCGCAGGACAGGGGCCGTGGCGGGCAGAAGGCGCAACTGCACCGGCCAGTGCCGCAGGGCCGACGGAGGCGGCTGAGGAAGGGAAGTGTCTCGGGCCTGCGGCAGGGCGGCGGCCGCCGCGGAGTCGAACATCCGCAGCCGGGTTCCGGGACAGCCGCTCGCCGGATGGGGCGAATCGAGCCCGCAAGCCGGTGTGGCGGCGGGCGGGCGGGGATCCGGCGGGGAGCTTGTTCCCTGGGGGCGGGGTGGATGATGCATGGCCGCGGCCACGGCGGCTTCGTCGAAGGCATCGGCCTCACGGTGTTCGATCTTGATTGCTCCCTTGGGGCAGTGTCCGAGGCACGCGCCCATCCCGTCGCAGAGGCGGTCCGCCACGAGGCGGGCCTTACCGTTGACGATCCGTAGGGCCCCTTCGGCACAGGCCGGCACGCACAGGCCGCAGCCGTCGCAGAGTTCTTCATCGATCGTTACAATCTCGCGTAGCATACGGTACTCTCGTTTCCGCCCGAGCGATTTCCGTCGTCGCGGCCGCCGGTCGGCCTCGCGACGTTTCTGCCACAGTTTCGGAAGAACTGCGGCGGGCCTCCTTGACCTGCGTCAAGGCGTCGTTTTTTTTCTTGAGGGCGTTCGCCGATGGCTGAACCCACTCCTCGTGACATTCTTCGTAAGTGCGGCATTTTTCGCGAGTTAACCGACGCTTCGATCGACCTGCTGGCGGAACATGCCCGGCTGAAGAAGTATCCCAAGGGCACGCAGATTCTCCGGCAGGGGGAGGAGTGCCCGGGGTTGTACTGCGTGGGGAGCGGCGTGGTCCGCGTCTATAAGCTGGCGGCGAGCGGCAAGGACCACATTCTGCATTTCGCGGAGGCGGGCAAGACGTTCGCGGAGGTGGCGGTGATCGGGGGTTTTTCCTGTCCCGCCAATGTGGAGGCGATGGAAGACACGGTGTGCGCGTTGGTTCCGGCGGCGGAATTTCGGCGGCTGCTGGCGACGCGGCACGAGCTGTGTTTGCAGTTTGTCCACGGGATGGCGTATTGGGTGCGGCAACTGGTCGGGTTGCTGGAGGACATCGTGTTGCGGGACGCGCTGGGGCGTTTGGCGGGCTATCTGCTGCGGACGGACCCGACGGGCGGCGGCGGGGCGTTTGCGCTGCCGGTGATGAAGAAGGATCTAGCCAGCCACCTGAACCTGACCAGCGAGACGGTCTCGCGGACGCTGCGGCGCTTGGCCGAGGCGGGACTGATCGAGATGCTGGAGGGGCAGCAGATGCGGCTGCTTAACGTGCCGGGACTGCGGGACGTGGCGGAGGGGCTCCTGCCGGGGGAGTTTGAGTGAGAACGCGCGAGATGCCGGGGGGTGGGGGGCGAAGGCGAGGGGAACCGATGAATCGGGGGTAGGGCACGCCGCGACCGCACGTACTGGACGCGGCGGCCGCCGGGAGTCGGCGAGTAGACGGCAGACCTGTGATTTATAATCGCCTCCTGGTTGGTACGGGGGATACCTCTGCGACATTGTGTTTGTGGGGCCATCCGCAGATAGCATAACAGGCAGCATAACCGGTTGTTAAGACTTACCGCCGGTGGTGTTTCCATCGCCGGCATTGCCGAATCGCTGTCTGCCAAGTGTGGCGGACAAATCATGGTCGTGTGCAAAAATTTTTTTTTGATAACGGTAACGATAATTGACTGGTCGTATGTGGGGAGGTATTTTTATTGGTGTCTTCAAATGTGGGAGCATTACCATGTCTGGCTTCCTCTACTCTCCATGGGGGCACTTCCAGAACGAACTTAGAGTGGTTTTCCTGCCGGCGGTCCTAGCGGTGGCGGTGTTGGGCCTCAAGGCCGGCGACCTGACGGCCCAGCCGCAGCAGGTGCAGCCGAACCCCAGCGCCGAGCCGGTGTGCTATGAGACGAGACACTGCTATAGTCCCGCCGCACCCAAGTGCATTCCCGCGCCGACGTCGCTCTCCGCCATCGATCTGAGCCGCCCGACCAGTTCGCCGCGGAACGGCTGGGCGAACACGTCGAGAACGAACCACTGTGGTTTCCGCCGGGTGCTTGTGTTCATCACCTGGCAGTGCGGTCCGCCACCCGCCACGTTCGACTGTTCGGCGGTGACGGGCCAGGTCGGTCCGCCCGAGCCGCTGGTACAGCCGTGATACCGCGGTGCCGGACGGAGTTGATGTTCAACCCACCGTCTCAGGAGCATTCCCATGGCCAGTTCAGCGTACTTCAGCCACCGTAACGTATTGCAGGCCGCCTTGACCGGGCTAGCGGTTGTCGCGCTGGTGGTTCTGGCCCAGCAACCGCAGCAGCCGGCCTCCGGATCGCCGACCGCGCCGCCGTCGTCGGACTTGCGGAGCTTGTTCGAGCAGTTCCAGGCGGTCACGTCGATGCAGCTTTCGGCGAACGTGGAGATACTGCTGACCGAGCAGTTCGCGGAGGCGTTGACGGAGTCGGACGCCCCGCTTCCCGCAGCGGCGGTCAACCAACCCTTTACGGGCCGATTCGAGTTCCTGGCCTGCGGTGATCGGTACCGCGTGCAATCCCTGGCTGATTCGGCGTATCCCGGCGCGCTCAGCTCCGCCGCCTACGACGGCCACGAATTCCAAATGCAGATGGGCGGCGATCTGAATATGGCCCGGGCGGGTGATGTGAACACGGCACTGCCGGGGTTTCCGCATCCGTTGCTGCAATTGCTCCAGTTTTGCTACCCGGTCACGGACGCGACCTATGCCTGGGAGGTCCGGCTGAAGGATGTCACCAGCGACACGTTGGCGGCGGGTTTCTGGGAGGTGCCCTGGACGGACGTCGAAGCGGACGGTCTCGCCCTGGAAGAGGCCATCTTTCCCGGCGGCGACTACGAAGGGCGGACCTATGTGCATCGCGTCGTGACGCCGCGGGGCGAGCGGAATCGCCCGTGCCGAATCGACCGGGTCGCAGCGGACGGCCATCTCCTGACTTCCGCGAGCTTCTCCGACTATCGCCCGGCGGATCAAGGGCAGGCGTCGGCGTGGTGGCCTCGCCGGGTCGTACTGGAGGCGTTCAACGCCGAGGGGTTGCCGGCGGGCAGGCTGTCGTATGAGATCACCACTCTGGCGATCGACGTGCCGATGTCATCGGACTTGTTCGTTCTGCCTGCGGAATAGGCGGCGGATGATGTGGTTGAGACGGAGGGCCTTCCGGATCTGCCTGAGGGGATTGGCAGACAGGGATGGGAATAGGATGCGGTCGGAGAGCATGAAATGACGGGATGCCGGGTCATGAGTGAAAACCGCCAACCAAGCCTGTCCCCGCGGCCACCAATCCGCGGAACTGATATGGTTCCACGGGAATGCCGACCGCTGGTGGCGGGGGCGACGCGATGGCAGGGGGTATGGCGGAGGTGTTGGTGGGGCGTGGGTTGCGGCCTGCTGTTTACGGCGTTGGGGATCGGCGGAAGTGCGGAGGCAGAACCGCCGGCACCCGGCCCCGCCGCGACCCAGCCCGCGGCGCAGGTTTCTTCCGTGGAAGGCAGCCTGCCCGCGAAATGGCGGCCATCGCCGGATCTGGACCGCGTTCTGAGGTTGTGGCTCGATGGTCGGCGGGATGAGGCCCAGGCCGCGTTGCTGGCGTTGGCCGAATCCGCGGACCCCGTAGCGCGGTTGCGATTGTTCCATATTCGCGAGGATGAGGTCATGCAGATGACCGAAGCCGAGCGGGAATTATGCATGGAGATTATCTTCGAGAAGTTTGAGGATTTCCGGCGATTCTCCCGGGAACTGATGGATCGGGTCAAGGAGGAATACGGCAAGACCAAGGATGCCAAGGCCGCTCAGCGGATTTATCTGGCCCTGCGCCGCCTGGGAGAGGCCAACACCGGCCCGGAGGTGACGGCCCACGCGGACCTTTGTGGGCAGGCCTGCCGCAATGTCGCCGAGCGGGCTTACTCCGACATGCAGGTGGCCCGGGCCTTCGAGACGGCGGCTCGCCGCCCACCCGAGAAGCAGCCGGCCCCGCCTTCGGCCGACGGCCCGCTGGCGGAACTGCTGAAGCCGTCTCCAGAGCTGGAGAGCGTGCTGGTTTTGTTCCATCAAGGCAAGCACGAGCAGGGCCGAGAGGCGTTCCTGAAGCTGGCGGAAGGCCCTGACGCCCCGCGGCGGCTGCGGCTCTATCGCGCCACCGAGGCGGACATCAGTGCGCTGAGCGAGGCCGACCGCCGACAGTGGCGTGAAACAGCCTACACCAAGATTTCGGAGTTGCGTCGTTTCTGGTGGGGGATCGAGGAACTGACTCGGGAGGAACACCGCCAAACGGGTGACGCCGCCGCGGCACGGCGTGCGTACCTGGCTTTGCTGCGGTTGGGCCAGGCCAACTCCGGTCCGGAGGTCTCCGCCGCGCTCGATTCCTGCGGCCGTGCCTGCATCCGCAAGGCGCAGCGGGCATTGGAGGAGTTGAACGCCCCGCCTCCGGCCACGGATCAGCCGCCGCCTGCGAAATAGGCCGGCCGCGGCCCGCGCCCGGAGATCGCCGGCAGACCGACGGCAGCCGCCCAAGGGGGGGCGAGCCGCGCCGGGACCGTGGCAATTCGAGTCTGGCACTGGCAGGCCGGACTACTCCCGCTCCTCCAGCTTCCGCAGCCAATCGAACTCCTCGTCGCCCGCGGCTCGACGAAGATCCGGCTCGGCCGTGGCGGCGGCCGGAGGTCTTCGGCCGCGAGTCGTTGCCCTTCTCAGCATCAGCCACACCACGGCCAGTAGGCCCGTGCCCGCCAGGAGCCAATCCGGACCGCTCCACCGCGTGAAGATGCCTCCTCCGAGTGTCGCGGGCGGTTGCAGCATCTCCAGCCGTCGGGCCACCAGCAGCGGGCCGGCGCCGGATCCGCCGCCGGTGGTCTCAAAGGCTCGCACCTTGAGGAAGTAGCCGACTGCTCGAACCCGCGAACGGATCGGGATCTCGCCGGGGTCGTCGATCACCACGACGGTGCTGAGGGCGCGGGTATTTCCTTCCGAGAGGATGCATTGATGCAGTACGCCGACATCGCGGCGCTCGCCTTCCACGCGGAAGGGCTGTCGAGAGCGAAGTTGCCCTTCGAGGGTCACGAGCTGTCCACGGTAGTCGCTGGGGCGCTCCAGCAGGAACGACCACGGCAGCGGTTCAGGCGGCGGGGCCGCTTCGCGACCGGGCTGCTTCAGGAAGCGGCAGAATGCGTAGAAGGCGGGATCGTCGAAGGAATAGACGTGATCTCGGACGCCCTCCAACAGGCGTCGGGCGTGAGCCAGTTCTGCGGTCGGGGCCGAGGCTCCGGCGGCAGGCGGCTCGGACTGGGCCGAGGCGATGGAGACCAGGGCCGACAGAAAGAGCAGCGGCACCCACCGCCGGCAACGGTCGCAGCATGCAGAGGATGCGGGCATGACGATTCCGTTCTTTAAGACGCCGTTCCGGCGGTGGACGGCGGCGTCGATTTTGGATCGGCCCCGTGACCGCCGGGGTCGGACGGGTTGGCCTGCGAGCGGGCCTCCTCCGCCAGGCGTAGAAGCCGCTGTTGCCAGGGCGGTCCGCCGAGGTCGGGCTGCCAGGCTCGTTCGCTTTCGATGCCCTTGACGACTTCTCCGCCGCGGCCGTGGCGAAGCTGGTGCCGTAGCCAATGGTAGCGGGCCTCCCAGTATTCGGCGGGTGCCCGCTCGCGAAGATCGGGGTCTTTCAGGAGCTGCGCCCACAGCGATTCGGCCTGGTCGGCGAGGTCGGAGCGGTCGGGCGTGTCGGCGGCTGCTTCTTCCAGGGTCCGGGCGGCGGCGAGGACGTAATGACCCGCGGTGGGATCATCGGCCATGAGCTGCCGGAGCAGCACCAGGGCCTCGTCTCGTTTCCCGGCCAGGGCCAGCGCCCGGGCCAGACTGAATCGCACGATCGGCCGGTGCCGAGCGTAGCGGGGTTGCTCCTCGATCCACTGGAGGAGCTGTCGCATGGTGGGGAGGCTGTTTTCGGCGAGCTGGGCGGCTTCTCGCGGGCGGCCGGCGTCGCGGAGCCGCAATACCTCGGCTTCCGTCTCCGCGGCCAGGGCGAGCAAGGCAGGCCCCGCGTCGTCGCCGGAGACCTTCGACAGATACTCCTCGAGCACGCGGCGCGCGGCGGCGGGATCATTGCGGCCGCGATGACACTGGATGTGGAGGACCACGGCCCGACCGGAGAGCGGCAGCGGCCGGAGTATCTCCAGCGCGGAGTCGTACAGGCGGACATCATCCCTGGCCAGCACCGCTGCCGCCGACAGCCGCGCGTCCAGGACCCAGCGATCCCGCTCGGCCGAATCGCCGACGCCCGGCACGACCGCCGAGGTTTTCGCACCCCGGCCCCGGACCAATTTGGCCGCGCCGAGATCGTCGGCCAGGCGGAGCCATTCCGCCGACGCGGACTGGGCCGCTCGACCGCGGCGTTCACCCGAGGCCTCCGGCGGGAGGGTCTCGACGAGGCGCTGCCGACAGCGGGCCAAGGCCCGGCGCGATTCCCAGTAGTGCGGGGAGGACGGCGCGACTCGTTTGTAGGCTTCGATGGCCGCGTCGTATTCGCCGGCCTCCTGCCGGGCGAGTCCGGCGACGTAAACGGCTTCAGGGAACAGATCACTGTCCGGCAGGCGGCGCCTGACCTGTTCCGCCGCTTCAGCCAGTCGGTGGTAGTCGTCCACGGAGCGGGTGTCGCGAGCCAACTGCCGCCAGGCGCGGTAGGCGTATTCGACGGCCCGCTCTTGAAAAGCCTCGTGGCCCTTGCCGCGAGCGACTTCGAGGAAGGCTTCCGCCGCCGCCCGCAGGTCCTTGGTGTGGAAAGCACAGACGCCGAGGTTGAAGCGGGCTTCGACGTGGAGCTCGCGGCCTTCGGGGCGGTCCAGGAGGGCCTTCCAGGCGGACAGGGCCTCGACGTAGTTCCGCTCACTCATGAGGCGGTTGCCGGTCAGGCGAAGCTCGGTGGAGGTGAGGTCCGCCAGGCCGCGTCGGCCGCCCGCCAGGGCGTCGAGGTAGACTTTCACCAGGTCGGGCCAGATGCCACCTTGTTGAGCTAGCCGGGTGAAGCCCTCGGTGGCCTGGGCCTGCAACCGCCCGCGGACGTCGGCATCGGCGCGGGGTTGGCCGGCCTCGAGGATGAAGGTGTAGGCGTGAATCAGCGGAGCCAGGCGAACGTAGAACCCCGATCCGTCGTCTTCCTGGGTCTCATCGGTCGGGTGTTCAAGCTGCGCCACCGCTTCCAGTTCGCGGCGGGCGGCGGCGAACTTGGCTTCGGCCATCAGCAGGCGGGCCTTCTCGAACCGGGCACGGGTCCGCAACGCCCGGGGGGCCTGCGGGGCGTTGAGCACCCGCTCGAAGGCCAGGTCGGCTTCCGCATGGCGACCGCTCTCGCGGAGGGTGACGGCGGCTCCCAGCAGGGCGTTGTGCTTCAGGGCGGGGTCCACATCGGCCCGAGCGACGGCGTCGAAGTCGACCAGGGCGGCGTCGAACAGTCGGCTGCGGGCTTCGGGGTCATCCTCGCCGATCATGGCGAGGTACAGCCCGGCCCAGCCGCAGTTGAGGCGGCGGTGCTGGACGAGGGTGGTCACGCGTTCGCTCAGCCCGAGGAGCAGATAGCGTTCCTCCTCGGTCCGCAGCCCGATCAGCAGTTCGTCCGCGTCGCGCTGGCCCTGGGTATAGAGGGCGTGGGCCTCGCGGAGCAGGGCGGCGAGTCGGGGGCGGTTGTAGTCCAGGCCGCTGGTGATTTCGAAACGGTCCAGGTCGGGAGCGATCCAATGTCGCAGGATGAGGTCGGCCAGTTCGACCCTCCATTGGGCCGCGTCCACGCGGCGTCGAAGCCCGCGAAGCCAGTCCGGGTCCGCGCCCAGAGCCAGCGTTTTGCGATACTCCCGGGCGGCGGCGCGGAAGAAGCGTTCGCGGAGGCGGGGATCGCGCTCTTCGATGGCGGCGTGGGCGTAGGCCCGGGCGATGTAGATGCGGTGGGCCGCGGGACGGCCGGTGAGCAATTCGCGCACCAGCTCCGGCATGTTGCGTTCGGTCAGTTCGCGGACCAGACGCTCATCTTCCGCGGGAAGGCGGTCGTCCGGTTCCTCGCTGTTCGGCACACGGTCCGCGGGTTGGAAGCCGATCGCGGCCCAGGCGGACGCGTAAGCGGCGGAAAGCGTCTGCCCGGTGCCCGCCGCGAGCGACAGGCCCGGCCACGCCGCGGCGATCAATCCGGCAAGAGCACACAGGGCACGCACGACGACTCACTCGAGGGCGGCCAGGGCCGCTCCGCTGACGGAGAACTGGATGTTGCTGAAGCCCGCCCGGACGCACGCGTCCATGGCGGAGACGACCTGTTGATACTGCACGCCGGATTCGGCTTCGATCAGCACGCGGCCCTCGGGGTCGGCCCCCGCGAGGATTCGCTCGCGGAGGAAACCGGCGAGGGCCTCGAAGCCGGGCATCGCGGAGGCGGCGCCGATGACGACGATGCGACACGGGCCGTCGCCCTCCTCCAGCAAGGCGATCCGGACGGTCGGCAGGATCGTGACCGAAGCCGCCCCGCCGGGGCCGATCTGCGAGGGGAGCTGGGTGGGCAGCACGCCCTCGAAGACCGCGAAGGTCGTTCCCAGCATGAAGAAGATGAGGATGACCATGACCACGTCCACCATCGGGGCGAGGTTGGGCACCTCGGCGTGGGCCGGCGGGAGTCCGTGGTCTTTCACTCGTCGATCCTCCCGTTGTGGCGGATCGCGCCGAAGGTGAGGTTGCGGACCTTGGCCTTGGCGCAGGCGGCCATCACCGCCTCCACGTGCCGATAGGGCAGGTGGCGATCGGCGCGGATCACGCAGTTGACGTCCGGGTCTTTCTGGCCTTCCAGCAGCAGGCGGGCGGCGATCTCCTCCAGCGTGACCGGCATCTCGCGGACGAGATAGACGGCCTCGCCGGGGCGTTCGCCGGGCTGGATGTTGACCACGAAACGGTTGCCGAGGGCCTGCTTCTCGGCGTCCTTGGCGGCGGCGGCCTGCGGCAGGTCGATGCGGCTGTTCTCACGCTCGACCATTTTGGTGGCGAGCATGAAGAAGACCAGCAGGCACATCATGACGTCCACCATGGGCGCCAGGTTCAGGCTCAAGCGGGTCGTGGGAGGCATCGACGGCATCTCGCACCTGCGTGCCGCGGACCGGCGTCCGCGGCGGCTCTCCGCCGCCGGCGGCGGCTTATCCTTCGGCCCCCGACGCCGGCGAACCATGCCCGCGAGCACCCGGGCCGGCGGTCTTGTCCTTCGGGGCGGCCGGTTCGGAAGCAGCGGCGGTGGTCGGGCGGAAATACTCGAGCAGATCGACCACGCCGGCGTGGGTGGCGACGGTGAAGGACTCCACCCGGTTGCGGCAGACGCCGAAGAAGCCGAGGGAGACGATGGCGACGGCGAGGCCGAGGAAGGTGTTGACCAGGGCCAGGCCGATCCCGCCGGCGAGGTCTTCCGGCTTGTAGGCGCCGTGCGTGGCCTGCATGGCGGTGAAGGCCCGGATCATGCCGACCACGGTGCCCAGCAGACCCATCAGCGGGCCGAGGTTGCCGATGATGTTGAGGTACTCCACCTTGCGAAAGAGGCGGCTCCGCCAGGCGGCGGCGCGCTGCTCCGCGGCCTCGATCATCGCGTCGAAGCCGTGGCGTCCGTGGCGGAGACTGCCGGTCAGCACGTCGCCGAACATCGAGGACCGCTGCCGGACGTACTCGACGCACTCCTTGAAGCGCCGCTCCTCGATCAAGCGACGGGTGGTCTCCAGCTCCTCCGGGGGGAACATCGTGCCGCGGCGGATGGTCCAGAAGTGCTCGATGATCACCGTCACCGAAGCCAGCGAGAGCAGGCCGATGACCACGCCCGGCAGTTCCGCTCCGGTCCAGATGACCTTCAGGAAGGATTGCCGCTCCACGGGCAGATCGCTCGCCTGCGCCAAGGCCAGGCCGGAGCACCACAACACGATCAGCATCGCCACGGCAGCCGCGATCCGGCTGCGATAACCAACACGTCTCATTCCCTGGCCTTTCATGCGTCCGCCTGCCGGCCCGGCGCGGGGCCCGCGGAGGGATCAGCGGCGGAGGTCTTCCTCGGTGACGTGCTTGAAGACGCCGCCGTTTTCCTCGGCGATCTCCCGCAGTACCTTCTCGCCCTGGCCCATACTATCGTAAACGAACAGGATGGTGTTGATCGTCGCCGCCCGGCCGGCGTTTTTTCGGCGGATCATCCGCTTGATCCGATCGTTGTCCTCGCCGAAATCGCCGTCGGAGAGCAGGAACAGCACGTCCGGCTTCAGGTCGAGACCCTTGTTGATCGCGTCGATCGGGTCCGTCTGGCCGGCGGGCACGATGACCTTGATGGCCTCGAACGCCCGCCGCTTGTTATCCAGGCTGGCCGCCAGGAGCCGCGGGGAGAGCAGGTTGGCCGGGCCTTCATTAAACCAGATCACGTTGAAGAACTGCTCCTCCTGCAACGAGCCCAAGGCCCGCATCAGCTCGCGTTGCAGCAGGTCGAAGGTATCGCCCATCGAGCCGCTGCGATCCATGACATAGACGATGCTGCGGGCGACCTGGCCTTTGCCGACGCCCCAGAGGCTGCCGACCGGTCCGCCGCCGGCGAGGTCGCGGTCGCCCAATCCGCTGCCCAGGCCGCCGCGGCCGACACCGCCGCCGGTCCCCAGGCCGACCACGTCGCCGCGCCCCAGTTCGCCGAAGACCAGTTTGTCGAGGCCGGTTCCCTCGCCCGCCGCGGGAGCGAGGCTGAAGGCCTGCTCCCTGCTGAGCAGGGCGGCGAGATCCTCGATGGTGTCCGACTGGTGCGCGGCCTGCGCGGAATCGGGGCGGTCAACGTAGGCCCGGCCGGGGAAGCGATACCCGCCGGGCGGCCCGCCGCGGTCTTCGTCCTGACGGACGACTTTGACCTGGTATTCGGTGCGGACGACCAGGCCGCCGGCGGTGACGGCCCAGGTCATGGCCCCCAGGACCGCGAGCAGCAACAGATGGATGCAGAGGCTGCCGCCCAGGGAGCCTAGCAGCCGCAACGCCCGTCCGGCCGGCGAGGCGGCGGCGGACGACAGAGGCAGGCGGATCCGGCGACCGCGAGCGGCCGGGGCGACCTGAGCCGGGTTGGCGGTTGGCGGAGCCAACGGTGCGTCTCCGACAAGTCTTCGACGGCGGGAGGTTGGGGAGCGTAAGGCGAGCGAAGGCGGGCCAGGTCCTGCGGCAATCAACCATCCGCACCGCAGACTATCGAATTATACCGCGGTTCGCTTTCGCGACAATCCCCAAGCGGGCGGGCCATCCCGCGGCCCTGTATGCGGGCGTGGCACCCCAAGGCCGGCGACAGCTCTCGAGCTGTCCCGTTGGGCCTGCCGAACGGGCGGCTAGGTCTTCGGACATAGTCGCGGCTCCCGCCAGAGGCCCGCCCGATGGGCCATCCACCGGGCGAAGAACCACAGGGTTTGGACGGCGTACACGCTGGAGCGCCGGAGGTTGATGCTGCTGGCCTCATCGAAGTAGCGGACCGGCACGGGGATGTCACCCACCTTGAAGCCGAAGTGGACGCACTGCACCAAGAACTGCGAGTCGAACACGAAATCGTCGCTGTTCCGTTCGAAGGGCACCGTTTCCAGCACACGTCGCGTGTAGGCGCGGAAGCCGCTGTGCCACTCGCCGAGATTCTGCCCGGAGAGGATGTTTTCGATCAACGTCAGGCCGCGATTGGCCAGATATTTGAGCCGCGGCATGCCCCCGGCCAGGGCCTCTGCCCGCGTCCGAATGCGATTACCAAGGATCACATCGCAGATGCCCAGCCGCAGCATGTCGATCGCCGCCGGAATCACTCGGGCATCGTATTGATAGTCCGGATGCAACATCACCACGTAATCCGCTCCGCGCGCCAACGCTTCGCGGTAGCACACCTTCTGGTTGCTCCCGTAGCCGCCGTTCCGCTCCTTGCAGATCAGCGAGACCGGCAGGCGGCGGGCGATTTCCACCGTGTTATCGCGGCTGGCATCGTCCACCACGATGATTTCGTCATAGCACCCGCCGGGGATGTCAGCGTAGATCCGCTCCAGCGTATTGGCGGCGTTGTAGGCGGGCATGACGATCACGGTGTAGCCGGGCGGGGCCGAGGCGGGCGACGGCCCGGCGGCGGTTCGGGCGTTCGAGCGGTAGGTCAGCAGCAGGCGGTTGGCCTGCTGCTGCAAGCGGAGCAGACGCTGGCGGGCCAGCTCTCGGCGGGTGGCCCGGCTTAATCTCGGTGCGGTCGGCGCGGCCGTCATCGTCCCCGGTTCCATCAGTCCTCGTCCTCCAGTGCGGCAAATCGAAACGTCGCCGGCCTTCGCAGGTCGGCCAGCAGGGCCAGGATCCGCTGGTTGACCTCCGCCGTCCGCGGAATGGTTCGAACCGCCTGCGGCACGCGCCGCGGGGCGTGATCGCGGTCGAACGCCCGATTGGCCTCCGCCACGTCCAAATCCATCCAGGGGATCAATGCGGGATCGCGAGCCGCGATGAACAACACCAGATCCTCGCCGCGATACACCCGCACCGGCAGGACAAAGCCCAGCTCCTGTTCGAACTTCCGCGCGAAACGCGGCTCGACCACGGCGACGTCCACCTGTGGGCCGACGGTGTCGATGATGAGGCACTCTTCCTGCTCGGTGGTGTCCTCGGCGGCGGCGATATGGCGGCCGGTGTAGTAGACGGCGACGGGGTACTCCATTCCCGTGACGCCATGAGTGGCCAGGATCACCGCGTCGTCCGGCACGTGCTCGCGAATGTACCAGCCGGCCGCCTTGTATCCGGGGTCGGGCACCACCCGGCCGTAATCCACCGTACCGGCCACCAGCGGGCGATGCTCCCCGAGGAACAGGTTGAACACCGAGCCGAGGAGTTGACAGCCGAGGAACAGCAAAGCGAAGACGGTCAGGGTCACGTTGGCCGTTGAACGGGGGGCCGCGGCCCACCGCCTCGCCGGTTCTACCGCCCACTGCACCAGCATGCAGCCGGCCAACACGCCCGCGTACGTGCCTTGCACCTGATAGACGGTGGCCCGCCCGATCCGGTCGAGATCCAGCAGCAGCATGAGCGGCAGGACGTACACCACGGCCCACAGTGCCGGCAGTCCGCGACGGTCCCCGCGGAGGATCATTGCCAGCCCGACCAGCACCCCCAGGCCGCAGAAACCCGCCCAGATCGGTCCCAAGTGGTTGACCCACAGCAGGGCGAGGTCCAGCGGAGTGGAGCCGCCGGGTTCCAGCGTGCCGTGCCCGACATGCCGGGCCATCCGGCCGAGGATCCCGCCGTGCAAGGCAAACCAGGCGTAGGCGATGCACGCGACGGCCCCGGCTACTGGCACCAGCACTGACGCCCGCAGCAGCCGCCGGAGACCCGCCCGCCAGCCGAGCGAGGCCAGCACCGCCACGGTGATCACCGTCGGCACGGCGTGAATCACCAGGTGGGAGAGGAGGTAGAGTCCCAACAGCCCGCCCGCCAGCCACTCGCCGCGTCGGCTGGGCTGGTCCAGGTCGCGCAGGAACGCCCAGATCGCCAGCGTGCCGATGCACACGGCGAGGGTCTCGTAGCCCCAGGGGTAGCGAGCGTCGGACGTGAGCGACGGGAGGACGGCGGTCAGGGCGGCGGCGAGCAGGGCGACAGGGCGTTCGGCCCGCAGGCGGCGCATGAGCAGGTAGGTTGCCGGCACGTGCAGCGAGCCGACCAGCCCGAGCGGCAGCCGCCAGAGGGCCTCGTTCATGCCGAATCCGAGCGCGGTAGCCGCCTTGGCGAACAGCCAGACCATCCCCGGCAGCAACGGCCCGTGGATGTGGGCGATGACCCAGGACAGCCCGAACCAATGCGTGACCATGTAGGGCATGGAGGCGTAGTCGCCGCTCTGAAAGGTGGCGCCGGCGCCCCAGGTACGGAGCAGCAACCCTCCGGCGACGAGCACGAGCACCGCGGAGGCCACGCCCGCGCGGAGTATTCCTGTCGGAAAGAAGCGATCGGAGGGCATACCAGGAGTATCGCCCGCGGCGCGGAGGAGGCTTGATCCGCAGCCAGGCGGTGGGGGGTGGCGGGCAAGTCATATTGCTGTATATTGCGCGAAATGCCGAAGACGGCCAGTGGCCGGCAGCGGAGGCGGGGTCGTGCGGCGGTCGGGACGACTGCCCAACGCGATGGGAGCGGGATGGCTGTCTTGCCAGGCTATTGGCCGGTCGATGGCTCGGCTCCGGCCCGGCCGAAGGGATTCGGCGTCCAGTGGTGCGATGACTGCTTTCGATCAGATCCGGCGACCGCTGGGACAGACGCTCGGGGAGCGAGTCCGCGGGCTGCGGCGGCGGCAGGAGCTTACGCAGAGCCGGCTGGCGGCGGCGGCGGGGCTGAACCAGGGCTACCTCTCAGCGATCGAACGAAACCTGCGGCGGCCGTCGGCGAAGGCCGTCCGGGCGTTGGCCGCGGCGCTGGGGGTGCCGGAGGGCGTGCTGCTCGGGCCGGGTGACGGGCACGACGGGCCGCAACTCCTCGAGACCCGCGAAGTGCCGCTGTTCGGTTCGATCCCGAACGGCCCGCCCAGCGAGGGGCAGGAGTCGCCCGATGTGCTCCCGGTGCTGCGCCACCTCTGGCGGCCGAACCGGTATTGCCTGCGGTGCGAGTTCGACTCGATGGAGCCGACGCTGAAACGCGGCGACCTGATCTTGGTGGACTACCGGCCCGGAGCATCGCCCGAGTTCGTCCAGGGCCGCATCTGCGCCTGCCTGGTGGAGGGGCGTCCGACGCTCAAGCGGGTCAGCGTCGAGACGCGGGGCGGCCGCCGCGTGGTGATCCTTCGGGGCGACAACCCCGCCACGCCGCCGACGGTGCTGGACGAGACCGCCGACTTCTCGATCCAGGGCGTTGCCGTATCTCTTGTCAGTCGCGAACTTTAGCATTGGCGGCCGGGCTTGAGTCCGGGCGTCGCCCGGTTTTGCAATATTTTATTGCTTTCTATTGACTGCGGGGCTGTCCGGGTGTACATTCGTTATGTTCGTATTTTGTTAGGTATATCTGGAGGACTCCCATGGAACCGCTCGAGAACCTGGCCACGCCGAGCCACGATCATTCCCCGACGGAACTCGATCTGCATATCTTCCACGAACCGGCCTGTTCCCCGCCGTCCGACCGCAGCCGCCAGGTGCGCGCCCAGTTCGGCCTTCCGCCCTGCGAGGAGGCGGTGGCCGTAGCCGACGGCCTGCGGCTTCGGCTTCGCCCAGGGCAGATCGTCCTGTTGCTGGGCCCCTCCGGCAGCGGCAAGACCTCGATCCTGAAGGCGATCGCGGAACGAACCGGCGGTCGCTGGGTGGGTCGGAGGCGTTTTCCGCCGGGGCGAGCCGTGGTGGACGGCGTGGCCCCGCGAGGATCGCTCCGTCACGCCTTGGCCTTGCTGACGTCCTGCGGTCTGGGCGAGCCGCGGCTCTGGCTGCGGCGCCACGCCGACTTGTCCGAAGGCGAGCAATGGCGGGCCGGGCTGGCCCGCGTCATCGGCTCCGCCCTGTGGCGGCGGCGGCCCCCGCCGGTCCTTTGCGACGAGTTCGCCGCCCGCCTGCACCGCCGCGCGGCGCGGGCCACGGCCTTCAACCTTCGCAAGCTGGTCCGCCGCACCGGCCTGACGCTGATCGCCGCCGCCGCCCAGGACGACGTGCTCGACGATCTCCAGCCGAACACGATCGTTCGCCTGGGCGCCGGCCTGCCGAGGGTCGTGGAGCGGACGCCGCTCGACCTGCCGGTCAGCCTGCGACGGACCGTCTCCGTCGAACCCGGCTCGGTTCGCGACTATCACGCCTTTCACGCCATGCACTATCGGCGTCGCGACGGTTTGGGCTTTGTTGATCGGGTGTTCGTGCTCCGCGAGTCGGCGGGCGGCGAGTTGCTCGGCATCGTGGTCTATGCCCATCCTCCGCTGGAGCTGGCGGTTCGCAATCGCTGCACCTTCGGCCGTTTTGTCGGCCAGCCGGCCCGGCTGAACGCCGAGCTTCGCATCCTCCGACGGCTGGTGATGCACCCGGACGTCCGCGGCTGCGGACTCGGGCATTGGTTCGTTCGCCGCACGCTGCCGCTGGTGGGCGTTCGCTTCGTGGAGTGCCTCGCGGCCCTGGGCGCCATCAACCCCGTCTTTGAGCGGGCCGGACTGAGCCGCGTGGGCCCGAGCGAGATGCCCCGCGGACAGGCCGCGTTGCTGGAGCGGCTCCGCACCCTGAAGGCCGACCCCTTTTCGCGGGATTTCGTCCGCATCCTCTCGACGAACTCGGAAGCCCGGCGGCTGGTCGAAGAAACCATCGCCCGCTGGCTGAAGGCGACGCAAAGCGGCGCGGCCTGGCGTCTCCAGGGGCGGTCCGCGGCGGCCCTGGCCGGGGTCTTTCGCCAGATTGTCGGCGCTCCGCCGATCTACTACCTGTGGGATCGAGAGGGAGAGCTGCCGAGAGCGACGGAGCCGGACGGCGGGCGGTAGGCGGCTGTCGCGGCTTCGCGGCCCGGCTCAACCCAAGGCCCGCAGGAGACCGGCGGCCTTGTGCAGCGTTTCCTCGTATTCCTGCTCCGGCACCGAATCGGCCACGATTCCGCCGCCGACGGGGAATTGCAGGTATCCGCCGGAACCGATCAGCGTGCGGATCAGGATGTTGCTGTCCATGCTGCCGTCGAAGCCGAGATAGCCGAGACTGCCGCAGTAGGGGCCGCGGGCGGTGGGCTCCAGTTCGGCGATGATCTCCATGGCCCGGATCTTGGGTGCTCCCGTGACCGAGCCGCCGGGGAAGGCCGCCTTGAGCAAATCGATCCGGGTGCAATCCGGCCGCAATTGCCCGCGGACCTCGGATACCAGGTGGTGCACGTAGCGATAGGATTCGACCTGACACACCGTCGGCACGCGGATGGTGCCGTAGGCGCACACGCGGCCCAGGTCGTTGCGCAGCAGGTCCACGATCATCACGTTTTCGGCGCGGTCTTTGGCGCTGGCCGCCAGCTCGGCTCGGCTCGCCGCGTCGGCCGCCGGCGTCGCTGCGCGGGGCCGCGTTCCCTTGATCGGGCGGGTGTCCACCGCGCCGCGGCACACTCGGAGAAACCGTTCGGGGGAGGAACTGGCCACGACAAAATCCTCGGCCGCGTACAGCCCACCGAACGGAGCGGCGTTGCGGTCGCGCAGACGCGCGTAGAGATCAAGCGGGGCGAGCCGGTCCGCTCGGCAGAGCAGCCGGTGCGACAGGTTCACCTGAAAACAGTCGCCCGCGTGGATGTAGTCGACCGCCCGTCGCACCGCCGCGAGGTAGTCCGCCCGACGGAAGGTGCTGGTCACGCCGGGGAATCCGGGCAGGGCGTGCGGCGGGCAGAGCGCCGCGGCCGGAGGTGGGCCGGGCCAGGCGGTGTCGGCGGGCGGGTCGCGGAGCCAGGCGCGCACCTGGCGGAGCCGCCGTTCGGCGCGGCGTCGGCGGGCCGCCGGGGCCGTTTCCGGCAAGCCCGTGGAGATCAACCAGACCCGACCCGCGCGGTGGTCGAACGCCAGCACCCAGTCGTAGAAGCCGATGTCGAGGTGCGGCAGGGCGAACTCGTCGTGCCGTGGCGGCGGCACCCGCTGCTCCAGGTGGCGTCCCAGCTCGTAGGCGAACACCCCGGCGGCCCCACCTTGAAACGGTGGCAGGCCCGGCAGCGTGGTCGATCGCCAGGCCCGCAGCCGCGCGGCCAGCAGCTCCAGGGTGTGGCCCGCGTTCCGGCGGGCCCGCAGCACGTCGAAAGGGTCGGCGGCCACGAAGGAACAGCCGCCGTGGGCGGAATCCCGGTCGGCGCTGTCGAGAAACAGCAATCCGCGGCGACGGGCCAGCCGTCGGGCCGAGTCCCACGGATCCATCGCCGAGGGCAACTCCTCGACGAGCGGCTCGGTCGGCTCGGCGGACTGGGCGAACGCGACGGACTCGGCTAACGGCACAGACTCGGCTAACGCCGCGGACTCCGCGGGCCCGTTGAGCCGGGTGGTCGCGACCGACACGTTCGGCAGAAGCCGGGCGCCTGGATCGAGGGAACCCGCTCCCGGCGCGGCGGGACCGGCGCAGGACTCTGACGGTGGAAGCGGCATGGACATAGCTTACCAGCGGATCCGGCGAAGCCGAGGGTTTCAGGCCGGTGATCAATTTGCGGGTGATCGCTTCCTTGCGGCATTCGTCGAAGCTGGCCCGCAATGCTCGATGGGATCCGCCGCCGAGGGCCGGCGGGGCACAACGCACCAACTGACCGTGAGCCGTGTTCCCGAAAGTTCATTCCGCGGCCTGCAAGGTGGTGAGGAACCGGACGGCCGCGGCCCGGCCGAGATCCAGGTTCTCGACCCCCGCGACGCCGCCCAGGTAGCGCCCATAGGCGAACACCACGTCGATGGCCCCGTAGACCTCGCCCGCCGCCATCCGCCGTGACGCGTCGGGATCGGTCCACAGCACGCGGCCATCCTCGCGGAAGTAGGCCAGATACCGGTCGTAGAGGGCGGTTGCCGCCGCCGCGTCCGCCGCCCGATGCACGAACAGCGTCACCGCCGCGCCGTCCACCTCGCAGGAAACGGTGAAGACCTCTTTCAGGAACGACAGGCCGAACGCGTCCTCGCTGACATACTCCAGCGAGCCGTCCCGGCGGCCCTCCGCCGGGAAGACCCGCAATGCCCACGGCCCGTCGCCGCCGTCCGCGATTGAATCGCTGATCCGGCGGGCGACTTCGAGAGCCGCCTCCGCGTCGGCAGGCTCGGTGGTAGCCGGCAGGATTTGGACGTAGTACCCGCCCTTGATGAAGAAGACCGCCCCGCCGGTCGTGTACCCCTGGGTTCCGACGGGGGCCTCTTCGGCGTCGGGTGGAGCCTCGGCGCGGTAGATGCCCAGGGCGTTCTCCGGTCCGCCCATGTCGTACCAGAAGACATCCAGGGTCCGGTCGTCGCGGTCGGCGAAGGAATAGCTGCCGAAGGTAAGGCCGACGACGTGGTATTGCAGGTACAGACCGACGCGGCCGTCGATCTTGGCGTACAGGTTGTCCGGCGTATAGCGGGAGACCTGGGCCGGGCGGCTCCAGCCGGGAATCTCAAGCGGCGGGAAGGGGTTTTCGCTCTCGGTGACATAGGAGGGCGGGGCGTCGGGCACCGGCTGCCCGGAATCCGCGGCCGCCGGCCCCAGGCCCCCTTCCGGAGGAGGATCCACCAGTTCGAAGAGCGGCGGCTCTCGATTGCTGAGCGACTGATGCACGAAGGCGGCCACCACGCCCGCCACCAGAAGAAGGATTAGAACGGAAAGCGTGCGTTCCAGCCGGCTTACGGATGCCAAGGGGCGGACATAACGGCGGGCGAAGAAGGAGGGCATGACGACCATCGTATCGGGGGGCAGAGGGCCGGACAACGAAACGGATGGAGGCATCGCCTTCGAGCGGTGACCGGACTGGAACCGCCGTTTCAAGCGTGTGCGGGGGGCTTAATTGCGACCACCCGGGGCCGAAAGCGATCCTTGGGCGGCATGACTCGTCGCGAAGAAGGATATGGCGAGTTGGGTAGTCTGGTCGTGAGGCGATTCTTGACAGTTCGGGGCGATTCGCTTCCAATCAGGGGCTTGTCGCGCCGCGGCCGGGTGGCTCGGGCGCGAAACAGCCTTGGCGGGCGGCAGACCGATGGCGTCGCTGGACGACTTGCGCCGGCAGATCGACCTGCTGGACGACCAGATCGTCCAGTCGCTGAACGCCCGCGCCGAGTTGGCCCGCCGGATCGGCGCGGCCAAGCAGACTGCCGGAGTCGGGGTCTTCAGCCCCGACCGGGAGCGGGAGATCCTGGAGCGGGTGACGGCCCGGTCGGTCGGCCCGCTGCCGAGGCATTCGCTGCTGGCGGTTTATCGCGAGTTGATGTCGGCGTCGTTCGCCCTGGAACGGCCGCCGCGGATCGGCTACCTCGGCCCGGCGGGATCCCACACGCACGAAGCGGCGTTGGGCAAGTTCGGGTCGTCGGTGGAATACGAACCGTTGCTGGATCTGCGGGGCGTGTTCGAGGAGATCGCGCGGGGCCGCGTGGACTACGGCGTGGTCCCGGTAGAGAACACCACGGGCGGGGCAGTCCTGGATTGCCTGGACGGCTTCGTCGATCACGACGTGAAGATCTGCTGCGAGGTGCGGCGGGCCATCCACCATCACCTGCTGGGCAGGGGGCCGATGGAGGAGATCGAGACGGTCTACTCGCGGCCGGAGGCCCTGGCCCAATGCCGGGGGTGGCTGGCGGAGACCGGCCTGGCCCAGAAGCTCTCGCCCGTGAGCAGCACCAGTCGGGCGGCGGAGCTGGCGGCGACGCAACCTCGGGCGGCGGCGGTCGGCGGGACGCTGGCCGGCCGGCTGTACGGGTTGCGGGTGCTGGCCGCCCACATCGAGGACGATCCGCGGAACGCGACGCGGTTCTTCGTGCTGGGCCGAGAGACCGCCGGGCCGACCGGCGAGGATCGGACGAGCCTGATGTTTGCCACGGCCCACCGGGCCGGGGCCTTGGTGGAGGTGCTGCTGGTCTTTCAGCGTCATGCGGTGAACATGACGATGATCACCTCGCGGCCCTGCCCCGGCGAAGCGATGGAATACAACTTCTTCGTCGACGTGGATGGGCACGCGGAGCGGGATCCCCTTCGCGGGGCGATCGAGGAGGCCCGACATCATTGCCGCACGCTGCGAGTGCTCGGTTCGTATCCCCGCGTGAGCGAGGTGCTGGACGAGGAGCCGAGCCGACCGAAAGGATGAGCGACCATGAGACGACCCTTTGTCGCCGGCAACTGGAAGATGAACCTGGACCTGGCCGGTGGCCGCCGGCTGGTGGAGGAACTGCGGCAGAAGGTGGGGTCCGGGCCCGTTCTGGATGTCGCGGTGTGCCCCCCGGCGGTGTATTTGCAGCCGCTGAGCGGGTTGTTGGCCGGGTCGGGGATCGGTCTCGGCGCTCAGAACTGCTGGCACGAGGCCAAGGGCGCGTTCACGGGCGAGGTGTCGGTGGCCATGCTGAAGGACGTGGGCTGCCGATACGTCATCCTCGGCCACAGCGAGCGGCGGCACACCATCGGGCCGAAGGACGCCGCGGGGCACGTGCAGGGCGAGACCGACGAGATGATCGCGGCGAAGGCCCGCGCCGCGCTGGCCGGGGGGTTGACCCCGATCGTCTGCATCGGCGAGACGCTAGAGGAGCGTGACGCGGGCCGGACGAATGAGGTCCTGAAGCGGCAGGTGCTCGGCAGCCTGGCGGACGTCCGGCCGGGAGCGGCGGAGGCGTTGGTGATTGCCTACGAGCCGGTCTGGGCCATCGGGACCGGTCGCAACGCCACGCCGCAGCAGGCCCAGGAGGCGCACCACTACGTCCGCGGGCTACTGGCGGAGCTGCTCGGCAAGGCGGTGGCGGACGGGATTCGAATTCAATACGGCGGCAGCGTGAAGCCGGACAATGCGGCGGAACTGATGGCCTGCCCGGACGTGGACGGCGCGCTGGTGGGCGGCGCGAGTCTGAAGAGCTCCGATTTCCTGCCCATCATCGAGGCGACGATTCAGGCCAAGAAACTGAGGTAAAAACACGATGCAAACACTGATGTTGGCAGAAGTGCTGCCCGTGCTCGGGGCCATCGCGATGGTGGCGATCTCGATCATCCTGATCGGGCTGATCCTGCTCCAGAAGAACCGCGGGTCCGGGCTGTCGGGTGCTTTCGGCGGGGTCGGGGGCCATTCGGCCTTCGGCACGAAGACGGGCGACGTGCTCACGTGGATCACGGTGGGGCTGACCGCCGTGTTCCTGCTGCTGGCGGTGTTGCTCAACTACGCCTTCGACCGGACACCGATCACGGCCGCGGCCGGATCGGCCGCAGCGGGCACGGCGGCTCAGCCGAGCACACCGGCCGGGGCCGGCGGCGAACAGGCTGCGCCCGAGTCGGAACAGCCCGCCACCGCCCAGCCGCAACAACCGGCGGCGGATACCGCAGCCACGGAGAACCCGGCCGCTGTGGATACGCCGACGCCCCCGGCTCCGGCCGCGGCGGAGACTCCGGCTCAGCCGTCCGCGGCGCCCGCTTCGGGCGAACCCAGCCCGGAGGCGGCCGCACCTCAGCCGTCGGGCGAGCCGGAGGCGGCTTCGGGCAGCTCTCCGGCCGCCGAGCCGGGCGATCCGCCGGCGGCGGGCCAGTGAGTGTGCGGAGCGTCGGATGATCCTGAGCATGACCGGTTTCGGAGAGGCCCGCGCCCAGGTGGACGGCGTGTCGTTTCGCGTGGAGGTGCGGAGCGTCAACAATCGGTACTTCAAGTCGTCCATGCGGCTGCCGGAACACATGCAGAGGTTCGAGGCCGACCTCGATCGTCAGTTGCGGGAGCGGCTCAGTCGGGGCAGTGTCAGCTACACGCTGCGGGTGACGGCGGACGAGCCGGCGGCGGCGTGCGTGGTGAACCAGCCGGCCTTGCGGCACTACATGACCAAGCTGCGGGAAGCGGCCGAGGACCGGCCCGGCGTTACGATCGACCTGAGCGGGCTGCTGGCCCTGCCGGGCGTGTGCGAGTCGCCCGAGATCGAGGAGGGGGTGCTGCTGGCCCAGTTCCAGGTGGTGCAGCGGCTGACGGCGGAGGCATTGGAGAAGCTGGTGGCCATGCGGCGACAGGAAGGCGCGGCCCTGGAGCGCGACCTTCAGGCGCAGTGTGCCGAGCTGCGGGCGCGGTTCGAGCAGGTCCGCCAGCGGTCGCCGCTGGTGGTGGAGGAGTATGCCAAGCGGTTGCGGGCCAGGGTCCAGCAGTTGCTCAGCAGTTCCAACCTGGAGCTGGAGCAGGATGCCTTGGCCCGCGAGGTGGCGATCTTCGCCGAGCGCTGCGACGTCAACGAGGAGATCGCCCGGGCGGTGAGCCATCTGGATCAGTTCGCGGCGGTCTGCGCGGCGGGCGAGGAGGCGGGCCGCAAACTGGAGTTCCTGGCCCAGGAGCTGCTGCGCGAGGCCAACACCATGGGCAGCAAGGCCAACGACGCGGAGATCGCCCGGCATATCGTGGTGATCAAGGCGGCGATCGACCGGATCAAGGAGCAGGTCCAGAACGTGGCCTGAGACGCGGAGGCGGCGATGTCTCGGAAATCGACCCCCACGCGCGGCGCCGCGGTGGTGATCAGCGGGCCGAGCGGCGTCGGCAAGTCCACCGTATGCCACCGGCTGTGCGAGCTGGTGCCGGCGGAGTTCAGCGTATCCGTGACCACGCGGCGACCCCGGCCGGGGGAACAGAACGCCCGCGACTACCATTACGTGGAGCCGGCCGAATTCGCGCGGTTGCGGGACAGCGGGGGCCTGATCGAGTGGGCCGAGGTCTACGGCAACTGGTACGGCACGCCGTCGGCGCCGATCCAGTCGGCTCTGACCGAGGGGCGGGTCATGATCCTGGAGATAGACATTCAGGGCTGCCTGCAAGTGCGGAAGAAGCTGCCCGAGGTGATGGCCTTCTTTCTGTTGCCGCCGACCTTCGACGAGCAGCGGCGTCGGATCGAGGGCCGGCGGACCGACGACGCGGAGGTTATCCAGCGGCGACTGGCCCGGGCCGACGGAGAGATCCGCTTCGCCCACGAGGCGGGCTGCTACGATGAGTTCATCATCAATGACGATCTGAACGAGACGGTCGCCTCCATCCATCGGCGGATCATCGCCCGATTGGAGTCCGGCGCGCCAAAGGGGTCTTGACACATGATCGAGGATCTCAAGAACGAGGATCTCATTCGCAAGGTCGGGGGACGTTTCAAGCTCACCGCCCTGGTGCAGAAGCGGTGGAAGGAACTGATGTTCGGGGCACGCCCGATGATCGAGCCGGGCGACCTGACCCCGATGGAAATCGCCGTGCGGGAGATCCGCGAGGGCAAGATCGCGCCCAAATTGCCAGAGACCTACGTTGACGACTCGACGGAAAAGAAGTGAAGCCTGCGGCCGCGAGCCGAGCGGCGATGCCCAGCGGGATCTGGCCGGTTACGAAGTGCTGCTGGCCGTTTGCGGGGGCATTGCCGCGTACAAAAGCGCGGCGGTGGTCTCGAGGCTTGTTCAGCGCGGAGCGGGCGTTTCCGTCGCGATGACCCGGGCCGGGCAGCGTTTCGTCACCCCGCTGACCTTCCAGACCCTCAGCGGTCGCCGCGTCGGGACGGATCTGTGGGAGGCCGAGGATACCTGGGATCCGCAGCACCTCAGTCTCACCGAGCGGGCGGACCTGATTCTCGTCGCCCCCGCCACGGCCAACATCATCGGCAAGATGGCCGGCGGCATCGCCGACGACCTGGTGAGCAGCCTATTGCTGGCCGCGGCCGGGCCGGTCCTGCTGGCGCCGGCCATGAACACGCGAATGTGGGAAAACCCCATCGTTCAGGACAACCTCCGCAAGCTGGAAGAGCACGGCGTGCGGTTCGTGCCGCCGGGCGAAGGCTGGCTGGCCTGCCGGACTGTCGGCTCGGGCCGCATGGCCGAACCCGAGGACATCGTCGCGATCGCCGAAGCGCTGCTGAAAAAGCGGCCGCCCCGGCGGCTGGGCCGCTGAGGCCTGTTCCGCGTCTCCACCATGACCACCAGCCCATGAAGCCCGCACCAACCGGCCCCGCTCGCGTCCAGAAACACTCCGTGCCCCGGCCCGGGAAGCAAGACCCTCCGCGGGGCCGTCGCCTGCGGGTTCTGGTCACGGCCGGCCCGACTCGTGAGTATCTGGACCGCATCCGATTCCTTTCCAATCCTTCCACGGGACGAATGGGTTACGCGATCGCCGCCGCGCTGGTCGCCGCCGGCCACGAGGTCACCCTGGTCAGCGGTCCGGTGGCCCTGGCGCCCCCGCCAGGCGTGCGGTTGGTGGCGGTGGAGACGACGGCGGAGATGGCGGCCGCGGCCCGCCGGGCTTTTCGCGAATGCGACGCGGCGGTTTTTGCCGCGGCCGTGTGCGACTATCGCCCGCGGCGTCGGGCGTCGCGGAAGTTGCCGAAGGCGAAGGCGGGGCTCCTGGTGGAGTTGAGGCCCACGGTGGACATCGCCGCGGCGTGCGGGCGGGTCAAAGGCCCACGAGCCATGATCGGCTTCGCGCTGGAAGACCACGACGGCCGCGAGCACGCCGAGCGGAAATTGCGGGAGAAAAGGTTCGACGCGATCGTGCTGAACGGTCCGCGGACCATCGGATCATCAGAAACCGTGGTGGAGTATCTCCGGGCGGGCGGGACGTGGCAGCGTTGGCCCCGCGGATTGAAGACCGACGTTGCCGTTCGGCTGGTTCAGGAGTTGGAGCGACTCACGGCGGAGCGCGTGGCGAACCTTCCAAGCCCATGAAAGGTTGCGTGGAGATCGTGGCGATTTTCCACGTCGGATAATGCTGCTGTCTGCGTTAAGATATCGTGAATCTCCGATCGGGTGGTTGATTCGGACGCCGGCAAAGGCTATTCTGCCGTCATTGGGCAAGGGGAGAAAGGCAGATGCGGGCGGAGGGCGGTTCTTGAGGCACCCGCGTCCAGGGAATTCCCGTTGCCGAAGATGATGATGCGAAACAGCGGGCATGCGGCCCCGGTTCCGCGGCGCGCGGCGGCCGTTTCCTCGATCGGGCACGGAGCCGATCGACTCGCGGATCATGTACAGAACAGGCAGAAGGTAGCCAGGTAAGAAAGAGAAAGGAGCAGAGAGTGATGAAGAAGATTTTGGCTTGTGTGGCGATTCTGGCGTTGGCGGCGGCGGTGCAGGCCGCGTCGTTCACGCCCGGCAACCTGGTGGTGACCCGGGTGGGCACCGGCGCAGCGGCGCTGAGCAACGCAGCCACCCCGACTTTCATCGAGGAATACACCGTGAGCGGGACGTACGTCCAAGCCATCGGCCTGCCGACGGCGATCAACGGAAGCCACCGCCGCCTCACCAACAGCGGCACGGCCACCTCGGAAGGTTTCCTGACTCGCTCGGTGGACGGGCAGTATCTGACGCTGGCCGGCTACGATGCCGACGTCGGCACCCCCAGCGTGGTGAGCACGACCAGCGCCAATGTGAACCGCGTGGTGGCCCGCGTGGATCTGTACGGCAACATCGACACGACCACGGCCCTGAACGACACATACAGCGCCAACAACATCCGCAGCGTGGTCAGCACGAACGGCACGGATTTCTGGCTGGGCGGCAACGGCGGCACCGGCAACAACGGCGCGCGGTACACGACGCTGGGGAGCACCACCTCGACCCAGCTCAACAGCACGAGCCCGACCAACCTCCGCGTGGTCAACATCTACAACGGCCAGCTTTACACCTCCAGCGCCTCCGGCACGTTTCAGGGGGTGAGCACGGTCGGGACCGGCCTGCCGACGACCTCCGGCCAGACGGTGACGCTGCTGCCCGGTTTCCCCACGACCAGCGGCCCGAGCAGCTACGATTTCTGGTTTGCCAGCGACTCGGTTCTCTACGTTGCCGACGATCGCACCGTGGCCAACGGCGGCGGCATCCAGAAGTGGGTGTACGACTCCAACACGAGCCTCTGGAGCCTGGTGTACACCCTCAACACCGATCTCAACGCCGGGGCCCGCGGGCTGGTCGGCGCCTTCGATGACAACGGCGCTCCGGTCCTTTATGCCACGACCACCGAAGCCAACAACAACCGGCTGGTCACGGTGACCGACCTGGGCGCGTCCTCGCCCTTCACGACGCTGGCCTTCGCCGGCACCAACAAGGCGTTCCGCGGCGTGGACTTCACGCCGATTCCCGAGCCCGGCACGCTGGCCCTGCTGGGCCTCGGCGCCCTGCTGCTGATCCGACGGCGGGCGTGAACGCGAATTCCTGACGGACTTTGAATTGTGGCTCCACGGGGCCGCGAGTAGAATCCTGCTCGCGGCCCCGTTGCTTTGAACACGGGGCGCCCGTCAGGCCTGATTCACCAGACGGCCCCGTCTTCGGGCGAGCGACGGGCCCGTAGCTCCAGAGGAGAACCACCGTGACCGGACGACGAAAGCGGGAGGAAATGGGAATCCGAGGAACATGCGCCGGTCTCGCGGCGTTGGCTTGGGCGGTTGCCTGGGCGGCCGTGGCAATGGCGCAGCCGGGCGAGCCACCGGCGCCGGCTACCCAGCCGGAGGGCCCTCCGACCCACGCGGAGTTGTACAAGCGGGCCTCCGCAGCGCCGATCAGAACCGCGGAGCTTCGCCCCGCCGGCGGCGGTTCGCTCAGCGACGCGGATCGAGCCGCGGTCGAGAAGAGCGAGGCGACGTTTGAAGAAGCCCTGAAACTTCGTCGCAGCGGGGATTTTGCCGGCGCGGCGGAGAAGGCCGCGGAGGTGGCCTCGCAACGGCGGGCCATCCTCGGCAACGAGCATTACCTGACCATCGCCGCGGCCGTGGAGTCCCGCACCCTGGCGGGTTTCGCGTCGGCCTCCGAGGCGGACCGAAAACGGCTGAAACAGGCGGACGAGGACTTGGCCAAGGCGGAGCAGGCGCAGCTCGACGGGGATTCGGCCGCCGCGGTCGCCGCCGCTCGCAAGGCCCTGGCCGTCCGCGAGAAGGTCCTGGGCAGAGACCATGTCGAGGTCGGCTGGGCCGCGAAAGTGCTGGGAGCGGCCTTGATCGATGAACAGGATTACGCCGGGGCCGAGACGGCCCTGAATCAGGCCTTGAAGGTCATCGAGGCCGCGTACGGCAAGCGGCATCCGCGGACGGCCGTCGTGCTGGACCGGCTCGGCTGGCTGGGGATTCGCCAGGCCGGGGCCAGGGGTTTCGAACGCGCCCTGGTCAGCCAGGCCGCGGAGCACCTTCGCCGGGCGCTGGGCATCCTGCAAACCACCGTCGGCGAGACCCGCGAGACGGCCGAAACCCAGGACAACCTGGGAACCGTCCAGCTCTACACGCGGGAACCGCAGCGTGCCCTCGAGAACAAGCTGCGGGCCTTGTACGTTCGCGAGACGGTGCTCGGACCGGACGACCGCGACACCGCCGTTTCGCTCAGTAATCTGGCCTGGCTCTATGAGCAGCTCGGCTACCGCGACGAGGTCATTCCGCTGCGGCAGCAGGCCCTGGCGGTGCTCGAAAAGGCCGTGGGGCACGACCATCCCTACACCGTGGCGGAGTTGCTGAATCTGTCGAGCCTCTATCACCGCTGGGACCAGCCCGCCGAGGCGGTCAAACTCCTGGAGCAGTATCTCGCCAAGGGCGAGCCTCGTGCCGAGCGGCTCGATCCCAGCATCGTGGAGGCGGTGGCCACGCTGGCGGTCAGCTATCTGGAGACGGATCGGCGCGAGGAAGCGGCCGCGGCGGTCTCCAAGGCTTTCAAGATGGCCAAGGGCCTGTACACGGCGGGGCGCAAGCCGGCGGCCGCCGCCTCCGCGGAGCGAATCGCCACGCTGTTCCAGCAACAGCGGATGCTCGAAGACGCGTTATCGGCGTACGAGCTGCTTCGCGAATGGCAGGGCAAGACGGAAGCGACCGACGCCTCCGTGGCCCGCCGCAACATGCAACTGGGCGCGATCCTGACCGATCTCGGCCGCCTGGAGGAGTCGAGGCAGATCCTGGACGAGGTCTTGCGCGACTATGTTAAGCTGCATGGTGACGGGACGCTGGAGACCTTCACCCCGCTGCTGATGCTGAGCCGGACCTGCGAGAAGCTGGGAGAATTGGACAAGGCCGCGGAATACGGCGACAAGGCCCTGCGGATCGCCGAGCGGAGGCTGCCTCCGGATTCTCTGCCGCGCGGGCACGCCATGCAGGCCCTGGGTCGAATCAAGATCGCGAAGAAGGAGCTGGATGAAGCGCGGTTCTTCCTGGAAGACGCCCAGCGGGTGTACGAGAAGTTCGAAGCCCAGACGCCCGCCCTGGCGGCCAGCCTGCTCTTCGAGCTGGCGGCGCTGAAGGAGGCCGAAGGCCAGCAGGGCGAAGCCGCCCGGTTGTTGCAAGACGCCGTGGACAAGGCCCGGAAGATCGTGGAGAAGATCCCCGGACCCCAGGCGGACGCATTGCTAGCCAAGAGCCTCAAGCTGCTGGCGGACGCCGAACCTTCGAAGGCCGCGACGCTCAAGGCCGAACTGAAGACCGTTCTGGAAAGGCTCCAGGCCCGCCGCGCGTTGGACGCGGAGACCGCCGCCTGGCTCAAGGAACTCGGCGGCGGCAAGTAGTCACCCGCCCGCCCGCAGCTCCTCCAGCGTCTGTTGATACACCGTCCGGTGTTCGTCGCTGAACAGGACGAACAGCACCTTCTCGATCGCGGAACCCGCGGCGAGGTGATCAGCGGTCGTGGCCAAGGCGATTCGCGCGGCCTCCCGCACGGGGTATCGGTACACGCCGCAACTGATCGCGGGAAAAGCCACGGTGCGGAGTCCGGCCTGCTCCGCCAGCGCGAGACTGCTGCGGTAGCAGGACCGCAAGGCTTCGGCCTCGCCATGGCGGCCGTCCTGATACACCGGGCCGACCGTGTGGATCACATGGCGGCTGGGCAGGTTGTAGCCGCGGGTCATCTTCGCCTGCCCGGTCGGGCATCCGCCGAGGGTGCGACACTCGGCCAGCAGTTGCGGGCCGGCGGCACGGTGAATCGCGCCGTCCACGCCGCCGCCCCCGAGCAAGGAGGTGTTCGCGGCATTCACGATCGCATCGACCGCGAATCGGGTGATGTCTCCCTGGTGCAATTCGATACGGTCCCAGATCGGGGAAGCAGAAGGCTGCTCAGGCATGGACGGCGGCTCCGGGAAAGCGGACTACGGGATCAGGAACGCGTCGCTCTTCAGCGTCGGACGCTCCAGGCCAGTATACCGCTGCACCCCGATGAGCCGATAGATGTCATCACTCTCCACGCCGACGTAAGGGGTACGGAAGAAGCGAACGCTGAGATCGGCCCGCAGCACGTTCTGCCCCGCCGACCGGCCGTGGCTGTCGGAGTTCACCGAAGCCCGCTCCAGGGGGACAAGCCGCCGCCCATCGTCCAGCATGGGAGTCATGTCGGCGGCGATCGGCTGCTCCGGCACAAATTCGCCGTGCCGCCAAGGGCGGGTGACGAAATTGGTCGAGAAGCTGTTGTTGCGGGCGTCGGGGAAATCCTCGCTCGCGTCGGCGTCGGACGCCGTCATGGGTCGATCGCTGGGACGGCCGGGGCAGGTGAACGACTCCGGCGGGACGAACCGGCCTCGCACCAGAATGTAGGCGTGTCGGGAGTTGCTGGCCCGCTCGCGGGACTCCTGGTCAAGGACGACCCAGGGCCGATCGGGAGGTATCGCTCCGGCGAACGGCCAGACGCTCCCGTGGGTTTCGGCATAGCCCGCGTAGCCCTGGCCGATCTGTCTGAGATGAGCGGCGCAGGCGTTCCGCTGGGCGGCCTGGCGCGCCGTCTGGTAACCCGGCAAGAAGACACCCACAAAGAGGAGAATCGCCGCGGCCAGGCTGGCGAGTTCTCGGAGGGCCATGACCGGCCGCGAGCCGCCGCCGCGTTCTTCGGCATAAACCGCGGCGCGACCGCGGGCGGCCGCCGGAATCCGCGGCAGTGGCAACGTGCGGTGGGTCTCCTGTACCCGCCGGAGGATGCCGGCTGCCAGATCGGGCGGCGGTGGTGGTGAGAAGGCGTCCAGCGGGGCCAGCGTCGCGGCGATGCGGGCGAGGGCGGCCTCTCGATTTGCGGCCTCTGGCAGCAGTGCCTCCACCCGCTGTCGGGTCTCGGCGTCCGCGATGCCGAGTTGGTAGCCCAACAGGTCCGCCGACAGCTCCAGATCAGGTTGAGGTCGCTCGCTGGTCATGGCCCTCACCACGCCGGGTGATTCC
Organism: uncultured Planctomycetaceae bacterium; assembly: GCA_964572385.1. Classification (GTDB taxonomy): domain Bacteria; phylum Planctomycetota; class Phycisphaerae; order UBA1845; family UTPLA1; genus CAZNFM01. The sequence continues at coordinate 34,221 of CAZNFM010000010.1, read as the reverse complement.
CGAGACTTCCATCTGCCTTAAGTACTGCCGTGACGGCCGCCGGGTTCGCGCTTCTCCCGTTCTTCGACGGACTTATAGGCCCTTGCAAAATGAGACACGGCGGCGTGAAGTCGGCTTTTCACCGTCCCCAGGGGTATGCTCAGGGTTTCCGCGATGTCCTTGTAGGATAAGCGGTGATAGTAGGCCAGCAGCAGCACTTCGCGAAGCGACGGCGGCATCTGTTCGATGACCTCGCGAACCAGACGCTGCTGCTCGGTCGCCTCGATGGCGGCGTCCGGCGGCGGGGAATCATCCGCCAGGAAGTCAAGATAACTGACGTCGCCTTCTTCGCCACCGCGTGCGCCGGGAGAAATGGACACTTCGCGGCGGCGGCTTCGCCCGCGGAGGGCATCTCGCGCCTTATTGGCCGCGATGGTAAAGAGCCAGGGCCGAAACTTACGGGTGGCGTCGAATCCGGCGGCGCTCTGGTACACCTGAAGAAAGCATTCCTGAACGATGTCTTCGGCGAGGGCGCCGGTACCGACAAACCGCGCCGCGAACTGGAATATTTCCAGATGGTGTCGCTCGACCAGTAACGCAAACGCGGCCTCGTCGCCGGCAAGGAACTCCGCCAGCAACTGCTCGTCAGAAGGCGGAGCCGCGTCATCGCGTGGTGGGTTCACTCCCATCCTGCCGTCCAGCGGAGCGGCCGCCGCAGGCCCGCCGGATCTGCCCGTTTTCCGGTCGCGAGACTGCCGCCGCGGAGGGCACTTTACCCTTGACGACCACGATGGTCAAAACTATCGTTGCGGACAAGACTTAGGTTTTGCTCGCGTCTTGAACGAAGCGGCCCGCCGGGTTGGCGTGTCCGTAGGGCTTCCGGGCCTTTGGATTTCTCGGGTTCATTCGGGCGCTGTTCGCCGTGGGTGAAGAACAAACCTATCGTGACCTACCCCCTCGAGCCGCCGCCGTGCTGGTGGAAGCCTCCGCAGCGATCAACGCTTCGCTGGACATGGACGAGGTCTTGCAGGCCATCGCCCAGAAGGCCGCCGTGGTGCTGCGGTCGGAGGCCTCGAGCGTCCTGCTGTTGGATCGGCGCCGCCACCGGCTGACTTTTCGCGCCGCGGTGGGGGATCGCGGTCCCCTGCTCCTGGGCGAGGAGTTCGCCGCGGATCTCGGCATCGCCGGGCACGTCGTTTCCACCGGCGAAGGGGCCATCGTGCCGGACGTCCGCCAAAGCCCGGAATTCTTCCCCGGCATCGACGCCAAGAGCAGCTTCCAGACGCGGGGCCTGATGGCCGCGCCGATGATCCACAAGGGAGAAGTCATCGGCGTGATCGAGGTTTTGAACAAGCTCGATCCCGGTGATTATGACCAGGACGATCTGACCCTCCTCCGCATCTTCGCCAACCTCGCCGCGGCCGCCACGCACAATGCCGCCGCCCACCAGAACGTCGTGCGCGAGAACCGCGGTCTCCGCGAGAGTCTTTGTTCGCCGACCAACATTGTCGGGCACTCTCCTGCTCTTCGGCAGGTGACGGAGATGGTGAAGCGGGTGGCCGGGAGCAATGCCACGGTCCTGCTGCTCGGCGAGACCGGCACGGGCAAGGAGGTCACCGCGCGACAGATCCACTGCTCCAGCCCGCGCAAGGACCATACCTTCATCGCGATCAATTGCGCGGCGTTGCCGGAAACGCTGCTGGAGAGCGAGCTGTTCGGCCACGAAAAAGGGGCCTTCACCGGGGCTCATGCCGCCAAGATGGGGCGTTTCGAGATGGCCGACCAGGGAACGCTTTTTCTGGATGAGATCGGCGATATCTCGCTGAGCACGCAGGTCAAGCTGCTCCGCGTGCTCCAGGAGAAGGAGTTCGTCCGGGTCGGCGGCACCCGCACCATCTCGACCGATGTGCGGATCATCGCGGCCACCAATCGTGACCTGCGAGCGGCCATCGACAAGGGCACCTTTCGGGAGGACCTTTACTATCGGTTGAACGTTTTTCCCATTCAGCTTCCACCGCTCCGGCAGCGGCGCGAAGACATTCCCCTGCTGGTGGAGCACTTCATCAACCTGGCGGCGGCCCAGCTCAAGTGCCCACGCCCCATGGTGACGGACGAGGCCATGGCCCTGTTGGCGAGTTATCCCTGGCCGGGGAACATCCGCGAATTGCAGAACGTCATGGAGCGGGCGGTGCTGCTGGCCGAAGGCGGCGAAGTGACCGCGGCCAACCTGCCGCGCGAGATCATCGGCGAGGCCGGCGCGCGACCGTCCGGCGACGAGGATTCCTCGCTGTGGGGGGCGGAAAAAGCCCTCATCGTGAAGGCCCTGCGGGAGTCCGGCTGGAACCAATCCAAAGCGGCGCGGGCCTTGGGCATCAGCCGGGACAACCTCCGCTATCGGCTGAAGAAGTACGACATCCGCCGGGAGGCGTGACCCGGCGGTGGTTTCCCTACCACATCACCATCATCCGGCAAGCTTGGTCGCCACGGAGTGGCCGCGCCGACGTCGGCCGGCGCCGCGTCGACCGATCCTCCGCCGGTCGGTTGAGGCCCGGTCTGGCGGGCCGAGGCGGTCCTCGACAGCACGGCCGGGGGATCAGTAGAAGATCGATATGAAGATGTGCGTTTCCTTGGTCTTGCTTTCAAAGACGCCGATCGACGAGGACACGTGCTTGACGTAGATGTCCGGGTTGCGGTCCAGCCACTCGTTGATCATGTCGTCCATGTTGGCCAGCCCGGCATCGGTCAACTTGCCGTGGAAGGTCCGGGTTCGGGTGGCGGGTTCGTTGGGTCCGGCGATGGGCCGCTTCAGGTTGGAGTCGTGATGGGCGCCGCCCAGCGTGCTGCCCTCGGCGAAGCTGCGGATCATCTGCGACTTGGTCGTGGGCATCTCGTCGTCGCTGACCAGCGAGATCAACTCATCTTCAGGCGCCTTGGGCGGCGGCGGCGATACCAGTTGGGCCGGGGGCGGCGAAGAGGCGGCCGGAGTGGTCGGGCGGTTCTGGAGGGCCTGGCGGCGTTTGGCTTCGACACATTTGGCGCACAGCAGGACACCCTGGACCAGGCCGGCGCGGCGGTCGATGATCTCGGCCGGGGTGATCTCGGCCTTGCAGCCTTGACACGTCTTGTTGGTTGCCTGAGCCATGCCGGTGCGTGCCTCCTCGTGAACTGAAGTCGCCTACTGCCGGTCGGCCGCGGCTCCGGCGCGTGACCGGCTCCCCTCGCGGAACTTTCAGTATAAGGTGAAGCTCGTATCCGCTTCAATCCGAACGACTTCGCGACAGCCCCGTTCGGCCGGCATCCGGCGGTCCCGGCCCGTGCCCGGGCTTGGCGAGATTCGGCGTCGATTGACACGATGGCGGTTTCGGCCGCCGCAGAGTCTGGGCACGGGCGTGCTCCGAGCGCTCGTTCCGCCGGTGAAGGTTATCCGGTCCAAAGATTGACTTGGGCAGGTCGATTCCGATATCATCGAGCTGCGGTTCGCTAAAGGGGATCTGTCTCATAGACAACCGAAAGGTGGCGAGGGGGACGGTGTGGAGAGTCTGCGCAAACGGACTTCCTCCCGATCCCCTCGCCGATCCCCCGAGCGTATCCGCCACGGCGCTCACGCCGGGCGGCGACGTGCCTATCTGCCGCGGAACCGCTCGACCACCCCCAGCCGCCGACACGGTTCGGAAAGAGATCATCAGGCGTCGGCCGGCGGCGCGTGGGCGACCCTCGTGGGGCGCCGGCGTCCAGCCCTCGTCCACGCCGCGATGGCCAGAGCCAGCAGGCAGATCCCGGCGGGCTCCGGTGCGTGCCGGGTCATGCCGGAGGCCAGAACCTCCCAGGTGCCGGGATCGAGGATCTCGAACCGCTGCGATCCGGGCGTGCCTTCGCCGAGCCAGTCGAACTCCACCCGGAATCCCGCGACCTGCTGCCCGACGGCGATGCCGTCGCCGATGACGATGGCGTCGAAGAAACCGTCGGTCTGCCCTGCGGGGTCGGGCTGGGCGAGGATCTGATCCCAGCCGGTCGCCGGCGGATCGGGCGTGGTGACAGCGAGGTTCGCGTAGCTGCCGACCTCGAACCAGATCACGAACTCGTCGATGTGCAGAATGAAAGCGTGATTGTGGACGTCGTAGGTGTACTCCCACCGATCTCCGCCGAGCGGTGCGGCATGGTGATAGACGGTGACCGGCTCATCGGCCGAGATCCGCGGCGCTGCCACAAGAAGAATCGACACCACACCGCCGAAGAAGAAGAGAGCGCGCACGACAAGGCCCCCGGGGAACATTCTCCAGCATAGCACGGGGCCGGCCGCCAGGGCAAGAATAATGCGGCGGATTCCCGTATTGCCACTGCTGTCCAGAGGAGGCGCGTACAGTCCGAGAAGAGTCCTGCTGGACAACGCGGGGTTGTCCGCGGTGGCGATCGTGGAGGGCCGAGAACACTTGCTTCATCCGCTCATTGCAGCGAGACCGGGTCAACATCGACGGTCACGGTGCCCGCCTTGGTGCGCAGGGCATTGGCCTGCCGCAGCGCCTCCACCGCCGCCAGCACGGCCTTTCCGTCCGGCAGGATGATCTGCACCTCGTGCCGATATTGGTCTCTCAGTCGAGGAATTGGAGCAGGCTGCGGGCCGAACACTTCGGCCGCCACGCCGGCCGCCGACAGACCGTGGCGGATCCGCTCGGCGAGCCTCTCCGCCTCCGCTTCGACCCGCGACGCCTTGGCATCGGCCAGCACGATCCGCACCAGGCGGGTGTAGGGCGGCAGGCCGGCGGTTTTCCGTCGGGCCAGTTCCTCGCGGGCGAAGCCTTCGTAGTCGCCCTGCACCGCATGTCGGATCGGTGCGGCGTCGGCGGAGAAGGTCTGCACGACGACGTGGCCGCCCACGTCGCCGCGGCCGCTGCGACCGGTGACTTGCAGCACGAGCTGAAAGGTCCGCTCCTCGCTGCGGAAGTCGTCCAGGGCCAGGGCCGTGTCGGCGCTGACCACGCCCACGAAGGAGACGAACGGGAAGTCCAACCCCTTGGCGATCATCTGCGTGCCGACCAGGATGTCGAACTCGCGGCGCTCGAACGCCGCCAGCGTGTCCGCATAGTCGGCCGCCCGCTGCATGATGTCGGAGTCCATCCGCCGTAGGCGGGCCTCGGGAAACTTCTCCTGCAATTCCGCTTCCACGCGCTGGGTGCCGATGCCGAAGCGCACCAGGTTGCCGCCGCAACCGGCCATCGGGCATTTGGTCGGCATGGGCACCTTGCGGTGGCAGTAATGGCAGTGCGCCAGATTGGTGGTGGCGTGGAAAACCAGATGGAGACTGCAATGGGGACAGGTGATGACCGTCTGGCAGCGCGGGCAGTGCAGGTAGCTGGCGTAGCCGCGGCGATTCAGCAGCAGCACGGCCTGCTCGCCGCGCTCCAGCGTGCGCTGGAGGTGCCATTCCATCGCCCGCGAGAGCAGGTGCACTCCGCGGCGGGCGCCGTGTTCCTGGTGCATGTCCACCAGATGCACCGTCGGCATGGCCAGCCCGCGAACGCGATGCGGCAGCCGCAGCAGGCGGTAGTGCTTCTTCTCCTGCGCGTTCTTCCAGGTCTCCAGGGAAGGCGTGGCGGAGCCGAGCACCACGGGGATGCCTTCCAGGTGTCCCCGCTGAACGGCCACGTCCCGCGTGTGATAGCGGGGCGCGGCGAGATTCTTGTAACTACCCTCGGCCTCCTCATCGACGATGATGACTCCCAGATTCGGACAGGGGGCGAAGACAGCGCTGCGCGTGCCGATGACGACGGAGACCTCCCCGGCGGCGATGGCGGCCCAAGCGCGGCGCCGCTCCGCCTCGCGGAGACCGCTGTGGAGCGTCGCCACGCGGGCGAACCGCTTTTGGAGCCGCTGGACGGTCTGGGTGGTGAGGGCGATTTCGGGCACGAGCAGCATGGCCTGGCGGCCCAGGGCGAGGGCCTGCCGCATGGCGGCGACATAGCATTCGGTCTTGCCGCTGCCGGTCACGCCGAACAGCACCTGCACGGAGAATTCCCGTCGACGGACGGCCTCGTTCAGACTGGCGATGGCCGCACGTTGCTCGTCGGTGAGGGTGAACTCCGGGTCGGGCGGGAGCGGTTGCTCGACCGGCGGGCAAAACGGCGGCGGACGTGATTCGATCTGCACGCGGCCCTTCGCGGCCAGCGCCTTGATGACCCCGGCGCCGCAGTGCGCCAGCCGGCGGCACTCCGCCACCGGCAACGCGCCGGCGTGTTCCGCCAGTACGGCCAGCACCGCCGCCTGTTTGCCTGACCGAGCGGCCGCGTCTTCCTGCGGAAGAGACGTGGAGGCATCCGCGGACACCACCCAGCGGATCGGCCGTTCGCTGCTCCGGCGGCGGGCCGCGGCGGGAACCATCAGGTGGAGGGTCAGCCCCAAGGGAGCCGCGTAGTATCTCGCCACCCACCGGCCCAGCTCCAGCAGCCGCGAATCCAGCAGCGGGCGCGGATCAAGAACCTCTTGAACCGCCTTGAGCGAAGTCTGCCAGGGCGCTTCGCTGACCGAGACGCAGAATCCCACCGTGGGCCGCTCCCGCGGCCCGAAGGGCACCGACACGCGGACCCCCGGCACGACGGTCCCCGCCAGATCGTCCGGCACGAGATAGCTGTACAGGCGGTCCACCGGCTTCAGCACGGCAACCGAGGCGACCCGGCCCGTGCGCATCTCGTCCGCCGGTCCCAGCAGCGAAGGCATGATGCTTTGTTGTCGATCGGCACGGGCCATGTGAGCGAACTTCGGAGGGGTCGGCGGACGCGGCGCCGCTCGGCCTGAAGCCCTATCATAGGCCGCCGCCCGGCACGCCGCGGCGTCGTCCGGGCGGTCGTTGCTTCCGCCCTCTCCTCGCTTACAGTACGGTCGTGATGATCGAAATGCACGAGCTGGTCAAGGTTTTTCCCACCACCGAGGGCGGAGAAAAGCGGGCGGTCGACGGCTTATCGCTGTCCGTCGCCGCCGGAGAGATCTTCGGGCTGCTCGGCCCGAATGGCGCCGGCAAGACCACCGCCTTGCGGATGCTCAGCGGCCTGCTCACCCCGACCGCCGGTTACGCCCGCCTGAACGGGCATGACCCCCGCGTGGATCGCGAAGCCGCCAAACGCTGTCTGGGCTACCTGACGGCCAACACCGGCTTGTATCAGCGTCTGACGCCGCGGGAGCTGCTGCGGTATTTCGGGGAGTTGATCGGGCTGGAACCGGAGATCATCCGCGCCCGCATCACCCGCCTGATCGACTGGCTGGACATGTCCTCCTTCGCCGATCTCCGTTGCGGCGGGTTGTCCACGGGGCAGAAACAACGGGCCAATATCGCCCGGGCCTTGATCGGCGACCCGCCGATCCTGGTGATGGACGAGCCGACGCTGGGTCTGGACGTGCTGACCAACCGCATCGTGCTCGATTTCATTCGTTCCGAGGGTCGCCGCGGCAAGGCGATCATCCTCTCGACGCACTACCTCGACGAGGCCGAGCTGCTGTGCGACCGGTTCGGGTTGCTGCACGAGGGCCGTCTGGTGGCCGCCGGGACACTGGCCGAATTGCAGGCCGCCAGCGGGCGGCGCCGGCTGAGCGAGGCGTTCCTCGCACTCTGCGGTCTGGAAACCCACGTCCTGCCCGGCGGGTGGGACGCCGAGCCGCCGCCGCATCGCGGCGAGACCGGAGGAATTCGTTGATGAGACGCTACCGCCGGGTCTGGGTGGTCTATCGCAAGGAACTGGTCGAGACCCTCCGCGACCGCCGAACGCTGATCGCCATGGTCGTGGTGCCGATCGTTCTGTACCCGGCGCTGATGATCATCCTGTTGGAGGCCCTCAAGACGGAAACCAGCCGCCGCGAGCGGGAGCAATACACGATCTGCGTTCCCGACGAAGCCCACGCCGCCTGGCTGACCGCGGTGCTGGAGCGCGAAGACGCCGAAAGGAAGGCTCTCGAGGAGCGGCTACGGCAGGCGGCCACCGCCGCCGGGCAGCCCACGGCCGATCTCGGCGACGGCCTGAGCGCTTACCTCAGCGCGGAGCAGGTCGAGGTCGCGGTGCGTCCCGCGGAATCGCTCTGGGAACTGATCCGGCAGCAGCACTACCACGCCGCCGTGGTGATCGAGCCGCCGCCGGACCCCTCGCGACCGGCGGATGGCACCAACCGCGTGGTCCAGTTGATCTTCCGCGAGACCGATCCGCGCTCGGAGTTCGTCAGCGGGCAACTGGGGCGCATCTTCGGCAACGAGGCCTCGCGGATCGTCCGCAGCCGGGTTCACGAGTTGTCCGGCACGGACGCACTGCTCCGTCCGCTGGTGATCAACGCTTTGTCCACCGCGACGCCGCAGCAGCAGATCGCCCGGATCGTGGCCATGGTGGTGCCGTTCCTGCTGGTGACCATGACCGTGACCGGGGCGTTGTATCCGGCGATCGACCTGACCGCGGGCGAACGCGAGCGCGGCACGTTGGAGACGCTGGCGGTGGCGCCGGTGCCGGTGGGGCAGATCGTGGCCGGCAAGTTCGGCGTGATCGTGACCATCGCCATGTTCAGCACCGCCCTGAACCTGGGTTCCATGACGGCGATGGTGTACTTCAGCAAGCTCGATCAGATCGCCGGCTCGCTGCGTCCGGCGGAGCGGGCCGAATCGTTGCTGGCCCAGCAGCAGATCGAGCAGGAGGGTCTGCCGCCGGGTGTCGGCGCCTTCACGCAGCGGGCCTACCTCCTGGAGCGGGAACGGCTGGAACGCGAGGCCGCGCACCAGGCGGGGTTCTTCGTGACCTCCGCGCCGATTGTCATGTTGGCGATGGTCCCGTTCGCGGTGTTGTTCGGCGGGGTGATGCTGGCGGCGTGCAGCTTTGCCCGCACCTTCAAGGAAGCACAGAACTACATGATGCCGGTGATGATGGCCGCGATCATCCCCGCCATGATCATGTCCTACATGCCGATGGTACGGCTGGAGGGGCTGCTGCTGGTCATTCCCGTGGCGAATATCGTCGTGCTGATGCGCGAGCTGTTTCTCGGCCAGTACGACTTGACGGCCATGGCCGTCTGCCTGCTCTCGACGAGCCTCTACGCCGCCGCGGCGGTCACTCTCGCGGCGAAGCTCTACGGCCACGAGGCCGTGCTGTTCAGCGACGTCGGCAGCTACCGCACGCTCCTGCGGCGCCGCTTCATCCGTCCCGAGCCGTCTCCCTCGCCGGCCCTTGCCCTGCTGGTCGTCGCCCTGCTCTTCCCGGTCAACTTCTACTGGCAGTCCTACGCACTCGATCTGGGTTCGAGCGCGCAGTGGTTCCGGGGGGTGGTCGCCGCAGCGCAGATCGGCATCTTCGGTGCGCCGGTGCTGCTCCTGACAGGGTATTTTCGGCTGGACCCCGCCACGACGTTCTCCCTACGGCGGCCGCGCTTCGTCCCTACGCTGGCGGCCGGGCTGATCGGGTTGTCCGTCGTGCCCGTGTCGCACCTTCTGCAACAGGTGCAGTTTCACTTCTTCCCGCCGCAGCCTCTGGCGGAGGAGGTCGCGGCGCGGCAGCAGGAGTGGCTGACCGGCGGGAGCGTGGGGGCCATGCTGCTGGTGTTCGCCGTCCTGCCGGGCCTTTGCGAGGAACTGCTCTTTCGCGGGTTCCTGATGTCCGGGCTGCGCCGCAAGCTCTCGGCGGGCGGGCTGGTCGTCGTCGTCGGGCTGATTTTCGGCCTGTATCACATGAGCAGCGAGAAGCTCCCGCTGGTCACGCTCCTGGGCGTTCTGCTAACGCTGATCTGCCTGCGGACGGACTCGATCTTCCCGGCCATGTTCGTGCACATGGCCAACAACGGCCTGGCCCTCGCGGCGGCCCGCTATGGCGCGGTAAAGCAACTGTTCGGCATGTCGGCCGACGCGACCGCGGGCGTTCAGCTTTCGCCCCGGGCCGGGTTGTTCGCGGCGGTCTTTCTGATCGGGCTGGTTCTGTTGGTGCGGCGGGGCCGGCCGGACCGATCATCGCCGCCATAAGCAAGCGGCCGACGAGGGGGAGTCCCGCCGTCGGCCGCGTGTTGGTTTGTGTTCGCGGGTGTGGCCGCGAACGCCGGTCAGTTGATGGTGTGGGTGGTGCCGTGTCCGCTGGTGGCGGCGTTGTCGATCGGCACGAAGTTCGAACCTCCCCCGCTACTGCCACCGTTGAAGAGGCTGGTCAGGAACGTATTGATCCCGGTCAGGATCTGGCTGATGACGTTGGCCGTTTCCTCGAACATCTGATCGAACGTGTCCCTGAAGAAGTTCGGCTCCTCGTCCGGGACGCCGGTGAAGTAGTCCGTCGCACCGTTGCTCACGGCGATGCTCTGCTGGATCCATAAGCCGGGCCGACGAGCCTGGAGCGAGCCGGCGGCGGTGGAGGTGAACTGGTTGGTGATCAGCGTCTGGCGGGTGTTTCCCGAGATCCCCGAGGTTGTGGTGCCCTGGCCGGTCGTGGTGGACGAGCTGGTCGTCGTGTTCCCGCTGAGGAAGCTGTCCAACAGGTCCTGCAACTGCGAGGACGAGCCGAGCTGGGCGCTGGCCGGCGCAGCGGAGGCCAGAACGATCCCCGCCGCCACCGCGGCCGCGAAACCAATGGACGTCTTGTTCAATAGAGCGGTCTTCATGGTCAGAGTCTCCTCCGCCCGATGCGGTCGGGCCGCCGGTCATGTCCGATTATCGGCTACCTGGCGAGGCCTGCTTCATTATACAGCGTATACCCTCGCGGCGAGCCGAGGTGGCGGTCGGCAGCGAGGTCGGCTCAGACCTGAAATCAGGCCGCGGCCGGGCGACTGCGGCCGTCCGGGGCGAAACGGCGGGTCGCGATCACTATCGGGAGTCCGACACTCTGTTTGCGGCCTCGGCCAGGCCGCCGGCGGCCGTCCACTCAGGCGTGAGGCATGTGGCGATCCTTGGCCGGACGAAGCCCCGATGCGGTCACGGGGAGCACGATGCCGCCGTTGGGCGAGTCTCGACGACAAGGGCCTCGCGGCGGCCGAGGCGTGGGCCGGCGCGGAGGCTGATCGGATGGAGGGGGCGGCATGGATTCGGTTGCTCGTCGCCAAGAGAGTTTGCGGCCGCATGGTTGCCCGCGACGGGTTTTCCGCGAATTCCGGAACTCAAGATGCGGTGATATCGCTGAATGGGGAATTTTCCAACGAATGGTTGACTTGCCGCCCGGCCTGAAGGTATGTTGATCGTGGGCCCGCGCCTGATGTTGCGGAGACACACACGCCGTCGCGCCTGCCAGGGCGCGACATAAGGGCGGAGCAGCGGCTTTCTTCCCTTCTCCTCCCAGACATCGGGCCGTTGGAAGGGGCAGGTCGGGTTGCGTGGTTCGCCGCGCGGCTCGGCTTGCCAAGTGTGTTCGGTCACCTCTCAAACAAGGAGTCAAATCATGAAGAAGATGCTCATCCTGGGCTTGGCCCTGGTCCTGACCGGGTCCACGCTCACCTATGCGGACGATCTGTTCCCGCCGCCGTGGCGAGGCCATCCCCGCTCGACCTACGCGCAATGGGAATTCAACTACCCGGGCGACGCCGGCGGCTACGGCCACTATTCGCAGCCCGACATCTGGCAGAATCCTTTCGGGCCGCCCACGGCGCACGTGATTCCCGGGCCGGGCATGGAGTGGATGCCTGAGTACCAGGGCCGGCCGGGTGTGTGGCCCTTGTCCGGGCGAATTGATTTCGAGATCCCCAATTTTCCGGAGCCGCTGCCGGAGAAGCGAATCTGGGTGCAAGTGACGTTCCAGAATCAGCCCGGCGGCAACGGCGGTGTTCTGGACTCCAATCCGCCCTGGGCCTCATGGAACACCATCAGTTTCATCACGCTGCCGGACGGCTGGCTGCACCAGACCATCGAGCTGGTCATCCAGCCGAACCCGCCGTTCGAGGTGTTGAGCCTGTTCGGTGACATCAACGTCGATGAAGTGGTCATCGACACCATCTGCATCCCCGAGCCGTCCGCGTTGGGCCTTCTGGCGTTGGCGGCTCCGCTGGCGGTCTTCCGCCGTCGCTGAAGGGCGTGGGGGAATCCGCGGGCCCGGCCCTAAGGCGTTCGCGAAGGCGTGTCGCGAAGGTTGGTCATTCACGGCCGGGCGCCGGACTTCTCCGAGTCCGGCGCTCGGCCGCTTTTCATCGACGAATGCGGAGATTCCACCTATTTGCCGACTCCGCCGCCGCTGAAGGTCTTCATCAGTTGCAGCGCCGCCGGTCCGGCCAGGACCACGAAGATGGTCGGGAAGATGAACAGAATCAGCGGGATCAGGAGCTTCACGGCCGTTTTCTGGGCGCGTTCCTCGGCTTTCTGCCGCCGTTTGGTCCGCAGCGACTCGGCCTGGGTCCGCAGGGCCTTGGCGATGCTGGTGCCGAGCTTCTCCGCCTGCACGATCACGGCCACCAGCGCCCCCATCTCCGCCACGCCCGTGCGCGCCGCCATGTTGGTCAGGGCCTCCCCGCGCGGCACCCCCATCTGCGTCTCCAGCGTGGCGATCTGCAATTCCTCCGCCAGGGCGACATGCACTTGTCCCATCTCGTCGCTGACCCGCTGGATGGCCGCGTCGAGGCCCAGGCCCGCCTCCACCGCGACCACCATCAGGTCCAGCGAGTCGGGCAGTCCGTTGCGGATCGCCTCGACGCGTTTGCCGACGGCCACGTTCAGCCAGAGGTTGGGGAGCATGAACCCGACACCCAGCCCGAAGACGGTGTAGCCGAGCACATGGGCCATTTCCTTGTCGGCATTCAGCGCCAGTACGGCCCCGATGATCGCGCAGGCTACGCCGCCCGCCGTCTTGCTGGCCAGGAACAGCACCGGGGCAGACTCCTTGCGGAACCCGGCCGAGGCCAGTTTGGCCCGGAGGGTGCTTTGCTCGGCGGCGTTTTTGGGCATTACCGGCCGCGACAGCAGCGGCGCCGCGGCTTCCAGCACCTTGCTGCTGGTGGCCCGCTGGCGGGCTTTTTTCTGGAGCGCGCTCAGGTCTTCGGTCGGGGCCAGACCGGCGCTGCGGCGCTGGACGGCCTCGCTGTACTCCTGCTGCTTTCGCGGAAACAGCGAGTAGCCGATCATGCCCACCGCCAGGGCCAGCAGCGCCGCCAGTATCAACCAGTCCATACCCCAGCCTCCCGTCGTCGCCGAACGGTTACACCTTGATGTTGACGATCTTCTGAATCATGGCCAAGCCCAGCAACTGGGCCACGCCGGCGCCCATGAGCATGTACTGCCCCAACTGCTCCTCGAGCAGCGTGTTGGCGTAGCTCGGGTTGATCACCAGTTCCACCATGAACACCACCACCGGCAGGGCCAACAGCACCCACCCGGAGAGCCGCCCTTCCGCGGTCAGGGCTTTCACCATGCCGAACAGCTTGATCCGCTCGCGGATCACGCTGCTGATGTTGTCCAGCACCTCGGCCAGGTCGCCGCCGGTCTGGCGCTGAATCAGCACCGCGGTCACGAAGAAGCGCACATCCATCAGGCTGACGCGGCGGGCCATGTGGCGCAGGGCGTCCTCGATCTTGATGCCCAGGTTCTGTTCGTGGAAGACCCGGGCGAACTCGGTGCCGACCGGATCCGGGAGCTGCTGGCTCACCAGCATGATCGCGTTGGCCAGCGAGTGCCCGGCGCGCAGGCCCTGGCTCATCAGCTCGAACACGTCGGGGAGCTGGTTCATGAACTTGTTCATGCGGCGCTTCTTCTGGATCCAGACGAACAGGATCGGCAGCAGGAAGGCGCCCAGGGCCACGGCGACGCCGAGATACTGCGGGGCCTTGAGGAAATAGCAGACGATGTAGCCGACGGCTCCCAGGCCCAGCAGATTGACCAGGAAGGTGGTCGCGTTCCAATTGAGCGCGGCCTGCTCCAGCATGGTTTGCAGGGAGGAGATGAAGGACAACCGCGAAATCATCCCGCTCAGTCCGCCGGACTCCTGCCGCTGGCGTCGCAGGATGGATTCCTTGGCCAGCCGCTCGGTGGCGCTCTCGCCGAGGCCGGAGTTCTCCCGCAGCCGTTGCTCGACGCGCCGGGCCTCCGGCCGCCGCAGATCGTGGATCAGGTTGAAAATGGCATAGGTCAACGCCACCGCGCCGACCAGCGGAACGACGTACATCAGCCAGTCGTCCGAACCCTCGGCCAGGATGCTGAAGAACGGCATGACCCCGCCTCCCGTTTCGCGCCCTCACTGTTCGACATCATCCGTCATCAGCACCTGCCGCTCGAAGAGGGCCGGGCTGAGTTCGACGCCCGAGTACTTCAGCCGGTCCAGGAAGCCCGGCCGCAGTCCGGTGGCGATGAACCGGCCATAGGCCCGGCCGGTGGGGCTGATGCCCAACTGCTCGAACTTGAAGATCTCCTGCATGGTGACGGTATCGCCTTCCATGCCCTGGACCTCGGCGATGGACATGATCTTGCGGGGGCCGCCGGTCAGGCGGGCGGCGTTGACCAGCAGGTGGATGGCGCTGGCGAACTGCTGGCGAATGGCCCGGATGGGCAGCTCGAACCCGGCCATCATGACCATGGTCTCCACGCGCTGCACGGCATCGCGGACGCTGTTGGCGTGGATGGTGGTGAGCGACCCGTCGTGGCCCGTGTTCATGGCCTGGAGCATGTCCAGCGTCTCCGGCCCGCGGCACTCGCCGACCACGATCCGGTCGGGCCGCATGCGCAGCGAGTTGATCAACAGGTCGCGAATGGTCACCTGGCCCTTGCCTTCGATGTTGGGCGGGCGGGATTCCAGGCGAACCACGTGCGGCTGGCGAAGCTGCAACTCGGCGGCGTCTTCGATGGTCACGACGCGGTCATGATCCGGAATGAAGCTGGACAGGTTGTTCAGCAGGGTGGTCTTGCCCGAGCCGGTCCCGCCGACGACCAGGATGTTCAGCCGCGAAATCACGCACGCCCGCAGGAATTCCACCATCTCCGGCGTGACCGATTTGAAGCGGATGTAGTCGTCCCAGGTGATCGGGTCGGCGCCGAAGCGGCGAATCGACATCGACGGGCCGTCGATGGCCAGCGGCGGAATCACGGCGTTGACCCGGGAGCCGTCCTTGAGGCGGGCGTCCACCATCGGCGACACCTCGTCGCAGCGGCGGCCGACGGAGGAAACGATTTTGTCGATCACGTGCATGAGATGGGCGTTGTCGCGGAAAGTCACCGCGCTCAGCTCCAGCTTGCCCTTGCGCTCGATGTACACCTTCTTCGGGCCGTTGATCAGAATGTCGCTGATGTGCGGGTCTTTCAGCAGCGTCTCCAGCGGGCCGAGGCCGAAGGTCTCGTTGAGGATCTCGACCACCAGTTGCTGCCGCTCGTTGTAGTTGAGCAGGGCGGTCTCCTGCTCGCACAACTGGGTGATGACCTGCTTGACTTCCTCCTTGACCTCATCGTCGTTGCCGCGTTTGCCGAGGGCGGCCAGGTCGAGCGTGGCCACCAGTTTCTTGTGCACGCGGGCCTTGATCTCGTAGAACTCCTCGGTGCGGTCGTTTTTGGGCACCGCCGGGGCGGCGGGCGTCGGAGTAGGTTTGGGGACGGGAGTCTCCGTCGGCGCCGGAGTCTCGGGCGTCTTCGGCTTCGTGGGAGGCGGATTGGGCAGTTTCAGCGTGGGAATCTTGGCGCGGCCGAACATCGTTTTCCATCTCCTCCGTGGAACCGGCTCGGACCGAGAATAGCCGGCGCCGCGCGAATCGGCGGCGACGGCCGGGCCACGGTCCCGGTTCCTACATCGGTCAGGCGGCGGGGGGAGATTGGCAACGATTCCGCGGCCGCGGCGGAGGCTTCCCGTCGAGCCTCTCCAGCCGGCCCGCGTTTACGGGACCCCGACGGCGGGCGATGTCGGCGGGGTCGGCTCGGCGGCTTCGCCCCCCTTGCGGAACAGCTTGCCGAGCAGACCCCGGCCGCCGGTTTCCTCGGCGGCGAGCTGCTGCGGGCAGTGGATCTTCATGGCCAGATGGCGGATATCCTGGCGGACCTTGCTACGGGCGAACTCGGTCTTCAGGGGCTGGCCGATATTGATGCTGGCGCTGACCGCCTTCCAGTCGTCGGCGATGGTGCTGAAGATCTTGCGGTTCAGGATGGACTCGACTTGCTGCACCTCGAGATAGGCCGATTCGCGTCCGACGCGGTTGCACAGGAAGGTCAGCCGTTCGGGGTTGAAGCCTTGGGCCGCCAGCTCCTGGGCCATGCGGTCGGCATTGCGCACGTGCGTGACCAGAAGCTGCATGACCAGGAAGTTGTGGTCCGCTGAGTCCAGGACGATCCGCCCGCCGGGATCGTGCCGGGTGGGACCGTCCACGACCACGTAGGCGAACAGCTCCTGAAGGCTGGTCAGCACCGCGGCACAATGAGCGGCGGTGATCATCTCGGCCTGGGCGAAGGTATGCGGTCGGCGGAGCACATGCACGCCAGACTCGTGCCGCACGAGGGCTTTCATGACCATCTCGGGGTCCAATTGCTCCGGCGTGGAGCACAGATCCGCGACGGTGTGCTGCCCGTTCACGTCCAGCATCGTGGCCACGTGCCCAAAGCGGAAATCCAGATCGACGACCGCGACCTTGGCGTCCTTGCCCATCAGCTCGGCCAACTCCACCGCCAGGTTGACGGCCAATGTCGTGCAGCCCACCCCGCCGGCGGCACCCATGAAGGAGATGAGCTTGCCCGGCTCTTTGGTGGGAGCCGGCAACTCGGAGAGCTGCTCCAGCGCCGCCCGGAGTTCGGCCGGGTCGACCGGCTTGATGAGGAACTCCTTGACCCCCGCCCGCATGGCCCGCAGCACGATGTCGCCTTCGGTCTGGGCGCTGACCGCGAAGATGGGCAGTTGCGGCGCGGCCTGGCGAAGCTGCTTGAGGCATTCCAGGACGACGGCGGGGTTGGGGTCCAGGTCGGCGATCAGCAGTTCGCAGGGGAACTGGGAGATCGCCTGCGGCAGGAGGCTCGGCTCGTCCAGGTCGGCGACGATCCGCAGGGGTTCGTAGCTGGTGAGGACCTTTCGCAGCTCCGGCGCATAGTCCGCTTCGGCGGTGAACAAGATGGCGCGAATGGTCCGTCCCATGACCCGGCAGCACCCCTCCCGTAGCCGTAAGCCGTGTCGCCCCGGAGGTCCGGGGCCGGCCCGCTGCTCCGTCAAATATCGGCCGCCGCGGCGGGCTGCTTCAGTCCGCCGCGGCGTGCCGAAGGTCGATTTCAGGCTATGCCGGCGGCGGCCCGCGGGCCGGGCCGCCGCCGGATGGATGGGCCGCGATTATTGGATCAAGCGCACCGGCCGCTTGCCGCCGAGGGTCTGGAAAATCTCCTGTAGCTTGGTGACGTAAACCGGCTGGTTGTTGTTATCGGGGTCGGGCGTGCTGTCGGCGAAGAAGTAGTTCTCCGGCCGAGACGCCAGACTGGCGCACAACTCCGGGTTCACGTCGCCGCCGACGCCGACCACGTACACGGTGGCGCCGAGGCTCTTCAGGGCATTGGCCTGCTCCGCGGCCCAGTTGACGGCTTCCGGCGCGTTTTCGCCCACGTAGCTCCCCGCGGAGTTGATGTTGGGCTTGCCGTCCGTCAGCAGAATGACGACCTTGGCCGCGGCCGTTCTGGCGCGGGCACTGGTCAATTCCGCCAACGCCTTCTCGAAGCCGGCGCCGATGTTCGTGTAGGAGGTGAAGTGCCCGGCCTGGTAGCAGTTCAGGGTGTCGGGTATCTCCTGTAGAGCCAGAGGCAGGAGGCTGGGGTCGGAGGGCACCGTCAAGTTGTGAAGGTGATATCCGTACTGGCCGAAGGCCTCCAGCGACAGATGATCCTGCGTCTCCATCGCCACCACGAGATCGATCATGGTCTGCACCGCGTCCTTGACGGACTGTAGCGGCTGCTCCGGAGTGTTGGCCAATTCCGGACATTGACTATGGTTGGCCCGCTTCTCCAAGAGGTAGTTGACGACCGTTTTGATGCCGAAGCGGTATCTGAAGTTGGGATCCGTGGTGCGCATCTGCGACGATCCGCAGACGTAGTTGATGTAATCGTCCCAACTGCCGGCGTCGAACGGCCAGGAAACCTGCTGGGTCAGCTCGTTGCTGTCCACCTTGTTATCGCCGTTCCCGGGGCCGCCGGTGTACTTGGATGCCTTGACCCCATTGACATACTGCTTGCTCTTCCAGCCGGCCAGACCCAACAGCACCTTAACGCGGCGGAGGTGGTGGCCGGTGTCAGAGTCATACTGGCCGCTGAGGAGTGCGGCACGCTCATTCGGGTAGTAGCCGGCTTCTTCCAGATTCGCCGCGACATCCGCACTGGTGGTCGCGGAGCCTTTCGGGATGTAGTAGAGTCCGCTGTCGGTGGTCGGGTCGTAACTCCCCAGCGTCAGTGCTTCGCCCCAGCCGGTCATCCAGCCCCAGCGCGGACCGCGGGGAACGTCTCCGCCGGGATCAGCTCCGGGATCGGGATTCCCTCCCGCGTTGGCTGGAGATCCCGGCCCGGTTCCCGGCTGGTCGTTCTCGCTGTGGGGGTTACCCGGGGGGGGCGGATCAAGACCGTTGCCCACTCCGGCGTTGCCCTTGGGAACAGGCAGCCCGCACCAGATCTCTTTCAGATTGATCTGTACGCCCGGCCGGGTGCCGCCGCTCTCCGACGGGAACTCCTTGTAGTGCCGCAGCTCGCTGTCGTCGTTCATTGATCCCGAGAAGTCGATGACCACCGCGATGTCGCGGGGCACCAGCATCGCCGTGGCGCTGGCCACCAGATCGGCGGCGCCCACGCCGAGCATCTTGCCGAAGAGCAGCGAGACCGGCCCATCGGCGACGGTCTGGTCCCGCCGCAGCGTGACGCGGACCGCGTCGTAGGGCTGCTCGTTGGGCAGGAAGTCGAATTTCTCGCCGTTCATCACCGCGTGGCCGAACACCAGGTCGGTTTCCACGTTCACCGTGACACCCAGCCCGGCCACGGCGTTCTGGCTGGCATAGAGGGCGGCTTCCTGGGCCGCGGCGGAGGTCGGATCGCTACTGGCCCCGAGCTGCGAAGCCGCCGCCAGGGCCGCCGCGTCCGCCGCGTTCTGCAATTCCTGCTTGGAGGCGAACATCAACCCTGTGTCAACCGACAACGCGGCAATGCCGACGCCCACGACGGATCCAAAGACCACCGCCTGCACCATGGCCGTGGCCCGTCGCAACCGGTTCCTGTCTCGATGTTTGCGCGCTAGCATATCCACCCCTCCGAAGTTGGGCTGTCAGCGGGGCGCCGCGTGGCGCCGGGTTGAGCAGCGCTGGTTTGTGGGAACTACCCGCAGCCTCGTGAAGCGGCCGGCGGTATGAGGGCGGCGCTAGCGGCCGCCCTAGTTGGACTCGATGCTCTCGGCGAACCCGCACGGCCCGCGGACCGCGAAGCGGGCCTGGCCCCACTCCTGCGCCGCGGCCGGAATCGCGTTCACCGGCGGCTGCTCGCGCGGCACTCGGTCGGCCAGGGGCGAACCCAACGGCCGGCCCTCCAGCTTTTGCAGCGCGAACAGCTCAAAATCGTTCGGCTCCGTCACCAGCGAACCGGGCGGAGGCGGAACCTGCTGTGGATCCAGCGGCTCCACCAGTTGCGGCGTGACCAGGATCACCAGCTCCGTCACCGACCGGCGATACTCGGTGCTGCTGAAAAGGGTTCCCAGCACGGGCACGTCGCCCAGGCCCGGGATCTTCCCGGCCACCGCGCGCACGTTCTCGCTCAACATGCCCGCCATGGCGAAGGTCTGCCCACTGCCGCACTCGAAGGTGGATTCGGCCCGTCGCGTGCTGAACGTGAAGATCGGATAACCGCCCACGATCTGCTGGCCGGGCACGACGTCGCTGACCTCGCTCATCACGTGCAGCCGGATCGTCTGGCCGCCGATCACCGTCGGCGTGAAGGCCAGCCGGACGCCGAATTCCTTGTACTCGATGGTGATCCCGGTGCCGGTGGCGGACGACTGGGCCACGGGGAAGGGCACCTCGCCGCCGGCCAGGAAGCGGGCCGTCTGGCCGCTGATGGCCACCAGGTTCGGCTCGGCCAGAACCTTGGAGAGGCTGTTCTGGCGCAGGGCGTTCATGAACATCTGGAACTCGGCCCGGGGGAAGCCGAAGGTGACGTTGGTGGAGGCCGGGTCATTGAGCACCGGCAGCACGGAGTAGATCTGCTGTCCGGCCGGAGGCGCGAGCAGCACGTTGTTCAGGCCGGAACTGCCGAACTGCGTGGGATTGAGCCCGCCGAGGTTATTGGCGAAGAAGAAATCGCGCGACCAGTCCGAGCCGCCGATGGCCCAGTTGACGCCCAGTTCGCGGAGGGCCTCGCGGTTGATCTCGGCCACGACCACGCGGAGCATGGTCTGCTGCCCGCCGCCGACGCGGAGTTGATCGATGACCTTGTCCTTCTCGCCCTGGAACAGTTGGGCAACGCTCAGCAGGTGCTGGGCGGTCTCAATATCGGGCACGGTGCCGCGGAGGACGATCGCACCGTTCAGGGAGGTGGGCTGGACCCGGGCGGTGGGAGCGATCAGCTTGATCAGGGCCTTGAGCCGGGACAGGTCCAGTTCCACCACCACGTTGTAGGCGGCCTGCCCACCGGCGGTGGCGACCAGCAGCCGGGTCATGCCGATCTTCTTGCCGTACAGCCGGAAGGACACGGGCATGCCTTCCAGGCCCAGTTCGACGACTTCGGGGTCGCTGACCGCCACGCTGGTCAACGGCTCCCGCGAATCCAGTTCCAGCGCCGATCCGACCGCCACGCTGAGCTGCTGGACGGGCTCGTCGCCGCCGCGGACGCTGAACAGTTCGGCCGGCTTCTCGGGTTTGTTTTTCTCGGGAGGACCGGCGAACTCGGCCAGTTGCACGGCCGCCGCGGCGTCCGCCGCCGGGCTGTCGGCGACGGCCTGGGCATCGCCCGAAACCGCGTCGGCAGAAACCGGAGGAGGCGAAGCCGCCGGCTCCTCCGCCTGGAGCAGGCGGAGGGCTTCCTCTTCCGCCCAGACGGTCAGGTCCAGCGGCCGATTCGCCGAGGTCAGGCTGCCGTCCGCGGCCGGAGGCCAAGGCTCCGGATCGGCCAGGCTGAGCGCCTGGTTGGCCGCCACGGAGACGAACGGCGCCACGAGCGGCGGCGCGCCGCCGCCCAGCACATCCGCCGCCGGCGCGGCGGGCAGTATGGCAAGGCTCAACAGCATCAGCAGTACCCGTCGGCCTGTGGAGCGATGGTGGCCGACACCCATCCCTGGGCGTCGGCGGACCCCGGCCTTTCGTCCATCCGTGGAAGCGATCATCGGTCTACTCCGTGAGGGCTCCCGGCGGAGCGGGCTCCGCTCCTCCGGGGGCGGCGTTCAGATTCACCAGTTGGTACTTGCCTGGTCGCCCCAGGTTCATATAGGTACGACGTTCCACCTTGCTGCCGAGAACGATCGTGACTTCGTGGTAGTTCACATCCGGGGCGGAGCCGCGGCCGCCGAGCAGTCCGCCGACGACGCTCGACCAGAACCCGGGGTTTTCGCCGCCGGAGGCGTCGCGGCCGTTGACGCCCAGCAGGGCCAGCCGCACCCGACCCTTGGGCGGGAGCATGGCGACCTGTTCCGGCCGCAGGTAGAGCGTGGCGGTCTTGCTGATGACGGGCTTGGCGCCCTTGGCGTCCTTGGCCACCTCGCTGATCTCCTGTCCGACGGCGCCGACCTGGATGTTCTCCAGGATCAGCCGGTTGCGCGGGGCGTGATGATCCCCCAAGGCGTACACGTTCACGCGGCAACCCGGCCGCAGCAGCCAGGCCACGCCGGTCTCCTCGTCGAGAGCGACGCTGGCGGCCACATAGCCGGGAGGAATCTTCGCGGCCAGCCCCGGCTCGGCCCCCGGCGGGGCCAGCATCGCCTCGGTGATGGGCGTGCCGGCGGGGATCGTCATCAGCGTGACGCGGCCCTGGAGGCTCTTCTGATCCTTGAAAGCACCCTCCGGAACCAGGCTGCCGGCGACGGGCTTGGCCACCAGCATGGTGTCGGTGATCCGCGTGGCCGCGTCGATGGTCTTGGCGCTGACCAGAACCTGGATTTGCCCACCCTGGTCGTTCTTCGCCTTCTGGACCATGTCGATGCCCATCTTGATGGCGAAGAATCCCACGCCCAGTCCGATGATCAGCGGTATCACCGTCTTCGGTTTCATCACGCGGCTCCCTTTCCCCTATTCCCACCGGCGGTTGGGCGGACCGAACCCGTCATCACGGCGGTTCGACGCCCGATCCACCGGTATCCTCGACGCCTTCGCGGCGCATGGTCGTCTTGCTGCTGATGTTGAAGCTGCCGCCGCCGAGGAGCGAGCCGGTGAACCCGACGCGATTCAGCGGCATGCTCACCTCCACCCAGACCTCCAGGTCGTCGGGACCGACCTGGCTGATATTGGACGTGGTGGTGTAGCCGCTGAGTCCCGCGGCGCTCATGGAGGCGTCCACGGCGGCCTGCACGTCGGTCTGATCGCCGCCCGGCAGGGCCGCCGCCCGGGCGCCTTCGCGGGCGGCGAGTGTGACGGTCTGCTTGATCATGAAGGCATAACCGACCTCGATCATGCCCAGCATGGCGACGACCAGTAACGGGGCCATCACGGCGACTTCCACCACAGTGGTTCCCCGACGTCCGAATCTTGGTCTGCGATTCGTGTTCATAGCACTTCCCACCACCCGGCATAACCGGAAACCAGGACTACCAGCGTCCCTATACTCAGCGGGATCGCATACGGTAAGACTCCTGTCGACCGGCTCAGGCTCTGGGCCGAGCCGAAATCACTGAAGGCCGTCCGGGGGCTACCCACTTTCGCCACCAGGAGGCCGAGATTCCACGAAGCCTGCCACCAGCACCGCCGGTAGACGATCAACCCGAGCGCGATCAGGCCGCCGGCCAAGGCTCCGGCGAGGACGGCCTGAAAGACGAGATGCGGGCCGAGCCAGGCCCCCAGGGCCGCGGCGAACTTCACATCGCCCGCGCCCATGGCGTGCATGGCCCACAGGACGAAGAGCAGAGCGAACCCCGCGGCCATGCCCAGGAGGCCGGCGCCGAGGCCCGACCAGCCCTCCAGGACCGCCCGCGCTGCCAGCCCGGCCGCCGCCAGGCCCGCGTTCAGCCAGTTCGGCACGCGATGGCGCCGGTAGTCGTTCCAGCAGGCGAAGGCCATCGCCGGAACGATTACCGCCAACATCACTTGATCCATCACCGGCAGGTCCACTGCATCACCCGTGGTGCGGCGGTTCACGCCGCGGTCAATGTCACGCCCGACGGACGGGGCCAATCCCCCGTCCGTCGGCGCGTGTCTCATGTCTGACTCGGTTGTGTTCCTCCAGGCCCGCCGGGGCCGCGTCGACCGCGGCGGGCACGAGCCGCTATGGCAGGGAGCTCTCCACGTCCACGAAGGTCGAACTGACCTTTGTGCCCAGAGCACTGATCGCTGCCAGGGCGACCACGATGATCAGAGCCAGCATCACGGCATACTCCGTCGCCGTGGCGGCGTTCTCGTCTTGCCAGAACTTCCTGAGGCAAGCGTACATGTCAGGTCTCCTTTGGCAGGCCGCCGCCGATCCCGGTCGGGCCGCGGCGGATTCCGCCGGCTTACATCGAGCTCTCGATGTCCGCAAAGGTCGAGGAGACCTTCGTGCCCAGGGCGCTAATGGCGCCCAGCGCAATCACGATAATCAACGCCAGCATGACCGCGTACTCGGTCGCGGTGGCGCCCTCGTCCTCCTGCCAGAACTTCTTCAGGTAATTGAACATCTCGCGTTCTCCTTTCCCATGCAGCCGCTGGACTTTGTCCCGTCGCGGCGATCGCGGTCACCGGCTTCCTGCCGGCGAAACGCTCTCCATTTCCCGTCCCCCCACCGTGAAGGGACCGACCGGCCGCGGCTTCCCTGCCGACGACCCCGTAACGGAATCCGCGCGTCACCCGGGGCGATTCCACGAGGCGCCGCTCCGAGCGATGGCTTGTTGTGGATGGATGGGGAATAAACGGCGGCCGCCCGCTGAGGGCGTTCCGACATTGGGATGTGACTTCCTTGCGCACCTGGCCCGCTCCCCACCGCGGATACGGGCTGCGCCGACCTCGACTCGGCCGACACATGCGGTCGGAACGGCTGCCCGCCTTGGCGCCGTCTGCTCCGAACCGGGCGTTCACCCGCATCTCAGTACTGCGATCGGTGAACGCCAACCACAACATAAGAAACAGGAACCGGTCAGGCAAATCCCGATTTTGGCATTGAAAACGCGGCTGCATGATCGGATCCGTCCGTTCCGCCTTATTCGACAGTACTGACAATCAATATCGGTAGCAGACGTGGCTCCGTCTGCACTTTCTCAGCCTGCCGGTACTGCCGTTCGTCCGCGGAGCCGCCATGTGGAGTGACATCAACTCGGACCACCCGGCTGCGGTCCGGCAATTCTTGCGCGTTTCCAGCGATCCCTCCGCCACGAGGACTCCGGGCGGAATCGGCCCGGCACTCCGACCGATCTACCCCACGGCATGAGCACGGAGCCGTACTCATCCTTGAGTGGTGCTTTTGGCAAATGC
The DNA here is from genome assembly GCA_964572385.1 of uncultured Planctomycetaceae bacterium. Classification (GTDB taxonomy): domain Bacteria; phylum Planctomycetota; class Phycisphaerae; order UBA1845; family UTPLA1; genus CAZNFM01. The sequence goes on along the minus strand of CAZNFM010000010.1, from coordinate 9,771 downwards.
TCGCGCGACCAGGCGCAATTACTGCGCCTCGTGCCGCCGGCACTGCTCCTGTGCGCGCTGGGTATGTACGGATTGCTGGCCCCGCTCACCGCCCACAGACAGGACGCGGATTGGAGCCACCTCTGGCTTGGCGGGCGAATGGTCGCCGTGGGCAGAACGGACGATCTCTACCGCCCTGAGGCGCAGATCGAGGTGTATCGCCGATCCAACCCGGCGGGAGAGCCTCCCGCCGTGTGGAGGCCGCGCAACGACGTTCTCGGGTGCTTCAATTATCCCCCACCGGCGGCGGTGGGCTACGCCTTGGTCGCGTGGTTGCCGATGAGCACGGCGGCGATGGTGAACGCTTATGCTTCCATCCTTCTGGCGGTGATGGCGGCGTTTTTGTTGGCCGGCGTCATCCGGCCCGGCGTCGGAGCCTCGGCGCTGGGGCTGGCCGTCCTGGCATATCCGCCGTTCTTCGTGGATCTGGCGATCGGCCAGAACGCGGCCTATACGCTCACGGTTCTACTCATGGCGTGGGTTTTGGCGGCCCGTCGGCAGGACTTCTGGGCCGGCCTGGTGCTCGGACTGCTGGTCTGCAAGCCGAATTGGCTGGTGGCCGTCGGGTGGATCCCGCTGGTCCACGGCCGTTGGCGGCTGCTGTCGGGCCTGGCCTTGGGATCCGCCGGCGTGGTCCTGGCGACGGCGGTGGTGGTGGGCGTTCAGCCTTTCCTGGATTACCGCGTGCTGTTCAGCAAGGTTGCCCGCATTCACGAGTTGCCCTTCTACGACCTCGACATCAAGTACAGTGGAGTCGGGCTGTTTCGTAAGTGGCTCGGGGCGACTTCTCCCTGGGTCTCGGCCGCTACCTGGGCCTGCAACGGGGCCGTTATCTTTCTGACCTGGCGGGCCACGCGGGGACAGTGGCGGCCTGGGGAGCCGACGTTCCACCGAATGATGGCGTGTTGCCTGCTGGCGGCGTTGTGGATCAACCCCCATCTCAACCACTACGACCTGCTGCCGCTCGCGCCGTGCCTGGCGGTTCTGCTGCTGGACGCCGCCGGGCTGAGACGGAAGGACCGGCTCGCGGCCCTGCTGCTTGTGCTGCTGAATTACGCGGCGGTCCCCTGGGATCAGTCCTGGCCCATGAGCGTGCGGCTGCTCCTGCCGGTTCCGACTTTCGGGCTTCTGGCGGCCTGGGCTTGGCTGTGGCGCCGCTGCCGGAGCCACCAGCCGAACGCCGTCACGGATTGCCGTCTGGTTCCGCAGGCCGCCAACGCCTGAGCGTCTTTAGGCGTAGCGCCGTCACTGAGCGGCCCCGCGGCTCCGCCTGTCTGTCACCGGGCCACTTGCCATTTGGTCGGAGTGCCCGCACGCTGTCCGGCATGTTTCGGTCGTTCGGACGCCTGTTGCCGCCGCTGGGCTGGGTGATTCTGGTCGCGGCGCTCAGCCTGACGCTGCTCGGGGTGCTCAGCATCTATGCCGGGGAAGCCGGACCGGATGCTCGTCCGGACAAGACCTTTCGCCAGTTGGCCTTTCTGGCCGCCGGGTTGGGCGGATTCTTTCTAGTCCAGTTGCTCGGCTATCGGCGGTTCGTGGACTGGGCCTACCCGCTGCTGGCGCTGGTGCTGATTCTGCTGGCCTTGCTGATCATCGCCCAGAAAGTGCCCCTGGCCCCCTTGGTCGTGCCGCGCCGAGAAGCCTATCGTTGGCTGGTGCTGGGGCCGGTGAGCATACAAGTCTCCGAATGTGCCAAGCTCGCCCACATTCTGGCGATGGCGGCCTACCTGCGCTACCGCACGAACTACCGAACCTTCCGCGGCCTGCTGATGCCCTTCGCCCTGACCCTGATTCCCACGGCCCTGATCCTCAAGGAACCGGACCTGGGGACCAGCATCCTGCTGCTGCCCACGCTGTTCGTGATGCTCTACGCCGCCGGCGCCAAAGGGTGGCACCTGCTGCTGATCATTCTGTTGGGTGCGGCGGCCGCGCCGGCGTTTTACTACTCTCCGTTCATGCACGACTACCAGCGCCGCCGCGTGCAGGCCCTCTTCCGACAGGCGGAAGCCGACCCGCGGTGGCGGGTCAACGAAGGCTACCAGCTCAACCAGTCCAAGATCGCCCTGGGCAGCGGCGGGTGGTTCGGGCAGGGCTATCGCGGCGGAGCGTTTTTTCGCTACAACCTCCTTCCCGAAGACCACAACGACTTCATCTTCGCCATGCTGGGCCACCAGTGGGGATTCGTCGGGTGCCTGTTCACGCTGTTCAGCTACCTGCTGATCATCGTGGCTGCGTTCACGATCGCCTCGATGACGACGGATCCGTTCGGCCGGCTGGTGGCCGTCGGCATCGCCGCCCTGCTCGCCGTGCAGACCCTGATCAACATTTACATGACCATGGGATTGGCGCCCGTGACCGGCATGTCCTTGCCCTTTGTCAGCATGGGCGGCAGCGGATTGGTCGTCAATTACCTGGCCATCGGGCTGGTGTGCGACGTGGCCCGCCGTCGTCCTATCAGCATGGCCCCACGCCCCTTCGAGTTCGCGGAGGATGAAGAGGAGGATGGCGCCTGAACGTCCGCGTGTCGGTTCGATCTCGATCTGACCCCGCGCCCCGATTCCAGAATTCGCTGTGCCGTTCCGCTATCATTCTGCCGGCGTGTCTGGCGATGCCTCGGGCCGCGGCGATCCCGGCTGAAGGGTGGAAGCTGAGTTCGGGCCGCCACCGGGAAGGAGCGACGTTCTTGCGTTACCCCATCCGAACGATTTGGTTCGCCGCGACCGCGACCGCGGTGCTGCCCGCGGCCTGTGGCGTCGCTCAGCCGCAGTTCCTCCCGCCGCAGCAGGTCGGCGTGGTGCAGCAAGCCGCGGTCAACGAAGCCTCCGGCCTTGCCGCCGGTCGGGCTTCCCCCGGCGTCCTGTGGGTACACAACGACTCCGGCGACTCCGCCCGCGTGTTCGCCATGACTCCACAAGGCGAGCCTCGCGGCGTGTATCACCTGGTCGGAGCGTTAGCCGTGGATTGGGAGGATTTGGCGGTGGGCCCAGGCCCGGAGGCGGGTCGCTGGTACCTGTACGTTGGGGACATCGGCGACAACCAGGCCGGGCGATCGGAGATCCGCGTATACCGCGTACCCGAACCGGCCATCGACCCCGCCGCGCCACCCGTGGAGGCGGATCTCGTCGGCGTCGAGAGCATTGTACTGCAATACCCGGACGGCGCCCGCGACGCGGAAACGCTGTTGGTCGATCCCTGGACCCGCGATCTGTACGTCGTTTCCAAACGGGAGAGCCGTTCGCGGGTCTACCGTGCGCCCTTTCCGCAATCCACCACCCAACCGAACGTGATGGAGTTCCGCGGCGAACTGCCGTGGGGCTGGGCCACCGGCGGAGACATCTCGCCCGACGGCAGCGAAATCCTGATCCGCGGCTACCTCGGCGCGATGGGTTGGCGGCGGCCGCCGGGCGTCACCGTCTGGGAGGCCTTACAGGGGACGGGCTACGGGGTGCCCGTGCCTCTCGAGCCGCAAGGCGAGGCCGTCTGCTTCGATGCGGTGTCCGGCTTGAACTACTACACGGTCAGTGAAGGAGCGCAACCCCCAATCTACCTCATCCAACGCATCCTCACACCCGGCGATCTGGATCACGACGGCGATATTGACCTCGAGGATCTGATTGCGCTGGTGGAGACCCTGCTGGGGCTGGACACGGACCCGGCCCGCCTGGCCGTCGCGGACCTCGACGGGTCCGGAACGGTGGACGGCCTGGACATCGCCGCGTTCGTGGAGCGGATCCTTGACGTCTGAGTCCCGCCGCGTGGATTGAGCCATCGCGGAGCGCGTCGGGGCTGTCCTCGCAGCAACTCAGGCTGACTCCGTTTGCCGGCCCGCGGCCACGGCGGGAAGACGGCGCAGCGCCGAATCCGGACCGGCGGAAGGCGTCACGAAATGGCTGTTATCGCCGAAGAGGTCGCGCCGCAGGACCACTCCCAGCGGCGTGGTGTAGTAGTTGTGGATGTACGTCGAGTATTCGAGCAGCGCCTGGGTCCAGGGCTTTCCGCTGTCCTCCATGCGGCGGAGGGCGAAGTAGACGCCGTCAAAACTGCCCTGATGGCGGGTGACGATGTCGGCAATGAGGATCTCCTCGGCGGACGCCCGGATAAACTGCCAGTCCAGGGATTCGGCGTGGAATACGACTTTCTGGAGGTGCTCCACATGTCGCACGATCCGTCGCAGGTGGGGGTGCTCGTGGATGGCTTTCCGAAGCTGGTTGAGCTGTTCCTCACTGATGCGCGGCATGACGTCGTGAACTCCCTGTGGTCGGCCTCACCGTGCCCGGTAATGCGCGACGACATATCTCGTGGACCCCGGATTCGCCAAGGCGAGGGGCGAGCATCCTAAAACAGGCTGCTATCTAACGCAATGGGCAGCCGCGGTTTGACGTATTTTTCACACCGCCCTACACTGAAGTGGGCTTAGAAGACGCTGTCCGGGTAGGGTCCGCTCTCGCGGGTCCGTCCTGGGCCGGTCGCGGCCCACGCTCGCCCTGGGGCGGGCGCGGTCAGGGGGGAATGCGACCACATCGTCCGATGACCTGAACAAGGAACTGCCGTGCCGACACTGCGCGTCGTACAAGGCCCTGACGCCGGCCGTCACCTTCGACTCACCGAAGGCCGGCCACTCGTCCTGGGGCGCGCGTGCCCCGAGCTCTCGCTGACCGACTACACGGTCTCCCGGCGCCACGCCGAACTCCGCCCCGAGGGCCGCGGCTGGACGCTGGAAGACTTGCGCAGCGCCAACGGCACCTACCTCAATGCCAAGCGGCTGGAGCGACCCGCCCGGCTGCGGGATGGCGACCAAATTCGCATGGGCTCCACCGTCCTGCTCTGGGACGGCAGCGAGAACAAGCCTCTGAACCAGCCCTCCGGCCCAACCGCCTTGCAGACCAGCCTCGTGGACCTCGATGTCGGCAGCTCCCAAACCAGCTCGTCCATCATCGGATCCGTCGGCAGCGGCGATGACAGCATGATCCTGGCGACGCCCGCCGCCGCGGAGGCGGTCCGCACCTGGCGCGTGATCTCCGCCTTGCTGGATGCCGTCGGCGCGGCCCTGTCTCCTCACCAACTCGCCGAACGGATCATGGACGTCATGTTCGAGGAGGTCCCTGCCGAGCGCGGCTTCATCCTGCTCAAGGCCTCCGGCGGTCGCGGCTTCGAGACGGAGGTCGTGCGCTACAAACAGGAGGGCACTCAGGATCGGATCCGTGCCAGCCGGACGATCATCGATCACGTCATCACCCACCGCGAGGGCGTGCTGTGCAGCAACGCCATGAGTGATGCCCGCTTCGCCGGCGGGGACCAGGACGGCAGCATCCAGGCCCTCGGGCTGCAATCGGTGATCTGCGTTCCGCTGGTGGGCCGCGAGGACATCCTCGGGGTGATTTACCTCGATTGTCCCATGGGCACGCATATCTATACCGAGGAGCAGCTCCGGCTCGTCGCCGCCATCGGGCGCATGGCCGGGCTGGCCCTCGAGGATGCCCGGTTGGTCAATGAGCGTTTGCGGACCGAGCGCCTGGCCGCCACCGGCGAGACGGTCGCCGCCTTGTCACATCACATCAAGAACATCCTGCAAGGCATGATGGGCGGGGCGGAAATCGTGGAGATGGGCCTCCGCAACGAATCGCTGCCCACCCTGGACCAGGGCTGGCAGATTGTTCACCGCAACCTGGACCGTATTTACTCGCTGACCATGAACATGCTGGCCTTCGCCAAACGCCGCGAGCCGCGCCTCGAACCGGTCCAGTTCGGCGAGTTGGTGGCCGAGGCGGTGAAGCTGGCCCAGCGCCGGGCCGAGGATAAAGGCGTCCTGCTCAAGGCCGAGATCGCCGAGGCCATGCCGCCCATCATGATCGACGAGACCGGCATCACCCAGGTCATCCTCAACATCGTGAACAACGCCATCGACGCCGTGCCCAAGACCACCGGCGTCGTCAACGTCAAAGCGGCCTTCGACCATCGCACCGGCCACGCCGTCCTCACCGTCGGCGACAACGGACCGGGCATCCCCGAGAAAGACCAACCCCGGGTCTTCGAGGCGTTCTACTCCACCAAGGGCAACGCCGGCACCGGCCTCGGCCTCGCCGTCGCCAGGAAGATCGTCACCGAGCACGGCGGGCAGATCGAACTGCGCTCCGTGGAGCGGCAGGGCACGATCATCCGCATCGCCCTCCCCGCCACCGGGGGCCGCGGTCTGGACAGCGGCGACACCCGTGGGCCGGCCGACGCGGGCGGAAACACCCAGGTCACCATTCTCGATCCGTGACTCCCCCGACCACCGGCCGGGGCTACCCGATTGCGGCCCGCAGCCGGGCTTCCAGGCGATCGAGATACTCCTCGGCGGCCTCCGGCGGGACATAGTCTTGGAAGGCGGTTACCGCGAGCGTCCAGCTCCCGCGAAAGGTGGTTTCGGCCAGGATCCAGCCCGGGTGGCAGTTCATGGTGCCGACCGCCGTCAGATTGGTGATCCGGGCGTCGCCGAGCGTCGTCAGACCGTCGCCGAAGCGATAAGTCGTGCAGCCGGCCGCGCCTCGTGGAGATCGGTGGTCCGCCAACGCCCGCATCACCGGAAACGGCCACCGCTGCATGACGTGCAGCATCTCGTAGACCGCTTCCCGCAGCCCGCCGGGGTGTCGCAGGTATCGCTCCGCCTGGCGGAGCAGCGTCGCGTCCGCCCGTTGAGCGTCGTCCAGGTCGTCATCGACCAAGGAAAACCACGGCACCAGGACCTGGTTGCCGTGCAGTTGCTGCCGCGGGTCGTCGCGGGGCAGTGGCAAGGCGTGCGAGAAGAGGTATCGCGCCCGCGGTCGGCCCTTCTCGCGGGCCATGTCTCGATAGGTCTGCGCCGCGGCGACCAGCAACGGCCGCACATAGCGAAGCGGCCCCGGCGCTGCCCACGAGCGGGCCCAGGCCTCGTAACGCTGCCGGAATCCGGCGTCGAATCGGCGAGTTGCGAAGAAGGCCACCCTGTCAGGCGTGCGCGGTTTGCCGACCAACCGCGGCTGCTCAGCCAGACAGAGGTGGGCGTGATGCAACCGGCCGCGCCAGGCGGCCAGATATGAATGAGGAAATCGCCGGCGGAACGGCCGCTCCGCGGTCGATGCAGCCGCGGCGGCCTTGGCATCCGGCGTCTCGCTCTCACCTTCTGCCGAAGGGAAGTCGATCCCCCTCAGCGCCGCGTTCAAATCCTGAAGCAGGAGCACCGCGCCTTCCAGGTCCATCAGATAGTGCGGCCAGACCAGCGCCAATCGCTCCGAACCGTCGGGCAGGGAGATCTGCCACAGGCAGAACTGCGGGCCGGACTGGGGGTCGAATCGTCTATTCAACGCCACGAGCAGCGCCAGCCCGTCCTCCCAAGGCTCGCGGCAGACCAGCCGCCGCAATTCGCAGCGTTCCGCGGGCGGCATGCCCGGCGAGACCTCCCAGAAGGCCCGCCGCCACACCGGGGAAAACCGCACCCGTGCCGCCAGGCCGACATGCCGCGCGACCACGCGGCGGACTGCTTCGGCCAGCGCCTCCGGCAGGAGCCGGCGGTCCAGATCGACGATCAATAGGACGGGCAGCCCGCAGTACCCGCGACGACGCAGCGACTCATGCGTCGCCAGCATCAGGTGCGACACCGGGTCGAGCGGCAGAGTGGACGAATACGGGGCGCGAAAACGCATCATGCCATCCTGGCGATGGACGAGACCAACGCCGGGCCGAATCCGCCGGACCCCGAGCGGTGCGCCCGTCGAGGCTGTCGTCCCCGGTTGTCCATGACTGTGCGGATGCTCTCGAACCCGACTGCCATGCCGCCCGCATGATAGCCACGATACGGCTGGACGTACACGCGGGCACGATGGAGCGGCCTACCGGCTTGTGCGCGAATCCTAACTCGAGGACAGGATCGCTGGATTCTCCGCTCGTGCCCGGCTCGTGCGAGATTCCTATCTCGCACGCAAGATCGCGGGACTCCGGCTCGTGCGAGATTCCGATCTCGCACGCACGATCGCGGGATTCCTTTCCCGGAGCATGAGGCGCGGATGAGGTCCTGCGGCCGCGGTCGGCTCAGGCGGACCAGCCCGGCGACCACGGGGTCGGCGTTTCCCCGCCCCAACCCCCGCCGGCCGGTTCACGCTCTGGGCCTGCAACGACCGGGATGAACTGGCCGCCAGCCGGAGGTATAATGGGACGGACCCCGGCAACACGAGCAGTCCGGTGGCGAACCAGCAGTTCGTCTTCAGCTACGACCCCATCGGCAACCGGACCGCGTATGAAGGCGACGGAATCGAGGGCGCCTTGACCTACTTCACCAACAGCTTGAACCAGTACACCGCCACGAGCCAACCGGCGGAGTCCTTCCAGTACGACGGCAACGCCGGCCCGCCGCGGAACGACGGCAACCTGACCCAGGACGGGCGGTACGACTACACCTACGACGGGGAGAACCGGCTGATCTCGGTCACGCCGCGGACGGTGGTCGTCGGCTCGAAGAAGGTGGCGTTTGCCTACGACTACCGCAACCGGCGGGTGCGGAAGCAGGTGTGGGCTGCCTCGGTTGACGGCCCCTTCGGCGGAACCGTCACCTGGGTCCCCACCGAGGACCGGCGGTTCGTCTATGACGGCTGGAATTTGCTGATGGAGCTCGACGGGCGGGAGGAGCAGACCCCACCGCTGACCAAGTTCACGTGGGGCCTGGACCTCTCCGGCCAGAACGGCAACGCGTCCGTGGCCGGCCTGCACGGCGCCGGGGGGATCGGCGGGCTGCTGGCGATGGCGGACACCAAGGACACCCAGGAGACCTGGGACGACGTGCAGCACATCTATTTCCACGACGCCAACGGCAACGTCGGGCAGGTGATGGACGCCCGGGCGGGCTCGGCGTACTTCGGCCAGACCGCGGCCCGGTACGAGTATTACCCCTTCGGCGGGGTCCTGGTCGTCCGAACCCTCGCGGGCACGTCCGGGCAGAAGAACCCGTTCCTGTTCAGCACCAAATACCGCGACAGCGAGACCGGGCTGTACTACTACGGCGAACGCTACCTGCTCCCGCGGCTGGGACAGTGGGTGAATCGGGACCCGATCCAGGAGCTGGGATTCGTCGTAACGCGGCAAGCTGCCTGCAGCGTGTTCCCACCTCGCGACCCCTTCGCAGATGGGCCCGATGGGACAGGGCGCCTTCTTGAAGCGTCGCCTGTGAAAGTGACGTGTTCAGGGAACGAACGCTGCGGGCGCGACTTGGCCGACTCTGCGGTTTCAACCTCTAGCCAATCTAAGGCCAGCGATGAACTGGAAGCCCCGAACGTCTACGAGTATGCGGACAACGAACCAACTGATAAGATCGATCCGCTGGGCCTGAGCACGAAGTGTGGTATTCGCTTATGCCTCTGCAGCAACAAGGGCAGCCAGTCCGTCACGGTCTACGGAAACTCCGCTCGCGCCAAAGCGATTATTGAGGCACGGTTTGGCAAGGGTGCTCAAGGGTGCGTTACGCTGGTCAACATCCTCACCGGCGTTGAGATTTACTGTACTGGCAGTTGCCCGCGGATAAAACGTGGGAGGACCCCTGGCGGCGTGCCGATCCTTGATCATGAATGTTGTCATGTCTGTGACTACTTGGACTGCGGCTTCTTCAAGTACCTGAGTGGCGCCATAAGCGACGACTGCGACAAACGACCGAGAGGAGGCTTCGTAACATGGTAAAACCTATCCCTAAACTTGCATTTTGTATATCCATGATGTATACTACACAAC
>CAZNFM010000009.1:0-127856 GCA_964572385.1 uncultured Planctomycetaceae bacterium | reverse complement strand
CGGGATTGAACCCCACGACCACTCCCGCGGTCGCCGGGGCGGCCGCCAGGCCCAAGCAGAGGGCCAGGCAACATAAGCGTATCATTCGCATGAGAATCATCCTCCTCGCAGAGATTCGGTTTTCGGTTGCGGCGCGCCCCAGGGAGCGTCGCGGGTTCGGTTTCACCAGGACCGGCCCGCCGGCGGCCTATGGCACCGCCGGCGGGCCGCGGTCCGTTCGGTCAAGCGTCAGCGCCCGATGAGCGGGGCCGGCGCGGGAGCCGGGAGCTTCTTCTTCGGTGCGGAGAAGTCGCGCCCGTTGTACATGCGGTAGCAGACCAGCCAGGACTGGTAGTCCAGGAGGTTGACGCAGCCGCTGCCGTCCATGTCCGCCGCGGGGTTGTACTTGGGGGCGCCGACGCACCAGCCGAAGGCATCGACGAAGATCCAGTAGTCGTCTCCGTCGACGGCGCCGTCGCCGTTCAGATCGCCGCAGATCTCGCAGTGATCGGGCACGCCGTTGGTGTTGTAGTCGCTGTCGCACTCCGTCGGAATGGCGCCTTCGCAGTATCCGCCGAAGCTGACATGGATGTCGCACTCATCGGGCACGCCGTTCTGGTTGCAGTCGTTGGCGGGCGGCGCCGGCACGCCGCTGAGCGTGACCGTGTCGATCCCGATGTAGTTGGAGTTGGTGCCGTTGGCCCCGGCGTCCTCCACGAAGTAGCGGAAGGCCAGGCGGCCCTGGGTGGGCGTCGGCACGCCGCTGATGGTCACCGTGAAGTGGCCGGCGTCCCAGGTCTGCGGGTAGCCGTCGGGCACCAGCGTCGGGTTGACGTCCAGCAGCAACATGGTGAAGTCGCCGACGGCGGTCCAGCCGGTGCCGACATTGGTGCTGGCCCCGTTGAGGCTGGCGCGAACCTGGAGGCGATCCGCGTAGCAGGTCGTGCAGGTCGGGCCGCGGGTGTAGAAGTCGAGCACCATGCCGTCCACCAGCGTGACCTCGGGCGTGAGCAGCCAGTTGCTGATGTTGCCGAGGGTGCCGGTGTTGTTGTAGTTGGCGCCGATGTAGGACGTCGCCGAGCCGGCCTGGGCGTTGAACACCGTGGTGTTGCCCTGGAACCAGTTGGTCGTCCCCAGCGGCTCGCTGTTGTTCTGCATGAACCAGCCGGGCAGGTTGGTGATGTCCTCGAAGCCTTCCGCGAGGATGATGTCGCGGCGGGTGTCGAGCTGGCACTCATCCGGGATGCCGTCGCCCTGGCAGTCATTGCTGGTGCCGAGGGCGATGTCGCAGTCGTCCGGAACGTTGTTGCCGTTGCAGTCGTTGCCGGCCAGTTCGCAATCATCGGGGATGCCGTTGTTGTTGCAGTCCGGGCCGGTTCCGATGGGCGGCACCTCGCACTCGTCCGGAACGCCGTTGTTGTTGCAGTCCAGACTCGGGCCGTAGAGGATGTCGCAGTCGTCGGGGATGCCGTTGGCGTTGCAGTCCGCACCGCCGCCGCCGCCACCACCGCCGGTTCCTTCCACGAGGAACGGGAAGTCCTGCGGATAGGCGCCGTCGAGGGCGGCCGCCCAGGCGCCGGTACTCTGCTGATATTGCAGGGCGTTGGCGCCCGGCTTGCCGGTCAGGCCGAGGATGGTGACCGGCGGCACCCACGGACCGGAGGTCCCGGTGCCGGCGAGGGTGTAATCGATCCAGTAGGTCCCGGCCGGCAGGCTGGTCCCGATGTTGACCACGCAGGCCTGGATGTGCCGCGTGCAATCCACCGGGCTGGGCAGGGTTCGGAAGATGTTGGCCGCCGTGCAACTGAGCAGCCGGTTGGTGCTCAGGTCGCCGAAGACCACGCTGCCGCCGGCGTTCGGCGGGCCGTTCCAGATCTGCATGAACACCGACGTGATGGTCGGCGGCGTCGCGCCGGTCTGGTAGGTGTAGATGGTGATGGTGTTGATGGTCGCCGCAGCCGTCAACGTGAAGTCGTCGGCGACGCGGTTACCGGCCGACTGCTGGGCGCCGAGGCCGTAGCTGTTCAGGCCCAGGGTGTCTTGCAGGACGCTGATGTCGCCGGTGCAGCCGGGGCCGGTGATCATCGGGCCGTTGTCCCAGATGACCGCCCGGAAGCCGCCGCCCAACTGGCAGTCGTCGGGGATGCCGTCGGGCTGGCAGTCCTCGGCGGTACCGCAGAGCTGCGGATAGACCGTGCCGCAGTTGCCCGTGGCACAGCCGCCCGGCAGCTCGCAGGCGTCCAGCACGCCGTTGTTGTTGCAGTCGGGCTGGCACTCGTCGGGCACGCCGTTCAGGTCGATGTCCGGGGCCCCGTTGGCGATGTCGCACTCGTCGGGGATGCCGTTGGCATTGCAGTCCTGGGACGTGCCGGTCTTCAGGTCGCAGAAGTCATCCACGCCGTTGGCGTTGCAGTCCTGGCCGCTGCACACCGAGCCGATCCCGCCGAAGACGCCGCCGGCGGCCGTGCAGGCGCTCTGGAAGATCACCTCGCAGCCGGTCGGCAGGCAGCAGGCCCCGATCGGGCAGCCGGTCGACGGCGTGATGGTCAGGGTGAAGTCGGTCAGGCAGTTGGGCGCCGGATAGGTGTCCACCATCATGTAGTAGACGCCGGGGGCCAGCTCCACGTTGGGGATGGTCGCCAGCGTGCCGGAGGTGGTGGCCTTCTTGTAGCAGGTAGTCCCGTTGAGCGGGCAGGTGAGGTCGATGGCCACGCCGATCCAGTTGTTGGACGAGGTGTTGCCCTGGACGGCGACGTTCACGCAGACCGGCTCGGTCACCTCCAGCTTGTAGATGATGTCCTCGCCGCCGTCATAGGAGCCGAGGCAGGTGTCGGCGTAGTCGTTCACGCGGCCGCAGGTCGTCTGGTTGGCGTCGGTGAACGGCAACTGGTACGGCAGCGTGACCACGAACGGCTCCTCGCAGGTGTCGCCCGGCGTCGGGCAGACCACGCTGGAGCAGAAGCCGGTGCTGTTCCAGGTTCCGCCCTGGTTACCGCAGTCTTCCTCGGTGAGGTTGACGCAGGTGCCGGACGGCCAGAAGCAGCAGGCCCGCAACAGGCAGGGGTTCGGGTCGCACGGGATGTCCGTGCCGACATAGGTTCCGCCCAGCGCGGTGCAGGCGGCCGGCGATTCGATCGAACAGGTTTCGCCGACGCAGCAAGCCCCGGTCGGGCAGCGGGTGATGGTCAGCGTGAACTGCGGAATGCAGTTCGGCGCCGGATAGGTGTCGATCATCAGGTAGTAGGTACCGACGGAGGCGTAGAGCATCACGTTGTTCAGGGTGACGCCGCCCGCGCCGGTGATCGTGGCCTTGTACAGACAATCGTTGGTGCCCGGGCTGAGCGGGCAGGTGTCGTCGATGGCCATGCCGGTCCAGGTGGCGGTGGTGTCCATGTCGACGACGAGGCACATGTCCTCGGTGACGTCGATGCGGTAGATGATGTCTTCACCGCCGTCATAGGAGCCGAGACAGGTGTCGGCGTATTCGTTCACGCGGCCACAGGTCGTATCCACATCGACGTAGGGGAAGCCCATCGCCGGGAGAGTGATGATCTTCGGGTTGGCGCAGTCGTTGCCCGGCTGCGGGCAGAGGTTCGGCGTGCAGGTGGTGCCGGTGCCGCTGAAGTTGATGCCGCCGGCCGCGGCGCAGGCGGCGTCGTCGACCACCTCGAGACAGGAACCGTCCTGGAAGCAGCAGGCGCCGAAGCACGGATTGAGCGGGGCGCAGGTGGAGCCGTCGCCCGCGTAGCGTCCGCCGGCCAGGAGGCAGGCCTCCTGGGTCCAGGTGCCGCTGTCTTCGCAGGTCACCCCGAAGCAGCAGGCGCCGGTCGGCGGGGCCAGCTCAATGACGCCGGTGTAGTCCTCGGTGGCGCCCCAGGTGTAGGTGCCGCAGGCCGGCGGGGGCGTCGAGGTCGTCACCTCCTTGACGATCACGCGGATGCGGGTCGGGCCGAGGGCCGCGGTGATGGGCACGGTGATCAGGCCGTTGACCGTCATTTCCGGGCAGGGGGTGTTGGTGAGCTGCCCGCTGGCCCAGGCCAGTTCGCCGGTGTCGAAGGCGTAGTTCTGGTCCCAGTCGATGTAGACGGCCGCCCACTTGCTGTAGCAGCTCGCGTTTTCGCAATCGCCGATGACCAGGGTCAGCGGATAGGAGCTGCCGCGCTGCAACGGCGTGGAGAGGTAGGTGAAGTCGTCATAGGTGTCGCAGTTCGTGGTGGTGTTGTCGATGGCCCCGAGCACGAACTGCTTGATGGTCTCGTCCGCGGTGCTGGTGGCCCGGGACTCGCAGTAGCCGGGGACGGCCACGACGTTGATGACGTAGGGGCCGGCGGCGTTGAGCGCCGGGTCGAGCAGGACCGGGTACCAGTAGTTGCCGGGGGCGAGGCCCTTCCAGCGGATGGTGACGTTGCCATCGCCGCAGGTGGTCGTGTCATAGGTGCCGGCGGCGGTATTCACGCTGCACGGGCAGGTCGTGGCCAGGTTCAGCCAGGCGTTGCCGAAAGGCCCGGGCGTGCCGCAGTAGTTGAGCGTGACGTCCCAGAGGGCGTAATCGGCAGGCAGGGAGAAGGCCTCCCAGACCTGGCCGCCGGCGAACGCGGCGCAGTCGTTGGTGGCGCCGAGGTTGTTGCCGTTGAACTGCACGGGCACGCCGGCCGTCAACGGCACCGGCGTCACGGCCGAGCAGTTGTCGTTCCAGGGCGGGCAGACGAAGGTCGCGCAGTCCTCGCCCAGGTACCAGGTTCCGCCGAGGGCGTCGCACTCCGTCTGGTTGTTGTTGGCGACGCAGACGTAGTTGACGCAGCAGGCGCCGACGCAGGGGTTGGGCGTGCAGGAGGAGCCGTCGCCCTTATAGACGCCGCTCATGGCCAGGCAGTCGCCCTCGCTCATTTCGGGATAGCAGGTGTACCCGACGCAGCAGGCGCCCACCGTGGGCGGGGGGAAGACGAACTGGGCCCGTGGAACGCCCGCCCGGGAGGTGACCGTCGGATTGCCGGTGCCGCAGGTCCAGTTGGCAGGGCCGGCAATGGTGTCAGACTGGGCGGTAATCGAGCGATATCCCGTTCCGGTGAAGCTCCAGATTGTTCCGGAGTTGTTGTAGGTCGGGATCGTCCCGATGGTGACGTCTACCTCCAGGTTATCAGTGCCGTTGTACATGAACGGAGCGGCAAACGGAATGGTGTACCAGCCGGTGGTGCTGATGGTGGTGTCCAGCGGGCCATAAACCACCGTCCATCCGGAGTTGTCGAAACACGCGCCGGTTGATGGATACGTCGTCAGCGTCGTGTGCCGGACTCTGACCATCAAATTGACCATCGGCACGGCTGGCACGACGGAGACGTAATAGCGGATTGCGCTAATCGGTCCGCCATCCGAGCAACCAAACTCGGAGGCGAGGTAAATCGATGTCGACCGCCGGTTCTTGTAATACACGTTCAGCGTATAGGTCCACGCGGTGGTGCCGACGCCGTTGATGTCCTTGTCGCCGACGCAGGCGGACCGGCCCCGCAAGGAGACCTCGGGGGGTGTCAGGATCGCGGTCGGCAGCAGGGCGGCGTCCGGCGGGGGCAGCTTGCCCTGGTTTTCGAGAAGCAGCTTCTCCAGTTCCTCGGAGAAGCCGGCTCCCGCGTCTCCGGCCTCGGCTTGCTCTTTGGCCGCGGCCTCGAGCAGGAGTTTCTCCTCTTCTTCGGGGGTCAACACAGGCGGTTGGCTCTGGATGACCTCCCGCAGGGTGGTCGGGTCGGCGACCCGATCGGTGGCGGGCCTGGCGGCGGTCTGGTCGACCGGCTGCTGGTCCGACACGCTCTGGGGCGTCGGCGCCGGATTGGCCAGCGCCTTCGTCGGATGGTCGCCTGGGCCGGCGAGCAGGAACGCTCCCCAGCAAAGGCAGCCACACGCTGCCACGCAGGCAAGGGCACGAACTACGTTTCCTCGTCTCATCTGTCTTCCCTTTCCACTTTGATCCCTCCGCTTGATCCAGGGTGGCACTCGCTCGGAGAACGTCACCCGGGCGCATCCGGCCCCTGGTCGCGCGGACCTTGTTACTCTGGCCGCGGCGAAGCGCGGACCCCGCGCCTCGACACGACGCCGTTTACGCGAAAGTTGGTTGGCGATGCTCCAGAACGGTCTTCACCGGAGGCGGCAGGCGTCTGCCCTCGGCGCGAATGCGCTCCTTTACCACTCCCGTGAATCTGCCATCAGGTTAACGTGCACAATCGGGTGAAGTCAATAGTTTAAGACGTGAAGTAAGCGGTTTGGCGGGGCCGGCGACCGACGCCCGCGGATAATAGATAAGCAGGTCTTGTGATATTTTAACGATGGCCGGGGCCGTTCGTCGTGCCCGCGATGGATCGGTTCATCCGGCGGCGTCTCGTTTCTTTGGGCGGTGCAGCAGAGCGGCCAGTTCGGCGGCCTGGTTTCGCGTGGGCGGCTGGGCTTCGAGGAGGGAGCGCGTCATTTGGACGAGATCGCCGCCGAAGACGCGTTGGAGCAGATCGCGGCAGAGCCGGCGATAGGCGGCTTCCGGTCGGCGGGCGGCACGAAAGAGGAATGCCTTGCCGTGGTCGCCTTTCTCCTTGACGACCAACCCTTTCTGCTCCAGGCGGACCAGGAGCGTCACGACCGAGCCGTGGGCCATGGGTCGGTGGCGCTTGAGCATCTCGCGAACGTGGCGCGCGGTGGCCGGCCCCTCGCGCCAGAGGCACGCCAGTACGTCCAGTTCAGCGTTGGGAAGATGATCCGTCGCGGTCCGCCCAGCCGCGGCACCGCCCACCGCTTTCGGCTTTGCGCCCATGGGATGCCTCCAGATGTCCCGACCAGCCTTCGTGAATCGCGGCCCATTATGTGTAGTACCGCGTAAAAGGCAAGCGAGACAAAGCGGGAGCATTCCAGTAGAGCGCGTGAAAAAAGCCGAGGCCACAGTGGGCCCCGGCCTGGTGGGAAGACCGCTTCTCGGCGTCACTCCGAACGCCAAAGCGGGTTGTGGGTCTGAAGCAGCCCGCCGATGCACGGCGGCGTTTGGGGACGGCTTGGCGCCGCTTTCGCGGGGCCGCTTTTTCGTCCCCCCTCCCCATCGGCTCACGGCCTGCGGGGCTTAATCAGTTTCCACATCTTTACGGACAACCTTTCTATAGACCCTTGGGTGCTACCAAGACCATGATTTTATGAGACGCGACATAATTTAACCTACAGAGCCGCGAGGAAGGCGAGTCTTCAAGGAAGGAAACGGGGCCGGGTGGGCGTGGGAGGCGTTGGTTTTTAGGATGGATGAGGTGGGAATATCGGGAGTCTGGTGTGGGTCAGGTCGGTTTTCGGCGGCGAACGGGCGGTCGGGGGATGCGACGGGGGGTTCCGGGTTTGGCGGAGCAGGCAGCAGGACTCTCGCCAGTCCGGGTGTCGGACAGGGCTGCCTCCAGCTTGCGAAGGGCCTCGATTTCCAGTTGCCGAACGCGTTCGCGGGTGAGGCCGATCTTGGCGCCGATGTTCTTCAGGGTCATCGGCTCTTCGTCGTCGAGGCCGTAGCGGAGGCGAAGGATGGTGGCTTCGCGATCGTCGAGGCGGCTGACCAGGTCCTGGATGAGGGCGGTTTCGCTGGCGGTGAATACCGCTTCGTCGGGGGGGAGGGATTTTTCGTCGCGGAGGATCTCGGAGAGGCCCTGGCCGCTCTCGGGGGCCGCCGCCTGGGTCGGGGCGCTGAAGGCGCGGACGGCTCGTTTGACCATGCGGACCTTCTGCTCGGGCATCTGCATGCGTTCGGCGATTTCCTGGGTGGAGGGCGCTCGGCCGAGTTCTTCATGGAGCCGGTTGAAGGCCTGTTTCCAGCGGGCGACCATCTCGACCATGTAGGCGGGGATGTGGACGGGCTGGACGGCGTTGATCAAGGCCCGCTTGATGGCCTGCTTGATCCACCAACTGGCGTAGGTGCTGAAGCGGGAGCCCATGTCGGGGTCGAAGCCTTCGACGGCGCGGAGGAGGCCGAGGTTTCCTTCTTCGATGAGGTCGGCGAGGGGCATGCCGCGATTGGAGTAGGCCTTGGCGATGTTGACGACGAGGCGGAGGTTGCTGCGGATCATGCGTTCGCGGGCCTGGGCGGCGTCGGTGCGGAGGCGTTCGTATTCCGCCATGCCGATCTGGGCCTGGGCGAGCCGCTGGTCGGCGGCGGCGCCGGCGGCGATGGCGCGGGCCAGGTCGCGTTCCTCCTGGGCGGTGAGCAAGGGGGATTCGTTGATCTGCCGCAGATAGTGCTGTAGTCCAGGTTCGACTGCGATGGCAACGCCCTCCTGCCGTGGAGCGCCCTGACGGCGGGACCAGGGAGCATCGGTTGACCGGCCGCCCTTTGTTTAATTCGGCAGAAACCAGCCGCAGGGCGCAGGCCCTCTGCCGCCGGATGATGGGAGGCCGGTCGCGCCGGGCCGGGAGTATTCTAGGACCGAACTTTACTCGTCGGCCTGGGGGCCGGCGGCATCGGCTTCGGCGTCGTCGGATTCATCACTTCGGGAGTCGGCTTTGCGGCCCTTGCGGGGAGGCTTGGTCTCGGTGGCGTCGTGCAGCAGCCTGGTGGGGCTGATGTAGTCGGTGGTTTCCTCGCCGGCGCCATGGAGGCCGCCACGTCGGGCCTTGGGGGCGGAGCTGCGTCCGCCGCCGCCTTCGTCGTCGCCCGCAGCCCAGTCGGCGCGTTTCTTGGAGAGGCCGATCTTGCGTTCGTGGGTGTCGACGCGGAGGATTTTGACCTCCAGTTCCTGGCCGATCT
Organism: uncultured Planctomycetaceae bacterium; assembly: GCA_964572385.1. Lineage (GTDB taxonomy): Bacteria > Planctomycetota > Phycisphaerae > UBA1845 > UTPLA1 > CAZNFM01. The sequence goes on along the minus strand of CAZNFM010000009.1, from coordinate 119,131 downwards.
GGACTTCGTCGTGGGGGTCTTCGATCTTGCGGTCGGTCAGTTCGGAGACGTGGAGGAGGCCTTCGAGGTCGGGCTCCAATTCGACGAAAACGCCGAAGTTGGTGATCTTGGTGACCTTGCCCTGGACGATCATGCCGGGGATGTAGCGGTCCGGCACGGCGTGGAGCCAGGGGTCCTCGGTGAGCTGCTTGAGTCCGAGGGCGATCCGCTGCTTTTCCTGGTCCACGGAGAGGACCACGCACTTGATCTCCTCGTTCTTCTTGAGCATTTCCATGGGGTGGCTGACCTTCTTGGTCCAGCTCATGTCGGAGACGTGCAGGAGGCCGTCGATGCCTTCCTCGATTTCGATGAAGGCGCCGTAATTGGTGAGGTTGCGGACGCGGCCGGTGACCACGGTATTGGGCGGGTATTTTTCGGCCACGCGGGTCCAGGGATTGGTCTCGGTCTGCTTGAGGCCGAGGGAGATTTCCTGCTTCTCCTTGTTGATTTCGAGGACGACGACTTCGATTTCGTCGCCGACCTTGAGCAGCTCGGAGGGGTGGCTGATGCGTCGGGTCCAGGACATCTCCGAGATGTGGACGAGGCCTTCGATGCCGCCTTCGAGTTTGACGAAGGCGCCGTAGTTGGCGAGGTTGACCACGGTGCCGCGGACGCGGGAGTTGATGGGATACTTGGTCTCCACCTCGTCCCACGGGTTGGTCTGGGTGTGCTTGAGGCCGAGGGCGATCTTCTCCTTGTCCATGTCGATGGAGAGGACCTTGACCTGGATTTTCTGGTCGATCCGGACCAGCTCGCTGGGGTGGTTGATGCGGTCCCAGCTCATGTCGGTGATGTGCAGGAGGCCGTCGATTCCGCCGAGGTCGATGAACACGCCGAATTCGGCGATGTTCTTGACGGTGCCTTCGACGATGTCGCCCACCTTGAGGGTGGACATCAGGCGGCTCTTGGCCTCGTTGCGTTCGGCTTCGATGAGTTTGCGGCGGGAAATGACGATGTTGCGGCGTTCCTCGTCGATCTTGAGGACCACGGCGTCGATGGTCTTGCCGATGAATTCGCCGACGTCGCCCGGACGGCGGGTGTCCACCTGGCTGGCGGGCAGGAAGACCGGCACGCCGATGTCGACGAGGAGGCCGCCCTTGATTTTGCGGACGCATTTGCCGGAGACGCGGTCGCCTTCCTTGCAGGTGGCCAGCACGCGTTCCCAGCCGCGGATGCGGTCGGCCTTGCGTTTGGAGAGCAGGATCACGCCGGTGTCGCCCTCGATCTGCTCGAGGAGCACTTCGATCGGCTCGCCCGGCTTGACCTGGGCGGGGTCTTCCCACTCGGCCAGCGGGACGTATCCTTCGCTTTTCAGGCCGACATCGACGACGACTTCGTTGCCGCTGATGCCGACGATGCGTCCCTGCAAGATCGTCTCGGGCTTGAGGTCGGACATGGAGCGGTCGATGGCGGTGTCCAGCTCCTGGACGCCGCGGATTTCGCTCGCTCCGCCAAGTTCAGCGTTCAGCTCCTCCTCGGAGACGTCAATCTGGGACAGCAGGTCGTTTTCGATCATGATGAGAGGGTTCCAAAGTCGCGCCCGGCGGCCCGCGCCGCCGTCGCATCCGGGGCGAATCCGAAGCCGGGCGGCCTCCGGCCGGCCGAGCGGTTTCGGCGGTCTCGCCGCCAAACGGCGCGAGACCCTGACACGACACCCCCGGTCCATCCTGCGGACCGTCCGCGGATCGTGGATTCCTGTCCGGGGGTGCGGAATCGCTTAGTGTATCGCGAGAATATCGGCAGAGCAAACCCCCGGCCTGCGGTTCGGCGGACGGATGTGGTCCGTCCGCCGGGCGTTGACGGGTACTGTCCGGGCCGGTCCGACCGGGCGGTGGTTCCTCGGTCGGCGGGGTGTGGGAAGCCTAAGTCATTTATTGACGGTTAATTGTGAATATGGACCGGCAGGCGGGCCTAGACCGCGGCGATTTCCGCGTGGCCGTCGCGGATGGTCAGAATCTTGCGCCGGTCGGCCCAGCACATGTAGGCGATGGAGACGAAGAACGAGGCGGGGAGGCGGTGCAACTGGGCCAGTTTCACGCCGAGCACGGTGGTTTTTCCGCCGAAGCCCATCGGCCCGATGTTCAGTTCGTTGATCTCGCGATGCAGGCGTTTTTCGAGTTCGTCGAGTTGCGGGTCGGGGTGGTGGTCGCCGAGCGGACGGAAGAGCTGCTCCTTGGCCTTGATCATGCTGGAGGCGCGGTCGCCGCCGATGCCGACGCCGAGGATCCCCGGGGCGCAGCCGAGGCCCTGGGCCTTGAAGGCGGCATCGAGCACGGCCCGGCGGACGCCGTGCAGATCGCGGGAGGCCTCGAATTCCGGGGAGGGGATGCTGTACTGGCAGCCGCAGTTTTCGCTGCCGCCGCCCTTGAGCATCAGCCCGACTTTCAGGTGGTCGTGCTCCCACTCATCGAAATGGATGGTGGGGAAGTCCACGCCGGTGTTGTCTCCGCTGTTGCGGCCGGAGAGGGCTTCGACGGCGTTGGGCCGCAGGTAGGCTCGTCGAGTGGCTTCACGGACGGCGGCCTGGATCTGCTCGCGGAGGGCGCGCTGGGACCAGCCGGGGGGATACCACACATGGAAGATCGGGGTGCCGGTGTCCTGGCAGATGGGCCGGCCGGTGGCCCGCGACAGGCGGACGTTTTCCAGGATGGTCTGCAAGGCGCCTTGGGCGGCCGAGCCGGGCTGCTCTTCGGCGAGCGCGGCGGCGAGGGCGTGTTCGATGTCGGGCGAGAGATCGGTTGAGGTGGACTTCACCAGTTCCACGAGGTGGGTCGTGATGTCCGGCATGGGGCCTCCTTGCGGCGTGGGGACGGCGTGTCGGCCGCAGCGAAGCGAGATTATCCGCGGGTCGGGGCGGCGGCGTCAACGCGAGCGACTTGCGGCCTTCGCGGCCGCCCACGGCGACGCCGCGGGGTTCCGCGGTACGTCGCCTTCGACGAGCGAGACCTCCTCGGCGAGCAATCGCCTCTGCCGCCCCGTCGGGGCTGGGGATTCGGTGCGGCCTGATTCCCCGCGGTTGACGCCTCGGGCTACAGACCTGCGCCCCTTCGGGGCGGCGGGCGACGTCGTTTCGGAATAGCGGGGGGACGCTGCGGGGCGGCGTCGGGGCGTTTGACTTTTTTCATGGTTCGGTATATGTTAGGTATAAGGCGGGCCGCGCGGGGCGGCCTTGAGGCCGGGCGGCCGGGTGGCGGCGAGGCCGGGGAGCAGGGCGGCCGGGTGGCGGGGAGGGCCGGGCGGAGGACCGGCTCCCCTCTTGGCGGCCGGAAAGGGTGCGGGTCATGGCTTCGGTAGATGACCGCGAAGCGGCGGTTCTGGATCGGCGTCAGCGGGAGCAGGTAGCGCGGCATTTGCCGCTGGTTCAGCACACGCTCAACCGCCATCCGGGGTTGTGGCGGCGGCGCCGGCGGCGGGAGCCGGCGGAGTTGATTCAGGAAGGAGCGTTGGCCCTGATCGATGCCGTGCGGAAGTACGATTCGCGGCGTCATGGGCGGTTCGCGGCGTTCGCCATGGCCCGGATCCGTTATGCGATGGCCCGCTACGCCGCCGAACAGGACCAGGCGGTGCGGGTTCCGCTGATCACGCAGCGGCGGCGTGGTCCGGTGGGGGCGGAGGGCGATTCGGCGTCGTCGGCGGATCGTCCCCCGCGGGTCGTGCTGCTGGGGGAGCGGGGCCGCGGATTGGCGGCGGGCCGCTCATCGGGCGAGGTGGAGCCAGGGGTGGCGACGCTCGGCGGTCTGCTGCGGGAGCGGTGCGAGCTGGCCGCGCGGCGGGCGCTGGCGGCGATGCGGTCGGCGCCGCGATGCACGGCGGAGACGAGGCGGATCATCGACGCCTGTCATGCCGAGCGCTGGAGCGTGCCGGACCCGGAGGCGCGGGCCTCGCTACGGTGGCTGGCCGAGCGGCTGGGCTGCCGGGTGAGCCGCGTGGCCCATTGCGAGGCGCGCTTTCGGAGGCACCTGGCGCGGCTGCTGGCGGCGGACGGCACGATCGAGGATCTGCGGCGGGCGGCTCGCCGACACCCCGAAGGCTGGGCGGCCGAGGCCGGTGGGCAAGAAGGGGTGGGCGGCGTATGATCGACGGCGGCTGCTCGGCGAGCGCAGCGGTGCCGCGGTATCCGGCCGGGCGTCCACGCCGGGGCGGCCGGGGATACTGCCGATGCTGGATATCAAGTTCATCCGTGAGAATGTGGAACAGGTTCGTCGGGCCATCGAGGTCAAGCGGGTGGCGTGCGATCTGGACCGGCTGCTGGCGGTGGACGAGCGTCGCCGCGCGATCCAGCAGGAGGCCGACGCCCTGCGGGCCCAGAGCAACGAGTTGTCCGGGCAGGTCGGCTTGTACAAGAACCCCAAGAGCCAGTGGTTCCAGCAGGCGTTGGCTTCCGGGCGGAGCGCGGCGGAGTTGAAGTCCGAGGGCGACCGGATCGCGGCGGAGTCGGGGCGGATCAAGCAGCGGATCAAGGAGCTGGAGGAGGAGGCCCGCGGGGTCGCCGCGGAGTTCGACGCCCTGATGCTGACGGTACCGCAGGTGCCGTCGGCCAAGACGCCGGTCGGCCCGGACGCCTCGGGGAACGTGGAGGTGCGGCGGGTCGGGGAGGTGCGGCGGTTCGACTTCGAGCCGAAGGACCACGTCGAGCTGGGGGCGGCACTGGGGATTCTGGATATCGACCGCGGCGTGAAGCTGGCGGGCACGCGGAACTACCTGCTGCGCGGGGCGGGCAGCCGGCTGCATCAGGCGGTGCTGCGGCTGGCGATGGACGTGATCACGGCGCGGGGTTACGAGCCGGTTACGGTGCCGGTGCTGGTGCGGGACGAGATGATGTACGGCACGGGGTACTACCCGGGCGGCGAGGAGCAGGCCTACCGCTGCGAACGGGACGGCAAGAGCCTGGTCGGCACGGCGGAGGTGCCGCTGACGGCCATGTACGGCGACGAGATCCTGGAGGAGGCGAGGCTGCCGATCAAGATGGCCGCCGTCTCGACGTGCTTCCGCCGGGAGGCGGGCGCGGCGGGGAAGGATACCTACGGCATCTACCGCATTCATCTGTTCGACAAGGTGGAGCAGGTGGTGATCTGCCGGGCGGACGAGGCCGAAAGCGAGCGGTACCACCACGAGATCATCGGCAACGCGGAGGCGGTCTTGCAGGCGCTGGAGCTGCCGTACCGGGTCGTGGCCGTGTGCACGGGGGACATGGGGCAGGGCAAGGTGGAGATGTACGACATCGAAACGTGGATGCCCTCGCGGAAGGACTATTGCGAGACGCACAGCGCGTCGCGTTTCGGCGATTTTCAGGCCCGCCGGTTGAACCTGCGTTACCGGGACCGCGAGAAGAAGACGCGGTTCTGCCACACGCTCAACAACACGGTGATCGCCAGCCCGCGGATCCTGATTCCGCTGCTGGAGCTGAACCAGAACGCCGATGGCAGCGTCACGGTGCCGAAGGCCCTGCGGGGGTATCTGGGCGGGCAGGAGCGGATCGAGCCGTGAGGGGCCGGGCCGCAGCGGGGGGTTCCTGATTTCGTCGGGTCGGGTCGGGCCGGACTGGTGCGCGGGGCGGCGTCACGCGCCGGCGGCGGCGGCCTGGGGATGCCAGACCGATACGCGGTTGCGGCCGGCCTTCTTGGACCAGTACAGGGCTTCGTCGGCCCGCTTCAGCACGGCCTCGCCGTCGGACAGGCCCGGTTCGTACTCGCCGACACCCGCGCTGATGGTCACGCGGAGCGTGGCGTCTTCGTGGCGGAAGGTGTGTTCGGCGACGGCGGCGCGGAGGTGTTCCGCGCAGGCGGCGGCGCCGGCGGCGGAGCTGTTGGGGCAGAGCACGAGGAATTCCTCACCACCGATACGGCAGGCGAGGTCGGTGCTGCGGACGGTGGCTTGCAGGAGTTGTCCGACCTCGTGCAGGACGCGGTCGCCCGCCGCATGGCCGTGGGTGTCGTTCAGCCGCTTGAAGTGATCGAGGTCGAGCATGACGCAGGAGAAGGGGTGGCCGTAGCGGTCCACGGTGGCGCGGAGCTGTCGCAGGCGGTTCATGGCTTCGCGGCGATTCAGCAGGCCGGTGAGTTCGTCCGTGGTGGCCATGCGGCGGAGCTTGTCGTTGGCCAGGGCCATCTCCGCGTTGAGGCGGTGAATCTCCCGTTTGCGCTTGGCCAGGTCGGCTTCCAGGCGAGTGATGTGCTCCCCGACGCGGAGCCGCGCTTTCAGTTCGGCCTTGTTGACGGGCTTGGTCAGGAAGTCGTCGGCCCCCGCGTCGAGGGCCTGCACCAGCGATTCCGTGTCGCCGTGGGCGGTCAGCATGACGACATAGACGAAGCGGATGCCTTCGTGGGCGCGGAGGCGGCGGCAGAGTTCCACGCCGTCCATCTCCGGCATCATCCAGTCGGTGATGATGATGGGAGGGGCCTCGGCGGCCATGAGTTCGAGGGCTTCGCGGCCGTTGCCGGCCTGGAGCACTTCGTAGCCGTCCTGCGTGAGGTAGACCTCGAGCAGCCGCAGGACGGCGGGGTCGTCGTCGACGATGAGCACCCTTCGATCCACTGTCTTCACCCGCTGGTCATTCCGGTCTGGCGCGGGCCCGACCGCACAAGACCGCCAGTTCGTTGATTTCCGTCGCTAGCTTACTCAGGTCCCGCTGCAAGGCGGCCGTCTTTTCGAGCTGGGCGGCCACTTCGGTGATGGAGGGGAAGCCGTATCCGCCGGCGGCGCCCTTGAGCTGGTGGGCCAGGCGGGCGATGGTCTGATAATCCTCACGGCCGAGGGCGTCGTTCAGGGCGGCGATCCGCTGCGGCAGCTCCTCGACGAAGGTCTGGAGGATCTCGGCGAGGTCGGGCTCATTGGCCAGTTCGCTGACCAGGGGAGAGGCGGAAGGCGGAGCGGGTTTCATGGACGACAATCCTCCTGTCCTGGAGCCGACGGCACCGCGTTCGCGGGGCGCGGCCCACGGGTATATCGTCGCGGGGCGGGGCCTGGTTGAGAGAATGGCGTCCCGCCGGCGACATCCGGAAGGAGCGTCCGGGAGGAAATGTCTACGGCAGTCTGGTTTGGAGAATCTTCTCGGCCTGCTGGGAGCGATATTGGCGCAACTGGTCGCGGAGATTCGGCCGCTGGGCGGAGAGGATCTGCACGGCCAGCAGGGCGGCGTTGACCGCGCCGGCGCGGCCGATGGCGACGGTGGCCACGGGCACGCCCGCGGGCATCTGCACGGTGGAGAGGAGCGAGTCGAGGCCGCGGAGGCTTTCGCTCAGCATGGGGACGCCGATGACCGGCAGGAGGGTGTGGGCGGCGGCAACGCCGGCCAGGTGGGCCGCGCCGCCGGCGGCGGCGATGAGGACTTCCAGCCCGCGGCTTTCGGCGGCGGCGACGTACTCGGCGGTGGCGGCGGGGGTGCGGTGAGCGGAGAGCACGCGGCACTCATGGGGGACAGCGAATTGGGTGAGGGTTTCGGAGGCGTGGGCCATGGTGTCCCAGTCGGACTTGCTGCCCATGAGGATGGCGACGAGGGGTGGGTGGTCATTGGTCATGCGGATTTCCCTTTCGTGAATCTTCTTCGCCGGAACACAGTAAAGCGGCCGCGACATCGGTTTGACAGTGCCGCGCGGCGGTCGTACAAACGCACCGCGTGTGGGCGGCCTATCTGATTGCCGCGGGGGTCATTGTCGCCGTGGTGGCCGCGGCGGGCTCTGCCGTGCGCGCCGCACGTCGCCGCCGGGCGCAGTATAGCGAGGCGACGCGGCTTTGGCGCGAGACGCCGGAGCTCCGGCGTTACGAAGTCTTTTCCGCTTTGCCGCGGGACGGCGAGTTGAACGCGCCAGCCTGGTTTCTGCGGGGCTGTGCCGGTCTGCGGCGGCACGAGGCGCGGGAGGCGGCCCGGGCTTTCGGCATGGCCCATCATGCGGATTGGCGTCTGGAGAGCGCCGCGCTGCTGACCTTCGCCTGTCTGAAGTCCACGGACGGGCCGAGTTCGGATTTTCCCGCGCAACTGGCGCTGACCTGGCAGCAGATGCAGCGGCCGCCGCTGCTGCGGCGGGCGGAGGACCGTCTGCTGGTGGCCTGCCTGGCGGAGACCACGCCGGGCGTTCCGGAACTGTCCGACCTGGGCCGTCTGGCGTGGCTGGTGGTGGGGCCGGAGCTGCGGCCGGCGGTGGCGGAGCGATTCGGCGGTTCGGCCGCTGGGCGGGGAGGGAGCGACGGCGACGGCGCGGCGGCGGGCCGCGGCTAGGGGCTGGAGCCGATGCCGTGACGGTGGAGCAGGCTCATGATCTCCGCGCGGGTGCTGGCGTTGGTGCAGCACTCGCCGCGCAGGGCTGACGTGACCATGACACTGCCGGGCTTCTTGACGCCGCGGCAGGTCATGCAGCTATGCACCGCTTCCATGACCACGGCGACGCCCTTGGCCCCGACGCGATCCATGAGGATGTCGGCGATCTGCGTGGTGAGGCGCTCCTGGACCTGGGGCCGAAGGGCGAAGGCGTCCACGATGCGGGCCAGCTTGGAGAGGCCGACGACCTTGCCGTTGGGCAGGTAGGCGATGTGGGCCAGGCCCTCGAACGGCAGGAGGTGGTGCTCGCAGAGCGAGTGGAAGGGGACGCCGCGGAGCACGACCATTTCGTCGTAGTTTTCGGTGAAGAAGGTCCGGAGGTGTTCGGCGGGGTCGGCGCGCAGGCCGGCGGTCAGTTCCTCGTACATGCGGGCGACGCGGTCCGGCGTGTCGCGAAGCCCTTCGCGGTCGGGGTCTTCACCGATGGCCGCGAGAATCTCGCGGACGGCGGCGGCGATGCGGCGCCGGTCGACGCGGCGGTCGGACGGGGCCAGGGTCGAGGCGGGCAGGTCTCGGGGGCCGGGGTTCTCGGGGTGGCAGGTTCCCATGGTCGTGTGCTTCCGGGGATTCCATTGCGCCGTGGTCGGCGTACGCGGGCATTATAGCTCCCGGCTCGCGGCGAGGCGGGGGGCTGCCGGCGATTCAGCCCGGGGATGCGGGATACCGCGGGAGGAGGCCGTCCGCCCGGCGATGACGGCGAATCGCCGGTAACGACGCGGCGGCGATTTTATTGCCGGCCGCCTGGTACCGTCTGGGGGGGGCGTTTTTTCCAATAGATTCGAGAGTTTCTCCAGTGGCCGGGCGGCGTGCTGCTCCGTCTTATTTCTGTTCTCCAACCGCCCGATGATCTATAATGGCCGAAGTCCACCGTGGAGGGGTTCAAAGGGATGGGAGTAGGGCAGATCAGCGTCGCTCCATCGCGTGGTCGGTTTCATTTCGGTGTCGCCCCGTGCTCCGCGGGGCGGGGTATTCCTACTAACAGTCGAGGTAGTAGAGCCATGACCTGGAATCGCCTGGTTATCGCACTCATGGTTTCCATTTGTGGGGTGAGCGCGGCGTTGGGGCAGTCCCCGGCGGCCGCGGAGGTGACGCCGGTGGACCGGGCGACGGCCCGCCCGACCGCGCTGAGTCAGGATGTGTTTTCGCTATCACAGGTTCCGGTCGTGGCGACGCCGGCGGTGGATCTGGAGGCCGTTCGGCTGGAGGACGAGGCGGCGGCGATGGCAGGCCAGCCGCCGCGGTTCGCGATACCCAACGAGGTGAGCCTCACGCCGCAGAACGCCGGCCTCTGGGAGCGGGTGGACGGGCAGACGCTGCTGTGGCGGCTGCGGATCCAGTGCCCGGGGGCGTTGTCGATCAACCTCGGTTTCACGGACTACTTCATGCCGCGGGGCGCGATGCTGTTCATCTATGCCGCGGACCAGAGCTACCATATCGGCCCGTTCACGGAAGCGGACAACAACGACGCGCGGCAGTACTGGACGCCGGTGGTGCTGGCGGAGGATATCGTCGTCGAGCTGACCGTGCCGGAGGCGGCCTTGGGTGACGTGGCCCTGACGCTGTCCGCGATCAACCACGGCTATCGGTTCTTCGGAGAGAAGAACGACGGGGAACCCCGCTCCGGTTCGTGCAACATCGACGTGATCTGTCCGCAGGGGGACGGCTGGCGGAACGAGATCCCGGCGATCGGCGTGTACACGGTGAACGGGACGTGGACGTGCAGCGGGTCGATGATCAACAACACGTCGCAGAACCAGACGCCGTATTTCCTGACGGCGTACCACTGCGGGGTGACGTCGAGCAACGCCGCGGGGGTGGTGGTGTACTGGAATTTCCAGAGCCCCACCTGCGGGCAGCAGGGCGGCGGGTCGCTGAGCCAGTACCAGAGCGGGTCGACGTTCCGGGCGCGTTACAGCAACTCGGACTTCTGCCTGCTCCAATTGAACTCGGCGCCGAATCCGGCGTGGGGGGTCACCTTCGCGGGCTGGGACCGCGGCACGGGAAACCCGACCAGCGCCGTGGCGATTCACCATCCCAGCACGGACGAGAAGAGCATCAGTTTCGAGAATGACCCCTGCACGACGACGAGCTATCTGGGCACCAGTTCACCCGGCGACGGGACGCACATCCGCGTGATCGACTGGGACCTGGGCACCACGGAGCCGGGTTCGTCGGGGTCGCCGCTGTTCGACCAGAACCACCACATCGTCGGCCAGCTTCACGGCGGTTACGCGGCCTGCGGCAACGACTCGTCGGACTGGTACGGCCGGTTGTCGGTGTCGTGGACGGGCGGCGGCACCAGCGCCACGCGGCTGAGCGACTGGCTGGACCCCGGCAACACGGGGCTGACGAGCGTGAACACGCTGAACCCGTATGCCGCCGGGCTGGGGGTCACGCCGACCGACGGCCTCAGCTCGTCCGGCGGGGCGGGCGGGCCGTTCACGCCGAGCAGCAAGGTCTATACGCTGACGAACCAGGGCACGACGAGCCTGAACTACACGGTCAGCAAGACGGCGAACTGGGTGACGATCAGTTCGACCGGCGGCACGCTGGCGGGCGGGGCCTCGACGACCGTCACGGTGTCGATCAACAGCAATGCGAACAGCCTGCCGAACGGGACGTACAGCGACACGGTATCGTTCGTGAACACGACGGACCATGTCGGCGACACGACGCGGCCGGTGAGTCTGCAAGTCGGCGTTCCGACGGTGATTCACAGTTGGAACATGGACAGCAATCCCGGCTGGACGATCTCCGGGGGGCAGTGGGCCTGGGGTACGCCGACCGGCGGCGGCGGGGCGTACGGCCACCCGGATCCCACGAGCGGCCGCACCGGCACGAACGTCTACGGCTACAACTTGAGCGGCGACTACGCCAACAACCTGCCGGAGTATCACCTGACGACCACGGCGATCAACTGTTCGAACCTGACGCAGGTTTCGCTGAAGTTCTGGCGGTGGCTGGGCGTGGAGCGGAGCCAGTATGACCACGCCTATGTGCGGGTGAGCAACAACGGCACGAGCTGGACCACGGTATGGACGAACCCCGATAGCGAGACGGCCGACAGCGCGTGGACGCAGGTGTCCTACGACCTGTCCGCCGTCGCCGACAATCAAGCGACGGTCTACGTTCGCTGGACGATGGGCACGACCGACGGCAGTTGGACCTATTGCGGCTGGAACATCGACGACGTGGAGATCTGGGGGTTGTCCAGCAGTCCGCCGCCCGACACGACGCCGCCGACGCCGAACCCGATGACCTTCGCCTCGGCCCCGGCCCCGACCGGCACCTCGGCGATCGGCATGACCGCCACGACGGCGACGGACGCCGCCTCCCCGCCGGTTTCGTATTACTTCAACTTCGTCTCCGGCGGCAGCGGCGGCAACGACAGCGCCTGGCAATCGGGCACCGCCTACACGGACACCGGCCTGACCGCCAACACCAGCTACACCTATCGGGTGAAGGCCCGGGACAGCGCCGCCACGCCGAACGAGACGAGCTACTCGGCCAACGCGACCACGGCGACGTGGATCGAGACGCCGACGGGAGTTTCCTTCGGCGAGGTGACGACCGGCTCGATCGTGCTGAACGCCGCCGGCCCGCTGAGCAATCTGACCACCGGCTCGTCGGGCGTGTATTTCGATTCGACCACGGCGGGAGGCGACGGCGGAATCAACGCCTGGGTGCAGGTACCGACCGACACGGCCACCGGGCTGACGCCGAATACCAGCTACACCTTCCAGGTGAAGGCCCGCAACCTGAACGGCGTGGAGACGGCGTACAGCCCGACGGCGAGCAAGACCACGCTGGCCAACGTGCCGGGGGCGCCGGTCCTGGGCGGCGCCACGCTCTCCACGTTGACGGTCGACGTGTCGCCGAACGGCAACCCGGCGAACACGGAGTTCGCGATTTACTGCGCGGCGGCCAGCCCGCCGGACGCGGCCTGGGTCGGCAAGTACGTTTCCGCCGCGGGCAGCCCGTCCGCCGCGGCCGTCTGGCGGACGGACGCGAACTGGGGAACGACGACCGTGACCGGCCTGCAAGCCTGTACGACGTACAGCTTCGCCGTGAAGGCGCGGAACGCGGAGGGCGTGGAGACCTCCTTCGGCCTGAGCGCCGTGCTGGGCACGGCGGGAACGCCCGGCGATATCAACGGCGACGGGGTGATCGACGGTCTGGACATCGCGGGGTTTGTGCGGGCGAAGCTGGGCGAGGCGCCGCTGCCGGGCGAGCTGCCCGCGTGCGCCGACCTCGGCACGGGAACGTTGGAAGGGGACACGGCGTTGTTCATCGACCTGTTGATCAACTGACGCCGGCGCGCGGATATCGGAAGACCGCTGTGGGGATGGAATGTCCAGTTGGAGGGGTTGGCGCGGACCGGATCGCACTCCGGGTCGCGGCCCGATTTCCACCTGATGTCTTGTTTCGCGGCCGCCCTGCACGGGCGGCCCGCTTTATTACTATTTTTCAGCCTGGGCAGGAGAGCATCTATGAAACGGTCGTTCGGAATGGCGGCGTTACTGTGTGCCGGTCTGGTGGCATCGGCGGTCGTGGCGCAAGAGGTTCGTCCGGCGGCGTCTCCCTCCGCCGGGGCGGTCAGCCCGATCGCCTGGCGTTCGGCGTATGACCAGCCGACGGTCATGGCGGCGGCTTCGGTCGGGGAGGCCGCGCAACGTCTGGTCGCGACCGGTCGGCGGCACGTGGTGGCGCGGTTTGCCGGGCCGGTCGGCCCGGAGACGCGGGCGGCGGTGCGTGCGGCGGGCGTCGAGTTGCTTTCGTACCTGGGCGGCAACGCCTTCTTCGCTTCGGTCGCGGCGGACCGTCTCGACCCGGCCGCGCTGGCGGGCGTGGGCCTGCTGAACGGCGTCGAGGCGATCGAGCGAGAGCACAAGCTGCACCCGATGCTGGCCCGCGGCGAGGTGCCGGCGTGGGCGGTGGCGGGGACGACGGAAGGCTCGGCGGATCGTCCGCCGGAGGAGATCGTCGGGGCATACGTGGTCTTTCATCCCGACGTGCCGATGGAGTCCGAGGGCCTGGCGCTGTGCCTGAGCCACGGCGCGGAGGTCCGGTCCGAGCTGTGGACGATCAACGCGGCGGTCATCGAGCTGCCGTTCTCCAGGATCGAATCGCTGGCGGCGGAGGACGGCGTGCAATGGATCGAGCCGCCGCTGCCGCGGATGAGCGAACTGAACGACAGCAACCGCGTGCGAACGCAGGCCGACCAGGTGCAGGCCGCGCCGTACAACCTGACCGGCGCGGGCGTGAACGTGCTGGTGTACGACGGCGGCACGGCCCGCTCGACGCACGTGGACTTCCAGGGCCGGCTGACGGTGCGGGACGGTTCGGGAATGGGCAGTCACCCGACACACGTGTGCGGCACGGTCGGTGGCGCGGGCGTGGCCAACGCGGCTTACAAAGGGATGGCTCCCGGCGTCACGATTCAGTCGTACGGTTTCGAGTACGACGGATCGGGCACTTTCCTCTACACCAATCCGGGCGACTTGCAGTCGGACTACAATCAGGCGATCAACACCTACGGGGCGGTGCTGTCCAACAACTCCATCGGCACGAACACGGAGACCAACGGCTTCGATTGCGCCATCCAGGGCAACTACGGCGTGACGGACCAGTTGATCGACAACATCGTCCGCGGGAGCCTGGGGGCGCCGTTCCGGATCGTCTGGGCGGCGGGGAACGAACGGCAGGGCAGCCGGTGTGATGTGGAGGGCTACGGCGATTACTACAGCAGTGCCCCGCCCGCCGGGGCGAAGAACCACATCTGCGTCGGGGCGGTCAATTCCAACGACGATTCGATGACCAGCTTCAGCAGTTGGGGTCCGACCGACGACGGGCGGATGAAGCCGGACATCTGCGGGCCGGGCTGTCAGAGCGGCGGCGACAACGGCGTGACTTCGTGCACTTCCACCAGCGACACCGCCTATACGACCATGTGCGGCACGTCGATGGCGGCGCCGACGGTGACGGGCTGCGCGGCGTTGATCATCCAGGATTATCTCGCGCAGTACCCGGGCCGGCCGCTGTTCCGCAACTCCACGCTCAAGATCTGGCTGGCTCATACGGCGGTGGATCTCGGCAACGTCGGGCCGGATTACCAGTACGGCTACGGCTCGGTGCGGGTGAAGGACGCCATCGACTTCATGCGCGGCGGGAGTTTCCGGGAGGAGACGCTGAGCCACGCCGAGACGTACACCCTGTTCGTGCCGGTGAACCCGGGCACGCCGGTTTTCAAGGCCACGCTGGCCTGGGACGACTACCCCGGCACGCCGAACGTGAACCCGGCGCTGGTCAACGACCTGGACTTGCGGGTGTACGACCCGTCCAACAACCGCCGATACCCGTGGACGCTGAACCCCACCAATCCCTCGGCGGCGGCCGTGCAGACCGCGGAAGACCACCGCAACAACATCGAGCAGGTGCTGGTGAATTCTCCGGCGGCGGGGCTGTGGCGCGTGGAGGTGTACGGCTACAACGTGCCGCAAGGCCCGCAGCCGTTCTCGATCTGCACCTCGCCGGCCCTGGCCTCGTGCAGTTCCGCGGGCGTCGTCGCGCTGGACGCCACCGCTTACGCCTGCAACGGGACGGTCGGCGTCACGGTGACGGACTGCGACCTGAACACGAACAATGCCGTGGTGGAGACGACGACGATCAGCGTGACTTCGACGACCGAGCCGGGCGGCGAGAGCGTGCTCCTGACCGAGACCGGCCCGGCGACCGCGGTGTTCGCGGGCGCGATCGCCCTGGGGACGAGCAATAGCCCGGGCGTGTTGCACGTGGTCCACGGTGACACGGTGACGGCGCGGTATACGGACGCCGACAACGGACAGGGCGGGCAGAACGTCCTGGTGACGGCCACGGCGGCCACGGACTGCCAGCCGCCGGTCATCAGCAACGTACAGGTCACCGGGATCGGCGCCGGCGTGGCGACGATCACCTTCAACACCAATGAAGGGGCCAACGGCACCGTGCGTTACGGTCTGAGCTGCGGCTTGCTGGGCAGCAGCGTGAGCGACACCGGGTATGGGACGACCCACAGCATCGCCCTCAGCGGCCTGCCCAGCGCGACGCAGATCTTCTTCGCGGTGGACGCGGTGGATGCGGTGGGCAACTCGGCGACCGACAACAACGGCGGGGCCTGCTACACCTTCACGACCCCGGAGGCGCCCGGCCTGGTCTACAGTTGGAACATGGACAGCAATCCCGGCTGGACGATCTCGGGCGGGCAGTGGGCCTGGGGCGATCCGGCGGGCAGCTACGGCGACCCCAACAACGGGTATACCGGCACGAACGTCTACGGTTACAACCTCAACGGCCGTTACGCCAACGGCATCCCGGAGTACAGCCTGACCACGACGGCGATCAACTGCGCGAACCTGACGCAGGTCTCGCTGAAGTTCCGGCGGTGGCTGGGGGTGGAAGCGGGCCAATACGACCATGCTTATGTGCGGGTCAGCAACAACGGCACGACGTGGACGACGATCTGGGAGAACCCTTACGGGTCGGACCTGGTCGAGACGGCGTGGTCGTACCAGTCCTACGACATCTCGGCGATTGCCGATAACCAGCCGACCGTGTACGTGCGGTGGGTGATGGGCACGACGGACGCGGCGGTCCGCTACTGCGGCTGGAACATCGACGACGTGGAGATCTGGGGGCTGGTTCCCACGCCGACCGGTTCGTGCTGCCAGCCGGACGGGAGCTGCACGGTGACGACGCAGGCGAACTGTAGCGGCACGTGGACGCAGGGCGGCACCTGCACGCCGAACCCGTGCCCGCAGCCGACGGGCTCGTGCTGTCAGCCGGACGGGAGTTGCACGGTGACGACGCAGGCGAACTGTAGCGGCACGTGGACGATGTTCGGCACCTGCACGCCGAACCCGTGCCCGCAGCCGACGGGCTCGTGCTGTCAGCCGGACGGGAGTTGCACGGTGACGACGCAGGCGAACTGTAGCGGCACGTGGACGATGTTCGGCACCTGCACGCCGAACCCGTGCCCGCAGCCGACGGGCTCGTGCTGTGACCCGGCGGGATCGTGCACCGTGCTGACTCAGGCGGACTGCATCGCGGCGGGCGGCAGTTATCAGGGTGACAATGCGCCCTGCGACCCGAATCCGTGTCCGCAGCCGTGTGCGTTGGCGGGCGACGTGAACCAGGATGGTTTGGTGAACGGGGCGGATATTGCGGGGTTTGTACGGGCGAAGCTGGGCGAGGCGCCGTTGCCGGGCGAGCTGCCCGCGTGCGCCGACTTCGGTACCGGCACGTTGGATGGGGACGTGGCGGCGTTCATTGCGGCGTTGTTGAACTGAGCCGGCGTGGGGTGGCGACGGCGAAGACCCTTGCGTGCGGGACCACCCTTTCCGCACGATCCCTCCGCGGGAGTCGCCTCCCGCGGCCCTTTGGAGGCGTCGGCGGCGCGGGCCGTCGGCGCCTCCTCCGTTTTGGTTGGTGGGGGTTGGCGGGCCGGAGGTTCGGGGCGCCGGATGCGATTCCCGTGGTGATGTGGTACAAATAGATAACCGGCGGGAGCCGACGCCGGGAGGGAGTGCTTCCATGACGGGCCAGGCCGACGCGGGATTGTGGCGGAGGGGTGCGATCAACACGGGTGGAATCGAGGTTGCGACGGTATCCGGGCGGACGGGGACAGAAGGACGATCGAGGACGGCCCGAGCGGTGTCGTGTTGGGTGGCGGCGGTGCTGTGGTGCGTCGTCGCGGTGGCGGCACGCCCGCCGGCGGTGGCGGCGGACGAGGAATTCGGCTACTGGCCGGCGAACGTCGACGAGGCCGAGGAGATTCTCCGCGTGGAGCCGCCGGCCGACGCGGATGCCGACGTCTGGGCGGCGCGGGCGTGGGCCTTGAGCCGCTATCGATCGGACCATGTCGCCGCCGCAGAGGCCGCGGCCAAGGCGTTGGCCCTGGCGGCCGACCATTATCGGGCTAACGAGCTGGCGGGGCTGATCGCGCAGATGCGGGGGGAGTACGATTCGGCCTTTCATCACTACTTGAAGTTGCTGGCGGTGGATCGACCGGAGTCGGAGCTGTACGTCGCCCGCACGGACACGTTGAATCTTTCCCGCGAACAGGACGACGTCCTGTTGAAGACGCTCCAGACGGCGGCGGAGGATCCGCGTCTGAACGCGCTCTACCGCGATCGGCTGCGGTGGCGGGTGGCGGATATGCTGGTGGCTCGGGGCCGGCTGGAGGAGGCCCGGCGGGAATACGCGCGGCTGGCTCCGGTGACGGACTGGATGGTGATCGGGCCGTTCGCCAACGAGGAGAACGCGGGTTTCGGCAAAGAGTACGGGCCGGAGACGGAGATCGACTACGACAAGAGCTATGAGGGTCGCGACCGGCCGGTGTCGTGGCAGCGGCTGCGGCACGTGGACCCGACGGGGGCGATTGATTTTGACGAGATCATGTACCCGAACACGCGAACACTGGCGTATGCGCTGACCTTCGTGCGGGTGGCGGCGGACACGGAGGCGGTGGCGCGGTTCGGTTCCGGGCAGGCGGTGAAGCTGTGGATCAACGACCGGCTGGCGTTTTCGAACGACGAGGAGGTGGATTACGCCTTCGACCAGTACGCGGCGCGGTGCCGGCTGAAGGCGGGGTGGAACAAGGTGCTGGTGAAGGTCTGCGAGCGGTCGTCGGAGTGGAAGGTGCTGCTGCGGTTCACGGCGGCCGATGGGTCGCCGCTGGCGGTGGCCACGGAGGCGGTGCCGGGCGAGCCGCTGGCCATTCGCCAGACTCCGAAGGAAGGCAAGGCGGCGAAGTTTCCCTATACGCGGGGAGTGCATGAGTACTTCGTCAAGGCGGCCGCCGGGAAGCGGCCGCATCCCGCGGCGCTGTACTACCTGATGCAGGCGGAGAGCCTGACCAACCGGACGATGCGGGCGGTGGCCACGGGGGAGAAGCTGGTCGCCCGCAATCGGCAGTGCAGCGATCATCACGCCCTGCTGGCCCGGGCTTACGAGGAGGACGAGCGTCCGGAGAAGGCGTTGACGGCGATGAAGCGGGCGTTGGAGATCGAGCCGGAGCACCTGGAGTGCCTGGCGGAGCTGGGGCGGTTCTACGGGAATTCAGAGCTGTTCGAGAAGGCCTTGGCGACGCTGCGGAAGGCGGTGAAGCAGAACCCGGAATGGCCGGATGCGCAGTATTTCCTGCTGCATCTGTACCAGGGCAAGGGCTGGGAGCACGAGGTGTGGCGGCAGGCGCGGTGGCTGCTGGAGCGAAAGCCGACGACGGTGTGGGTGCTGGAGGAGTACGCGCGGCAGTGCCGTGAGCGGGGTTTGCGGGAGCCGGCGCGTCGGTACTGCGAGAAGGTGCTGGAGCGGGACTACGGCAACCTGATGGCGCGGATGGGGTTGATCGCGCTGGCGACGGAGGAGTTGCGGCTGGAGGAGGCCCTGAAGCAGTTCGAGATCGTGCTGACGCTGGAGCCGCTGTCGATCAACCTCCGGTTGCAGAAGGCCCGGCTGCTGATGGAGTTCGAGCGGTACGACGAGGCGTTGGCGGAGTGCGCGGCGGCGTTGGAGATTTGCGCGGAGAACTCGCGGATCCACCGCTTGATGGGCGACATCCGGCAGCGGCAGGGGGTGGAAGCGGAGGCCCTGGCGGCCTGGCGGACGGCGCTGCGGTACGACCCGGACGACAAGTACCTGCGGGAGTACCTGGAGTTCCGGGAGCCGGAGACGATCGCGGCGTTCGAGGTGTACGGGGTCGGCGAGGAGGAGGCGGCGAAGATCGTGCAGGACCGCGTGAGCGCGGCGGATTATCCGAAGGCCGACGCGGTGGTGCTGCTGGACCACCTGGTGACGCAGCTCAACGAGGACGGGTCGTATACGGCCCTGTTCCACCAGATCGTGCAGGTGCTGAATGACGCCGGCCGCGAGCAGTACACCTCGATGTCTACCGGCGGATACAACGCGAAGATCAAGCGGGCGGTGGTGATTCAGCCGGACGGGACGGAGGTCGAGGCGACACGGGTGAGCGGGTCGGGGGTGGAGTTCGGGCAGTTGCAGGCGGGGAGCATCGTGGAGCTGAAGGCCCAGTGGCGGGGTTCGGCGAACGAGTGGCTCAGCCGGCACTACACGACGACGTTCCGTTTTCAGAGCGACAACCCGGTGCGGCGTTCGCAGTTCGTGCTGCTGGTGCCCACGACGCGGAAGATTCGCTACGAGATCCAGGGGGAGCGGCCGCGGCTGACCCAGGGCGAGTTCGAGGACTGCGTCGTGTACGATTTCCGCGCCGATGACCTGCCGATGCTGGAGCCGGAGAGCAATCGTCCGCCGCCGAGCGATCTGCTGGACCTGGTGGCGGTGAGCACGATCGAGGACTGGTCGGAGGTGGCGGCGTGGGAGTATTCGCTGATCAAGGACCAGTTCGTGGCCGACGACGCGGTGCGGCAGAAGGCCCGGGAGCTGACCGAGGGGCTGGCGACGCGGGAGGAAAAGCTGCGGGCCATCGCCGGTTTCGTGGCCCAGAAGATCCAATATCGACAGGACTACGACCGGGCCATCATGGGAATGAAGCCGCACAAGGCGGGGAACGTCCTGGAGAAGCAGGCCGGCGACTGCAAGGACCAGGCCAACCTGTTGATCACGCTGTTGCGGGAGGTCGGGATCGACGCGAAGTACACGTCGCTGCGGACGCGGTCGGCGGGCAAGCTGCGGCGGGGCATCCCTTCGAACCAGTGCAACCACGCCATCGTGTATGTGCCGGGCGAGGGGGATTTCGAAGGGGGACGGTGGCTGGATCCGACCTCGAACTACGGCAGCATCGACACCCTGCCGTGGCAGGATCAAGGGGTGGAGGCGATCGTCTTCCGGGAGGGCGCGGAGATCGTGTTCCTGAAGACGCCGGTGGCGCCGCCCGAGGAGAGCCTCAGCGAGTATCGGATCGACGTGCGGCTCCGGGAGGACGGGGCGGCGACGGTGGGGGTGGAGTGGAAGGCGACGGGGCAGTACGCGACCAGCCTGCGGGCGGTGTTCGAGGCCGAGGGCCTGCGGCGGCAGCGGCTGGAGCAATTCGCCAATTTCATGTATCCCGGCGGCAAGGTGGGATCGCTGAGCTTCAGCGACCTGGAGGACCGCGAGCGGCCGGTGAACATCCGGTTCGAGTTCGAGGCTCCCAACGTCGGACAGGTCTCCGGGCGGCAGATGGTGGTCAAGCCGAAGGACTTCCTCCAACTCACCCAGCGTTACGCGGACCGCAGCGAACGGAACTATCCGCTCTGGCTGCCCTACACCTCCACGCAGCGTTTCATCGAGACGTACCATCTGCCGGAGGGCTATTCGACGGAGCGGGTTCCTCCGGCGGGCCGCCTGGAGAATGAGTGGATGGCCTACGAGCTGAAGGTGGAGCCGGGGGAGGGCCGGGTTCGCCTGGAGCGGGAGTTCGTCATCCGCCGGATCGAAATCCCGCTTTCGGCCTATGAGTCGGTGCGGGGTTTCTGCGTGGAGGCCGACAAGCACGAGCGCGAGCCGCTCATTCTGGTTCGGCCGGAAGCGTCGTCGCCGTGACGTGGCGCGGGCGTCCGGCGGCCGGGGCCTACCGGGCGAAAAGCGGCCGTTTCCGGGGGCGGCGTGCTTTGACTGAGGACCGCGCACTCTTATAATGAGGCCGTGGTTACGGACCGGCCGCGTTCCGGCCGGCCCGGTCGGCATCCGTACAACAACTCACCACCGGATTGAGAGTGTCGCCTGATGTCCTTTGAACTGCCCGAAGAGCTGATCGCCTTTCGAGACGTCACCCGAGAATTTGCCGCCGAGCGGATCGCTCCGCACGCCCGCGAGTGGGACGCCCAGAAGTGGATCCCGGAGGAGGTGGTGGCCGAGGCGGGCCGGATCGGCCTGCTGGGGGTGATGATTCCGGAGGAGTACGGCGGGGCCGGGCAGAGCATGATGGCGATGACGGTGGTGCTGGAGGAGCTGGCCCGTCACGACGGGGCCTTTGCGTTGCTGGTGGAGGCGCACAACGGCCTGTGTCTGGGGCATCTGAAGCTGGCGGCCAGCGAGGCGCAGAAGAAGAAGTGGCTGCCGGACCTGGCTTCCGGCCGGATGATCGGCTCGTGGTGCCTGAGCGAGCCGCATTGCGGCACGGACGCGGCGGCGTTGACCACGCGGGCGGAGAAGACCTCGGCCGGGTGGGTGCTGAACGGTCAGAAGATGTGGGTGACGAGCGGGAAGCGGGCGGGCTTGTACGTGGTCATGGCCAAGACCAAGCCGGAGCCGGGTTCGCGGACGATCTCGGCCTTCGTGGTGGAGCGGGGCACGAAGGGGCTGGAGATCGGCGAGCCGGAAGACAAGATGGGCATGCGGGGGAGCGACACGGTGCCGCTGAGCCTGGAGAACTGCGAGGTGCCGGCGGGGAACCTGCTGGGCGAGCTGCATCACGGGTACGTGGACGCGTTGAAGGTTCTGGACGAGGGCCGGTTCCTGATCGGGGCGTTGGCGGTGGGTCTGGGCCGCGGCTGCCTGGAGGAGGCGGTGCGTTATGCGGCGGAACGGACGGCGTTCGGGCGGCCGATCCACGAGCACCAGGCGGTGCAGTTCAAGCTGGCGGACATGGAAACGCTGCTGGAGGCGTCGCGGCTGCTGGTCCGGCAGGCGGCGGCGGCGTATGACCTGGGGCACCCCGACAAGCGGCTGGCGTCGATGGCCAAGCTGTTCGCCTCGGAGGCGGCGGGGCGGATCGGCTGGGAGGCGATCCAGATTTTCGGGGGCGCGGGCTACACCAAGGACGTGTGCGTGGAGCGGCTGACCCGCGACGCGAAACTGTGCGAGATCGGCGAAGGGACGAGCGAAGTGCAGCGGATCCTGATCGCCCGGGCGGAGTGTGCCCGACGGAGCGCCTGACCTGGACCACGGCGGGACTCGACTGGTTCCAAGAGGACAGCCATAGCGAGGGATCATGACAGACCGAGCGATAGACCAGACCGGCTTTGGATTCGAGTTGGACGAAGACCATCGGATGCTGCGGGACAGCATTCGCGAGTTCGCGCGGGAGGTGGTGGCGCCGGGGGCGATGGAGCGGGACCTGAAGGGCGAGTTCCCGACGGAGATCATCCGGCAGCTCGGCGAGATGGGCTACATGGGGATCTGCGTGCCGGAGGAGTACGGCGGGGCCGGGATGGACGCCCTGGCGTCGGCGATCGTGGTGGAGGAGCTGTCGTACGCCGACGCGGCGGTGGGGGTGACCAACAGCGTGCAGAACTCGCTGGTGATCGACCCGATTCTGAAGTTCGCGACGGAGGAGCAGAAGCGGAAATGGCTGCCGCCGATGGCGCGGGGCGAGTGTCTGAACTGCTTCAGCCTGAGCGAGGCGGACAGCGGCTCCGACGCGGGAGCGATGAAGTGCCGGGCGGAGCTGAAGGGCGACGAGTGGGTCATCAACGGCACGAAGATGTGGGTGACCACCGGCGCTCAGGCGGATTTCATCCTGCTCTTCTGCCGCACCGAGAACACCGAGAAGCGCAACGCCAGTTGCCTGATGGTCCCCAAGAAGACGCCGGGCGTTTCCGTCGGCAAGCACGAGGACAAGCTGGGCATCCGCGGGAGCAGCACCACGGAGTTGATTTTCGACAACGCCCGCGTGCCGCGGGAGAACCTGCTGGGCGAGCGGGGCCAGGGGCTGAAGATCGCCCTGACGGCGATTGACGGGGGCCGCGTGGGGATCGCGGCGCAGGCCTTGGGCATCGCCCAGGCGGCGCTGGACAAGGCGGTGGATTACGCCATGCAGCGGCGGCAGTTCGGCCGGCCGTTGGCGGACTTCCAGGCGATCCAGTGGAAGATCGCGGACATGGCCACGCGGATCGCCGCCAGCCGGGCGTTGGTGCACAAGGCCTGCTGGCTGAAGGACCTGAAGAAGCACTCCCTGCACGTGCCCGCCATGGCCAAGGTGTTTGCCGCGGAGACGGCGACCTTCTGCGCGAACCAGGCGATCCAGATCTTCGGCGGGATGGGCTACTGCCGCGAGAGCGAGGTGGAGCGGTATCTGCGGGACGCCAAGATCACGGAAATCTACGAAGGCACCAGCGAGATGCAGCGGATGACCATCGGCGAGACGCTGCTGAAGGAGCCGGAGCGGCTGACGGCGGTGTGAGCCGCGGCGGCCGCGGTCAGAAGCGGTAGCCTTTCCTCTCGGAGTCGGACGACCCGGCGGCCAACAGCAGTGCCAGGCCGATGGCCCCGAGCGTTGCCCCGCTCTGCCACTTCCCGACGTAGAAGGCGGCGGCGGCGAGCAGCAGGAGGGCCCCGGCCCCGCCGTAGCGGAACCACGGGCTGCGGTCGCCCCACCAGTCGATCACGGCACTGAACCAGTCCCTCATGTTCGGCAACTCCGTCGCCGGCGGCCCCGGCCGTGATGCTGTTCAGGTCGCCAGGCTGTCGATGAACGCCTTGTTGCTGGGGTATTTGCCCAGTTCCTCGAGCACGGTCTGCATCTGCTTGATGGGCGGAAGGGAGATGATCCGCCGGCGGAGGCGGATCATCTTGGCGTGGGTGTCGGGGTCGAGCAGGAGTTCTTCCTTGCGGGTGCCGGACTCCAGCAGGTTCAGGGCGGGCCAGATGCGGAGATTGGCGAGGTCGCGGGAGAGCACCATCTCCATGTTGCCGGTGCCTTTGAACTCCTGAAAGATGAAGTCGTCCATGCGGCTGCCGGTTTCCACCAGCACGGAGGCGATGATGGTGAGGCTGCCGCCGTTTTCGATCTTGCGGGCGGCCCCGAACATCTGCTTGGGCAGCTCGAGGGCGCGGATGTCCAGCCCGCCGGTCATGGTGCGACCGCTGGAGCCGACCAGGTGGTTGAAGGCCCGGCCGAGGCGGGTGAGCGAATCGAGCAGGATGAGCACGTCGCGGCCCAGCTCGACGTAGCGCTTGGCCTTGGCGATCATCAGGCGGGCGATGCGGGCGTGGCTCTTGGCGTCCTGGTCGTTGTTGGAGAAGACGACCTCGGGGGCGCCGTCCTCCCAGCCGCGGGTGTTGCCGGTCAGCAGGCGGCGCATCTCGGTCACTTCCTCGGGGCGTTCGTCGACGAGGAGCATCATCAACAGCATTTCGGGGTGGTTGGCGCGGACGCCGAGGGCCAGTTGCTTGAGCAGGACCGTCTTGCCGGTTCGCGGCGGGGCGACGATGAGGCCCCGCTGGCCCTTGCCGATGGGGGTGAGCAGGTCGACGATCCGGGTGGAGATCGGCCCGTCGGGCGTCTCGAAACGGATCGCCTCGGTGGGGTGGACGACGGGCAGATCCTCGAACGGCTTGACCTCGCCGTAGGCCGGGATGCTCAGGCCGCCGATGGCCTGAATCCGCTCGACGACCGCGGCGCCGCGGTCGCGCTTGCTCCGGCCGCAGGCTGCGACGAGGTTCTCCCCGCCCCGCAGCCGGAAGCGGCGGATCATGTCCGGCGAGACCTGGGGGTCTTGTCCCGAGGCGGCGTAGTTGCGGCGGGCGTCACGGAGGTAACCGGGGCCGGTGGTCTGGCCGTTGCCGTTGGTGTTGAGTTCGAGCGTCCCGCTGACGACGCTTCCCGAAGCATTCATCATGTGTTCCTGGCCGGCCGGGCGAAGGCGACAGGCCGCTGGAGGGGCCGGACCTCCCGCGGCGATCGTTGAGCAAGGGATCACGGCCGGCCGGGCGTTTTCTCCTGCGCCGAGCCGGTCACGGGTCGGTGCCTGCCGTTTGTGGTCGAGGCCGACCACTGGGTGAGCAGGCCTGGGCCGCGGCCTGATCCGACGAGGTCGGCGGCGGCCGTCTGAATCGCGTCAGAAGCGTACGTTGAAGCCGGCGAACTCCCGTGTGGCGGGCGCGTCTCGACTTTGCATGTCGCGGATGCACCCGGCCATGCGCTGTTGAACCGCCTCGAGGAACCGATCCAGTTCGTGCGGCTCGCCTTCCGCCACCAACTCGACCCGGCCGTCCGGCAGGTTGCGAACGAAGCCGGCGACCTGATACCGCTCGGCCACCTCGCAGGTGGTGTAGCGGAAGCCGACACCCTGGACGCGCCCGGTAAACAGCACGTTGCGACGAATCATGGCGCCGCCCGCGTTATCGGCACGCCCCGCCCGTCACGCTTCTCGCTCCCACCGGCGAGAGATTACCGTGACCGCCTTGCCCGAAAGCCGACGAGTTCCTATCTTGAGGGATTCCCGGGGTTCGTGCTGGGCATTCAGCACTCGGTATACGATAGCTAACGGCAAAGGACTTGTCCATGTACAAGAAAAAGAAGCTCGCCAGCATCAAGCACAAGCGCCGCGAGGCGCGGTTGAAGGCCAAGCGCAAGGCCCGGAAAACCAAAGGCTCGTCCTGATCCCCGGGAGGGGGCGAGCCATTTCCAGGGGCGGCCCTGGCTGGCCGCCGTGGCCCGGTTACTCCTCCGAGCGGATCGGGATGCGGGCTCCGGCGGCTTGCGCGGCCTTCGGCGCGGTGATCCGCAGCACTCCGTAGCGGGTGGTCGCGGCAATCCCATCCTCACGAATCGGACCGGGTATCTCATAGCGGCGGCAGAATCCTCCGTGCCGGCACTCCGCGCGCAGCAGGCGGGCCTGCTCGCCGGCGAAGTGCGGCGGCTTTTCGCCCCGGATGACCAGCGTGCCGCCCGAGACGGTGACCTCGATACTCTCGGGGGCGATGCCGGGCACTTCCACGCAGATCTGGTAGGCGTCCGCTTCCTCGTGCACGTCGAGGGGCGGCGCCCAGTCCTGCCCGTCGAGCGGGGCGGTATTCAGGCCGACGTGCCAGACGCGATCCAGCAGGCGGTCGAACTCGCCGCGGAGGTCCTGCACGGAGAAAGGGAAACCTCGCGGGGACGGCAGACTTGGCATGGTGGCGGCTCCTTTCCGGGCCCAAGCCCATCGCGCACAGGGTAGCGAGGCGACGCGGCGTCCGCCAGTGCGGCACGGAGGCCGCGGCGGCGGCAGGCGACCGGCGTCGATCACAGGCCGAGCAGCAGGTCGACGAACGGCGGCAGGTCGTCGAGCGTGACGAAGCCGTCGGCGTTGACGTCCGCGCCGCAGAACTCCTCCAAGGTCAGGCCGGCGGCGTAGGGGTCGAGGACGACCTCGGCGAACCCCTGGATGTCGCGGCCGTCGGCGACGCCGTCGCCGTTCACGTCGCCCGCCGGGATGCCCTGACAGGAGAAATTGACCACGCCGATGATCTCCACGTCGTCGATGTTCCAGCCGGGATAGGTCACGCTGGTATCGGTGGGTCCCATCCCCCAGCGGACGCGGACCGCCGATTGCCCATCGGCCACCGTCGAGAGATCGTAGGTCTGCAAGGACCAGGCGGTTTCGGAGATCACCGCGGTCGGGTTCTGCCAGACGGTCGTCCAGGTGGTTCCGTCGGGGCTGACCTGGATCGTGGCCAGGTCATGATCCGATCCTTCCACGGCCAGCCAGCGGCGGAAGCGGAGGGTCGTGCCGGACAGGTGGGCGCAGTTCAGTTCGCCGGTGGTCAGGTACCGGGTCACGGTCATGCTGTTGGTGTAGTCACCGGACAGGTTGTAGCCGTAGACGTTGCTGCCGGTGTAGCCGCCGGCGGGGTCGCGGCCGTGCGAGCCGCCGCCGGTGGGCGTGCCGAAGGCCCAGAGGCCCTCTGTCGTCCAGCCGGGGTTGGCGTCCATGGTGAAGCTGTAGACCACCTGGGGGACGCTGGCGCCCACGTTGAGCGAGACGGTGGCGACATTGGAGGTCGCCGTGGCGTCGCGGGTGGTGAAGGTGAAGGCGGCGTCGAGCACCTGGCCGAACGGCGGCAGGTAGCGGACCGTGCTGCCGGGCAGCGGGTACGGCACGCCGGAGATGATCTGACCCGAGGTGGGATCGGTCAGAAGGCCCGTGCCGGCGGCGGGCAGGCTTTCGATGACGAAGGTGAGCGGGTCGCCGTTGGGGTCGCTGCCGGTCAGGGTGATGACCGTGGGCGAGGTGTTGCCGGTGGAGAGGCTCTGGCTGTCGGCGACGGGGTCGAAGGCAGGCCCGCCGATGGTGAGGTTGACCGTGGCGATGTTGGAGCCGCCGCCGGTGGGGGGCGTTCCGCCATCGTGGGCCTGATACTGGAAAGTGTCGGAGGGGCGATAGTCCGGAGTCGGGGTGTACACCACCTGGTTTCCGCCGTTGGCGAGGGTATACGGGACGGCGGCGATGGCTCCGGCCTGCGGGTCACTGAGGCTGCCGTGTCCGGGCAGGTTGGTGATGATGAAGGAGAGGGCCCCCGGCGGGTTGGGCTGGCCGTCGTCCGTGGCGGGCAACGTGACGGTGACCGGGGTGCTGACCGGGGTGGAGGCGGCGGCGCCCTGGGCGACGGGCGGCACCGGGCCGACGTTGATGACCAGTTCCAGGAGCTGCTCGTCGGTGCGATTCATGGCGTCGGTCACCCGGAAGGTCGGCTCGAACACGCCGGACTGGGTGGGGACGCCGCCGAGCTGGCCGGAGCTGCTGAGGGTCATTCCGGCGGGCAGCGTGCCGGGGAGAGAGAAGGAGAGCGAGTTGGCGTTGGTCAACGAACCGCTGCCGTTGTAGCCGGCCAGCGTGTATTGCGTGGTTCCGCCGCGGGAGACGCCGATGGTGGGGGTCTGGCCGGTGTTGTTGGGGCCGTAGTGGAAGAGGATGGTGCCGTCGCTCTGGAGCGTGACGGAGAAGTTCACCGCGTAGTTGCCGCTGTAGGTGCGGCCTTTCCAGCGGATGGTGACCTGCCCGGAGACGCCGGTATAGATGAAGATGTCCTCGCCGGTGCCGTCGGTCCGCAGGTCGTCCCACATGGGGGCGATCATCTTGTTGGCCATCAGCCCGGCATTGCTGTTGTTGGTGACCGAGCCGGAGAAAGAGCCGAAGTCGATGTAGCCGTTGGAGGAGACGCGGATGGTGGTGTAGTTGCCGTCATAGAAGGGGAAGGTGAAGGGCAGCGTGTAAGACCAGACGGCATCGTCGGACCGCCAGTTCTGGGCGGTGCCGACGGCGGCGTACTGCGAGCTGCCGAGGTTGGTCTCCAGATAATCGAGGCTGGGCAGGACGGTCCAGACCAGCGGGGCGGCCCCGCCGGAGGCCTCGAGCTGCACCGGGCCGTAGTTGCCGTTGAGCGAGCCGGGGGGCAGCGTGGTCGTGGTGATCACGGGAGCGCCGGGGATGATGGTGATGTTGACGGCGGAGGTGTTGGAGTCCCCGCCGGTGGGCGGCGTACCGTAGTCGGTGGCCTTGAACTGGAAGGAGTCGCTGCCGGCGGCCAGGCCCGCCGTGTAGCGGACGCTCTTGCCGTTGGCCAGCAGGGTGTAGGGGACGGCGGTGATGGCGCCGCCGTTGGGGTCGCTGAGCGTGCCCAGCGCGGGGAGCGAGGTGATGATGTAGCCCATGGTCTGGTTGCCGGGGTCGTAGCCGGGCAGACCGATCAGCGAGTTGGCGCCGGCGTCGAGGGTGACGGCGGTGGGGATGGTGACCGGCGGGGCGTTGCCCATCCAGACGTCGAGGCGGGTGGCGGGTCCGGAGAAGACGGGGATGTTGTAGGCGGTGACGGTGGTGTAGCCGGCGGCGGCGAAGGTGAGGTCATAGACGCCGGGGAGGGCCATGCGATGGTAGTCGCCGACGTCGGGGTCGGTGTAGATGTTGTGGTCACGGCCGACAATGGCGACGGTGGCGGCGAGCGGGGCCTGGGTGGCGGCGTTGCGGACCAGGCCGCGGACGCCGATCAGGCAGCTTTCCATGTAGTGGAGCATGGACTCGCGGTTGTTCTCCCAGTAGGTGGGCATCGAGGAGTAAGCGGGGGTCTTGGTGTCGCCGATTTCCATGGTCACGGCGTTGCAGCCCATGTAGCGGTAATACCAGTCCTGAATGCCGCCGGTGATGATGTACCAGTCGGCGCCGTTGGTGATGCCGTGCGGCCAGTCGCCGTTCCACATGGGCTGGTTGTACCAGGAATACAGCTCGCTGATATAGACGAAGAGGTCCTGATAGGGCGTGTAGCGGGAGCCGCTGCCGGGGTTGTCGAAGGGATAGTTCGCCACCAGCGCTCCGCCGTGGAAGGAGGCGGCCAGCGTGAAGGAGTGGCCCGCGCTCCAGTTCATCATGGCGGCCACCTCCGGCGGGCGGCCGGTGGTGGTGTTGGGTTCGGGGTTCGGCGGGGCGCCTTCCGGGAAGGTGCGGTTGAGGTCCGAGCCGCCGCCGTTGTAGCGCGTGACGGAGATGTAGCCGTCCGGGTTCATGGTCGGGACGACCCAGATCTCGATGTCGTTGACCAGGCCGGTGACGCGGGGGTCGGTTCCGTAGTTCTGGAGGAGGTAGTCGATGAAATTCATGCACATGACCAGGCCGGTGGTTTCGTCGCCGTGCATGTTGGCGACGTAGAGGTGCTCCGGCTCGTCCTCCTGGACCGTGGGGTTGTCGGTGATCTTCAGCCCGTAAAACTGCCGACCGCCGTAGCTGGTGCCGATCAACTGGATCTGGCAGAGGTTCGGATAGCTGGACGCTCGATTCTGGAGCGTGGAGACGATCGTGGCGTAGGTCGGGTAGCCGCTCGGCTCGCGGGGGGTCGCCGGTTCCTCCTCGCGCGGCCAGGCCACGCGGCCGGCGTGATCCTTGGCGTTCGCGTCGGCGCCGGCGGCGAGGAGGGCCTGGGCCAAGGCCGCTTTCGCGGCGGCGATTTCCGCGGCGTCGGCATCGGGTCGGGCGTCGGCACCGACCGCGTGCAGCGGCGTGCGGCCTTCGACGTCCGCCGCGGCCACGTTGGCGCCGGCGGCGAGGAGGGTCTGTACGGCCTCCAGGCGGAGGTGCCGCGCCGCCAGGTGCAGCGCAGTCTGCGCTCGCTGGTCGATGGCCTCCAATTCCGCGCCGCGGGAGAGCAGGAGGGTGAGGATTTCGGACCGACCGGCCAGCGCGGCATGGTGCAGGGCGGTGCGCCCGGACGCGTCGGCGGCGGCGATGAGCGCCGGGTTGGCGTCGAGGAGGGCGTTGACGGTCGGGGCGTCCCCGCGGCGGGCGGCGGAGAAGAGGTCGTCGGCGAGGTCGGCCTGGACGGCGGTGGCGGGGAGCACGATCAGCACGAGCGTGAGAAGGGCAGCGGTTTTCATAGTCCTAATCCTTCAGCCTCCGGAACGAACAGTAACCAAGGGAATGAAACGGGCATATCAGGGCGGGCCGCACATGGCTCACGGGATATCGTCCATTGTAGCGGATGGTCTGATGATCTGAAAGCTTTCCCGGCAGGGGATCGAGAGGAGGGGCGTGATCCGGGCCACGGCGCGAGGCGACGGGATCCGTCTGGTTCCATTTGGCTCCGGATTGGTTTGAAATCGGGGCAGACCGCCTGATTTCCGTGTCTTGTTATAGCACAAGGTCTTCGTGGCGTCTCGTGCGGGCACAGCCGGGGCGGCCCTCGGGCGATGCCGCGGGGTGCGAAGCGGATCCAGTTCGGGCCGTCGCTATAATCCCGTGGTCCGCGGGGGCGGGGCCGAACGCCGGCGTCGTGGGCATTAGCTTGGCGCCGCCACGCGGCAATAGGGAGCAGAGAGTCATGAATATCACCATCACCTATTGCGGGGAGTGAAACTACTACCCGTTTGCCGCCGGTCTGGCGGAGAAGATCAAAAAGGCGATCGGCGTGGAGGCCAAGCTGGTGCGGGGAGGTGGCGGCATTCTGGATGTGGTTGTGGACGGCCGCAAGATCTTCAGCAAGCACCAGGTCGGTCGCTTTCCCGAGGATCACGAGATTATCGGCCCGCTCCAGGAAGCGGCCGGGCGGTAGCGGCGTCGCGGGTCGGGCGGCGTCGTAGGCGAGGGTCGCCGGATTATCGGCGGCCCGAGGCCGGCTGGGTGGGATGCTCTCGGCCTGGCTGGCCGACCGGAGATTCCCCGCCCGGCAGTCGCCGGACAACCTCGCCATTCCCTTGAAGAGTTGCAATTTCAGTCAGGATTGAAGCGAGCCGACGAACAGGATGGGTCGCCGGCGCGGGAAAGGTTTTCCGCGTTTGGGAAGGGCCGTGCGGGAGTGCGGCTCGGCGGGCGGTCGGCCGGTCCGGGTAGATGTGGAGACTCGTATGGACGTGAAGTTCATCAACCCTTTCGTGGCCTCGATCCGAAACGTGTTTGAGACCATGGTCAACACCAAGGTCAGGGTGGAGAAGCCGATGCTGAAGCAGGCGGACCTGGTTTCCGCCGAGGTCAGCAGCATCATCGGTCTGTCCGGCGATGTGCAGGGCTGTGTCGTGTTGAGTTTTCCGGGGGACGTGGCCACGAAGCTCGCCTCCAAGTTTGCCGGCGTCGATCTGCCGGTGAACCACCCCGACTTCACCGACGCGGTCGGCGAGCTGGCCAACATGGTGGCGGGCAACGCCAAGAAGGACTTCCCCGACCAGGCCGACGTGAGCATTTCGCTGCCGAGCGTGATCATCGGGCCGGGGCACAAGGTGTCGCAGAGCAAGTCGTCGCCGTTTCTGGTGATTCCGTGCGACACCGAGTTCGGGCGGTTCAACGTGGAAGTGGCCCTGATCGTGAACAAGACCCCGGCGTCCGCCAAGAAGCCGGCGATGGCAGGAGCAGTGTGATGAAGATCTTGCTGGTGGATGATTCGCGGACCATTCGGAATATCCAGAAGAACACGCTTAAGACGCTGGGTTACGAGGACGTCTTCGAGGCGGCGGACGGGCTGGAGGCGCTGGCGGCGCTGAGCAAGCAGAAGGCGGACCTGATGCTGGTGGACTGGAACATGCCGAACATGGACGGCATCACCCTGGTTCGCAAGGTTCGCGAGACCGACCGCCGCACGCCCATCATCATGGTCACCACGGAAGCGGAGAAATCCCGCGTTCTGGAGGCGGTGAAGGCCGGCGTGAACAACTACGTGGTGAAGCCCTTCACGGCCGAGACGCTGGCCGAGAAGATCAACCAGACCATGGCCAAGGTCGCCGCCGCCGCGAGCGCCTGAGGCGTCGGCGCGGGGCCGGCCGGGTCGGGGACTCGCCGAGAAAACGAGACGCCATGGGCACGGCACTGGCTAACATCCCCGTTCAGGTCGTGGTGGACGCCGCCGGGCTGAAGGCCTGGCTGGTCCCCACGGACGGGGCCGAACCCTGTCTGTTTACGCCGCAGAACGTGAACATCGCCCTGGAGGCGGCGGAAATACCCGTTGACGACCGCATCGTGGCGTTGATCGCGGAGTTCGTCCGCACGGCCTCGAAGCGGAAGAACGCGGCGAAGAAGACGCTGCTGGCCGAGGGCACGCCGCCTCGGGACGGCGTGGACGCGGCGTTCGAGTGGCAGAAGCCGCCGCCGACGACGGATCTGCGGCAGTTCGACTATCGCGTCTGGGCGGCGACGCAGGTGGCGGCGGCGGGCGAGGTGATCGGCCGCATCGTCGCGGCCACGGAGGGCGTGGCGGGCGTGGACGTGCGGGGCCGCCCGATTCCTCCGGCCAAGCCCCGGGGCCTGGAGCTGCGGCTGGGCGAGGGGGTACGGAGCGATGACGGCGTGACGGTTCAAGCCGCCTGCGCCGGGCGGATCGTGTACGACCCGGAGCGGCACACCCTGAGCATCCGTCCGCACGTCGAGGTCGATGAGCAGCAGATCAGCCCGGAGAGCGGGCCGTTGTCCTTTGAGCAGGACGTGCTCTGTCGCACGGCCATCGGCGAGGGCGCCCGTTTGACGGTCCGCGGGTCACTGGTTTCGCTGGCGTCCATCGAGGCGGCGGAGATCGACGTGTCCGGGGACATCGCGGTGCAGTTCGGCATCCTCGGCCGGGGCCGGGGGCGGGTGGTCGCGGGCGGAGACGCGGTGGTCAAGTTCTGCGAGGACGCGACGCTGACGGCGGGCGGAGACTTGTACCTGGGGACCAACGCGGTCAACTCGCGGCTGACGGTCAGGGGCGCGCTGCACGGCGGCGAGGCCGCCATCATCGGCGGCGAGACCCGGGTCGGCGTCGGCCTGTCGGCGCGGACGCTCGGCAGCGAGGGCGGGGTGCCGACGCAGATTTTCGCCGCGGCGGTCGAGGGCGGCGGTCAACGGGCCAAGGAGCTGGAGGCGGCCAACCAGAAGCGGCGCGAGGAGATCGCCCGGATCCGCCTGACGCTACGGCCGCTGATGGCCAACCTCAAGCGGCTTTCGCCGGCGCAGCGTGAGCAGGTGACGGCGCTGTGCTACCAGGCGGACTCGATGGAGGAGGAACTGAACGCCGCCGAGGAACAGCGGAAGCAACTGGCCGCCGCCACCGGCGAGAGCGCCTCGATTCGCGTCGGCGGCTTCATCTACGCCGGCGTCGCCATCACCATCGGCACGCGCCAGACCGTGTTTCCGCGCGAGGTCCGCGGGCCGGTCACGGTGGCGGTCCGCAAGCTCAAAGGCGTCACGCAGATGGTGACGATCCACGAGCCGACCGGCAGCGTGACGGTGCTGAAGTGCCGCAAGGACGAGGGCTGAGGCCCGGCTCCACCGCTCGTCACGAATCCAGTGCCGGCAATTCCACACGCAGGGTGAGGATCTGCTTCGGCCCGGCCGAGAAGGCCACCTTTCGGCCCCGGGCGGTCAGTCGGCGCACGGGCCTTTCCAGCAGGTCGGCCTGCCAGGCGGCGGAGGGCGGGGTGAGGAACTCGAGCTGTTGCCGCGCGGGACGGGGGGTCGGGTTGAACAATCGCACGATCAGGGCCGCGCCGTCCTCGGACTGCTTCACGGCGGTCACCACCAGCGGCCCCTCCGAGAGAGACAGCCACGATCCTTCGGCGGGCAGCGGCGGCTTCGGCGGCAGGAGCGGCAGGCGGGCCGGTTCGGTGTAGACCCAGTCCAGCCCCGCCGCGAGACGCTGCCCGAGACGGCACAGCTCCGGTCCGCGGGGGCGTCCGACGTGGGGATACAGCCAGTAGTCGTGGGCCGTCGGCCCGAGCATCTGCCCGCCCGGCTCGCCCGGCGTGCCGACGGTTCGTTGGAAGCCGCGGAAGAGGGTCAGGGCGATGGGCCGGTCGGGCAGGTCGCGGACGGCGGATTCGGGTTGCCCGCGGGAGATGACGGCCAGGCCGCGGCGGCCGTCGTTGACCACGGTGAAGGAGTACTGCGGCTTGGTTTCCAGTTCCGGCTCGTGGAGCCGATACCAGTCCGGGCGGAGGGCGACATCGCGTTGGACGATGTCGAACGGCGCATCGGCCAAATAGGAGGCGGTTTTCAGGCCGGTGGGTAGCAGTACGCGGAGGCGGTGGTCGCGAACGGTGTTGTCGACTTCGGTGCGGACTTCCAGATAGGGTGATCCGGCGCGGAGGGTCAGGTAGCTGGTGATGACCAGCGGCGTCAGGCGGCGGGCGCGGCGCATGATCATCTGGTCGTGTTCGAATTTCGCGGGGACGTTCAGCACGACGCGAACACGGAAGGTGGTCAGGGCGAAGCCGTCGGCGACGAGGGCGATGTCCGCGGCGGAACCGGTGCTGGTGAAGATCTCGTCGTTGACCGCGGTGCCGTGGTACCAGCCGTCGCCGATGTCGGCGCGGTCTTCGAAGGCCAGCAATCCGTGGTAGCCGCCGCCGCCACGGCAGTCGAGGTCGATCGTTCCATTGGGGTGGATGGTGACGCGCAGGCGGTCGTTGGCCATGGCGTGGTCGTTCAGCACCTGCGAGCCGCCGCAGCGGACCTTGTCGGTGCAGGGTTTGCAGACCAGCGTGGTCCAGCCGAAGGCGGGCAGGTCGAGCCTGGCCGCCACGCGGACCTGCTCGCGATAGCTGTGCTGGAAGCCGGCCCTGGGGTCGTACTCCTTGACGTGGATTTTCTTGTCGACGCTCACCCGCTGATACTCGATCTCGCGGCCGGCGGCGTCGAAGAGCCGGAACCCAACGATCGGCTCGTAGCCGAACCACTCGGAGAAGCGGTTCTTGGTGTCCTGCGGGAAACGGAGGGGGAAGTCGATCACCTCGTTCCGGGCCTGGCTGGTCGGGTTGAAGATCGTGATGGCATAGGCTTCGTCCCCCTCGATGTTGGGCAGCCGCATCCGGTCGGTGACCGCCCGGAGGCTGAGGCGGCGGACCCGTTCGGCGATGAGCCGGCACTGATCGAAGCGGTACATCATGTCCTGATGCACCTGGTCGATGCTACAACCGCAGATGCTGTCGTGGGCGTGGTTGCGGAGGAGTTCGCGCCAGGCCAGGCGGAGATACTCGGTGGGGTGCTCCTCGCCCAGCAGGGCGGCGAGGGCCGCGGCCGGTTCAGCCCAGTGCAACAGGGCGCTTTCGCAGGCGGCGTTGTGCTGCTTGAGGTAGACCCGGCTGCTGAGCACGCCCGAAATGACGTTGCCGTTTTTTTCCGCGGTCTCGCGCAGCTCGCCGCGGAAGCGCTTCAGCGGCAGCCTTTGGGAGCGCACGGCCGCGAAGTACTCGGCCAGCGTGGTATGCACCACGTCCAGGCCCGCGTCGCGGGACCGCCGCACGATCTCGCTGGTGAGGCGTTCGGCGGGCATGTGGTCCAGTCCGTCGAACAGCAGGATGGCCCGGCCGGGCACGCGGGGCTGTTCGATCTCGAAGACCTTGCGGACGCCTTCCACGGCTTTGTCGACGTTGAGAGAGCCGTCGGGGTTGCGGTTGTGGAGGCGGACCTCGAAGTGGTACTGCCCGTAGCCGACGCTCTCGAACGCGTAAGTCAGCACCGCGCTGCCGTCAACGGCTTCCCAGATGAAGAGGCCGGGGTGTTTGGGGAAGTTGGTTCCGCGCCACACGACCGCCTCGGGCAGGTCGAAGCCGCGGAAGATCTGCGGCATCTGGGAGTTGTGACCGAAGATATCGCAGACGAAGCCGATCTTCATCGCGCCGCCGAAGCCGGCGGCGACCTGATGGCCCAGCAGAAGGTTGCGGACCAGGGACTCCCCGCAGGGCAGGAACTCGTCGGGCATCGTGTACCACGGGCCGATTTGCAGGCGCCCGGCGCGGACCAGTCGTTCGAGGCGGGGGCGGTTCTCCGGACGGATGGCCAGATAGTCTTCCAGCATGCAGGTCTGGCCGTCGGTCATGAAGGAAGTGAAGGCGGGGTCTTCCTCCAGGAGATCCAGCACGCCGTCGAGCACGTGGACGAGCCGAAACCGGTAATGCTGGAACGGTTCGTACCACTCGCGATCCCAATGGGTGCTGACGACGAGATAGCCGCGGGTCGGGCGGCGGTCGGGCTGGTCGGGGGTCTTTCTGGCCATGATGCTCTCTCAATTCTCCTGTTGGGGTTCCACTGTTGGGCGACTGACGGGAATTGGTCCGGTTACTCGGGCTTGAAGGGGATGGGTCTCTTGGGCGGGGGGAGCGGAGCGGGCGGGGGCGTGATCGGCGACGACGGCGCCGCATCCAGCTCCGCGGGCGGCGTAGCCGGCCGTTCCGGGGCTTTCGCCGCCGCGGCGTGATCCTCGGCGGCGGGTTTCGCGGGGGTCGGCCTGGGGCGGGTCATGACGCAGCGGCCTTCGATGACGGCGCCGTCGGAGACGATGAGCTTCTCCGCGGTGATGTCGCCGATGACCTGCCCGGTAGGCCCCACCTGCACGGTCTGGGCCGCCACCACCGGCCCGCGGACGCGGCCGTGGATGACGACGTTGTTGGCGGTGACGGACAGATTCAGACGGGCGGACGATTCGATGAAGATGTCTCCGCAGGTGGCCAACGCCTTGCCGGGATGGGAGCCGACGATGCGGAGGCTTTCGAGGGGCGCCCGTTTCTGGCAGTGCGGGCAGAAGACCGAGAAGGCGCGGGCCGGCACCCGCATGACGCCTCGGCAGTGGCAACAGCGTACGATCTTCTTGTCTTCGGCGGCCATACCGGGGCCTTCGGGCGATGGATCGATGAGTCTTCCGCCCGCCGGCGTGTCGGGCCTCCGCGGTCCGGGCGTTCCCCTCCCGGAACCGTGGCTCGGCGGGCGGCCGGGCCGGGCTTCGTTACCGGGATTGTCCGCGAGCGGGGCCCGCTTCGCAAGCGTGGGCGTGGGCACGAGGCGGGCGGCGGGGGGAGTTTACGAGGGGAGTCGCCAGTTCCACGATTGCATTTGTTGCAGCAGGGCGGTGTCGGTCAGGTTGAATTGGAGCGGCGTCACGCAGACGTAGCCTTCGCGGAGGGCCACCCGATCGGTCGGCGCGTCGTCCTCCAGGCTGGCGAAGTCGCCGTTGAGCCAGTAGTACTCGCGACCGGTGGGGTCGGTTCGACGATCCAGGCGCTCGACCATGGCCCGCGTGGATTGCGGCGCGACGCGTACGCCGCGCGGGCGTCCGGGGCCGGGTTCGGGGAGGTTGATGTTGTAGATCCGCCCGGGAGGGAGTTCGTGGGCGAGGAGTTGTTCGATCACGCCGCGGGCGATTCGGGCGGCGGCGTCGAAGTCCATGTCGCGATAGATCTGGAGGGAGATGGCCATGGCGGGCAGGCCCATGACGGCGGCTTCCACGGCGGCGGCGACGGTTCCGGAATAGAGGACGTGGATACCGGTGTTCTGCCCGGCGTTGATGCCGGAGAGGACGAGATCGGGCCGTTTCGGCAGGAGGGCGTTGACGGCGACCTTGACGCAATCGGCGGGCGTGCCTTCGACGCTAACGGCCTGGAAATCGCCGTTCAGGGAGATGCGGGAGCAGAGCAGGGGGTGCCGGATGGTGATGGAGTGCGAGCCGCCGGACTGGACGGCATGGGGGGCGACGACGTGCAGGTCGCCGAGGCCGCGGAGGGCCTGGTAGAGGGCCAGCAGGCCGGGGGCCAGGACGCCGTCGTCATTGGTGAGCAGGATACGCATGGGCGAATTGTAGGTCGGCGCGGGCGAACCTACAATGCGCCGCGACGGTCGCCGCGGTGCCCGCGGGGTGGGCCGGTCCCGCCGGGTTCGGGAAGCACATGCCAGATGATTCGGTCAGGATGACGGTTGTCGCGCGATCGCGGCCTTCGGGCGACATGGCGTTGCTGTGCACGGGCCTGGCGGTGGTGCTGCTGGTCGGGGCGGCCTACTTTCCGGTGCTGACGGCGGAGTTCGTCGACCGTTACGATCGGCACTATCTTTCGGAAGTGGGGCAGATTCGCCGGACGACGTGGGGCGAGGCGGTGGCGGCGTTGGAGCGGTATCACCTGCCGCCGGGGGCGTCGCCGACGTATCAGCCGCTGACGGCATGGTCGCTGATGCTGGATGCGGCGCTGGTGCGGGACTGGACCGCGGCCTCGTTTCATTTTCATCTCGGCAACCTGGTTCTGCATCTGCTGAACGTGTTGCTGGTGATGGGTCTGGCCCGGTCGCTGTCGCGGAGCCTGTGGTGGGCGGCGGTGGCGGCGCTGCTGTTCGGTCTGCATCCGGTGCAGGTGGAGTCGGTGGCGTGGATCGCCCAGCGGCAGACCCTGCTGGGCACGTTCTTCGCCTTGCTGGCGATA
Organism: uncultured Planctomycetaceae bacterium; assembly: GCA_964572385.1. Taxonomy (GTDB): domain Bacteria; phylum Planctomycetota; class Phycisphaerae; order UBA1845; family UTPLA1; genus CAZNFM01. Next base: position 80,450 of record CAZNFM010000009.1, on the reverse strand, counting down.
CGCTGTCATCTCCGCTTCGGGCGGACCGGGCGGTGGCGGTGGTATGTGGTGGTGACGCCGTTGTTCGCGGCGGCGCTATTGTCGAAGCCGGTGTTTCTGGGGCTGCCGGTGGCGTTGCTGGCGCTGGATGTGTGGCCGCTGCGGCGCGGGGGCTGGCGGCCGGTGGTGGAGAAGCTGCCGCTGCTGTTCGTGGCGGTCGCGTGCGGGTGCTTGCACGAGCATCTGCGGCGGCAGGTGGAGCCGCTCCAGTCCGGCGACCTGCACGGGTTGGTCCTGCTGGGGGCCAATCTCGGTTCCTTCGCGCGTCGGCTGGTCTGGCCGGTCGGCCTCTCTCCGTTTTATCCGCCGCGTCCGCCGGCCGGCGGGATCGTGGTGGGCGCGGCCGTGCTGCTGGCGCCCCTGGCCGCGACGGTGGCGGCGCTGCGGTGGCGGCGGCCGGTGTTCACCGGCCTGACCGGGCTGCTGGCGGCGGTGATTCCGGCGTTGTACTACGCCCCGCTGGGCAACCAGCTTCTCGGCGACCAGTATCTCTATCCGGCGCTGATCCTGCCTCTGGCCGCCGCGGCGGCCTGGCTGGGAGAAAAGGGGAATATCCTGCGATTGGCGAGCGGTCGCTGCGCCGCCGTGGCCGCCGGCGGGCTGGTGCTGGTCGCCGGGGTGCTGGCCAATGTGCAGACGTACGTGTGGCACAGCGGCAAGAACCTGTTCACCCACATGATCGCGCTGCACCCGCACTGGTCCCGCGGCTATGTCGGGCTGGTGGAGGCGTTCATCCAGGAAGGCGACCTGGACGCGGCCCTGCATTACGCGCGGAAGGGCGTGGCCGTGGCGCCGGCGGACCCATCGAGCCAGTTCTACCTAGGCCGGGTGCTGGTGCTGCACCATGACGGCCGGAGCGCCGAGGCGATCGAGCCGCTGCGGCAGGCGTTGGCCAGCAACCGGCACTGGGTGGACTGCCTGCACAATCTCGGCATTGCCCTGGTGGACGTGGGCCGCGTGGCGGAGGCCATCGGCTACCTGGAGCAGGCCCGCGACCTGCGGCCGTATTCCGCGGCGATTCGGCTGACCCTGGGCACGGCGTACCTGCTGGCCGGCCGTCCCGCCTCGGCCCGGGCGGAATTCCAGGAGGCGCTCCATTATGAGAACGAGCCCATGGCCCACTTCGGCCTGGCCCAGGCGTGGGCCAGCAACGGTCAGCCGGAGCTGGCCCGACGGCACCTGATGGTGGCGGTGGGGCACGATCCGCGCTATGCGGCGCTGGCGGCGCGGTTTCCGGAGCTGCGGGGGCTGTCGGGCCGGCCGGGTTTTGAAGGGTTGATCGACGAGTCCGCGCCGCCGCCGGATTTACAGCGTCCGGGTCGGATCATGCCGACGCGGCCGCGGGGTTGAGGGGGGAACGGGTGTCAATGCGAAGGACGAACTCAGCGCTGCCAGAATGTCTCGATTTCGTCGATCAGGCGATAGATTTCCGTCCAAGACGGGTCGCCGTTCTGGTGATGCGTTCTCGCTCGCCGTGCCGCCGATAGTCGATCCTGGATGATCTTCGAGTAGTCCGCTTGGGCCTTGTGGGGGAACGGCTGTCGGAAGAGCTTGTGCCACTCCTGTTGAAGGCGGGCCAGAACAGCGTTGCAGTCCGCGAACGCTTGACCGGTGTCGACCAAATGCAGCAGTGTCCATAGCTCGTAGCAGGGCTGGGACAGCGCGATCTTGACTCCGGAGGCTTGACCTCTGGATTGAGCCGCCCGTGCGGCTTTTTGCTGCGCCGAATTGGCTTCGAGGTCGATGAGGGCCCACACGGACTGCCGGTCCTCTTCGTCGCGAGTCCCTGGGCGACGGAGTTCCTCGAGTTCGGCGATCGCGCACTCGACAACATCCTTCGCAGACGCCTGATCGCGAGGTTTCGGCACAACCTTGAGGGTCAGTTTGCTCTTGACCAGTCCTTTCAACTCGTTGAAGTAGGCCGGGGCGGTGCGCGTGTCGTCGCAGACTACAACCACAACGGGCAGCGGCGATCGAGTGCGGGTTGGCCGCGAGCCATACGGGTTTCGGTCGAGCTTGACGCTTCTCGATCTTCGGCTCTTGCGCGCACCCACTCAACGCTCCTCGAACGACTTGATGGCCGGCAGGGCGCCGTATCGCCCTTGCAGGTAGCGGCGGCGGAGATTGAGGTTGTTTCGCTCCTTGAACTCGGCCACGGAATACAACCGAGCGGCGCCGGTGGAGTCCTTCTCGGTGAAGTAGACCTGGTCGCGGCGCAGCACGGCGTCCTTCGCCTCGGCATCCAACAGCGAAGTCTCGTGGAGGGAGAAGATCAACTGGCCCCGGACTTTGCCGGCGGGGACTTCGCCATTGAAGTGCCGAACAACGGCCTTGAGGAGATCCGGGTGTATGGAGGCATCGAACTCATCGACGAAGGCCGCCATCGGGCGGCGACTGTGGCTGAGTTCGTAGATCAGCGGAGAGAGCTCCACGAGTCTTCGTGTGCCAAGGGATTCGCGACTGTACGGAAGCGGCACCGGGCCTTCACTCCCTTCGTGTTCCAGTCGGAGGCGAACGAAGGTTGCCAGTTTCCTGCGAGGCCTGTCCTTCCGGGAGGTTCCCCCGGCGTGGTCTACAACGATGAACTGGCGAACCTCCTCAGGGCGAAGACTAACAACACCGAGATCCGCGGATCGCAGATGCATCAGGAGCCATTCGCCGAAGGCGGGATCCTCTCGGGCTTTCTCGGCGACGGCTCGCGCCTCATGGGAATGCCAAGCCGACGGTGAGCGTTCTTGCGTGGTCAGCATTCGCCGGTACCCCACGGCAATCTCCCGGGCTAGCTTCGGCGTCAGCGTATCTGCGAGAGATAGCAGTAGTGCATTCGGGCGAAAGACTTTGCTAAGAAGCTCGAATTGTGGATCTTCTCTCCAGCTTCCTACCACGTCCTGCCCAGTCCGATCGAACAAGTCGATGGAACGGTCACCACTCAGTCGCGACAGCTTCTCCTTCCGGATGGCTGTCTGATCGAACGTTACTGAGTAGTCGTAGACATCGCCATCGATTACGACTTTGGCCCCCAGCATCGCGGGCTGCTTGGGACATGGTCCGAGGGCGAAGGGTTCATACTGGCGGAGCGGCATGTCAGAAAGGAGTCGCTCGGTGCTCGATAGCATATTTTGCAGCGCGTTGGCGGCGCGAATCAACGTGGACTTTCCAGAAGCATTGGGTCCATAGATCGCCGCCGCTCGCAGCAGCCGCAGCGGTTCCTTGTCGCCTTTGATCTTCACTTCGACGACGCCCCGCTCAGAATCTGGATCGATGTCCGTAGCCAACATGGACAGCCGGAACTCGTCGCGGAAGCAGCCGTAGTTCTGGCCGTAGAATTCGATCAACATGACTGCCTCGATTTCTAGCGCAGGATTTCTGCGCCGCAATAGGATCGTATCGCGTATCGGTCAGAATTCTACATGCTCAGAAGCAAAATCCGCTCGTTCCGCGCAGATTTCCTGCGCAATCAGCACCGCAAGGGGTCTTGCGGCCTTACCGAGTCCGGACATTTCTTGGCGAATGTGGTCAATTCCCGCCTCGTCGGCGTTATCGGGACTTCTGAGGGACGGCTCTGCTACTCGAACACGTGCCGGCGACACTCAAATGGTTCACAGAGGTCAACTGCCGACGTGCCAGATCATCATGTCGACGCCGCTTCCTCTTCGGTTCCAGACAGTCTGGGCGAAGGCTCGGTCTCTCATGTGCTCCGTTCGCGGCTGACCGGTGGGTTGATTTGAGACTGCGGCCGGCGGCCGAAGACCCTGACGAAGAGCAGGAGCAGGAGCGTGCCGACGGCCAGGCCGTAGGCCCAGGACCAGTGCCAGTAAGATTCATACAGGGCCGGCACCCAGCGATCCACGAGGTAGCGGAGCCCGTCCGTGGAGAGCACCGCCACCACCGCGACCAGCACGGCGTAGGGCGCCTGTGTCCGCACGTGCGCGGTCAGGTCGCACTCCGTGGCGATCGACGACAGCACCGTCGTGTCGCTGATCGGCGAGCAGTGGTCCCCGAAGACCGCCCCGGCCAGGACCGCTCCCACCGCCGCGTAGAACAGCGGCATGGCGTGGTCGGGCGGGAGGTGGGCGTAGACGCCGGCGGCGACGGGGATGACCATCGGGCAGAGGATGCCCATGGTGCCCCAACTGGTGCCGGTGGCGAAGGAGACGACGCAGGCGGTGAGGAAGATGGCCAGGGGCAGCCACATGACCGAGAAGTTGCCGGCGGCGACGTGGTATTCGAGGTAAGTCTTGGCGTGTCGGCCCAGCTCCAAGTCCTGCCCGGCCTGCGAGAGGCCCCAGGCCAGGACCAGCACGATACAGGCGGCGAACATGCGGCACATGCCGGCGACCACGGCGTCCATCGCCCGGGCGAGCGTCAGGCGCCGGGAGAAGACGGACAGCAGGATGGCCACCACGGCGGCGGTGAACGATCCGTAGACGAGCGAGTGGTGCGACCGGGCTTCGGAGAGCATGGCCTTGATGCTTTCGCCCAGATCGCCGAGGCCGAGGGGAACGGCCCGGCCCTTGTCCAGGCAGCCCTGGTAGCCGGTGATGAACAGCAGGGCGATGGTCAGCCCGACCAGGACCACGACCGGGATCGCGCCCAGCCACCAGTCGCGGCCATCAGACTCCGGCCGAGGCGGGGGGGAGGCGGCGGGAGCGGCCTCGGGCGGGGTAGGCGGGTCTTCGGCGGCGGCCTCGGCTTCCGATTTCCTCATGCTGCCGAAGTCGCGGCCGGTCAGGGAGATGATGAAGACCATGACGATGGCCAGCAGGGCGTAAGAGCGGTAGGGGATGCTGCCCCAGAAGGCGGTGCTGGCGTCCATGCCCGCGAGGAACTCGGGCACCTGGCCTTTCAGGGCGGCGAAGCCTTCGCCGAGGAAGCCGATCTCGGCGGCGAGCCAAGTGCCGATGAAGATCGAGGAGACGGGTGCGGCGGTGGAGTCCACGATGTAGGCGAGCTTCTGACGGCTGACGCGGAGGCGGTCGAAGACCGGGCGCATGCTGGGGCCGATGATCATGGCGTTGGCGTAGTCGTCGAAGAAGATGACCAGTCCGGCGACCGAGGCCCAGAACTGGGCCATGATCCGTGAGCGGACGCGGTGGGTGACGCGGAGGACCATGGCCCGGGTGCCGCCGTTGGCTTCGATCACGCCGACCATGGCCCCGATGAAGAGGGTGAAGATGAGGATCTGGAGGTGCTGCAAGTCCACCTGGCCGGTCTTGGAATCCAGCGGGGCCAGGACGGCGAACAAGTACCGATCCATGCCGAACGTGACCCACTGGATCGGATCGTAACCACCTTTTGGCAAAAGCATTACGATTGAAGCGACCAGGATGCCCACGGATAGGGCGGCCACGACCTGGCGGGTGAGGATGGCCAGTCCGATCGCGACCAGGGCCGGCAGGAGGGCCTTCAGGAGCGGCCAGGGGTCGTAGCGGGCGGGGGCCGACGCGGTGGTGACGGCGGGCAGTGAGGCGGGTGGCGGACTCAGGGTGAAGCCCTGCGGGCCGGTTGGATGCTCGGAGTCTTGGGGGGCAAGGTTGGGGTAGGGGCTGGTTTCCGTTCTTGCGGGGCCGCGACCCGGGTCTTCGCGGTCGGGGGTCTCGTCCGGGGAGTCGGGGGCCTGAAGGGTCGTGGCATCCGGGGCCGAGGCTGGCGGTGGTTGGGCGGTGGAGACCGCGACGGCAATACTGATAACGAGGACGAAGGCGACCCAGGCCGGCGCGACACCGCCGAGGCTGCGGCGTTGCCGCGGAGACATCGGGGGAAGGTGCATGTCGCGGAAATCTACTCAGGCCGCGGCGGCCGGTCAAACGTGCCCGCGTGACGGTCGCGGCGAGAGGCATCGGAACCCGATGTTGATCTCGCCGATCCACTTGGCCGTCGGAAGGTGATGAGGCGGCTTGGTGCCGTTGTCGGCGGGCGGCTATATTGTCAGTACTGGTAATCAGGGGAGCGTCCGGGTTCCTGGTGGGCTCCGCGGTCTTCAAAGCCGTCGGGACGGCGCCACGCGTCGTCCGGTGGGTTCGATTCCCATCCGCTCCCGTGTCGGCCGGTGGTTCATTTCATGCTTGACAGAGGGCCGGGGTGCGGGGACGCTGGCACCCTATCGGGAGTGGATTCCCACTCGAAAAGGTCTCCTTCGACTCCGTTTGCAGACGACAAAAAGCCGATGACAACCCTATGGCGTGTAGCGGTTTCTGATTCTCTAACCAGACGCGGTCGCCGCCGGGCAGTAGAGATGACACCGTCGGCCGCCCACCGAGGAGAGCTGAAGATGAACCTGGCCCTTCGCATCGGTTTCCTGATGTCGGTCGTTGCCCTGACGGTGCCGTTCGCGGTTCCCGCCGTGGCGCAGAGCACACCGCCCGCCGGACAGGCGGCGGGTTCATCGACCACGGAGCAGACGACGACGGCGCAGCCGGCAGCGGCCCCGGCGGAGCCGCAACCGTTCGATCTGATGACGAGCAAGCGAATGACCGGCGACTGGGGCGGCGTGCGCACGTGGATGGACGAGACCGGTATCGACTTCTCGATGATTTACGTGCCGGTCTTTCAGCAGAATTTTTACGGCGGCAACGAGACGCACAACGCCAATGAGTTCACCGGCGATTTGCGGATCAACCTGTTTCTCGACCTGGACAAGATGAAGGTGATTCCGGGCGGTTTCTTCTTCATCCGCGGCAAGAGCAGTTACAACACCGGCTTGCAGCGGGACGTCGGCTCGATGTCGGCGACCTCGTGGGGCATCACGGCGGGGGATGATGAGTTCTTCCTGGACAAGTGGTGGTACGGGCAGCACTTCTTCGAGAAGAAGCTGGAGTTCCGCGTGGGTAAGCTGCTGACGCCGGTGGATCTGTTCGACATGAACGCCTACGCCGGCAACCCGTGGGACCAGTTCATGAACCAGTATCTGAACGCCAACCCCACGGTGCCGCACCGCAAGTCGCTGGGCGCGTACATGAAGGTCAAGCCGACCGACTGGCTGTACTTCGCGACGGCGGCGGTGGATGCGGATGAGCCGAACCCCAACGAGTGCTGGGGGAAGGATGCCGCCTTCCACGGGCCGGCGCATTACATCGGCTATTGGGAGTTCGGCTTGACGCCGACGTTCCAGACGGCGGGCGGGCCGCTGCCCGGCAACTATCGCGTCGGGTTCCATTATGATCCGCGGCCGCTGGCGGAGTTCCGGCCGACCAACGAGCCGACCAAGACCCATGCCGACGACGTGGGCTTTTATCTGAGCTTCGACCAGCTCGTGTGGCGGGAGAGCAGCGATCCGAAGGACAAGCAGGGTCTCGGCGTGTTCTGCCGCTACGGCTTCGCGCACCAGGACATCAATCGCATCAACAATTTCTGGTCGGTGGGTGCGTCGTACACGGGGTTGATTCCGACGCGGGACAAGGACGTGCTGGCCTTCGGCGTGGCCGATGCCAACCTTTCCGATACGCTCCGCCACAACCGCAGTCCGCTGGCGGATCGCGAGACCGTGTATGAGCTGTATTACGCCATCCAGGTCACGCCTTGGTGCGTGATCTCGCCGGACTTGCAGCTGATCGTGAACCCCGGCGGCAACAAGGATGCTCACGACGCGTTGGTCGGCGGCATCCGGGCCAAGATCACCTTGTAAGCAAGAGTGCCGCTTGCGGCCGGTCCCGCTCGGTACAGTCTTTCGCGTGCCATGCCTGCCCGAGACGGCCGGCATGGCACGCGGCGTTTTGGCAGCGGACCGGAGGGCTTTTGGGGATGTCGGCTGAGCGGCCGGAAGTCATTCTGATCAATCCGCTGCCGATGCCTTCGCGGATGCTCGGGGCGTCCCTGGGGATGCCGTACGGCCCGCTGTACCTGGCGGAGTCTCTGCTGCGGAACGGCTACACGCCGCACATCGTGTGCGCCGACGTGGAGGAGGCGGTGGCCGAGGTCGATCGGCGGATCACGCCACGAACGCGGTGCGTCGGCATCTCCACGATGTCGGGGACGCAGTTGACCCACGCCGTGGCCATTGCCCGACGATTGCGGCAGCGGTATCCGGGACTTTTGCTGGTGTGGGGCGGCGTCCACGCGACCGCCCTGCCGGAGCAGACGTTGGCCAGCGAGCTGGTGGATCTTCTGGTCTGGGGCGAAGGGGAGGAGGTCTTTCCGGCCGTACTGCGGGCCATTGCCGAGGGTGACTGGTCGGCGCTGGCGGGGCATCCCGGCGTCGGCGTGAAGATCGACGGGCGGGCCGTGGTCGGGCCGAACTCCGGCCACACGGTTCTGGAGGGTCGGGTGTTCGAGCTGCCGTATCACCTGCTGGCGATGGAACGCCACTGCCGGGCGTTGCGGATCGGCCCGCGGCGGGAGTACCAGATCTGGACTTCGCGGGGCTGCCCTTTCCGGTGCCACTTTTGCAGCAATTCGAGCCGGTTGTGGCCGAACACGGCCATGCGGCTGCACTCGATCGAGCACATCGTCCGCGACGTCAGCACGCTGCACCGGCGTTACGGGGCGGATTGCATCACCTTCGGCGACGAGGGGTTTCTGCTGAATGAGTCGCGGTTCCTGGAGATGCTGGAGGCCCTGCGGCGAGCGGGGGTATCCGTGGCCTATCGCTTTGCGGCGCGGATCGACCTGTTGCTGCGGCTGAAGCCGGAGACCTGGGAACGGATGAAGGACTACGGCGTTATCGCCATCGGCACGGCGCCGGAATCCGGCTCGCAGCGGGTGCTCGATGACATGAATAAGGGGATCACCCTGGAGCAGATCTACCAGGTGGATGCCCTGCTGACGAAGCACCGGTTCTACAAGAGCATCAACATTCTGATCGGCACGCCGTCGGAGACGCTCGACGACCTGAAGGCGACGTTGCGGCTGGTGTGCGATCTGGCCGAAACGTCGCGGTACTGCCCGTATCCGCTGGGGACGCTGCACCAGTACATCCCGCTGCCGGGGACGGTGATGTTTGACGAGGCGGTCCGCGCCGGGTTCCGGCCGCCGGAGCGACTGGAGGACTGGGGCGGTTTCGACTTCGAGGACGTGCGGAGGACGCGGGGGGTGGTGCGGCCCTGGCTGCTGGACCGCGATTACGACTTCATCGAGCGGGCCACCAAGCTCATCGAGGCGCTGAACGCGGCCTTCACCGGAGCGGACGCCGATCAAGGACGGATCACCGAGCTGATCGCCGCGGTGCGGGCACTGGCGCGATAGCCGGGCGGCGGGGGCCATCGCCGGTTCCGCACATGCGCGCGGGTGCGGCCGGGAGAGCGGGTGATCCCAACGCCGCGGCCCCGCGGCCGGGCCACCCGGCAGGCCGCGAGAGCGTGCCGCTCTTTCGCCCATTTTCGCGGTGGCGAGCTCGGCATAGACTGTCGGCGGCTTCGCCGGGAGCCCGGGTCGGGCGGCGGGGCCGCAGGACGAGGCGCCGCCCCGCATGAACCGGAATCTGCCGGACACTCCGTTCCCCCGACCGGGCCTGGGCCTGCTTCTGGCGTTGCGGGCGAGGCTTCTGCGGAACCGGCTGAGTCAGATCATCGATCAATCGCCGGTCCGGCTGCTGCTGGTGATCCTGTTCATGGCGGCGATCTGGGGGGCGCTGTACGCCATTTTCGAGAACGCGTTCGTGTTCATGCGGCGGTTCGAGCAATCGGTCGTCGCGGTGTTCTACGTTTTCGACCTGTTTTTCGTGGCCATGACGTTCCTGCTGGCCTTTTCCACGGCGGTGCTGATCTACGGGGGGCTGTTCGGGCGGGCCGAGCCGTCTTTCCTGATGGCCGCACCGCTGCGTCCCCGCAGCATCGTCGCCCTGATGTTCCTGGAGGCGTTGTTCTACGCGAGTTGGTCGCTGGTGCTGCTGGGTGTGCCGCTGATGATGGCCATCGGGCAGGCTCAGGACCTGCCGTGGGATTTTTATCTGATCTTCGTGGTGGCGTTTCTGGGGTTTGTGCCGATTCCCGGCGCGGCGGGGCTGCTGGTGGCCATGCTGGTGGCCCTGTGGGTGCCGCGGATGGCCAAGCGGGTGCTTTTCTTTTCGGGTACGGCGATCACGCTGCTGGCGGTGCTGTGGTGGGGCCGGCTGTGGGTGGCGACGGCCGACGATTCCACGGAGTGGCTGGTCGGCTTCCTGGCCGAGTTCGAATATCTGAAGAACGCCTTGTTTCCGCCGACGTGGGTGGCGAACACGATCAAGAAGGCGATCAACAACCAGCCGCGGGAGGCGCTGTTCTATCTCGGCGTGACCGTGGCCAACGGCGTCTTCTTCAGTTGGGTGGCGATCAACCTGGTGGCCCGCCAACTGCTGCCGGCGTTCGGGCGGGCGCATTCGGCCCCCAATCGCACCCGGGTGCGGAGCAGCCACCTCTCGCGGTGGCTGACGCACGCGGCGTTCTTCTATCTGCCACGGCGGATGCGGATGCTGATCCTGAAGGACGTGCGGACGTTCCTGCGCGACCCGGTGCAGTGGTCCCAGTTGGTGATCCTCTTCGGGCTGATGGCGTTGTATCTGGCTTACCTGCCGCGGGTCCGTCCGGAGGGCTTCAATATTCAATGGCAGGGGCTGATCTGTTTTCTGAATTACGGGGCCATCAATCTCATTCTCTCGACGTTCACCAGTCGATTCGTGTTCCCGATGATCTCGCTCGAAGGGCGGCAGATCTGGCTGGTGGGTTTGTGGCCGCTGGCCCGGGGGAGCGTGATCTGGGCCAAGTTTCTCTACGCGGTGACCGTCACGGCCCTGGCCGCCCTCGGCGTCACCGCTTTGTCCATCCGGGCGCTGGACCTGCCGCCGCTGCTGGCGGCGATGCAGGTTGGAGGCACGTTGGCGACCTGCCTGGGGCTGTGCGGGCTGGCCGTGGGGCTGGGGGCCCGCCTGCCTAGCTATCACGAAGCGGATTCCGGCCGGATCGCTTCGGGGCTAGGCGGGACGGTCAATCTCATCGCCTCGGTGGTAGTGGTCATCGTCAGTGTCGGGCTGTTCGGCGGCATCTGTTACCGCCTGGTGGGCAGCGGGCATCTCGATGAGGCCGATGGGCTGTCGGCGGCGCTGTTCACGGGGGTGGTGCTGATGGGTCTGGGCGTGGCGGCGGGGTTCCTGGCAACCGGCATCCGGGCCTTCCAACGGCAGGAGTTCTAGCCTTCGGGGATGGCCCGCCGTCTGACCACATGGCGTGAGCCGAGGTCCGCAAAACCCGTGAAATGGCCGCCGAACTCTCGTTATGCTATGATGTTGCGGTTCGCATGCTGACGGCGGCGGGGAACTTCCGCAGCGGCCGAGGCGGAATCGCGACCGCCGGGCCACGCCGCCCGGACCCCTCTGGTTTGCTCCGGGAACCCGGGGGCCTGCCGCGATGCCGGACGTCACTCGCTTCATTTTTGGGAGAGCTACGCATGTTCTGGATGACCCGTCGTGCCCGCACGGTGGCGGTTTCTGTTGCCTTGTCGGCTTTGGTGGCGTGGACGCCGTGGTTGACGGCGGATGAGGGGGCCGTCGGGAAGCGTTCGGCGGATGCGTCGCTGTTTTCCGCGGCCCAGTATCTGGAGCATGTGGGGTATCTGGCCAGCGACGAGCTGGAGGGGCGGGGCACCGGCCAGCCGGGGATCGACCTGGCGGCGGAGTACATCGCGGCCTGGTTCGCGCGGTGCGGAGTGCAACCGGCGGGGGACGACGGCACGTTTTTTCAGAACTTCACGTTGAAGCTGGGTTATGAGATCGGCCGGGACACGCGGTTGAGCGTGGGCGTGCAGGGCCGCTTGGCGCGCCGCCCGGCGAAGCTGAACGAGGATTTCGTACCACTGCCGTTTTCCAAGACGGGCCGGTTCAAGGGCGAGGTGGTCTTCGCGGGATACGGGATCGTCAGCGACGAGCAGGGCTACGACGATTATGCGGGCCTGGACGTGGCGGACAAGGTGGTGCTGCTGTTGCGGCGGGGGCCGAAGTTCGCGGAGTTTTCCATGCGCGACCAGTCCTTCCGCGGGAAGGCCACGCGGGCCAACGCCCGCGATGCGGCGGCCCTGCTGATCGTGAACCCGGTCGGCGATGCGGACGGCGACGCCTTTTACAACTTCAAGGACGGCTCGCCGGTGTTCTCGGGGATGGGTCGGCAGTCGTACGGCATTCCCATGCTCCAGGTATCGCGGGTGACGGCCGACCGGATGCTCGAGGCGGCGGGCCTGCCGAGCGTTGCCGCCTTGCAGCAGCAGATCGAGGAGACGAAACGGCCGGCTTCGCAGTTGCTGAAAGGCGTGACGGTGCGGGGCGAGGTGGACATTCAGCCGGTGGAGACGCCGGTGCGGAACGTGGTCGGGCTGATCCCCGGCACGGGCAACCAGGCGGAGGAGATCATCGCCCTGGGGGCGCATTACGACCACATCGGCGTGCAGAACAAGGGCGAGCCGACGTTCAATCAGCAGCGGGATATCTTCAACGGCGCGGACGACAACGCCTCCGGGACGGCGCTGGTGATGACCATGGCCCGGGCCTACACGGAGGGGCCGAAGCCGAACCGGTCGATCCTGCTGCTGGCCTTCACGGCGGAGGAACTGGGTCTGCTCGGCTCGCGGCATTTCACGCGGAATCCGACCGTCGATCTGTCCAAGTGCGTGGTGATGTTCAACTTCGACATGGTCGGGCGGCTGAAGAACGACCGGCTGGAAGTCGGGGGGATGCGGACGGCGGATTTCGAGAGCATGGTGCAGCGGCTCGCCGAGCCGTACGGCCTCCAGATTCGGGACGGCGGGGGCGGCAGCGGACCTTCCGACCACACCAATTTCTACACGCGGAAGATCCCGGTGCTGTTCTTCTTCACCGGCCTGCACCCGCAATATCACCAGGCCACCGACGATACGGAGCGGATCAACGCCGAGGGGGCCATGCGGGTCGGCCGACTGGTGGCGGACTGCATCGACGAGATCGACGCGATGGAGACCGCGCCGAAGTTCCAGGGCGACCGCCGCGGGGCGCGGCTCTTCAACCAGGGTGAGCCGCCGGAGAAGGCCGAGCCGGAGGCCAAGCCGTCTGAGCCGCCGCCTCCGCCTCCGGCCCCGCTGCCGAGGCCCAAGGTGCGGTTGGGTATCACCGTGCGGCCCGACGACCAGCCGGGCGTGCTGGTGGACCGCGTGGAGCCGCAGTCGGCGGCGGCCCTCGGCGGCATGCAGGCGGGAGACCGCATTGTCCGCATCGGGCACGACGCGGTTCTCTCGCTGGCCGACCTGTTGGGGTCCATGGTGAAGTACAAGGAATCGGACAAGACGGTGGTGGTCGTGCGGCGGGGCGGGGAGGAGAAGCGGCTGGACATCCGGTTCGTGCCGCTGCCCAGGCCCGGCGACGATCCGCCGCAGATGGCGGAGTTCGCGGAGCGGCTGGACGAGGCCATGGCGGAGTTGCTCGGCCGGGATGGCGAGTTCACCTGCGAGGTCGCGGTGGAGGCCGGCGATGACGCGCTGGAGCTTGCCCTTGCCGCCGCGGCCTGGCGGAAGGACGGCGCCAAGGCCCTGCCGGAGGAGTTGGGCGATTTCCTGCGGAAGGCGTTCCAGCGCGGGGACCGGCCGATCAAGGTGATGGTCACCGGCAAACGGACGCCCAACGCCCAGAGCAAGCTAAGCCTCTCGGTGACGATCAGTTTCGAGATCCAGCCGGCGCGGAAGAAGCCGGTGGAGGCGAAGCCGCCGGCGGAAGAGGGCGAGAAGGCCCCGCCGAAGAAGCCGGCCCCCGCGGATCCGCATGGCGGCCGGGACGGCGACGGACCGGCCGAGTCGGGCGACGACCACGGCGAGGCCGACGCCAAGCCGTCCATGCCGCCGGTGCGGCTGGGCATCATGCCCACCTACGGCGAGCAGGACGGCGAGGGCTACGAGATTTCCGGCGTGACGCCGGGCGGCCCGGCCGACCAGGCGGGCATGAAGGATACGGATCGCATCTACAAGATCGGCGACCACCTGATCAAGGACGTGTACACCTACATGGACGCGTTGCGGCAGTATAAGCCGGGCGACGAGATCCCGGTGATCGTCCTGCGCGACGGGAAGCAGGTGACGTTGACGATCAAGGCGGGGGCGCCGAAGTCGAAGGAAGCGGCGTAGTACACGGGGATAGAGTGGGCCGGTGGCCCGCCGGCCGGTACGCACCCCGCCCGGCGGGCAAGTCCCGTGCTGTACCCAAGAAGAAGCGGATCACTCACATAATCGGAACGTTCTCAAAGGATTCCTGCCGGAGGAAGCGCGACGCGAGGAGAGGTCTTCGCGTCCGCAGGCAGACGGCGGGCTGCACCTGGAGGACGACTACCGACTTTTGCGTTGCGAACGCGTAAGTAACTGCGGCGTTGGATTCACGATCGCGATCTACAAATGGTCGCCGACGCCGCATCGCCCCCACCCTCGGAGCCGCCCCTGGCCGTCCGAGCTCGTCAGAAATCCAGCGGAGCTTCCGGTCCGACGCCCGCCGCCGTTGCGGGGCGTGGTTGGGGGGCCTTTGCAGTGCGCGGGGTCCGCAGCGCGGCGGGGGCGGTGGGGACGCGGGCGGCGGGCGAGGGGGTCGCCAGGTGCCCTCCGACCATGGCCTGCAACTCCTCGACGATGCCGGTGACGGCGTGTGACTGGGCGCTCAGTTCCTCTGCGGCGGCGGCGGATTGTTCCGCCCCGGCGGCGTTGGATTGGGTGACCTTCTCCAACTGGGATACGGCGGTGTGGATCTGTTCGATGCCGCGGGTCTGCTCGTCGGAGGCCCGCGTGATGCCGCCCAACAGTTCCGCTACCTGGGTCACGCCCTCGACGATGGACTGCAACGCGGCTCCGGCCGAGGCCGCCACTTTGCTGCCTTCGTGGGCCCGGCCGACCGAGCCTTCGATGAGCGTGGTGGTTTCGCGGGCGGCCTGGGCGGCCCGCTGGGCGAGGTTGCGGACTTCGTCGGCGACCACGGCAAAACCCTTGCCGTGCTCGCCGGCCCGGGCGGCCTCCACGGCGGCGTTGAGGGCCAGCAGATTGGTCTGGAAGGCGATTTCCTCGATGACCTTGATGATCCGGTTGATCTGGTTGGCCGAGTCGTTGATGGCCTGCATGGCCTGATTGAGCTGGGTCATGGTCTGGTTGCCGTTTTGCGCGTTGTCGCGGGCGGTGGAGGCCAGCTCGTTGGCCTGCCGGGCGGTCTCGGCGTTGGCCCGGGTCGTGGCGGCCATCTGCGTCAGGCTGCTGCTGGTTTCCTCGATCGCCGCCGCCTGGTTGGAGGCTCCTTCGGCAAGCTGCTGAGCGGCCATGGAGACCTGACTCGAAGCGCTGTTGACCTGCTGCGAGCCGTCGCTCAGTTCGACGGCAATGCGGGTGAGCCGACGGTTGATGCCGCGGATGGTGGTGATGCCCAACCAGAGCGACAGGCCCAAGACGCCGACGGCCACCGCCGCCATGTAGAACCCCCGGCTGCGGTTCACGGCCCGGGCATGCTCCTCCACCTGTTGATAGTCCGCGGTGGCCAGTTCCACGACGCGGTCGATGGCCCGGCGGTGCTCGGCGTAGGTCGGCTTGAGTTGCGTGCGCATGATCTCGCGGGCCCGATCCATGTCCCCCGCCTTGACGGCGGCAGTGAAATCGCCGAGGGCAAGGTCATAGAACCGCTGGGCCGGACGATAGGAATCCTCCAGGAAGGTCTGGCGGATCTCCCCCGCCGGTAGTTCCTCGAGCCAGAACGCATGCCGCGCGTCGTAGAAACCGTCCCCCTGCTTCATCTTGGCCAGGTACTCGAGAAGCCGTTCCCGGGCCGCCGGGTCCGACTCGTCGGCGATCTCCAGGACGGTCAGATAGCTCTCGATGATGTACGCGGGCGGCGGCAGGATGTCGGCGATCAGGTCCTTGTCCCGGACGATCGACTGGTAGATGGGGCCGTTAACCTTGATCTCTTCGATGCACAGGTAGGTGTAGACGGCGCCGACCGTCACGCCCAGCGTCAGGATCATCAACATGGCCGTCAGTCGCGCGCGAATCGTGAGGTTCTTCATCATGATGCCTAGGTCTCCGTGTGCCGCTGGTCACGGCAGCGCTTCGTTGGTCGATTCCCGTCTGTGTCGTTCTGTCCTCTTGCGGGCCGGTGGATGCCCGGCCGAATTCACAGGGGCCGGCGTTTCGTTGTGGCCGTGGTCAAGCTGTTCGCTCCCGGCTCCAGGGCGGGTGCGAGCCCGCTCGGGGGCTACATGCTCGCGCGGCGTTGGGCGAGAGCGAGCTATCCCGCTGCGGACCAGCAGGCCGCTTCATCCTTCAGGTTTCATCGGTTTTCGAGGTGGCGTATTTAGGTAATGAGACGGCCGATTTGCGTTTCGTTTCGCCGGCGAGCCGCCGACGCCCGAAGAAGAAGCTGCTTCGGCCTTCGGGTGGGCTGCGGGCTGTGCCGGGGCGTGAAATCCGGCAGGGGACTGCGGTTGTTCGGTCGCCCCGGTCGTTCGCCGGGTGGCGAATACTAGGCGCATTTGTGAGATTTGGAGGTATTGCATAGCGTTGTTTGACGCTCCCGGATGGTTGAGCTAGGTTACGGTGCGTTTGGTCGGGCGGGGCGGTCGGTCCGCCCGTGAGACCCAGAGAATTTCAGAAAAGGGGTTAGGCAATGTCGCGTGTAGTTCTTGGCAAGGCTCTGTTGGTCGTGGCGGCAGCGGGTTTGCTGGCCGGGAGCACGTTGATGGCGGACGATCCTCCGCAGCCGGCGGCGAAGGGCGACACGCCGCAGCCCACTGTGACCAAAGAGGAGGCGAAACCCAAATTGGCCGACCGCGTGTACGTCAAGATGTCCACCTCGATGGGGGATATCTACATCGAGTTGAACCAGGAGAAGGCCCCGATCACGGTGAAGAACTTCCTCGACTATGTGGACGAGGGTTTTTACAACGGGCTGACTTTCCATCGCGTGATCAACAACTTCATGATCCAGGGCGGCGGCTATGACCTGGAGATGAAGGAAAAGCCGACCAAGCCGGGTATCAAGAACGAGTGGCAGAACGGGCTGAAGAACCGGGCCTACACGCTGGCCATGGCCCGCCTGGGCGGAAAGCCGGACTCGGCGACCTCGCAATTCTTCATCAACGTCGTGGACAATAGCCGGCTGGATCAGCCTAGCGACGGGGCCGCCTATGCCGTTTTCGGCAAGGTGATCAAGGGCATGGAGGTGGTGGACAAGATCAAGATGGTCAAGACCAAGACGGCGGGGATGCACCAGAACGTGCCGGAGACGCCGGTGGTGATCACCAAGGTGTCGCGGATCGACCCCGGCGACGCCGAGGTGAAGGACGCCGTCGCCGCCGCCAAGGCCAAAGAGGCCGAAGAGGCGCAGAAGGCCGCAGAGGAGGCCGCGCGGAAGGCCGAGGCGTACAAGGGCGAGTTCGAGAAGGCCAAGGCCTTCGTGAAGGCCCAGGGCGGCGATCCGGAGAAGGGTACCACCAGCCCGACGGGCCTCTGGTATGTGCGGGTGAAAGAGGGCACCGGCGAATCGCCCAAGCCCACGGACAACGTGAAGGTCCACTACACCGGCTGGCTGACGGACGGCACGAAGTTCGATTCCTCGGTGGATCGCGGCTCGCCCGCGACGTTCCGCCTGAGCGGCGTGATCAAGGGGTGGACCGAGGGGGTCGGGCGGATGAAGGTCGGCGAGAAGGGTTTCCTGATCATCCCGCCGGAGTTGGGCTACGGTGAACGGGGTTCGCCGCCGAAGATCGGACCCAACGCGGTGCTGATCTTCCAGGTGGAGTTGCTGGGCATCAACAACTGACCCGGCCAGGCGGCGATCGCGGCGAGCGGTCGCGGGAGGGGCCTGACGGGGTTTTCCGAGCAACGGCCGCTGCCGTGGAAAACGCGGTGGCAGGTCAGGCCTGGCCCCACATCGGTCGATGGACGCGAGTCGCAAGGCCGAAACGAACGCGACCTTGGTAAAGGCCAACCGGCGATGTCGAGGCGGCTGCTTCGGCATCGCCGGTGTCGTTGGTGCGGGCCGCACCATGGAGCTGGAGCCGCACGTTGTCCGGGCTGACGACCAGCCATTGACTGGTCGGGCTGTTGTTCAAGGTCACCGTGTAGGGCACGGTTCTGGCGAGTTGGAAGCGGGCCGTGTCGTCAGCGCCCGGGACCAGCCCATTCAGCCAGTTCGCGGGGTTGTTGAAGGCCCCGCCGGCGGGATTGATCCAATCCCGATCGTCGGCTCGGAGCAGCGGGGCGAGGAACAGCAGGGCCGTGATCAGGACTGCGACCAGGCCCCGGCCTTGGTTGCTAAGTTTATTATTCAAAAATGGTTGCGTCGTGGTGAATCCTGCTCCGCCACACCGGCGGAGCGGCGATCCGCCCAAACGATCATACGCCCGCGTGTCCCTTGATAAGCCACGGTGACGTTCGATCTTGTTCAGCATGATGGTGGTTCTCCCTTCTCTGTTAGTGCCCTGTGTCCGCTCTCCCACCGATGGGGGAGCGGTTTCTTCGCGGTTAGTGGATAGTCTCCGTTGTCGATGGTTGATGCCCGCAGGAGAGAGTCGGTGACGGGCGGCCGTCTGAGGTGTCTCCTGGCATCCCTGTCCAGCCCCTTCCGCACGCTTAGCCCGTTCCGGCGCGATTCGCCCGCGTCGGATTGCCCCTTTGTAGGGAAAGAGGCGTGGCGGCCGCAGCGGGGCGGTATTCATTCTTCAGTAAGTCCCGGCATCGCAGCGGCGGGGGCGATTTCGCTTTTCGGGCGGCGATGCGGCTATGATGACTCGAATCGCTCCGGCGGCAGGCTGGGGCAGGGAGAGGTCGTCACATGCAATCCGCCCCGCGAGGTCTTCGGCTGCACATCGGGCTGTTTGGTCGGCGGAACGTTGGGAAGTCTTCGCTGCTGAACGCCCTGACCCGCCAGGACGTCTCCATCGTCTCCGAGATCGCCGGGACCACGACCGACCCCGTGGAGAAGCCGATGGAGCTGCTGCCGATCGGCCCGGTGCTGTTCATCGACACTGCGGGGATCGACGACGAAGGCGCTCTCGGCGAGCGGCGGGTGGGCAAGACGCGGGCGGTTTTCGAGCGGGTCGAGGTGGCGGTCCTGGTGGCGACCGCCGGCCAGTGGGGCGAGTTCGAGGAGCACCTGTTGGCGGAGTTTCGACAGCGGGGGACGCCGGTCATTGTGGTCTTCAACAAGTGCGACCTGGCCCGCCCGGACGCGGCGCGCCTGGCCAGCCTGACCGAGGCGGGCGTTGCGTGCGTGGCGACGGTGGCCAGCCGGGGCGAGGGGGTGCTCGATCTCCGCGAGGCGTTGATCAAGGCGGCTCCGGAGGAATTCATCAACACGCCGGCGATCGTGGGGGACCTGGTGCCCGCCGGGGCGCTGGTGGTGCTGGTGGTGCCGATCGACAAGGAGGCCCCGAAGGGTCGGTTGATCCTGCCGCAGGTGCAGACGATTCGGGACCTGCTGGACCATGACGCCTACTGCCTGGTGGTGAAGGAGCGGGAGCTGCGGGATGCGTTGGACCGGTTGCGGCGTCCGCCGGCGTTGGTGGTGACGGACTCGCAGGCGTTCCTGAAGGTGGCGGGCGACACGCCGAACGACGTGCCGTTGACCTCGTTTTCGATCTTGTTCGCGCGTTTCAAGGGGGATCTGACGGAGTTCGTGCGCGGGGCGATGGCGATTGACCGGTTGAGGTCCGGCGACCGGGTGCTGATCGCGGAGAGTTGTTCGCACCACCCGATCGGCGAGGACATCGGTCGGGTGAAGATTCCGCGGTGGCTGACGCAATATGTCGGCGGCAAGCTGGAGTTCACGCACGTGCAGGGGCACGACTTTCCGGTGGAGACGCGGGAGTATCGGCTGGTGGTGCATTGCGGGGCCTGCGTGACCAATCGTCGCGAGGTGTTGTCGCGGGTGCTGCGGTGCCGCCAGGCCGGCACGCCGATCACCAATTACGGCATGACCATCGCCTACTCGCTGGGCATCTTTGAGCGGGCGTTGGCCCCGTTTCCGGCGGCGTTGGAGGTGTATCGAGCAGGGCGCGGGGCGGGCAACGGATAGCGGGCCGGCGGGCAGACGGCCGGGTCGGGGGGATTCCGCCCGTAAGGCCCGATAACCAGGATCGGGATCGTTTTCTTAATCGGGGATTATCCGTCTTCGGCGTTGACGCCCGCCGGGCAGGCGTCTACAAGCTGTGACTGCCATGTCCGATTCGACCAAACCCTTGCTGTTCGAGATCGCCTGGGAGGTCTGCAACCAGGTGGGCGGCATCTACACGGTGCTGAGTTCCAAGGCGGCGTCCACGGTGGCGCAGTGGGGCGAGCGTTACTGT
Organism: uncultured Planctomycetaceae bacterium; assembly: GCA_964572385.1. Lineage (GTDB taxonomy): Bacteria > Planctomycetota > Phycisphaerae > UBA1845 > UTPLA1 > CAZNFM01. The sequence goes on along the minus strand of CAZNFM010000009.1, from coordinate 60,180 downwards.
CTGATCGGCCCGTACATCTCCCGGAACCTGCCGACGGAGTTCGAGGCGTTGACCCCGCCCGACCCGCTGGCCCTGGTGCTGGAGCGGTTGCGGCAGCGCGGGGTGAGCGTTCACTTCGGGCGATGGCTGATCCCCGGCAATCCGCGGGTGCTGCTGTTCGACTACCTCGCGCATTTCGATCGGCTGGACGAGGCCCGCTGGCGGCTCTGGGAGGACCTGCGGATCCCGGCGGCCCCGGAGGACAGCGTGACCAACGACGCCATCGTGTTCGGGTCGCTGGTGGCGGAGTTTTTCCGCGAGTTGCTGGTGGTGCTGCCCGCCGGCCAGCGGGTGGTCGCCCACTTTCACGAGTGGATGGCGGCCATTGCGTTGGCGAGCCTGCGTCGGGCGGGGGCGGCGTTGGCCACGGTGTTCACCACGCACGCGACGATCCTGGGGCGGTATCTATCCGCCGGCGGGGGGGATTTTTACGGTCGGCTCGGGGGGATCAACGTCGATTACGAGTCCGGGCACCGCGGCATCTACCATCGCTATTGCATCGAGCGGGCGGCGACGCACGCCGCCCACGTGTTCACCACGGTGTCGAAGGTCACGGCGGACGAGGCGGAGGCCCTGTTGAAACGGCGGGCGGACGTGGTGCTGCCCAACGGCCTGCGGGTCGAGAAGTTCGCCGCCCTGCACGAATTTCAGAACCTGCACCGCCGCTACAAGGAGCGGCTGCACGAGTTCGTGCGGGGGCACTTCTTCGGTTCGTATTCCTTCGACCTGGACGAGACCATTTACGTGTTCACGTCCGGCCGCTACGAGTACCGCAACAAGGGGATCGACCTGTTCATCGAGGCGCTCTGGCGGCTGAACCAGCGGCTACAGGGCCACCCCGGCCATCGGACGGTCGTGGCCTTCATCATCACGCCGGCCGAGACGCGGCGGATGAGCGCCGACGTGTTGCGGGCGCACTTCATGTTGCAGGAGTTGCGGGCCACCTGCGAAGACATCACGCGGAACGTGGGCCAGCGGCTCTTCGAGAACGCGGCCCGCGGGCAGATCCTTCCGGCGGCGGAGCTGCTGGACGACGAGGACGTGGTGCGGCTGAAACGGATGATCTTCAGCCGCAAGGAGAGCCGGCTGCCGTCGATCGTCACGCACGACATGGTGCATGACGACCAGGACGCCATTCTCCGGCATCTGCGCCATCGGCAGCTCTTCAACCAGCGGGAGCACAGCGTGAAGGTGGTTTATCACCCGGAGTTCATCACTTCCACCAACCCGCTGTTCGGCATCGATTACAGCGACTTCGTCCGCGGTTGCCACCTGGGGGTGTTCCCGTCGTACTACGAGCCGTGGGGGTATACGCCCGCCGAGTGCACCGTGCTGGGCATTCCCAGCGTGTGCTCGGACCTGAGCGGGTTCGGGGCGTTCATTCGCGAGCATGTGCCGGACCACAATCATCGCGGGCTGTACGTGCTGAACCGGCGGCAGTTTTCCGACAGCGACGCCATCGAGCAACTCAGCCACATCCTGTTCGACTTTTGCCTGCTGGACCGGCGGGAGCGGATCGCCTTGCGGAACCGGACGGAGCAGACCAGCGACCTGTTGGACTGGTCCTCGCTGGGGCGGTACTACGAACAGGCCCGGGAGCTGGCCTTGCAGCGGGCATACGGGGGGTGAGCGGGGGTTGTTCAGGGCCAGGGGGTTTCGGCGGCGCCGGCCTGGTGCGTGGCCCAGCGGGCCCAGGCGAAGAGGAGATCGCTCAGCCGGTTGAGATAGATGATGACGGCCGGCGGGGCGGTCTGGTCTTGCGGGAGGGCGACGACGCAGCGTTCGGCCCGACGGCAGACGGTGCGACAGACGTGGAGTTGGGCCGCCGCCGGTTCGCCGCCGGGCAGCACGAAGGTCCGCAGCGGCGGGAGCGGAGCCACGGCCTCGTCGATCCACGATTCCAGCCGGGCGGCGTCCTCCGCCGTGGTGTGGGGTATTCGGCTCCATTGCGGCGAGTCCGCAGGGGTGGCCAGCTCGGCGCCGAGCTGGAACAGGTCGGCCTGGATCAGGACCAGGCGTTCCCGCAGGGTGCGCCAGGAGGGAGCGGCGGCCTCTCGGGGGCGAATGATCTCCACGGCGACGCCGAGATGGGCGTTCAGCTCGTCGACAACGCCGTAGGCGTCGACGCGGGCGTGGTCCTTGCGGACGCGTGCCCCGTTGAACAGGACGGTCCAGCCGTCGTCACCCTGACGCGTGTAGAGGCGAGCCATTCGGGGACCTCCGGCGACAGTTATAGCCCGTTTGCGGCGGCTCGGAAACGGCGGGAGCGCCGCGGCGACGAAACAGGCCGCAAAACTTGGTTTGGGGGGCAGCTTCCGATATACTGAAAGCCATCGGAGGGCGGGAAACAGCCCCAATGGTCGCCCGGCCGACGGGAACAACCCGGCTCGTGAACCGGCGTGACCACGGCCCGTAAGCGGCATTCAGCAGCCGAAGATCCTCAGCTCGCCTCAGGCCCTCCCGGCGGCGGTCACGTTCATCTTGGAGGAGTAACATGTCGATGGCGCGATTCCGGTTGGACAGCTCCTGGTTCGCCGCGGCGGCGGCCCTTTTCGTCCTGGCGGCGGCTTCGGCGGCCCCGGCGGGCGGCAATTACCTGATTGTGACGGCGGAGACGTATGCCGGGTCGGCGCCGCTGAACCAGTTCGTGGCCGCGAAGCAGGCCATGGGGTTCACCGTGACGACCTACGTGGCGCCGCCGGGCACCACGCGGGAGTCGATCAAGGCGACGATCCAGGGTTTCTGGAACGGGCCGGGCCGGCCGGATTACCTGCTGATCGTGGGCGACACGTCGGGCTCGAGCGCGACGGCGACGACGATCCCGCACTGGATCGGCTCGGGGAGTCGGGCGGCCACGACCGACCTGCCGTACGTGTGCATGGACGGGCCGAACGACTGGTATCCGGACATCTATCCGGGCCGCTTCTCCGTTACCTCCGTGGCGATGCTCCAGAATGTGGTCGATAAGACCCTTTTCGTGGAGGCCGGCAATTTCAGCGATCCCGGCTACACGCGGCGGGCGGCGTTGCTGGCCACCGACGATTCGACCGCCCAGGCGGTCAGCATCCATGAGTACGTTTCCAACAACTTCCTCTCGCCGGCGGGCTTCTCGGTTTTCAAGATCTACCCGCCGTATCAGAACCCCAGCGGGACGCAGGACATCGCCGACGCGGTGAACACGGGGTGCCTGTTCGTGACCTACTTCGGGCACAGTTCCTCCAGCGGCTGGTGGACGCCGTCCTTCAGCCAGAGCAACGTGAACGCGCTGACCAATGCGGGCTTGTACGGCCTGGTGACGGGTTGGTCGTGCAACACGGCGCACTTCGACTATGACGAGTGCTTCGGCGAGACCTGGCAGCGGGCGGCGAACAAGGGGGCCGCGGCGTACCTCTCGGCCTCCAACTATGTTTGGTGGGGCAGCGTCGAGGCGTGGGAGTCCTCGCGCCGCATGGAGAAGTACATGTACGAAGCGATCTTCCAGAAGCAGCTCTGGGAGGTCGGCCCGGCATGGCGCTCGGCGCTCCAGAGCATCCTGGAGGATCCCGACTACGGGCCGAGCCACGACCACACCCGCAATATCTTTGAGGAGTTCGTGCTGCTGGGGGATCCGGCGCTGCTGCTGCCGTTGGGCAAGTCGTTCAGCATCGCGGTGACGCCGGAAGCGCAAAGCGTGTGCGCGCCGCCGAACACGCAGGCCGTCTATACCGTGCAGGTGACCAAGCTGGGCGATTTCACCAGCCCGGTGGCGTTGTCCGCTTCGGGGCTGCCCCCGGTGACGACGGCCACCTTCAGCCCGAACAACCTGGCTCCGCCTTACACCTCGACGCTCACCATCAGCGGGCTGGGCGTCTTCTCACTGGGCGCTCACACGATCACGGTGACGGGGAGCGCTCCGGGCTTGCAGCGGACGGCGCAGATCGGCCTGAACGTCACGGATGCACCGCCCGCCGCGCCGACGCTGACCAGCCCGGCTCCGGGGGAGACCGGCGTGGCGTTGGCGCCGACGTTCACCTGGGAGCCCGCGGCGGGCGCCGGGGGATACGATCTGCAAGTGGCGACCGATGCCGGTTTCAGCGAAGTGGTCCATTCGGCCTCGACCGCGGATGCCGCCTATACGCTGCCTGTCCAGCTCGAGGGTGGCAGTGTCTTTTTCTGGCGGGTCCGCGGCACGAATGCCTGCGGGGCGGGGCCCTTCTCTTCACCGCGTTCCTTCACGACGGTCAACATGCTGTTGCCGGTCGCGTACGACATGCTGAACGGCGAGACGGGCACCTACACCTACTATGACGACACCTACAACGGTTTGGGCAACAACACCCAGCCGCTGGCCCCGCTGAGCGGCGGCGTGGGCGACCTGACCGACGGCGTCATCGCCACGGCCCACTGGAACCAGACGCCGGTGCCGTATGTTTCCTGGAAGACGGTCGATCCGACGATCACCTTCCACTTCGACGGGCTGGTACGGATCGACGCGATCACGCTGCACTTCGACGACTCCAACGGAAGCGGCGGCGTCTACCCGCCGACCAGCGTGACCATCCAGGCGGGCGGCTCGCCGCAGGTTTTCCCGGTGGCGGACCCGGCCGGCGGGGAGCCGTTCGCGGTGAGCTTCCAGGATCTCAACCTGGTCTGCACGACGTTGCAGGTGACGCTCACCGACAACAACTCCAGCCGCTACATCATGTTGAGCGAGGTGCAATTCACCGGGGCGCGGGTGACGGGGGCCTGCTGCGTGGGCGAGACCTGCTCGGAGGTCAGCCCGGCGGAGTGCGCGACGGCCGGGGGCGAATATCAGGGCGACGGTTCGACCTGCTCCCCGGACCCGTGCGCGGCGCCGGCTCCGGCCTGTCTGATCATCAGCGAGGTGGTCAACGGCACCGAGAGCGGCGACCACCCGCGGTGGGTGGAGATCACCAACACCGGGGTGTCGGATTTCACCTTTAACGAGGGCGGCCTGATCGTGCAGTCCGACGGCAGCAGCGACACGACCGTGGACATCGACCTGACGGGCGTGACCATCGCCGCGGGCCAGTCCTACGTCATCAATTCGACGGCCGGGGGAGGCAGCGGGGCATTCTATGTGATTTACGGTTTCCACGCCGACCGTTACACGACGGTGCCGCTGGGCGACGGGGACGACCGCTACATCATCACCGACACCGCGGACGGCGGGCATCTGATCGACATCTACGGCGAGTTCGGCGTGGACGGCACCGGCCGGCCCTGGGAGTACACGCAGGGTTACGCGTACCGCCTGCCGGCGTACAACGCGGGCAACGGCGGCGTTTTCGCGCCGGAGGAGTGGTTCTTCGGCGGCGTGGGCAGCCTGATCATGGTGGACCTGACGCAGATCACGCACCCGGCCACGCACGACTACGAGGCGCCCTGCGGGGTGACCGTGCTGCGGGGCGACCTGAACTGCGACGGGGTCGTCGATGTCGCGGATCTCGAGCACTTCGTGCAGGCGGTCATCGACCCCTCGGCGTACGACGACGACCATGACGGCGATCCGTATCCGCTCTGCCAGCAGGCGTTGGCGGACGTCAATGAGGACGGCCTGGTGGACGGCCTGGACGTGGCGGCGTTCGTAAACGCCCTGTTGGGCGGGTAGCCGGGCCGAGGCGAGTGATTTTCGGGACCGCGGACGAGGGCGACGGCGGGGTGGAAGTCTCCGCGGTCGCCCCCGTATTCTGTTGGGCGCGGGGCAAGGCGGGGCGGTTCGGGTGGAGCGGTCCGGTCAGCGGCTTTTGCGCTTGCGGGCCTTGCGTTTGTCCTTGGTGCTGGGCTTGAACTTGGGCTTGGTGCTGCCCTTGAAGGTGGGCAGTTTGCCGCCGGTCATGGACAACTGGGCGAACTGGGAGCCGAGCTTCATCCGCTCGCGGAGGCCCAGGCCGGCCATGGCTTTCATCATGTCGCGAGCCTGAAGGAACTGTTTGCAGAGGGTGCTGACGTCCTCGGGGTCGGTTCCGCTGCCGCGGGCGATTCGGCGGCGGTGGGAGGCGCCGATCAGCTTGGGGTTGGCGCGTTCCTTGGGCGTCATGGAGTTGACGATGGCCCGCATCCGGCGGATCTCGCCTTCGTCGACCTGCAAGTCGGTTTCGCGCATGAGGCTGCCGACTCCGGGGATCATCTTGAGCATATCCTTGAGCGAACGCCCGCCGATGACGCGTTCCATCTGCTTGATGAAATCGTCCAGGGTGAGGTCGCCCTTTTTCATCTTGGCTTCGAGCCGGGCGGCCTCTTCGGCGTCGACCTGCTGCTGGGCCTGTTCGACGAGGGAGACGATGTCGCCCATGCCGAGGATGCGGCTGGCCATGCGGTCGGGGTGGAATTCCTCGAGTCGGTCGAGCTTCTCGCCGACGCCGATGAACTTGACCGGTTTGTGGACGATGCTCTTGACGGAGAGGATGGCGCCGCCGCGGGTATCGGAGTCGAACTTGGTGAAGATGACGCCGTCGAGTTCGAGGCGTTCGTTGAAGTTGCGGGCGGTGTTGACGGCGTCCTGGCCGGTCATGGCGTCGAGGACGAGGTAGATCTGGTGGGGGGAGACGGCGGCGGCCACGTTGGCGATTTCGGTCATGAGCTCGTCGTCGATGGAGAGGCGGCCGGCGGTGTCGAGGATGACGACGTCGAGCAGTTTGCGTTGGGCGACGGCCACGCCGTTGCGGCAGACCTTGACGGCGTTCTGGTGGTCGCGTTCGGTGTGGACGGGCACGCCGAGCTGCTGGCCGAGGACTTCCAATTGGTCGATGGCCGCGGGGCGTTTGAGGTCGGCGGCGACCAGGAGCGGTTTCTTGCCGCGATCGAGGCAGTACTTGGCCAGCTTGCCGCAGGTGGTGGTTTTTCCGGAGCCTTGCAAGCCGGCCATGAGGATGATGGTGGGAGGCGAGGCGACCCAGGGGATGCGGGAATCGACTGGGCCCATGAGGCCGATCAATTCGTCATGGACAATCTTGACCATGACCTGGTCGGGGTGGAGGGTCTTGATGACTTCCGCGCCGATGGCCTTCTGGGTGACCTGAGCGACGAAGTTCTTGACGACGTCGAGGTGGACGTCCGCTTCCAGCAGGGCGGTGCGGACATCGCGCATGATTTCGCGGATGTTGTCTTCGGTGATGCGGCCGCGGCCCCGCATCCGCCGGAATACGTCGTTGAGGCGGTCGGTCAGGGAGTCAAACATGGGGCAAGCCGCTTCTCTCCGGGATGGGGGTCAATCATCAGCGAGCAGTAGAAGATACGAATCGCCGCCGGGGGATTCAAGGCGACGGGGCGGATGGGTCTGCTCGCGGCGTCTTCGGGGCCACGGCGGCGGAGCCTGCGGGCCGGGCGTGCAGTCGGCAGTCTCGAATCGCTCGCGGCAGAAGCATGAACAAATATATTCCTCTATTAATATTTGTTAATAAATAATTTATGTATATTACATTATAATTGCAGTCTAGAATTGCGCATTAATACGCAATTTGGTCAGAATGAAGCAAATAGCGGGGGTGTCCCTGTATGTTCATACCTTACGGCAACTTGCAGCGTCGCCCTGAAGAATAGATGTAACTTATTTGATAGTAATATATTACAGATTCTGATCGGCTTCCGTGAATCGCGAATCTTTCGTTGACACCCCGTCGCGGCTGCGTTAGATTCACCGGCGTTGTTCTGATGTCGAGCATGGGACAACGATGATCTCCGCGAGGCTTATCGCCACAGCAATCGGCTACTGTAGCCGTGGCGCTCCTCCGGATCGGAAGTGTCTTCCGATCCGGAGGTTTTTTTCTGCCGACGTGTTTCCGCATCGGGAGGGTTGGTGAGCAACATGCCGCCGCAGACCCCGGGGATGTTCATCGGTCAGGTGCTGCGGAACCGCACGCCGTGTCGCGAGCACTTTGAGTTGACGCTGCTGCTGGCGGGTTTTCCGGAGGCGGTGCCGGGGCAGTTCGTGCAGATTCGCTGTGCGCCGGCGGATACGGCGCTCTTCTCGATGATGGCGTCGTCGCGCGGGGATACCGGAGGCCCGGCCGATCCGCCGATCCGCCATAAGCATCTGGCGGTGGGGCCGACGCTGCGGAGGCCGTTCAGCATCGCTGGTTTGCGGCGGAGCGGGGACGAATGCGAGTTGGACATCCTGGGCCGAGTGGTCGGGCTGGGCACGGATTGGCTGGCCGAGCTGGGGGAAGGCGACACGGTGGACGTTCTCGGGCCGCTGGGCCGCGGCTTCAGCGTGCCGGCGAGCACGACCCAGGTGATCCTGGTGGCGGGCGGGGTGGGCCTGCCGCCGATCCGGTGGCTGGGAGAGGAGCTGCGGCGGCGAGGGGTGGCTTGTCTGGCGATCTACGGGGCAACAACCAGAAGCTTGCTGCCGATTACGTTGATTCGAGAGCCGTCCCACCAGATCGTAGCGACGCGGTGCGTGGACCAGTTCGCGCGGCACGCCATTGACGCCATCGTCACCACGGACGACGGCACCTGCGGAGTGGCCGGGCGGGTGACGGATGCGGTCGTCAGGTTTCTGGATGCGGATCCGCGGTTCATTTCATCCGGCCTGCGGGTTTACGGTTGCGGTCCGGAGCCGATGTTGCGGCGGCTGGCCGCGATTTGCGGCGAGCGGGGGATCTCCTGCGAGATCGCCATGGAGCGAATGATGGGCTGCGGGATGGGCACCTGTCAGTCGTGCGTGGTGCGGGTGGTGGACCGGCAGGCGGAGAGCGGATGGCGGTACGCGTTGTGCTGCACGGACGGCCCGGTGTTCGATGCCGCCGCGGTGCAGTGGTCTTCCAGCATCGAGCTGCCGCCGGTCAAAGCGACCCCGAATTCGCCAGGACGGTGACGATTTCCAGCGGGTCATCCACCAGGAAGTCCGCTCCGGCGGCGATCAGTTCGTCGCGGGAGCGGAACCCCCAGGTCACGCCGATCGATTTCATGCCTGCGCGGCGCGCGGTCTCGACATCAACCGGCGAATCTCCCACGAAGAAGGTTGACGAAGTCGAAACGTGAAGGGCCGCGCAGGCGGCGAGGGCATGATGAGGCGAAGGTTTCTTGTGTTCTTCGGACGTATGTCCGCGGACCGCGGTGAAGAACTCGTGGAGCGAGAGACCTTCGAGCACGAGGCGAACGAGGGCTTCGGGTTTGTTGGAAACCACCCCCATCGGCATGCCGCGGTGGTGCAGTAACTCAAGCATTCTTCGAACGTTGGGATAGGGCTTGGTATGGCGCAGGCAGCCCGACCGATAGCGGTCTCGCGCCCGTCGGATGAATTCCGCGAGCGTGGCGTCATCGGCCTGCGGCCAGGCGCGGTGACAGAGTTGGCTGAAGCCGTCGCCGATCCACTGCCGCACTTGTTCCACGGGAGCGGAGCCGCGGCCCAGTTCGACCAGCGTCTCATTCACTGCGTCGGCGAGGTCGCGCAGGGAGTCGACGAGCGTTCCATCGAGATCGAAGATCACCGCGCGTTGGTCGGTCATGTCGCCCTCACGTGAGTTGGTTCACAAGAAGAGGTCATGTCCTTTCGCGTATGTGCCGAAAAACAAATTATGTTGGCGCGCCGTGAAATAGTGTTGACAACGTATCGGCCGCCTCTATGCTCTTTCACTTAAGAAAGGAGGTGACGCGAATGGCCAAGAAGAAAAGCGCCACCAAGAAGGCTACGAAGAAAGTCGCCAAGAAGAAAGTAGCCAAGAAGGCCGCAAAGAAGTGCTGCAAGTAGCCGCCTTCAATGTAGCCGAACCAAACAGGCTGCCTTCGCCGCGAAACTGATCGGCGAGGGCCGATCTTCCCAGCCGGGAAGATCCCAGAAACGATGGAAGGTGCTCCCGCCACGGCGGCACCTTCCATGTTTTATTAGGACGCCGCGGCGACACAGGGCCTTGGCCGGTCTCATCATGCGGCCGCCCGGGTGCAGGCCGGAAAGCGGGCGGCGGTGAGGCTCGCATCCCGCGGGGTTGGAGCCGCGGCCGCGGCGGTGAAATGCACGTGGGCGGCCTGCTGCTGGGGCATTTCGCGAGAGCAGGCCGGCCCCTTCGCCGGCGCGTTCCGTCTTTGGGCCTACGGCGGAATTCCACTACAATCATCCGGACGCTCCGCGGTCCCGCGGCGAATCCGCGGCGCGGCGAGCCAGCACCGTCGGCTGAGGCCGCGGTGCAACGATCTACGCTGGTGGGAGATCTCCCGACGTGATGAACGCCCGACGCCTGGTCTCGTTGCGGATTGCCCTGGCGGGGTCGGCGGCCCTGCTGCTTTCGACCCCGGCGGCCTTGAACGCGGAGCCGCAGACCCCGCCGAAGAAAGCGGGTCCGGTCACGGTACAGCTCTTCGCCGACCGCTCGGCCATCGTGCCCGGCGAGACGTTCGAGCTGGCGGTCTCGGTGAAGCCGGATGCGGGGCACTACGTGTACTGGCAGAACCCCGGCGGGGAGACCGGCCTGCCCACCGAGGTCGAGTGGGTGTTGCCCGCGGGTTTCGCGGCGGGTCGGACCCGCTACCCGGTTCCGGAGAAGCACTACGACCCGGTGCTGAAGGAGACGAATTTCGTTTACGAGAGGCAGGCGGTGCTGTTGACGCCGGTCCGGGTTCCGGCGGACGCGAAGGTCGGGGGCGAGGCCCGGTTTCAGGCGAAGGTCCGCTGGCTGGTCTGCACCAAGGGGCAATGCGTTCCGGGCGATGCGGAGCTGGCCCTGTCACTGCCGGTGGCGGCGACGGCGACGAAGGATGCCGCGGCCAACGAGGAGGTGTTTCGGAAGGCCCGTGCCGCCCTGCCGCTGCCGCCGACCAAGGCCGAGCACGTCAAGCTCACGGCGACCACGGAGGCCAGGGAGCTGAAGCCCAAGGACAAGCTGACGGTGGTGGTGAAGGCCGAGATCGCGGCTGGGAACCACATGCAGTCGCATCGACCGCACCAGGATTTCCTTATTCCGGCGGTGGTGTTCGTGGAGTTGACGCCGGGGCTGATCATCGGCGAGGTGAAGTATCCCAAGCCCCACGACCGCGAGGATAAGACCCTCGGCAAACTCAGCGAGTACAGCGGGACGGTCGAGTTCCGCATCCCCATCGAGGTGGGCGCGGAAGCCGACGTGTCGCCCAAGTGGGTTCGGGGGGTTCTTCAGTATCAGATCTGCTCGGATAGCGGCAGTTGCTTCCGCCCGCAACACATCGAGTTCGCGGTGCCGCTGCGGATGGCGGGCGGCCCGGCGGCGACGGAGGAGGTCTGGAGCGGTGGCGGGGCCTCGGCGAGCGGTTCGGGGCCGGTGGCGGAGGCCGCACCCGACGCGGGGGCCGATTCGGCCCCCAATCTGTTCATCCGGGCGCAGAACTGGCTGATCGGTCTGGGTTTCGCGGGCGTGGTTCTGGCGGGCATTCTGGGCGGGTTTCTGCTGAACTTCATGCCCTGCGTGCTGCCGGTGATTTCCATCAAGGTGCTGTCGTTCGTGCGGCAGGCGCAGGAGGACCGCAGGCGGATCTTCTGGTTGAGCCTGACGTATTCGGCCGGGATCATGTCGTTCTACGTGGTGTTGGCCAGCCTGTATTTCAGCGTGGGGACGGGCTGGGGGGAGCTGTTTCAGAATCCGGTGTTCGTGATCGGCATGGCGGCGGTGGTGCTGGCCTTCGCGTTGAGCCTGTTCGGGGTGTTTGCCTTGTTCGCGCCGACCGTGGTGAACAAGCTGGGCGAGAAGGCGGAAGGGGAGGGTTACCCGTCGGCGTTCTTCACCGGCGTGCTGGCGACGCTGCTGGGCACGGCCTGCACGGCCCCGTTTCTCAGCGCGGCCATCGCCTACGCCTCGCAACTGCACCCGGTGCAGGGCACGTCGATTTTCCTGGCAGTGGGGTTCGGCATGGCCTTTCCATTTGTCTTGCTGGGGGCCAATCCCGCGTGGGTGCGTTTCATTCCGAAACCCGGCCCGTGGTTCGGCGCGTTCGAGGCGGCGATGGGGTTCCTGCTCTTGGGGACGGTGGTCTGGCTGCTGAACCCGCTGCGGGGCCAGATCGGGGATTACGGGCTGCTGCTGAGCCTGGTGTTCCTGCTGGCGGTGGCGGCGGCGGCGTGGATCAAGGGCCGGATCGAGTTCGGCGCACCGATGGCGAAGAGGGTCAAGCTGTACGGGCTGGCCCTGGTCGTGCTGCTGGTCGGCTGGTGGTTTCCCTTTCGGTGGATGTCGACCATCCCGAAGCTGATTGCCGACCAGGTGCGGGAGGAGGAGTTGCACGCGGACGGTCTGTTGCTGAATTCGCTGCTGGGTGATCCCGAGATCGGCCCGCAAGTCAGCGGCCTTTTGGTTCCGCGGGTGGACTGGGCCGAAGCGGAGGGCATTCCCTGGCAGCCGTACCGGCGGGCGCGGGCCATGCTGGCGGTGCGGAGCGGTTACACCGTATTCGTGGATTACACCGCCGACTGGTGCGCGAGCTGCAAGACCAACCTGAAGACCTCCATCGACCGGGCGGAGACCATCCAGGTCATGCGGGAGCTGAACGTCATTCCTTTCGAGGCCGACTACACGCTCAAGCGCCCGGAGATCACCGAGGACCTGCGGCGGTTCCAGCGGGCCGGCGTGCCGCTGTACCTGGTGTACAAGCCGTTCGACACCGACAACCCCGAGAAGCTGCCCGAGATCCTGACGCCGAGCATGGTCATCGACGCCCTGCGGCGAGCCGGGCCGAGCCGTCCGACCGCGGCGGCCCTCGATCCGCCGACGAAGGAGCCGGTCGACGCGGCGGACCGGGATTGATGCCGTCGGCCGTTCCGCCGACAATGCCCGCATGGCCGAAGACCCTTCCCACGGTGAGAGCGCCGAAGCCAGCCCGGACAAGCTGCTGGCGATCGGGGCGTATGGGGAGAGCGTGGCCGCGTACCGTTACCTGGTGTTGTCGGAACAGGCTCCGACGGAGGCGCATCGCCGGTTGTTCGCGGCGATCGCGGACGAGGAGCAGGGCCATAAGCAGCGTTTGCAGAGGCTGCTGTCGGAGCGGTATCCGGATGCGGACTTCGTGCTGACGGCCGAGGACAAGGAGCAGGTCATCACCGGCCCGCGACTGCTGGACGTGCACAAGGAGGTGTCGTTCGCCGAGGCCATGCGGATGCTGCTGGAGACGGAGCGGAAGGTGGCGGCGTTTTACGCGCGGCATGCCGGACGCTTGACCGATCCCGGCTTGCGGACCCTGTTTCGCCAGCTTGCGGAGGAGGGAGCCGACCACTACCGCCGTCTGCGGGAGCTGGCCCGCGAGGCCGGTGTGCCGGAGGCGGGGGGCGAGGAGTGAATTCCGCGGCCCGCCGCGGAGGAGGATGGACATCGTGAGCGTGAGACTGGAGGTGCCGATCGCCGAGCAGCAGGCCCGCGATCTCAAGGTCGGGGACCAGGTGTTGCTGAGCGGGGTGATCTACACCGGGCGCGACGCGGCCCACAAGTACATGATGGATCATTTCATCAAGGGCCGGTGCCCGGAGTCGGAGCGGGCGGTGTATGAGGAGCTGAAGCGGGGGTTGGCCGGCGGGGTGATCTACCACTGCGGGCCGGTGGTGGCGAAGGAGGCGGACGGGCGGTATCGCTTCGTGGCCGCCGGGCCGACGACCAGCATCCGCGAGGAGCCGTATCAGGGTGCTGTGATCGGTCACTTCGGGGTGCGGGGGGTGATCGGCAAGGGCGGGATGCTGGAGAAGACGCTGGCGGCCTGTCGAGAGCATTGGGCGGTGTATCTGCACGCCATCGGGGGAGCGGCGACGCTGATCGCGGAGAGCTGCGTGGAGGTGCTGGGGGTTTTCAAGCTGGAATTCGGCGTGCCGGAGGCTTTCTGGAAGATCCGCGTCCGCGATTTTCCCTGCGTGGTGACCATGGACAGCCACGGGCGGAGCCTGCACGACCAGGTTCGGGCGGACTCGGAGACGCGGCTGAAGCGGTTGCTGGCGGGCTGAGTCCGGTTTGCGGCCGGTTGTGCCTGTGACGGCCGCCCCGCGGCGTCCGCGGCTGGACAGGGTGTGCCGGCCGTTGGATGATGGGGGCTGGGAGGCGTGTCGCGGGGAGGCCGAGCCAGGCGCCGGCCGGCGACATGCCGAGAATCATAACGCTCTTCATCACGAGGCAGGCAACTCATGGCGCAGATCGAGGCTTTTTCGGCCATTCGCTACCGGGACCGGGATGTGACCACCCGGATCGCTCCTCCGTACGACATCCTCAGCGAGGAGGACAAGCAGGCCCTGTTGCGGAAAGACCCGCACAACATCGTGGCCATTGATCTGCCGCACACGCCGCCGAAGTCGGCCGGTCCGGACGCGGTCTATATCGAGGCTGCCGGGCGCTTGACCGAGTGGCTGGGCGAGGGGGTTCTGGTCCGCGACAAGCGGCCGGCGATCTATGTTTATCACCAGGTGTATACGCTGGGCGGGCGGACGCTGACCCGCAAGAAGTTCTTCGCCCGGCTGCGACTGGAGCCGTTCGGGTCCGGGAGCATCTTTCCGCACGAACAGACCTTCGGCGGGCCGAAGGAGGACCGGCTGAAGCTGACCACGGCCACGCGGTGCAACCTCAGCCCCATCTTCGGGCTGTATCCCGACGCGCGGAACGAGGTGGCGGCAGCGCTGGAGGCGGCGATCCAGCCCGACCGGCCCGATCAGAGCGGGACGCTGGACGGGGTGGAGAGCCGTTTGTGGGCGGTGACCGACCCGGCGGTGATCGGGCGAGTGAAGGCGTTGCTGGCCGATCGCAACATCTTCATCGCCGACGGGCACCATCGTTACGGAACGGCGTGGAACTATCGGCAACTAGCCATCGATCGCATGGGCCAGCCGCCCGCCGAGGATCCGATCAACTTCGTGCTGGCGGTGCTGGGGGGGATGGAGGACCCCGGGGCGACGATTCAACCGTACTTCCGCAGCCTGGGGCCGCTCGCCCGCGGCGGCAGCGGGGATCTGCAAGCGGCGTTGGGCGAGTCGTTCACCTGGACGGCGATTCCGCGGCCGGGAACGGCGGAGGAACTGGCCGAGCGACTGGGCACGGCCGGGCCGCAGGCGTTGGCGTTGTATCTGGCGGGTGAAGACCGTTGCGCGGTGATCGCGCCGAAAAACGCCGACTTGCTGGCGGCATACGAGCCGGAGCGGCACCCGGCGTGGCGGCGACTGCCGTACGCGATTCTGCACCGGTACATCATCGACGAGGTGTTGACGCCGCGGCTGAACGACGGCCGCCCGGTCGCGATCCATTATCACAAGACCCTGGAGGAGGCGATCGCCGACGCGAAGGCGGAGAAGGGCATCGCCGTGCTGGTGCCGGCCACGACCATGAACCAGCTTCGCGACATCTGCACGGCGGGCGAACTGATGCCGCAGAAGTCGACGTACTTCTATCCCAAGCTGGCCACGGGTCTGGTGATCAACCCGTTGTATTGACGACGGCTCGGCGGGCGGGTCGGTTATCGGAACGGAGCGGTCGCGGAAGGCGGCCCGCAGGTCGATCGTCGTCGCGGGCGGCGGGCCGCGGAGTTCGTGAACGTCGCGCTCAGTCGCTTTGGACGGTCGACTCTTTTCTTGACCTGACGAAGCCGGAAAACTATCATCAGCGTCTCGGTTGCTCGGGCCTCGGGACGCCGCCGCCGGTATATCCCACCTTCACCGGGTGACAAGACGACGAGACGAACCGCCGCTCTTTCGGTGGCCGCGATCCGTCCGGGGATCGGCCGGTCAGGGCCTGGGCCGGGCCGCAGGAGCGTCGCAGTACGGAGCCGCTGACGATGGCCGTGATGCCGGATCGAAAACCCCAGCGAGTGGAACCCGCCATGAACGCCTCGGCGCTCAGTCGCCTGCGCAACGTCGGTATCTCCGCCCATATCGACTCGGGCAAGACCACGCTCACGGAGCGGATCCTGTATTATGCCGGGCGGATCCACAAGATCGGCGAGGTGAAAGGTGAAGGCGACGGCGCGACCATGGATCACATGGAGCTGGAGCGGGAGCGCGGCATCACCATCACTTCGGCGGCCACGCGGGTCCGCTGGGGAGAGCACGAGTTCAACATCATCGACACGCCCGGCCACGTGGACTTCACCGTCGAGGTGGAGCGGTCGCTGCGGGT
This sequence comes from uncultured Planctomycetaceae bacterium, assembly GCA_964572385.1. GTDB lineage: Bacteria > Planctomycetota > Phycisphaerae > UBA1845 > UTPLA1 > CAZNFM01. The sequence continues at coordinate 44,101 of CAZNFM010000009.1, read as the reverse complement.
GCTGGACGGCGCGATCCTGGTGCTGTGCGGCGTGGCCGGGGTGCAGTCGCAGTCGCTGACCGTGGACCGGCAGATGAAGCGGTACGGCGTGCCGCGTCTGTGTTTCATCAACAAGCTGGACCGCCACGGCGCGGACCCGGTCAACGTGATCCGCGGGCTGGAGGAGAAACTCGAGCTCACGACGATCCAGCTTCAACTGCCCATCGGTCTGGGGGCGGAGTTCGACGGGCTGATCGACCTGATTCGGATGCAGGCGGCTTTCTTCGACGGGCCGAACGGCGAGCGGGTTCGGTGGGAGGAGATCCCGGCGGCGTTTCGGGAGCAGGCCGCCGGCGCCCGTGCCGGTTTGCTGGACACGCTCAGCCTGTATGACGATGAGTTGCTGGCGCGGATTCTCGAGGACCAGCCGATCGCCGAGGAGCTGATCCACGCGGTGATCCGTCGCGGCACGATCACCGGGCAGTTCGCCCCGGTGCTGATGGGCTCGGCCTATCGCAACAAGGGGGTGCAACTGCTGCTGGAGGCGATGGCCCGTTACCTGCCTTCGCCGTTGGATCGCGAGATGTTCGCCCTGGACACGGACAACGGCGAGGCCGAGGTGCCGATCGCGGCCGATCCCGACGCTCCGCTGCTGGCGCTGGCCTTCAAGCTGGTGGACGAGAGCTTCGGGCAGCTCACCTTCATGCGGGTCTACCAGGGCAAGATGGTCCGCGGAGAGCGGTATTACAATGCCCGCACCCGCAAGGCCTCCCGCTTCAGCCGGATCGTGCGGATGCACGCGGACCAGCGGGAGGACATCGATTCGGCCTCGGCGGGCGACATCGTGGCGGTGGTGGGGGTGGACTGCGTTTCCGGCGACACCTTCTGCGGGGAGGGGATCCGCTACACGATGGAATCCATGCAGGTGCTGGCCCCGGTGATCGCGCTGGCGGTGGCTCCGGCGCGGAGCACCGACCGGGACCGCTTCGCCAAGGCGCTCCAGCGTTTCGCCAAGGAGGACCCGACGTTCCAGGTGAGCAGCGACCCGGAGTCCGGCGAGACGATCATCTCCGGCATGGGCGAGCTGCATTTGGAGATCTACTGCGAGCGGATTCGCCGCGAGTACAAGGTGGAGGTGGTCGTCGGGCGTCCGCGGGTCAGCTATCGCGAGGCGCCCACCCAGGCGGTCGAGTACAACCATCGTCACCGCAAGCAGACCGGCGGGTCCGGGCAGTACGCCCACGTCATCGGCCGGCTGGAGCCGCTGCCCGAGAACCACGAGACCGGCTACGAGTTCGAGAACCGGGTCTTCGGCGGGCGGATTCCCACGGAGTACATTCCCTCGGTGGACAAGGGTTTCCAGTCGATGCTGGCCAAGGGGCCGTTGGCGGGGTTCGCCATCACCGGCGTGAAGATGGTCCTGGAAGACGGCTCCGCGCACGCGGTGGATTCGTCGGACATGGCCTTCCAGATCTGCGCCCGCGACGCCTTCCGGGAGGCCTTCCTGGGGAGCCGCCCGGTGCTGCTGGAGCCGATCATGAAGGTGCAGGTGGAGACGCCCGCCGAGTTCCAGGGGGCCGTTATCGGCGACTTGTCAGCGCGGCGGGGGCTGGTGATGGGGACGGAGACGCGGGGCGCGGTGGCGGTGGTCGAGGCGGAGGTTCCGCTGGCCACGATGTTCGGTTACGCGACCGATGTGCGGTCGCTGTCGCAGGGCAAGGCGACCTTCAGCATGGAGTTCGTGAAGTACAAGCGGACGCCGGCGGCCGTGCAGGCGGAGATTGTCGAGGCGGCCCGGCTGGCCCGCCAGGGCAAGGCCGCCGCGGCGGTGAAGAAGTAGCGGAAGCGGCTCGGCGGGTTCGGGCGGGCGGCACGAGGCTTGTCCAGGGAGCGATCATGCACGAGAGATTCAGCGAGCGGGCCCGTCGGGTGATGGCCCTGGCGAACCAGGAGGCCATTCGCCTGCACCACGATTATCTGGCGCCGGTGCATCTAATGCTGGGGATGTTGTCGATGCCATCCAGCGTGGCGACGCTGGTCCTGCGGAACGTGGGGATCGACCTCGAGTCGTACCGCTCCGAAATCGAGCGGCAGGTCGAGCCGGGGCAGAAGGACCTCCAGCAGACCAAGATGGCGCAGCGGGAGGAGACCCGGCAGGTGACGGCGTTTGCCATCGACGAGGCCCGCAAGCTGGGGCACAAATACGTCGGCACCGAGCACCTTCTGCTGGGCATTCTTCGCGAAGGGACCAACATCCCGGCGCGGGTGCTGAGCGGGCACGGCGTCAAGCTGGACGCGCTGCGGGAGGAGATCCTGACGCTGCTGCGGTCCAGCACGGGAGAGGACCACGCCCCGCCGGCCAGCGGGCACGACGCCCTGGAGTGGATCCACCAGCAGGAGCTGGCCAAGGCGTTTCGCTCGCCGCGGTTCTGGCGGCGGCTGATCATGGCGGTCGATTCCGCGAACCGGCTGGGGCAGGGGGAGATTCGCGACGAGCACCTGCTGCTGGCCGTCCTCCGCGACCCGGACAGCTTCGTGACGCAGATGCTGGCGGAGAAGGGCGTCACGGTGGACTGGGTGCGGGATCGTCTGACGCGGGCGTCGGCGCTGTGAGGGTCGCAGGGCGAGCGGGTTTGCGACTATCGGTGACTAAAACACTTCGACCGCTGGGCGGCGGGTAGAACGGAGAGGGGGGGATTCGAACCCCCGGTACGGTTTTACCCGTACACATGCTTTCCAAGCATGCACCTTCAGCCACTCGGACACCTCTCCAGGGTTGGGCCGCGTCGGCCCATTGTTCATTGTCGGTCAGGAATCGGTTGTTGGCAAGAGTTGAACGGGGTTGCGGTATCGCAGGGGCGGGCGTCGGCGTTTTCAGGACGAATCGCCGGCGGGGAGGAAGCGGGGGAGGGGCTGTATGTGACCCAGTGGCGTGCTTGGAGTTCCGCAAGCGGGGCAGTTGGCGAGACGCCTGTGGGGGGGCTGCGTTGCATCAAGATGGTTCAGCGCGTATAGTATGAGTGGCGTTCATTTCTTTGCGCCTTTCACGCAGGCTCCTCGACGTTCCGGCTGAGGAGGCGGGTCACATGCGGTTGATGATTCTGGAGAACCGGCGGCTGATCACCACGATGCAGGCGGGACAGGCCATGCTGTCCATCGGCTCCAGCCCGGAGTGCGGGGTGCATCTGCCGGATCCGAAGTTATCCGCCCATCAGGCCAGCCTGACGCAGGAACCGGACGGTTCGTGGTGGTTGGAGGTGGTGGATCCGGCGATCCCGACCTGTCTGAACCGGGCGGTGCAGAAAGGGCGGGCCAAGCTCAAGCACGCCGACGAGATCCAACTGGGCGCGTTTTCGATCCGCCTGTTCATGGAGTCCAGCAAGAGCCGGGAGGAACTGCTGAGGGAGCGGATGCAATCGCTGGTCCGGCAGCACCTCGAGACACTGCCGCTGGGTACGATCATCCACAAGAGCGATGCGCCGGTGCAGGTTTCGCGGGAGTGCATCGAGCAGGCGACGCTGCTGGCCCTGCGGTTGGAGCAGGCGGAGAGCGTCCCGGACCTGATCATGCCCCTCTTGCGGGCCGTGCTGCGGATGTTCGAGGCCCGGCGGGCCTGGGTGGGCGTGCGGCGGACCGACGAGAGCGAGTATGAGTGGACCCTCGGGTTGTCCCAGAACGGGCAGCCCTGCGAGCGGCCGCCGTTTTCGCGTCAGATGGAGCCGCGGTGCCTGGGCAAGACGCAGTGCCTCTGCGTGCCGGAGGCCTCGCCGGTGGACGTGCGGTCGGCCATGGCGGTGCCGCTGGTGTGCGAGACCGGCAACTTGGGGATGATCTATCTGGAAAACGACCAGAGCGACGCGGCCTGGGGCGAGGCGACGATCAACGCCCTGACCGCCGTAGCGTGTAGCGTGGCCCGGCCGCTGGAGAACGTGCTCCACCGGATCGCCGCCAAGCGGCGGCAGACCGCGAGCACGGAGCAGACCATCGCCCGCCAGACGCAGGACGCGGTGACGCCCAAGGCGCTGCCCGTGTGGGGCGAGCTGCTGACCGCCGCGTACCGCCACATGGGCACGTCCCGGGTGAGCGATTTTTACGACATCGTGCAGCTTCGGGACCGGACCGCGTCGCTGCTGGTGGCCCGGGTCAACGCCCAGGGGGAGGCCCTCTGTCGTCATCTCGCGGCGATGCGGGCGGCATTTCGTTCGTCGTCGCTGTATTCAGAGCCGCCCCATCTGTTCCTGCGGGCGTTGAATTGGATCATCGGGGAGGGCGGGCCGACGATCGACCTGGCCTGCGCCTGGGTGGCTCCGGATTCGGGCAAGGTGCAGTATTGTCTGGCGGGCAGCAAGGTTCGGCTGGGTCTGGTGAACGGGGACGGCCGTTGCGAGCGGCTGGAGACGTCGGATTCGCCTCCGATCGGACAAGCGCGGAATCCCGCCTACGCCTCGAAGTCGCTGGTGATGGAGAGCGGTGACACGCTGGTGGCGGCGACGGAAGGCGTTGTGGAGATCAAGAACCCGCAGGGCGAGGGTTTCGGGTGGGTTCGGCTGCGGGAGCACCTCTGCGACGGACTGGGCGATACGCCCAGCAAGATCCTGAGCGAGCTGGAGGACGAGTTACGAGAATTCATGTCCGCCGGTGGGACGGCGGCGGAGGATTTCTCGATCGTGCTGATCCAGCGACGGTGAGGGCCGGGCAGGGTCGGCCGATCACTTTTCGACGGTGATCGCCTTCTTGCGGCGCTTCTGCTCCTGTTCGATCCACTTGCGGAGATTCTTGAACTCTTCTTCGGAGTAGGATTCCAGCCGGTCGACGACCTCGGGCTTGTAGCCCTGGCGTTTCAGGAACCACTCTTCGTCGGGGACCCGCTTGTCCCGGGAGACGTTCTTGGAGACCCAGGCCTCCCAGTTTTTCTCGAGGTGCTCCTGGGCTTCGGGGGGGAACTTGTCGGCCCAGGCGATCTTGCGGTCGCCCTGGTAGGTGGTCTGCTGGTCCACGCCGACGCGTTTGGAGAGGTCGAAGATGGCGCGGTAGTCCTTGCGCCCCTCGATGCCGCCGTGGAACATGTAGGCGGCCAGGGACCACGCCTGAGCATAGTTGAGGAAGCCCTGCTCGCTGGTCATGTCTTCGTGCCAGGTCTGCGGGTCGATCTCCCACACGTAATGGAACGGCCTCCACTTGTCGGTGCCGTAGATGCGGCGGATGACCGGAGCGTATCGCCCGCGATTGGGGATGTCGGCGAAGTTTTCCTCGACGGTCTTGTCGAAGTCCCAGTACTCGAAGATGGTGGCCTGGCCTTCATTCCACCAGAGCGGGCAGTCCACCGGGTAGCCGATCTTCATTCCGTAGAACAGGGTGTATCCGAGCCGCAGTTGCAGTTCCATGTGGGCGGCCTCGTGCTTCAGCACGCCTTTTTCCCATTTGGCGAAATCGGTGATGCCGTTGGTGAACTGCACCAGGCGATAGTGTCGAGCAGGCCAGAACGGGCCGCGATCGTTCAGGAAATGCACGGCCGGATGGAAGAAACCGCCGCTGCCCGGCGTGCCGCCGTTGGCCATGTACGTCCTGCGGTCGGAGTAGACGATGACTTCGATCTTCTCTTTCACCTGGGCGGGTACGGTGAGGACCTTCTGGTAGGCCAGCCCGTACTCGCGGTGCAGCATTTCCATGTACATGGCGAGGTCGGCGGTGAACTCCCGGCTGATGTCGCTGCGACAGATGAAGGGATGTCCCTTGTGGGTCCAGAGTCGGGCCAGGCCGCCCTTGCCGTCCTGGATCACGCCGCCGCTGATGTCGCCGCGCTTGTCCTGCTTGACTTGGGCGAGAAGCCGCTTGTAGCGCTTGTCGTACTGCTCGTCGGTCTCGTTGCGGCGTTGACCCCAGCGGATGACCTGCTTGGGTTTCTGGTCTTCCTTCTTGGCGTCGGCCTTGGGCTTTTTGCCTTTGGTCTTGGTGGCGTCGTCGTCGTCCCCATCCAGCAGAACCGGCGGGCCGGAATCGGCCCGGGCGATGATCGACCGCAGCGAGGACGCGGCGGGCAGCAGGATGGCGAGGACGATGGCTGCTGAGAGGAAATGGATGAAGCGGATTTTGCCCAAACGAGTCATGATTCTGCTCCGTGGGAACGGGGAAGCACTCGGCTCAGCCTTTGGCGTGCAGCGAACCTCCGCAATCCGCGGGTCCGCAGCCTTACGGGCTATTATAGCTGCGAAACCGGGAGGCTGGCCATCTTTTGCGGCGGCGGCTGGGGCGGGGCCCGTCCGGCGGAGTATTCGTTTTCCGCGGCAGCGATCGGCTTCGTCGCAGCAGGCCACCGACCGGATCGCCGCGGCCAGCGTCGAATGTAACAATTTTGTACATAAGAGATTACGGATTCTCTTGGGGTTCAGTGGGCTGGTGGCTGCCGGCTGATTGGCCCCTTAGAGGACGCCGCAGGCGGATCCGCTCGTAGCCCTGCGGCAGCGGTTCGCGCAGCAGGACATCCGCCGGGGATGCCCGCATCGCCTGGCGCAACCGCGGCCAGAGGACGCGATCCACCTCCGGTGGGGCTGCGCCCAGCCATCCACCGCGGACCCAGTCCAACGCTCGGTCCGGCTCGGCCGGGGCCACGAGGTAGTCCACCGGCTGGTCAGCGTGAAGGAGGGGGGCGTAGTGCGCGAGGCGGGGCCAGAACGGCTCGTACTCGATCACGCGGCACTTCTGCCCGGAGAGATAGGACAGCAGGTGGGCGTCGAGAATCTCGGCGCAGGCCGGATCGACGCCGGTGGTGGCCAGGCGGTCGGCGACGGCGCGGAGCGGGTGAGGGCGGCCGATCTGGTTGAGCATGACGAACTGCCCGACAGTCCAGGCGGCGCACGCGGCCGTGGCAGCGAGCGTGCCGGCGAATCGTGTTTTGCCGGTGACGGTCACGGCGGCGAGCACTCCGGGGAGGAAGGCCCACAGTGGAACCAGGTAGCGGATCGTGGTGAAGTTGAAGGACGCGCCGTTGAGCACATAGAGGAGAACGGCGGCGGCCGCGCCAAGGGCGAGCAGCACGGCTGGGCCGTGGTTGGCGGCCTCCAGCCGGAGGCAGCGGCCCAGGGATCGCCGGTGAGCGGCCATGAAGACAAGCCCGGCGGTGGTCAGCGCGGCGACCGCCAGCCAGGCGGAGGCCGTGGCCAGTTCTGCCAGCAGCGGTGTCAGCGGTGTCAGGGGCGAGTCCCGGCCGATCGTGATGAGGTTGAGGTAGGGTCGAGGGTCGGCTCCGAGCAGCAGCGGCAGGCCGTGCCAGAGCTGCAACACGCTGTCGCCGATGCGCCACAGGAAGCGGAGGCCGAGGGGCAAGGTCGGCTCCAGGGGCCGCAGGCCGACGGCGGATTGCGCGACGTAGACGAGGGCCGGCGCCGCGCCGAGGATCAGGCCCAGGACCAGAGAGCCGCTGGTTTGCAGTAGTTCACGGAGTCGCGGCAGCAAGGGGGTCTTCCGGATCAGAACGATGCCGACCGCCGCCGCCGTCGCGGCCAGCACCGCGGCGGCAAGCGGTTTCGGCAGCAGGTCCAGCAGCAGGTGATGGCGGACACGGCAGTCTTCCACGCTGACCGCCCAGACGAGGTTCCAGCACAGAATCGCGGCGATGAGCAGCAGGGGGAGCGTGCCGCGGGCGAATACTTCGCGGAACGCCCGCAAGGCCCGCCCGATCGTCGGCGACTGTTCAACTAGGGCCAGCGGTCGGTTCAACAGGGCGTGCGCGCCGGCCGGGAGCAGGAACAGGATGATGGAGGGGTTGATCCACAGGCCCGAGCCGATCAGCAGCCCGAAGAGGAAGCGGTGGCGGGTGCGACGCGGGGCGGGAGCCGGGGCGACGAACCATTCGGAATACGCCCAAAGCAGGGCGGAGCCCCAGAGGATGATTTCGATGTACCCGCCGCGGGCGGAGATGGACCAGAGGGTGAACATCGGCGAGGCGGCGAGCAGGGCGGCAGCGCCGATCAGCCCGCCGCGGCGTCCGAACCAGCGGGTGAGCATCAGGTATTGCACGGCGACCAGCAGGCCGAAGAAGCAGGTCGGGCCGAAGCGGAGGGCATGAAGCGGATCGCGGAACCAGGGCAGCAGGCCGGCGACGACGTAGGCTTCGAGCGCGCCCATGTAGCGTTGCCCGTAGAAGTAGATGGGCAGGGAGCGTCCCTCGCGGATGTCCTGGGCCATGAGTCCGACAACGGCTTCGTCGGATTGCAGCAGGGTTTCTCCGCGGAGGATGAAGGGCCAGCGGAGGAGCAGGGCCGCCGCGGCCAGCAGCAGGGCCAGTCCGAGATCCAGTCGGGCGAGGGGATGCCGCCGCCAGCCGATCGGTTTCTCGTAGGTTTCGAGGGTGACAGGCGGTTCGACCGGGAGGAGCCGACGGCGGGGCAGGCCCGCTTCGACGGCGAACGGGAGAGGGCGGGTCGGTGCGTCGGTGGTTCGCGGGTCCACGAGATTCCCCCGGTGCGAACGGCCGCCGGCGGCGGAGCGGGCCGTGGGTGGCGGCTGCTCGTCAAAGCTTGCCGCTGCGGAGGATGGCGATCACCAGCCAGCCGGTCATGAGGAAAGCGAGGGCGTACCCCAGGAAGCCCAGATAGCGGATGGAGATTCCCAGGACGGGCACGTCCGCTTCCATGCTGAGGAGCATGGAACTGCCCATGATCATCGCCGCGACCAGGACCGAGAAGGCGAGGCGATTGCTGGAGCGATCGATCTCTCCGGCGAGATAATCGAGGTTTTCGTGGCGGATATTGACTTGAAAGTCGCCGCGGGCGACGCCGCGCATCAGATCGCGGACGAAGCGGGGAGCGTCCCGGAAGATGTTGGCCAGGTGCCAGACGGAGACGCCGGCCATGCGGAAGAGCCGTTTGGGGGCCAGGCGATCGCGCACGAGGTCCGAGAGCCGAGGCTGGATCAGGGCGAAGATGTTCAGATCCGCGTCGAGTTGCAGCACGACGCCGGAGATGGTGGCCAGGGAGCGGAAGAGGGTGACGAAATCGCGGGGCAAAATGACGTCGTTGCGGCGCACGACCTCGATCAGTTCCCGGAAGACGGTGCCGGCGTTGATCCGCTTGAGCGGCAGTCCGTAATACTTGTCGAGGAGGGTTTGCAGGTCGCGGGCGAGCAGGGCGCGGTCCGTCTCCCGGCGGAGGGCGCCGGAGTCGGCCAGCACGTCGATGACGACGTCCACCTCGCGGTTGAGCGCGGCGACGATGCCGACGACCAGGCGTCCGACGAGCTGATCGTCAATCTTGCCGACCATGCCGAAGTCGAAGAGGGCGACGCCGTCGGGCGGCCGGATCAGGATGTTGCCGGGGTGGGGGTCGGCATGGAACAGGCCCAGCTCGAAGTACTGCCGCAGGAAGCACTCGGCCAGGTGGAGGGCCAGGGCCGGACGGTCGCAATCGGCGGCGTGCGAGTCGGCGACGACCTCGCGGAAGCGGCGTCCGTGCATGTACTCGAGGGTGAGGACGCCGGAGCCGGTGAGATCCCAGCGGACCTGGGGCGTGGTGATGTGCGGATCGTCCTTGAAGGCCTCGTGGAATCGGGAGGTGGCGGCCGCTTCATTCACGAAGTCCAGTTCGGCGCGGATGGTCTGGGCGAACTCCTCCACCAGCATCCGCGGCCGGTAGGGCCGCAGCTCGGGGAAGAGCGACTCGGCACGCTCGGCCATCCACTGCAAGACGTAGATGTCGAGTTGCACCAGGTGTTCGATGCCGGGGCGGCGGATCTTCACCACCACCTCCTGCCCGTCCGTGGTGACGGCACGATGGACCTGTCCGATCGACCCGCTGGCCAGGGGGGTTTCGGAGAATTCGCGAAAGGCCTGCTCGACGGTCCGGCCGGTGTCCTTCTGGAAGAGTCGGCGGGCCTGCTCCGGGGGGAAGGGGCTGACGTGGTCCTGAAGTCGTTCGAGGGCGGTGAGGATCTGCGGCGGCAGGATGTCGGGCCGGGTCGAGGCCATCTGGCCGAGTTTCACGAAGGTGGGGCCGAGCTCCTCGCAGACGCGAACGAGGCGCTGGCCGATAGCCACGAGCGGGTCGGCCTCGATTTCCTCCGCGGGGCGGCGGCGGAAGCGGAGCCAATCGAGCGAGGGGAGGTAACGGGCCAGTTGCAGGCGTTCCACGAAGTGGGAGAACCCGTGCCGCGACAGGACCTGGGCGATGACGCGGAGGCGAGCAAAGGTGCGGACGGTCTTGGGCAGCGTGGCCAGGGACATCGCGGTGCTCCCGAGGCTTGGGCGGCGGCGGGTCCGCCGGAGAGGCGGCCGGCTCGCCACGGAGAGCGGCGTTCCGTTCCCCGACGCATGATGGGCGGGGGGGGCGGCGGCGTCAACGCACCGCGCGGCGCCCGAGGCCTCGAGCCGGAGCCGGTCCTTGCCACGCGGCGTCCGGCCACGGACACTGGCCGCCGGTGATACGGAAAGCGTGGAAACGGGCGGTGTGCTTCTTCCTTCCCTGGCGGAGATACTGCGCGTTGATGGTGTTGCTCTTCCTGGTTCGCGGCGTCCTGCTGCTTTCCGTGCTGCCGCCGTTCGAGGGCTGGGACGAGTACCAGCATCTCAGCTATGTCGTGCAGTTGCGGGAAGCGGCGGGGGACGCCGCCACGGCGGACCTGGCTCGAGTGCCGCGGTCGCTCTATCCCGCCCTGCTCCATTATCCGCACAGCGCGCTGGGAGCGGAGCAGCTCCGCAGCCTCGGGGCGATGAATTACGCGGACTTCTGGCGACGCGGCGTCGGGGCGGAAGTGCCCGCCGACGTCGAGATCGCCTTGTATCAGCGGCAGCATCCGCCGCTGTACTATCGCCTGGCGGCGCCGCTCTACTCCGTTCTGACGAACGGATCATCGCGGCCGGAGGCGGTGCTGCGCGGGATCGTCGGGTTGCGCGGGGTCAACGTGTTGCTCGGCGCGGCGGCGGTGGGGATGGCCGTGGCGGCGGTGGGCCGCCTGATGCGGGGCCGGCCCTTGCGGTATCTCGTCGGCCTGGTAATCGCCTTGCAGCCGCTGTTCCTGCTGAATTGCGGTCGTGTGGCCAATGACGCGCTGGCGGTGCTGCTGGGCACGGCCGTCGTCGCCATCGCTCTCCTGCGGCTGCGGGGGGCCTGGCCCTGGGCGATCGGAGCAGGGGCGTTGCTCGGCGTCGGCGTGCTGACCAAGGCGAATATGCTCGCGTTGCTGCCGTTTATGGCGGTGCTGCTGGCGAGTTGGCTCGTGCTGCGGCAGATCTCCTGGAGGGCGGCGGTCGTGCGCGGACTTCTGGTGCTGGGGACGTTCGCAGTGGTGACCGGTCCGTATTTTTACACCAACCTGGCTGCGCAGGGTGTGCTGACGCCGATGCAGGAAGTGGTGGCGAATCGCGCCGCGGGCCGGACCTGGACGGACGCCTGGGCGGCGGCCGCGGAGATCGACTGGCTGGAGCGTTTCCTGTTGCGGCAGGTGCGTCACAGCCTGTGGGTCGGCGGCTGGAGCATGCTCTATCCGCCGGCTCTGCTGAACGGCATGCATCAAATCGCGTTCTACCACGCCCTGGCCGGCGTGGCGTTCGCCTGGCCGGCGAGGCGGCGGCGGGAGCGGTTGGTGCTCGACGACCGCGGGGCGATCGCGGGGTTGGCGTGGCTGCCGGTGTGCGTGATGGCGGGGCTGGCCTATCACGCCGTGCAAACGAAGATGGCATACGGCAGCGGGTTGACCAACAGTTGGTACGCGGCGGTGGCGTTTCCGTGGGCAATCGTGCTCGGCGCGCAAGGGTTGTCGTTGCTGCCGGTTCGCCGCGCGGCGGCGATCTTCGGGGTGCTGACGGCGGCGACCTACCTGGCGTGCGAGGTGTACGGTGCGCTGGTGGTGATGCCCGAGGCGTACGTCGGCGGACGGTGGGGCCCGGCGGTCTGGGAGCGTATGGCGCGTCTGCATCCCGGGGGCTGGAGGCCGTGGTGGACTCCGGCCGCCGCAGCGGCGGCCGTGCTGCTGGCGGTGCTGTCGGCGGCGGTCTGGCACGGCGCCGGTCGCCGGGAGGGCGGCCCGGCAGCGGGAGCGGGTGGGATCAGGTCTTGATGCTGTCCATCTGCACGACGGCGAGGGGACCGAAGATGAGGACCGGCAGCCAGGCGGGCAGGGCCGGATAGGTCAGACCGGTGACATCGACGTTCTGGCAGATGAACGTGATCACATAGCATGCGCCGCACAGCGCCAGGCAGCGGCCGCCGGCGACGAGCACGGAGGGCCGCTCGCGGTTCAGAAAGAAGGGCACACCGAGGCACAGCAGGATCATGTTGACCAGGATGGTGGTCAGGCGGCGGTGCTTGACCTTGATGAATTCCGTGGTGCCGGTGGCGGCGAAGCGTTGGTGCAGGCGGTCCAGCTCGGGCAGGCTGACGAAGGAGGTCCACATGGTGGCCTGGAGCAGGCTCAGTTCCTTGGGCGTGAGGTCGGAGGGGTACTCCATCACGGTGTCGCGGCTGAGATCCCCGGCGTCCGCGGAGGGGTCCGAGCCGAAGCGAATGATCGAGCTGTTGTCGAGGTGCCAGAGGTTCCGTTCCGGATCCCAGCGGGCCCGGTCGGCGCGAACCACGTCGGTCATGCGATTCTGGGCGTCGCGCTTCATGATGATGACCCCGCGCATTTCCTGCGTCCGCGGGCTGAACATGGAGGCGGACAGCAGGGCGTTGTGGCGGGGATCGGGCTGGAACCAGATGGCGAAGGAGAGGCGTCCTTCGATGTCGGCATGTTTGCGGGCGAGTTTCTGGGCGATGCGCGGGATGATGACTTCCTGGTCGAAGAACCAGAGGGCGTTCATGCCGAGGGCGGCGAGGATGATGGGGGCGGCCACGCGGTAGAGCGAGGTCCCGCTGGCCAGGACCGCGGTCAGCTCGTTGGTGCGGTGGAAGCGGCCGAGGGTGAAGCAGCCGGCCACGAGGATGATGACCCCGGCGAGCTGGGCGAAATAGAGAAAGAGGTTATAGCCGTAGAAGTCGGCGATCCGGGCGATGGTCTGCCACATCGAGCTGGTTTCGGCCTTGGTGAACTCGTCGATGTTGACGAACAGATCGAGGATGACGTAGAGGCCGATCATCACGCCGATGGCGATCAGATAGTTGGTGAAGAAGGCTCGCAGGATGTAGCGGTCCAGGATCTTGAGCATGGCTTGCCGGGGTCCTCGGGCCCCCGCCTCATCTCAGCGCTTCAAGACGCGGAGGGCGACAAACGCGGTGGCCAGGTACATGAACACGGTGGCGCCCCACATGATGCCGATGCTGACCAAGGCGTAGCCGGGGCGGTCCACCAGGTTGCGACCGACGATTCCGGCGACGACCACGAAGACCATCGGCACGCAACTGATGCCGAAGGCGGTCAGCACCTGCCCGCCGCGGACGATGATGCCCAGCACCGCGCCGAAGAGGATGACGGCGATGGCGCTGGCGCTGTAAGAAGCGCGGAAGTGGATCTCGCCCAGCACCTTGGCGTGCTGCGACTCCTTGGCCTCGAGCAGTTTGCGGTGTTCGCGGGCCTGGTGGGTGCGGAGGGGCGGGCTGGTGGCTTCGCTGAGCAGGCAGGTGACGTCGAAGGATTCGATCCTGGCCCGCAGTCGGTCCTGGCTGAGGTAGGGGACGGTCTGCAAGGTTTCGTCGGACTTGCGGACCTCGTGGTCGCCCGGCTGCCGGGGCAGGGACTGGATGACCACGTCGTCGCTGAGGCGGATCTCGATCAGGGGGTTGGCGCGATCCCAGGAGGACCGGAGGTCGATCCGGGCCCGTGCGGCCCGCAGTCGCCGCACCTGGTCGCCCTTCTTCTCGATGACGGTGACGTTGGCGAGGGTGGGTCGGCCGTTGTGTTCGTCGATCTGGTAGCGCTCGGTGGTGATTTCGTACCGCACCAGATCGGATTGGAGGGTGTAAGGCCGGCCGGCGCTGAAGACCGCCTCGATGTCGTCGGCCAGGAACAGGCCCATCATCTCGCGCTTCATGTTGTGCAGGCGGTCGTCGATTTCGGGGATCCGCTCCGGGTGTTGGCGAAATTCGAGGAGGGTCCAGAGGTTCTCGAATTTGGTCCGGTAGCGCATACCGCGGGGGATTTCGAATGGACCGAGGATCTGGTGGCGGAGTTCGTAGTACTGTCGGCGGGAGGCGTCGAAGCTGCGGATGTCCTGCAAGTCGACGGTGACCTTGGGGTGGGAGTCGGAATTGTCGAACTCGATGAGGGTGCGGTCGGCGGTCCCCCAGCGGATCGGCTCCTGGTCTTCGACCTCGATGAAGGAGACGCCGGTGAGTTGCAGGAAAGTGCGGTGGGGGCCGACCTCGGGCGGGAGCTGCTCGCGGGGGACCTGCTCGCAGCGATCGGCCATGATCCGGTACTTGCTGAAGGTCAGCGGTTTGGCCTTCTGGAACTGCCCCATGACCACCATGGGCAGATCCCGGCGGCCGACCTCCTCGATTCGCCGGGTGAGGTCGGGGATCATGAAGTTCCACGACCAGTAGGTGAAACCGGTCACGAACACGCCCAGAGCCAGGGCGGACCACAGCAGGCGGTGGATGTTGATGCCGGCGGCGCTGCACGCCAGGATTTCGTTGTCGGCGGCCATGCGCCCGTAGGTGATGGCCGCGCTGAAGAGCGAGGCGACCGGCAGGATGAGGGTGATCGCCACGGGGGTGAGGAAGAGGAAGATGGTCAGCATTTCGCGGGCGCCGGCCCCTTCGCCGCGGAACAGGTTGGCCACTCCGCCGCCCATGACCACGAGGGCGGTGAGGGCCACCGCGGTCATCAGGAAGGTCTTGAGAAGCTCCTTGCCGGCGTAGCTGTGAAGGGTGCGCATGGAGTTGGGCTTCTCGGTGGTCCGATATCAGGCCGCTTCGCGGCGGGGGCGAGCCGGCCGGGAGGAGCCGGACCCGGAGGAGGGCCGCGGAATCCGGGTTTCCTCGCCGGGTTGCGGCGTTCGACCAGTCGGACAGTCTAGGGACCGCCGCGGGGGCGTCAAGGCGGACCCGTCGGGGCGCGGCGGGGACGATCGGCCGGAAGGAAAGGCTGCAATAGCCTCGGCGGGGCTGCGTTCAACATAGGGATGGACTGTATCCCTGCGCGTTCTCGCCTTGGCGAAAGCATGCCCGGAACGGGGAAAGGCGTCCGTGAATCGCACCCCTGCGCAGTCAAGATCATGCTCCCGCCCTGCCGGCCGCGGCAGGGCCGGTGTTTCCCGCACACCGAGGGTGACTCGCCGGGCCCGGCGGGCGTGTCCGGCCGGTCACCTGATCTGCTTCTGTGAAGGAGGGTTCTCATGACGGTTCGTATGGCACTGATTCTGGTTCTGATGCTTGCTACGGCGACGTTCGGGGACATCGTGATCACGGAATGGATGTACAACGGTCTCGGCGAAGGCGAGACCGGCGAGTACGTGGAGTTCACCAATCTCGGTCCGGACCCCGTGGACTTCACGGGCTGGAGCTTTGACGACAGCAGCCGCGTGCCCGGGAGCGAGAGCTTGAGCGGGTTCGGCGTGGTGGCTTCCGGCCAGTCGGTGATCTTCACGGACGACACGGCGGCGGGTTTCATCGCGGCGTGGGGACTGAGCGGCGTGAGCGTGATCGGCGGGAACACGAACAACCTCGGTCGGAGCGACGAAATCAACCTGTATGACGCGGGTGGGAACCTGGTCGATCGGCTGACGTACAACGATCAAGCGGGACAAGGTCCGCGGACTCGATATTTCAGTTGCAACATACCCGCGTCTGATTACGACTACACGGTGGCTCAGGGGACATGGGTGCTGGCCAGCGTCGGCGACGCCTACGGTTCCTGGATGTCGGCGCGGGGCGAGGTCGGCAGTCCGGGCCGGATTCCGGAGCCGGCGACGGCGGTATTGGTGAGTCTGGCCGCATGGTGTTGGCGGCAGGGCAGGGGCGGATGCCGGCGGACCGGCCGGCGGGGCTGAGCCGCCGGCTCAGGTGCCTCGGCGGGAGCCAAGAGGAGCGGCAACATGCGTCGCAGGGTACAGGGATCGGCGACAACGGCGGCGGCCATCCTGGTTCTGGGGATTGCGTCGGGTGCTCGCGGGGACGAGGCCGAGGCGTTTTTCGACGACACGGCGGTCCGGGAGATTCACCTCACGTTTTCGGATCCCAACTGGTACGACACGCTGGTATACGCGCACGCCAACGATCCGGATGATCCGTATTTTCCGGCCGCGTTCGCGTCGGGCAGCGTGTCCTGGCCGCAGGTGGGGGTTCGCATGAAGGGAAATTCCTCCTTCAACAACCCGAGCACCAAGAAACCGTTTCGGATCGACTTCAATTACTACGATCCGCCGGGCACGCCCGGCGAGCTGGAGACGAACTTCCTGGGGCTGAAGAAACTGGACCTGAACAACGGGTTCAAGGATCCCACGATGCTCCGGGAGAAACTGTTCATGGATTTCGCGCGGCGGTTCGTGCCGGCCATTCGGCTCGTGCATTGCCGCCTCTACATCAACGGCGAGTACTACGGGCTGTACGTGGCGGCCGAGCACATCGACAAGACCCTGGTGAAGGATCGATTCGGGGACGGCGAGGACGGGAACCTCTGGGAAGGCGAGCAGGCCGCCGATCTCACCTGGCTCGGCAGCAGCCCCGAGGTCTATTTTCCGCGGTATCCGCTGCGGACCAACGAGGAAGAGAACGACTACACCGCGCTGATACAGTTCATCGACGTGCTCAACCACACCGACGCAAACGAGTTGCCGGCGGAGATCGAGCCGCTCGCCGACGTGAGCGGCATGCTCTATAACCTGGCATTGTGCAACCTTTTTGCCAACTTGGATTCGTACATCGGTTCGGCCCACAATTACTATCTGTATGCTCGTGAAGACAGCGGGCGCATGACGCAGCTCCTCTGGGACGCCAACGAGGCTTTCGGCCGCTTCATTTTCGGCGGCATCACGGACATGATCCGGCTTCCCCCGTTGTGGACGCCGGCCGGGAGCCCACGGCCGCTGGCCAGCAAGCTCTGGGGCGTTTCGGCTTATCAGAGGCTTTACCTGCGGGCGCTGGCGCAGATGCTCCGGGAGGGTTTCTCGACCGCCTCCATGCAGGCCGAGATCGACCGGCTGGCCGGTCTCATTCGCGGCGATGTCTACGCCGACCCGCGGAAGTTCTATACCAATGCGGAGTTCGAGGCCAACCTGTATAACGACATCAACGTCGGCGGCCTGATCTACGGCCTGCGGAACTTCGTGACCCAGCGGGCATCGTACCTGAACACCACCCTGAACAGTTACGCCGCCAGGACGGACCTGCGGCTGAACGAGCTGATGTCGGTCAATACGGCGACCATCCCGGACAACGCCGGCGAATATGCCCCGTGGGCCGAGTTGTACAACCTGGGCCCCGGCCTGGTGAGCCTGTCGGGGCTGTACCTGACCGACGATCCGGGAAGCCCGATGAAATGGGCCTTGCCGTCCGGCAGTCTGGACGACGGCCAGTATCGGATCCTGTGGCTGGACGGGGAGACGGCCGAGGGTCCGAACCATGCCAGCTTCGTTCTGCAACCGAGCGGCGGGGCGTTGTATCTGTACCAGAGCCCCGGGACGCTGATCGACAGCGTCGTGTATCCGGCTTTGGCGGAGAACGTATCGCTGGCGCGGATTCCCAACGGCGAGGGCGGCTGGGAGCAGACCAACCAGCCGACCCCGTCCGCCGTCAACAGCCCGAACCAGCCGCCGACGACCGATCCGCCGGTGGTGTTCATCAATGAGTTCATGGCCGACAACGACTCGGTGATCGAGGATCCCGACGAACCCGGCGAGTTTCCCGATTGGATCGAGCTTTACAACCCCGGGAACCAACCGATCGATCTGGACGGACTCTATCTGACCGACGATCTGGAAGACCCGACCAAGTGGTCGTTCGCGGGGGGCGTGGTGTTGCCGGCGCATGGGTTCCTGGTGATCTGGGCGGATGACGACGGCACGCAAGGCCCGACGCACACGAATTTCAAGCTCAGCGCCGCGGGCGAAGCGGTCGGCCTGTATCACCGCGACGGCGCCACGGTGATTGACGCGATCACCTTCGGGCCGCAGGCGACGGATGTTTCCTACGGACGATCGGAGGACGGCGGCGGCGTTTGGGGCGTGATGCCCGTGCCCACTCCCGGCGGCACCAATACGCCGATGGTTCCGGGCGATCTGAACTGCGACGGAGTGGTCGATCTCAACGACGTCACGCCGTTCGTCCTGGCCCTCGTGGCGCCCGACGAATACGCCATGGCCTATCCGGAGTGCGACCTTCGGCATGGCGACCTGGACAACTCCGAAGCCCTCGACGGAGCGGACATTGCGCTGTTTGTGGTTCTGGTTCTCAGCCCCTGAGGCCTGGATCGCCGGGTGATCGGGCGGGGATCGTCGCGTCTGCGGTCCGGTCGCGGGGCGACGGTGGCCAAGGGGACGACCTATTCAAGGGAAGGCGTTGCATATGCTGCGGATACTCGCACTCGGGTGGATGCTGGGTCTGGTTTCGGTCGCGTCGGGTCAGGTGGTCATTACGGAATGGATGTACAACGGGGCCGGGGCCGGCAGTACCGGGGAGTTCGTCGAGTTCACGAACATCGGTTCGACCCCCGTCGACATGACCGGGTGGAGCTACGACGACGACAGCCGCGTGCCCGGCACGATCAGCCTCAGCGCGTTCGGCGTGGTGGCCCCCGGGCAGTCGGTGATTCTGACTGACGAGCCGGCAGCGACCTTCGCCGCGGTGTGGGGTCTGAGCGGCGTCGCCGTCATCGGCGGCAACACGGCCAATCTCGGCCGCAACGACGAGATCAACCTGTACGACGCGGACAACAGTCTCGTGGACCGGCTGACGTACGGCGACGAGAACTTTCCGGGTACCGTGCGGACACAGGCCAGGAGCTGCAACATCCCGGCGTCGGACTACGGCTTCACCCAGGTCCAGGTCGGCTGGCTGCTCGCCGTCGACGGGGACGCCTACGGCTCCAAGACGTCGACCCGGGGCGAGGTCGGCAGCCCCGGTCGCATCGTGGGGTACGCCTGGAGCGATTTCGACCGGGACGGCGATGTGGATGCCGCGGATCTCGGGGCCTTCGTGCATTGTCTGGGCGGGCCGTTTCTGTCGTACGATCCGCCGCCGACCGGCTGCGCCATGAGTCCGAACGGCGAGGGCTTCCTGCCGGCCGATTTTGATCGCGACGGGGACGTGGACCTGGCCGACTTCCGCGCCCTGCAATGGTGCGCCAGCGGAGAGGGGCTGCCGGCCGATCCGGCCTGCGGGCAGGGGGGAACCTCCGGCGGGGCGGAGATCATCCTCAACGGCGATTCGATCACGGTGATCGGCAGCGGCGTCACGGTGAGCGGGACGACGGCCACGATCACGGCGCAGGGCGAGTACACGGTGAGCGGCACTTTGAACGACGGCCGGTTGATCGTGGACACGGCGGACGGGGGCGTGGTCGCGATCACGCTGAACGGGGCGAGCCTCACCAGCACGACCAATGCGCCGCTGGCGGTGATGAACGCGGGGTACGCGGTCGTGACGCCGGCTGCCGGGACGACCAACACGTTGACCGACCCGGCGGCTTACGTCTTCGAGCCGGGCGTGGACGAACCGAACGCGTGCCTGTTCAGCAAGACCTCGATGACCATCGGCGGCGCCGGTGAGCTGATCGTGCACGGCAACTACAACGATGCGATCGCGAGCAAGGACAGCCTGCTCATCACCGGCGGCACGATCACGGCCACGGCGTATGACGACGGCATCCGCGGCAAGGACGCGCTGGAGATCCAGGGCGGGACCGTCACGGTCACTTCCGGCGGCGACGGCCTGAAGGCCGACAATGCCGATGGTCCCGGTCTGGGGGTCGTCACGATCTCGGGCGGGGTGCTGTCCATCACCTCGGGCGGGGACGCGATCGCCGCCGAGACCGACGCCGTCATTCACGGCGGCAACTTCACGATCCTTTCCGGCGGCGGCAGCAACGTCACCCCGCCGGCCGAGCTTTCCTGCAAGGGGGTCAAGGGCAACGCCGGCGTGGTTATCAGCGGCGGCACGTTCAACATCGACGCGGCTGACGACGGCGTCCACTCCAACGGTGGCGTCACCATCAGCAGCCCCGCGGCGCTGACCATCGCGACGCACGACGACGCGGTACACGCGGACGCCCTGGTGCGCGTCGTCAGCGGATCGATCACCATCACCAAGTCCTTCGAGGGAATCGAAGGCGCGGACATCACCATCGAGGACGGCACGATCGGAATCGTCTCCAGCGACGACGCCATCACCGCCGACAACGCGGTCGTCATCAGCGGCGGCGGCTTCACGATCCTCTCGGGCGGCGGCCACAACGTGACCATTCCCTCCACGGCCTCCGCCAAGGCGATCAAGGGGCTGGCGAGCGTGACCATCAGCGGCGGCACGTTCAGCATCGACGCGGCCGACGACGGCATCCACTCCAACAACGCCGTGACCGTCAGCGGCGGAACCCTGACCATCGCCACCAACAGCAGCACCACCGCCAGCTACGGCGACGGCATCCATGCCGATCTTTCGGTGCATATCACCGGCGGGGACATCAACGTCACCACCTGCTACGAGGGCATCGAGTCCAAGACTCTCACCATCGACAACGGCACCATTCACGTGAACTCCACCGATGACGGCATCAACGCGGCGGGCGGCGCCGGAATCACCAACGTGATTTACATCAACGGCGGCTACGTCGCGGTGTACGCCGCGGGCGACGGCATCGACGCCAACGGATCCATCGTCATGACCGGGGGCACGGTCATCGTCCACGGCCCGACCGCCACCAACAATGCCCCGATCGACTACGACGGCACCTTCAACATCAGCGGCGGGTTCCTGGTGGCCGCCGGCAGCGCCAACATGGCCCAGGCGCCGAGCACGACCTCCACGCAGCGCTCGGTGAAGATCACCTATGCGGCGAACAAGGCTGCCGGCACCCTGGCCCACATCCGCACCACCGTGGGCGGTGTCTATGTCCTGACCTTCGCCCCCGCCAAACAGTATCGATCTCTGGTGGTCTCGTGCCCGGCCTTCACCGCGGGCACCAGTTACGGCCTGTACCGCGGCGGCACCTGCACCGGCGTCCCCGTGGACGGGCTTTACGAGGGCGGGACGTATTCCGGCGGCGCCGGCCCCACCACCTTCGTCACCACCAACATCGTGACCAACGTCAACAACGCACCGTGAGGCTTAGCCGCCGCGAAGCACCCGGGAGATTCGGACATGTTCAGGCTTGGTGTGGTTTTCCTTTCGATCGTCTGGTCGGTTTCCACCGCATGGGCCCAGCCGGTAGCGGTGACGCTCACGCTGGAGTCCTCGAAGAACGGTCTCACCGTATCGCCCGGGACCATCATCGACTGGACGCTCCGCGCCAGCGTGCCCGCCGCCGGCAGCGCCGGGCTGGCCCTGATGGCCGTTGATTTGGTCCAGGATGCCGGCAACCCTGCTTTCTTCGATCTGCCGCCGGCGAGCGGCGTGCCTAACGGCATGGAGAACTTCAGCCGCCCGCTCGGGGTGAGCAATCCCGGCGAAGGTGGGGCCGCGACCGGTTACATCGGCGTGCAGCGGAGTCCGACCGGCCAGAGCTACTTGAATCTCGTTCAAATCGGCGGCGGGCAGAACACCTTCGGCAGCGCCCTGCCGCCGGAGTACGGCTGCGGGCAAAGTGCCGCGGTGGTCAGCGGCGTCGGCCAAGGCAGCGAGCCGCAGGTCATTGCGACCGGCTCGTTTGCTGCGCCCGCCGCGCCGGGCGCCTACTCCTTCCGACTGGAGAATGCCGTCGCCAACGTGCTGGAGGGCGTCGGCTCGCCGCCCGTCCCGCCGGCGGCGTGGCGGGTCGATCCGGCCGTGGTGGTCCTGGTCGGTGGTGAATTCGGTTTCGTGGTGGGGGCGACGTTGCCGGGGGACCTGAACTGTGACGGAGAGGTGAGCGCCGAAGATATTCCCCATCTGATCCAGGCGTTGCTCGACCCCTCTGCCTACGACGCGGACCACGACGGCGATCCCTACCCGGCCTGCCCGCGAAGCCTGGCCGACGTGAACGCGGACTCGGCGGAGAACGGCGGGGATATTCAGGCGATGGTGAACCTGCTCCTCGGCGAGTGACGGCCGCGGTTAGGCCGGTCGCGGCTGCTGATCCGACATCAAGCCACTTAGAGATGATTTCCGGCGGGGTCTGATGGCCATTTTCCGGCCGGAGCGGGCGTATTCCGCGGACCCTTGCCGCGGGACCGATCGGCGGTGAAAATGGCCGGTGCGAGGAGGTTTCCTCCCGTCGGGCGGCCCTGAAAGGAGGGCGTCGGCGGGCCGCGGGCGATCGCTTGCGGCCGGCGGCTCGGCGTATCCGTGGCCCATTGAGACAGGCGGACCCAGGCATGATCAAGAGCGCGGTTGGGCTGGAGCATCACGGTCTCCGGCCGACTCGGAACGTTTACTGGAATGCATCGGTGGCGGAGTTGGTGGAGTTGGCGGTGGCGCGCGGGGAGGGGCGGCTGACCGACCGAGGGGCCTTGGCGGTGCGGACCGGCGAACGCACCGGGCGGTCGCCCAACGACAAGTACGTGGTCCGCGACGCGGCCACGGAATCGACCGTCGACTGGGGGAAGATCAACCAGCCGATCGCGGCGGAGGGTTTCGACCGCCTGCTGCGGCACACCATCGACTACCTGAACCAGCGGGATCTCTTCGTGAAGGACGCCTGGGTGGGCGCGGATCCGCAGTACGCCATGCCGCTCCGCGTGGTGACGACCCACGCCTGGCAGGGGATCTTCTGCCACCAGGTCTTCCGGCGGCCCACCCGCGAGGAATTGGCGAGCATGCAGCCGGAGTGGCTGGTGCTGGCGGCGCCGGAGTGCCGGGCCGACCCCGCCGCCTTCGGCATCCGCAGCGGGACGTACATTCTGGCCGACTTCAGCCGCAAGCTGATCGTCATCGGCGGCAGCGGCTACGCGGGGGAGATCAAGAAGTCCATCTTCACGGTGATGAACTACATCCTGCCCGAGAAGGGCGTATTCCCGATGCATTGCTCGGCCAACGTGGGGGCCGGCGGCGACGTGGCCCTGTTCTTCGGGCTTTCCGGCACGGGCAAGACCACGCTCAGTGCCGACCCGAACCGCAAGCTGATCGGCGACGACGAGCACGGCTGGTCCGACCGCGGCGTCTTCAATTTCGAGGGCGGCTGTTACGCCAAGTGCATCAACCTGTCCGCGGAGAACGAGCCGCAGATCTACAACGCGCTGCGCTATGGAGCGATCCTCGAGAACGTCATTTACGACGACCACGAGCACAAGGTCGATTTCTACGACCTGACCATCACCGAGAACACGCGGGCGGGCTATCCGCTGGAATCGATCGACAACGCCATCCCCGAGGGGCGGGCCGACCGGCACCCGACGGCGGTGGTTTTTCTGACCTGCGACGCGTTCGGGGTGTTGCCGCCGATTTCGCGGCTTACCACCGAGCAGGCCATGTACCACTTCCTGAGCGGCTATACGGCCAAGCTGGCGGGCACCGAGGCGGGCATCAACGAGCCGCAGGCCACGTTCAGCACGGGCTTCGGCCAGCCGTTCCTGCCGCGAAACCCGATGGTCTATGCCAAGCTTCTTGCCGAGAAGCTCAACCGGCACAAGGCCCAGTGCTACTTTCTGAATACGGGGTGGTGCGGGGGGCCGTACGGCGTGGGCAAGCGGATGAACCTGCCGGCGACGCGGGCGATGCTGACGGCGGCGTTGAACGGCGAGCTGGCTCAGGCTCCGACGGCGGTGGATCCGATTTTCGGCTTGCATGTGATCACGGCCGTACCGGGAGTATCGCCGGAGGTGCTCCAGCCGCGGAAGGCCTGGGCGGACGCGGCGGCTTATGACCGAAAGGCCCGTGATCTGGCGGGTCTGTTCATCAAGAATTTCGACAAGTTCCCGTTGGCGACCGCGGACGTGAAGGCGGCCGGCCCGCGTTCGTGAAGTCGGGGTCGGCCTCGCGGGGCCGGGGTGGAATACGCGAGGGCGTTCGGCCTTCGGGCGGCCACAGTTCGGTGGCGAAGGGTTCTGATAATGAGGTTCCGGGTGAAGAGGCTGGGATGAGTCGGGGCCTATTCGCCCTTCCTGATTACTTTGTTTTATCTTGTCTAGGATATGTTTTATAAACTGCGAAGTCATTGACGTTGATGCTCGAAAGGAGTAGAATCGTCTTATGGCTCCATCTCACGGACTGCCTTCCGACGGGCCGTTGCAGCATCGCCTGAGCATTGCGGCGGAGCGGTTTCGCGACAGCGTGGCGGCCGTCATCGACCGCGTTCCGACCGTCACCAAGAAGCCGGCGGAGTTCGAACGCGTTCTGAAGCTGGATCGGAGTCTATCGAGCCGTCTGCTGCGGGCGGTTCGGCTCCACGACCCGCTGGCCACGCTGCATCGGATGCCCGGGTTGCAAGGCGTCCGGTTGCTGCTGAGTGCGGCGGCGAAGGCGGGGGTGGACTCGGTCGTGGTTGCCCAGGCGGAGCGTGCCCTGCTGGACCTGGAAGGGCTGGTGACCAGTGAATTGGGGGAGTGGAAGGATCTGAACGCGGCGATCAGCGGGTGGTTGCCGGACACTCGAGAAGAGTTCGACATGGCCAATCGGCAGATTGCGTTCCGGGCCATGAGCAACCTGAAGGGGATCACCGCGGATGTGGAGCAGTCGGTCACGCTGGTTCATCCCTCGCGGGACAATGACGACTGGCTGGACCGTGTCGGCATCGGCGGCACTTGTCGGATGAAGCGGTTGCGGCCGGGTGCGCCGATGGGGCGGCTGCGGGGCAGCGTGATCGTGCCTCCGCCGGGGGCGACCCGCCCGCTGATGCTGGACGGGCGGCCGATTGATCAATCGACGGGTGCGCCGTTGCTGAAGGAGTTTTCCTCTCAGCCGACTCCGGAATTCGACGTGCGGATCACTGGGAACATCGAGCATTATCTGTTGCGTGGCGATGACGTGGGTTTGGGTTCGCAGGTGGACTTGTTCCTGGCGGATCTGTTGCGGAATCGCTATCCGGCACATCGGGGGGCCAGTCAGAACCCAGCCACGCCCGGTGCGGTGATCGACATTCCGGTGAAGGTGTTGATTGTGGATGTGCTGGTGCATCGGGACGTGTGGGTCGGAGTCGAGCCGGAGCTGCGGATGTACGACACCACGGGTCGAGGTCTGGCCAACCCGATGGATCCCAGCCGGGACATGGACCGGATCGACGTGTTCGAGACCATCCAGGACATGGGTACGCGGCTGGAGGGGTTCCGGACCAAGGAAGTCGGCCGCTACGTGGAGATGATCCGCTTCATCTGCGATCAGCTCGGCTGGGACAGCAATTCGTTTCGCGGCTATCGCTGCCGGGTGGAGTACCCGATTCACGGGACCCAGGTCAATCTGGTTTTCTTCCCGCCCGCCACCAAGAAGTAATCCCCGGTGTGGTCATTCGACGGTCAGAAGGCGTCGATATATACGATTACAATATGCGTAATATGGCTTGTTTTTATGTGGTGTTTTTGCGTTATGTCTAGGACATGATATTGCAAAACTGTTGCGCTGGCGTTAAACTGTTGCTGGTCTTTCCGTGGGTCTCGGCAGCAACCCGCTCGTCTCCGTCGCTGTCGTGGGCCCCGCCCAGGAGGTGTTTTCACCGATGGGGCACCCGCTCGGTAGCCTGATGTCCCGTCGGCGTCAGTAGGCTTCATCAGCAATCAGAAGCAGGAGGTAGAGTCATGCGAGTACTGACCATAGCCCTATTAGTGGCCTGGTTTGCCGCCGCCGCGCCGGGCCAGACCTGGACGGAGACTGGGGATGCACCCGCGTTGCTGCCCGGACAAATGACCACCGGCAGCGGTTCGCTCACGACGATCAGCGGGACGCTCAGCAGCGGGACGGATGCCGACTTGTACGCGATCTACATCGATCAGCCGGCGAACTTTTCGGCGCAGACCTGCGGCGGGACTTCGCTCGACTCTGCCTTGTTCCTGTTCGACGCGAACGGCAACGGGGTGGTGACCTCCGAGGACGGCTGCGGCATCGCCTCGTGGATCACGGCTCAGTTCGTGACTTCGCCGGGGCTCTATTACCTGGCGATGTCCTCGTATGATTATGACCCGCTGAACGCGGCCAGCCAGGAGATCTGGAACGACACGCCGTGGGGTTCCGAGCACGGCCCGGACGGGCCGGGCGCTCCCGGCCCGCTGGCCGGATGGGGCGGTGGCGGCAGCGGCGGCGCCTATAGCATCTTCCTGACGGGGGCTCGGTACGGCACAGACACTCCCACCACCACCGGCGCTTGTTGTGATGCGCAGGGCAACTGCACGATTCTGAGTTCGGCGGCCTGTTCGGCGGCGGGCGGGTTTTACCAGGGAGACAACACGGTCTGCGATCCGAATCCCTGCGTGCCGCTGCCGACCGGGGCCTGTTGCAGCATCATCAACGGGCAATGCAGCATCACGTATCAGGCCGCCTGCGAGTCGTCCAATGGGGAGTACATGGGCGACAACACGACGTGTGAAGGGGTGACCTGCCCCGCGGTGGGGGCCTGCTGCGATCCGAACAACGGCAACTGCGTCGGCACCTACACCTTCCAGTGGTGCGAGTTGATCCTCGGCAAGTCCTGGCTGGGCGACGGCACCTCGTGCGAGGGGTCCAACCCGTGCCCGCAGCCGCCGACGGGGGCCTGCTGCTACATCCTCGACGGGAGCTGCTTCACGGCCCTCAACCAGGCGGCCTGCGAGGCGGCCTTCGGCGAGTATCAAGGCGACGGGACGACGTGCGAGACCGTCACGTGTCCGCCGATCGGGGCCTGCTGTGACCCGGACGACGGACGTTGCGTTCTAACCACCACGTACACTTTGTGCGTCACGTACTGGGGCAACAACTGGCTCGGCGCCGGTACGACGTGCGACGGGGAGAACCCGTGCCCGCAACCGCCGATGGGGGCCTGCTGCCAGCCCGACGGCACTTGTCAGTATCTGAACGAGTACACTTGTCTGAACCAGACTTATCCGGGCATCTGGCAAGGTCCGGACACCGTTTGCGATCCGAATCCGTGCCCACAGCCGCAGGTCGGCGCGTGCTGCTTCCCCGGCGGGGGCTGCCTGGTGATCGAGGACTGGCAGTGCTTCAACGGCTACGGGACGTTCCAGGGCGACGGCACGACGTGCTGCCCGAATCCGTGTGCCCAGGGCGGCCTGCCGGGCTGGGGCGACGGGTTCGAGGATTACGCCGCCGGCACGCTGCTCTACAACGTGGGCGGCTGGACGGGCTGGGATGATCAGAGCTACGCGGCGGGCACGGTGTCGGCGGCCCAGGCCCACAGCGGCGTGCATTCCATCGCGGTGAACGACACCGCCGACGCGATTCATCCGTTCAGCCCGGTGTATGACGGCGGGCAGTGGCGCATCACCGCGTGGCAATACCTGCCGTCGAACCTCGGGAGCACCAGCTACTTCGTGGTCAACACCTACTATCAGCACGGCGGCCCGTACTTCTGGGGCGTCGAGCTGCACTTCACGCCCGGCCTCGGCTGCTATGACGCGATGCGGGATCCGAGCGCGACGACGCCGGTGCCACTGGTTTACGATCAGTGGGTCGAGATCCGCATCGAGGTGGATTTCGATGCCGGCTATCTGGGGACGGTGCACCAGTACTACAACAACCAACTGGTGCGGAGCGGCGACTGGATCACCGGCTCGGTGGGCCAGTTGGCCATCGCCAACATCGACCTGTACGCTCCCCACTCGGCGGTGGTTTATTACGACGATATCGAGGTTCGGCCGGTGGCCGCTTCGACAATGAACCCTCAACGGCCGCTGGTGGTCGGGGCCTCCGTCGGGACCCAGCCGGTGAAGAGCACCAACCTGTCCGGCTTCCCCAACGTGACGTGGGAGACCAGCTTCATGATGCCCGAGGGGCAGGGGATCGACGGGGCCGCGGGGCTTCCAGACGGCGGCCTGTATCTGATGACCAGCAGTTTCACCTCGAAGCTGTATATCGCGCCTTACCAGGGACCGGCCATCTACACGGGGTTGAGCTTCGCCTACCCGTACACGGTGAGCGGTCTGGCGTACGGTCGGGGCCGGCTATACGGCTTCTGCAACT
Source organism: uncultured Planctomycetaceae bacterium (assembly GCA_964572385.1). Classification (GTDB taxonomy): domain Bacteria; phylum Planctomycetota; class Phycisphaerae; order UBA1845; family UTPLA1; genus CAZNFM01. The sequence continues at coordinate 16,028 of CAZNFM010000009.1, read as the reverse complement.
ATGCCACGCCGATGGGCATCTATGAGATCGACGTGCACACCGGGGCGATGACCCTGGTGGCCGACACCGGATCGCGGCGGTTCTTCGGGCTGGATTACAACCCGGTCGACGGCCTGCTGTACGGGTACGACGAATACGGCTCGCCCAGCGGCCTGTGCTCGATCAACATCGACACCGGGGTGATCACGCACATCGCTTCGTCGGTGCCGGCGGGCAATTCGGCGGCCCGGGGCCTGGCCTGCGGCGACAACAAGGTGTACGCCGTGACGGTCTTCGCCGATTACCCGATGTTCATGTACGACCTGGCCCAGGGTCCGGGCGGCACCTGGGTGGCGATGTCGCACCCGTATCCCGCCGGGAGCAACGTGGGCAGCGCCGCGGCCTGGGTGGCCGAGCCGTACCCCGGCGACATGAACTGCGACGGCCTCCTCAACGGCCTGGACATTCAGGGCTTCGTCCTGGCGATGGTCGATCCGTCCGGTTTCGCGATCGCTTACCCGGATTGCACGGCCTGCAACGCGGACGTGAATGAGGACGGCGCGATCGACGATCTGGACATCGCGGCGTTCGTCTCCCTGCTGACGGGACTGTAAGTCGCCCGTCGGCGGTCCACTAGTGTCCCGCGCGGCCGGCGCTGCCCTCGGCAGTGTCCGGCCGCGCGGCTGTTGGAGAGGCGTCGACCGCCTGGCGCAGGGGGAATGCGGCGGCGGTCAGAACGGGAGGATAGGACATGGCGAGGCGGGTGTATCGAAACAAGTGGACCGGTCTGCGGGCGGCAGTGGTTGTGGCGTGCGTGGCGACGGGCGGTTCTGCCCAGACGATCCCGTGGCGGTCGGGGGCAGCCGAGTTGCCTGGCGCGGAATCGGCGGCCGCGACCATGCGGTCTTCGATGACGAGCGGCGAAGGCGGTGCGGTTCACGTGGTCGTGCGACTGGACGGCCCGGCCGATGCGAGGCGTCGGGCCGAGCTGGCCGGCCGGGGCCTGCGGTTGTTGAGTCCGCTCGGGGGCGGCGCCTACTTCGCCAGGGTAGCCGAGGGGATCACGCCTGGGGACTTGCTCGATCTGCCGGGAATGGCGGGGGCCGGCCCGATCCGACCGGAGTGGAAGCTGCATCCGCAGTTGCTGGCCGGCGAGCCACCGTCGTGGGCGCGGTGGAGCGACCGGGAGAGCGGGGAGGACTGGGCGGCGGTCTGCGCGGTTTTTCATGCGGACGTGGATCTCGTTCGGCAGGGGATCCCCCTGGCGGAGTCGCTGGGGGCGACCATTCGGGACCGGATTCGGTCGGTGAACGGGCTGGTGCTGGAGCTGCCGATGGCCGCGACGGCGGTGCTGGCGGGGCATGACCTCGTGCAGTGGGTGGAACCCGTTCCGCCGGCGTGGGGTCCGACCAATGACGGTGCGCGGCTCCAGACCGGGGCCGATGTCGTGCAGGCACCGCCGTACGGACTGAGCGGCGGGGGCGTCACCGTGCTGGTCTTTGATGCGGGGACGGCTCGGGCGACGCATGTCGACTTTCAGGGTCGCCTGTGGGTCGGGGACAGCTCCGGTCTGGACTTTCATGCGACGCACGTCGCCGGCACGATCGGAGGCGGCGGCGTGGCCAATCCGGTATATCGCGGGATGGCGCCGGGCGTCGCCTTGCTCTCCTACGGTTTTCAGGTCGTAGGCGGCGGCGGGCTGTACACGAACCCCGGGGACCTGGAGAGCGATTACCGCCTGGCCATCGGCGACGGAGCGGTGATCGCCAATAACTCGATCGGGGCCAACGTGGAGCTGAACGGATTGGATTGCGCCTGGCAGGGTGATTACAGCGTGACGGACGCGTTGGTCGATGCCATCGTGCGGGGCAGCCTGGGCGTGCCGTTTCGCGTGGTCTGGGCGGGCGGCAACGAACGTTCCGGCAACCGGTGCGACGTTGAAGGGTTCGGAGACTACTACAGCATTTCGCCGCCTTCGGGGGCTAAGAACCAGATCACGGTGGGGGCGGTCCACTCCAACAGCGGGGCCATGACCAGCTTCAGCAGTTGGGGGCCGACCGACGACGGGCGGCTGAAGCCGGACCTCTGCGCGCCTGGATGCCAGACCGGCGGAGACGGCGGGATCACCTCCTGCAACTCCACCAGCGACACGGCCTATCGCAGCCTGTGCGGCACGTCGCAGGCGGCCCCGGTGGTCTGCGGCCTGTCCGCCCTGCTGATCGAGGACTACCAGGCTCAGTATCCGGGCGTGCCTCTGCTCCGCAACTCGACGATCAAGGCCCTGTTGCTGCACACGGCGGAGGATCTGGGCAACGCGGGCCCGGACTACATGTACGGATACGGTCTGGCCCGGATTCAACCCGCCGTGGACTTGCTGCGGGCCGGTGGTTTCTGCGAGGCCGCGGTCGATCAAGGCGGCGTGTACTCCCGGGTCGTGAGCGTCGCTCCGGGCACGTCGGTGCTGCGCGTCACCCTGGCCTGGGACGACGTGACGGGCACTCCGAACGTGGTGCCGGCGTTGGTCAACGATCTGGATTTGCGGGTTTTCGGGCCGGACGGCGGGCGGTATTACCCGTGGACGCTTGATCCGATGGCCCCCGCAGCGTCCGCGGTGCGGACGGCGGAGGACCATCTCAACAACGTCGAGCAGGTACAGGTCGAGAACCCGGCGGCGGGCGAGTGGACGATCGAGGTGTACGGGTTCAGCGTGCCGCAGGGGCCGCAGGTGTTTTCGCTGGCGGGAGACGGTGCGGCCTTCGTGGCCACGATCATCAGTTTCCCGAACGGCCTACCGGACCTGGTGGCGCCGGGAGCGGGGTTCGAGCTGGAAGCACGGATCGTGACCTATGGCGAGTCGGTGGTTCCCGGGACGGCGATGCTGCATCATCGTCTTGACGGAGGCCCGTTCTCGACGATCGCGCTGACCGAGACCGGCCCGGGCGAATACCGGGTCACGCTTCCTCCGGCGGCTTGCGGTCAGGTTCCGGAGTATTACTTCAGTGTCGAGACGACGGAGCAGGGGGTGGTCACGGAGCCGACGGCCGCACCGGCGGCGGTCCATACGCACGGCATCGGCACATGGGTCGAATGGTTCGCCGATGATTTCGAGGAGGATCGCGGATGGACGGTGATTCCGGGGGCCGACGGCGGCAACTGGGAGCGGGGCGATCCGGAGCAGGTGCTCAGCTCCGGCGTGATCGTGCAACCCGGCGACGACCATACGCCCGATCCCGGGCACCTGTGCTACGTGACGGGCGCGGCGGCGGGGGGCCACGCCGCGGCCAACGACGTGGACGGCGGCCCGTCGCACCTGGTCTCGCCCGTGTTCGACCTGACCGGCGGCGACGCCGTGATCCGCTACTGGCGGTGGTTTCACATCAGCGTGCAGATGGATGATGCCCTGGTCGTCGCCGTGACCAACGACGGCGTGAACTGGGTGACGGTGGAGGAGGTGGCGCGGAGTGCGCAGGTGTGGAATCTCGCCGAGTGGCGGGTGAGCGATTACGTCGTGCCGACGGCTGGCGTGCAGGTGCGGTTCACGATCCACGATACGGACCCCGGCTCGGTGCTGGAGTCGCTGGTGGACGACTTCGTAGTGCGGGTACGGACCTGCGCGGCCGCGGTGGCCGGGGACTTGAACTGCGACCAGGCGGTCAATGGGGAGGATATTCCGCCGTTCGTGCTGGCGCTGATTGATCCCGGGGCCTATGCGGCGCAGTTCCCCGACTGCGACGCGGCTCGGGCCGACGGCAACGCCGACGGGGTGATCGATGGCCGGGACATTGCGGCGTTCGTCGAGGCGTTGTTGCCGCCGTGACGGGGTTCGCGGGGAGCCGCGGCGACCGGGGCCTTACTGCATCCTCATGCGGAGCCGGCCGTCGCGGAAGGCTTCCTGCACGGCCTCCAGGGTGGTTTGCAGTCGGCGGATGCTCAGGACCAGTTCCTCGTAGAGGCGGTTGTCGCGGAGGAAGAGGGCCGCCGAGCCTTGGCCGTCCGTCATCAGGGCGAGGGCCGTGTCGATCCGCTTCAGCACGGAGGAGACGTCGTTGGCGGTGGCGATCAGTTGACGGGTCAATTCGCCCACGTCCTTCATCACCTGTTTACCGTCCTCGCTCATCAGGGTGAGGTTGTCCACGAGGACGACGCCGCTCTCGGACATCTTGCGGGCGTTGGCCAGGGCGACACGGAAGTTGTCCTGGTTCTGCGGGTCGCCCAGGATGAGGTTCACGTTTTTCAGCGTCAGATCGAAGCGCTGGATCACGGTGTCCAGGTTGGCGGTGAGCTCCTGGAGGTCCACGCGTTCGATGTCGCGCTCGTCCAGGAGCCGGCCGAGATTGCGGGCGGCGGGAGTGAGGGCGTCGGCCAGGGTGCCGATGTGCCGGGTCGCGCTGGTGAGGGTAGCCTGCATGTCCGGAGGGAGGAGTTGGTCGATGACGGGGATCATGCGACCTTTGATGACGCCGCGGCCGTCGCGGGGCAGGTAGTTGGTGTCCTCCGAATCGGCCCACTCGAGGCGGATCAGCGGGCGGCCCAGGCCCATGATGCTGGTCGCGACGGTCATCTCCGCCGAGGTCGGGACGGAGTAGCGGCCGTCGATGGCCACGACGACGTAGACGCCCGCTTCAGGCAGCACCTGGCCGGTCAGGGGTTTCTGGATGAATTCGATGTCCTTGGTTTCGCCGATCCGCTTGCCGAAGAGGGTGACGCCCTGGCCCTCCTGCACGCCGACGACGCCCTCCTCGAAGTGGACGCGGATCTCGTAGGTGTCCTGGAATAGTCCGCGGCCGCCTCCGTAAATGAACACCAGCACCGCCAGGACGGCGATGCCGACGACGGCGAACAAGCCCACGATGGTGTTGAGACGTGCTTCGTTCATGTTCATCCTCGGTCGGAAGCCCGGCGGCTTCGCTGTTGACGCGGGTTTTCGGCCCGCGGCTGGTTCGTTCGTCGCGGCGGAGACCGGCATCCGGCGGTTGCGGTCGGGACGACCGCTGAGCGCGGATGCGGTCGGGACGACCGCCCTATCCGGGGGCGGCGGTCCGCGAGTATCTCCGCAGGGCGGCCAGGTCGTCCGGGTCGGCGCGACCATCGACGAACCGGCGGACGATCGGATTGTCGCAGGTCCGGAACCAGTCCGGTTCGGCGTCGGCCACGACGCGTCCCTGATGCAGCATCACGATGCGGTCGGCCACCTTGAACGCGCTGGTCATGTCGTGAGTCACCACGACGCCCGTCACCTGAAGCTCGCGCTTGAGCTTCAGGATCAATTCGTTGATCACGTCGGACCGGACCGGGTCCAGGCCGGTGGTCGGCTCGTCATACAGGACGACCTCCGGGTCGAGGGCGATGGCCCGGGCCAGGGCGACGCGTTTTTTCTGTCCTCCGGAGATTTCTCCGGGCCGGCGGTTCTGCAAGCCGTCTAGGCCGACCAGGCGGAGCTTTTCGGCGACGCGGTCGGCGGCTTCGGCGAAGGTACAGCCGGTGTGCTGCATGAGCGGGAAGGCGATGTTTTCGGCGACGGTCATGGAGTCGAACAAGGCCCCCATCTGGAAGAGGAACCCGAAGCGGCGGCGGGTGGCCACCAGGTCGGCTTCCTTCAGATGATCGATCCGCTGTCCGTGGAAGTACACTTCTCCGGAGTCCGGGCGGAGCAGGCCGACGATGTGCTTGAGCAGGACGCTTTTGCCGGTGCCGGACTCGCCGATGACCACGGTGGTCTGGCCGGCATCGAGGCGGAGGTCCAGCGCTTCCAGAACGCGGAGGGCGCCGAAGCGCTTGCTGACCCGCCGCAGCTCGATGAGGGTTTGGTTGTGGGGCTTGTCGGCAGGCACGGGTGGCACCTCGCAGGGGTCCGGTCCGCCGCGGACCGATCAGAGCAGGGACTTGAACCCCCACAGGCCGCTGCTGATGGCCTGAAGGATGACGGCCAGCATGTAGTCCAGCACCAGGATGGCCATGAACGAGGCGACGAAGGCCTCGGTGCAGGCCCGGCCGACGCCTTCGGCGCCGGGGCGGCAGTAGAACCCGCGATAGCAACTGATCAGCCCCAGGGCCGCGCCAAAGAAGAAGCTCTTCAAAACGCCGCTGAACAGGTCGAAATTGTCCACGGCTTCGCGGGTGTAGTCCCAGTAAGGGCCGCTGGCCACGCCCTGCTGCACGACCGAGACGAGCCAGCCGCCGAGGCTGCCGGTGAGGTCGGCGTAGAGCGTCAGGACCGGCGTCAGCAGGAAGCAGGCCAGGAAGCGGGGCACGACGAGGTAGCGGATCGGGTCCACGCCCATGCTGCGCAAGGCGTCGATCTGTTCGGTGACGTTCATGGTGCCCAGTTCGGCGGTGAGGGCGCCGCCGATCCGCCCGGCCAGCATGATGCCCGCGAGGACCGGCCCCAGCTCGCGGACGACGGAGAGATTGACGACGGCTCCCATCCGCTCTTCCATGCCGACGGCGCGGAACTGCTCGATGGCCTGGACGGCGATGACCATGCCGACGAAGGCGCCGGTGATCATGATGACGGGGAGGGAGCGATATCCGACCTCGTAAAGTTGCGGCCGCAGGAGTCGCCAGTTCTGCAAGGTCAGGCCGCAGCGGATGGTCCACCAGAGGGCTCGGCCGGCGAAGACCCAGAAAGTCCCGAAATCGGCGACCCCGCGGGTCAGCGATGCTCCGGTGCGGTAGAGAAGCCCTTGCCCGGCGAGGGTGGACATGCGTGAACTCCTGTCGTGCCCCGGTTTAAGCGTCGTCTTGTTTAAGCGTGGGCCGGGTCAGTGTCAAATCGGACCTGCGGCCGGCTAGTTCTCTTCGGTCTGCGGAGTCGGTCCGGGCGTCCTTCGGGCGGTGCGGCCGTGCCGCAGGACGGCCCTGCCGACGGTGCTACGGAGGCTGCGACGGTACTCCGCGAGCGACGCGTTGGTGCCTTCCCTAGGTATACATACCAGGTCGTAACCGGATGGCAGATTATGCATTTCGAGCCGGAAGGCCTCCCGGAGGAGTCGTTTGAGGCGGTTCCTACGGACGGCGTTGCCGTGTCGTCGGCCGACGGCCAGCCCAAGCCGGGTGAGACCGCCGCCGTTGGGCAGGGCATAGACCACCAGCAACCGGCCGCCGGCGGAGCACTTCTGGTCGAACACGCGGCGGAAGGCGGCTCGGCCCTTGAGGCGGCGAGACCGGCCGAAGCGTCCGGTGGGGCCAGGCGTAGGCGGTTCGGGGCCGTTCATGGCGGGGGCGTCGTCGGTCGGCGGGGCCGCTTGGGCGGCGGCGAGGAACGAGCTCGCCGGCGGCCTCGGCCTCCGGCCGGGAGGGCATCATAACCTGCCCCGGCGACGGATCCGAGCCGCGAGGGCGGGGACGGGAAAAGACCCCGGGAGGGGGCGTTGACGCGTCGTCGGGAAAGTGTTGTGATCCGGTCGCCGGCATGATTCGATGGGTGCGGATCGGCGAGGACCGTCGGCCGCCCTGCTCAATCATTGAAGATGCCGACGGCCTGCCCTGTGCGGAAGGAACCTCCCGGGGCAGGCCGGTTTTCATTTCCGGGGGTTCGATAGTGTCAATGGCGTGGCACGGTGGACAAGCCCCGATGGGTGACCAGGTAGACCGCGAAGCTGCCCAGCCAGTGCCCGCCTTCGTAATGCTCGCCGGTCACGGCCTCCAGTCCCGCGGGGCGGTGGGCGCGGGCCGCCGCGAGCAGCGCCGGGAGCCGCGGGTCGCCGGGCGGCAGGCCCGTGGCGATGCCCTCCAGCATCCAGGCGCGCGAGAGGTTCAGCCCGTCGAGGTGCACCAGTTGGGGGTCGGTGCGATCGGCGGGGACCGCGGGGGCCAGCCAGTCGGCGGAGGCCCGGCGGGGCAGTTTGGGCAGGAAGCGGCCCAGCCAAGCGGCGAATTCCGGTGGCGGCAGCACGCGGCGCATCAGGTCGGCTTCGGCCAGGATGGGCGAGAGGAAGGCCTGCCCGTCCGGCTCGAAGGCCAGGTTGGCGTCGCGATCGTGGAGGTAGTAGGAGCGGGTCCGTTCCTCGAGCAGGGCGGCGAATTCGGCATCGCCGCGGATGCGGGCGTAGTCCAGGGCCAGTCCCAGGGCGAAGGCGGTCTGGGTGTGCTCGCCAGTGCGGACGGGGTGAGTGAGCTTGGGCAGCCAGACGCGGAACCGATCGACGGCGAGTCGCTCCAGCGGTTCGAGCGTGGCGGCCCACTGTCGGGCCTGCGGGTCGTCCCACTCGTGCAGTTCCGCCGCCAGTTGCAGCAGCCAGGCCAGTCCGTAGGGGCGTTCGAAGGTGGCCCGGCCGCGGACGTTCAGATAGGCCAGCTCGGCGGCCACTCGCTCCGGGGTGAAGCTGCGGTCCAGGGCGGCGCGGGCCTCCGCCACGAACCGCCCCTGCGGGTAGCAGCGGCACAGCCGCACCAGCAGCCAGTGTCCGTGCACCGACGAGTGCCAGTCGTAGCAGCCGAAGAAGACGGGCGTCAATTCCCGTGGGGGGCGGGCGTCGGCGTCCTCGTTCATGACGTGGGCGATCTTGTTGGGATACTCCTGGTGCAGGCAGCGGAGGGCCAGGTCGGCGAAACGTTCGACGGCGGCGGGGTCGAGCACGAGCTGGTCGCGGAGTTCCCGTTCCACCGCCGCCTCGAGCGCCCGACCCAGCGGATCGACGCGGCACCCGGCGACGATCACGAACAACGGCAAGCAAGCGAATAAGGGACGCATGGCGGGCCTCCGGGGGCGATTCGGTGCCGGAGCCGCGTTGTAGCGGACCTCGGCGGGGAGGGAAACGCCCTCACCAGACGGAGAATAGCGGGAATATCGTGCCCGGCGAAGCCCGGTCGATTCCAGCTCGGGTCGAAAATGGGACAAGCCGGTTGATTCCGCGGTCTCGGCCGAACCCGGCGACGCGAAAATCCGATCTATCGGTGAGCGGCCGTGCGGACGGAGACCGGCGGCCGCCGAGCCGGGCGTCGGCTCCGTCGCGGAAAGTGGCCGAGTCGGCGCGAGAACCTCAGCGGGAGCTTGGGGCGGGGTCCGCGACCGGCTATAATGTGCGGCCTGCTCGCACCTGCCTGCCGCACGAGAGGGAAGCATTCGTGGGAAGATCGCCGCGGACGTTCATCATCCTCGCCGCCGCCTTTCTGGTGTTGGCCCTGGGTCACGAGGCCTGGGCCTGGGGTCCGGCCACGCACATCAAACTGGCGGGGGACTTGCTGGCCAATTTGTGGCTGCTGCCGGCCGGGGTGGCGACCTTGATCGCCCGGAACCGGCGTTTTTTCGTCTACGGGAACGTGGCCACGGATACGGTCTTCGCCAAGAAGATGAGCCGCACGAAGCAGATCTGTCATCGCTGGGAGACGGGTTTTTCGTTGTTAAGCTCGGCGGAGACGAGCAGCGGGCGGGCCTTTGCCTACGGCTACCTGGCCCATCTGGCGGCGGACACGGTGGCGCACAACAAGTTCCTGCCGCGGCAGATGGCCCTGAGCCGCTCCACCGTGGCGCTGGGGCATCTGTACTGGGAGATCCGCGCCGACGCGCCGATCGGCCGCGAACACTGGTCGCACCTGCGGACCCGCCTGCGGGGGCACTACACCGAGCCGGAGCGGCTGCTGGAGAAGCACCTGCGGGAGACGATGCTTTCTTTCCGCACCAACCGCGCGATCTTCAAGCGGATGAACCTGCTGGCCTCGGAGCAGGCCTGGCGGCGGTCGGTGGAGTGGTGGTCGAGACTGTCGCGGCACCAGCTTGATCCGGTGATCCTGGGGCAGTATCACGCCGAAGCGATCGACCGCATCGCGGATGTGCTCAGCCGCGAGACGAGCAGCGGCGTCGTGCAGGAAGACCCCAACGGCAACGCCGCCCTGGCCTACGCCCGGACCCAGTGTCGCCAGTTGCGGCAGATGAAGCGGGCGCACATGCCGTTCGCGCATGTTCTGGCGGAAGTGAGCGCCGCCAGCGCTCCACGGCTGGGGGGGCCGGGCGCTTCCGGCAGGCCGGAAGGCCGCCCGCCGGCCATCGTGGCCGCCGGCGGGTAACACGCGAACCGGGTCAGCCGCTCAACCCGGGCCGGTCGATAAGCGAAACCGTTCCAGTCCGAATTTGTCCACCGTGCCGACGACGGGCATGGGGTACTGCCCGGAGAAGCAGGCCGTGCAGTAGTGGTCGGCGGGGTGTCGAGTGCAGCTCAGCAGGCCCTCGATCGACAGATAGGCCAGCGAGTCCACCTCGAGGAAGTCGCGGATCTCCTCCACGGATCGGTTCATCGCCACCAACTCGTGCTGGTTGGGGAAGTCGATACCGAAGAAGCAGGGGTGCCGGATGGGCGGGCTGGCGACGCGGAGATGCACCTCGCGGGCACCGGCCTTGCGCAGGGCGCCCATCTTCCCGCGGGTGGTCGTGCCGCGGACGACGCTGTCCTCGATCACCACCAGCCGCTTGCCGCGGACAGCCTCGCGGATCACGTTCAGCTTCATTTTCACGGTCAGGTCCCTTTGCCGCTGATTCGGCATGATGAAGCTGCGGCCGACATAGTGGCTGGTGGTGAAACCGCGGCCGATGGGGATGCCGCTGACCTCGCTGTAGCCGATGGCGGCGCAGCGGGCACAGTTGGGCACGGGAATCACCAGGTCGGCGTCGGCGGGGGCCTCCTGGGCCAGGCGCCGCCCGGTCGCGACGCGGAAGGTGTGGACGTTCTGCCCGAAGACGTCGGAGGAAGGGTTGGCGAAGTAGACGTGTTCGAAGATGCAGTGGGCCGGACGAACCTCCGCCGGCTCCACGAACATCCGGCTGGAGAGGCCGGCGGCGGAGAGCGTCACGATCTCGCCGGGGGCGACGTCGCGAACGTACTCCGCGTCGATGATGTCCAGGGCACAGGTTTCGCTGGCCACCACCCAGGCCGATCCGTTGATGCGACCGAGGCACAACGGCCGCAGGCCGTGGGGGTCACGGACGGCCTCGATCCGGTCGGCGAAGATGAACAACAGGCTGAAGGCCCCACGGAGATCGCGGAGCACGCTGGCCAGGGGGTCCGGCGAATCGGCGTGCTGGGGGCTGGCCAGCATGTGCAGGATGACCTCGGTGTCGCTGCTGGTCTGGAAGATGGCGCCGCGGCGTTCATGCGCGGTCCGCAGCTCGGCGGCGTTGATCAGGTTGCCGTTGTGGGCCACGGCCACCTGCCCGCCCGAGTATTGCACGAGGAGCGGCTGGCAGTTGACGTCGTGGCAGGAGCCGGTGGTGGAGTAGCGGACGTGGCCGATGGCAGCGGGGGCGGCGAGGGCTTTGAGTTCGCGGCGTTCGAACACCTGCGTGACCAGGCCCATCGCGGCGTGGCGGAAGAGCTGACCGTCACGAGCCGAGCAGATGCCGGCGGACTCCTGGCCGCGGTGCTGCTGGGCGTAGATGCCGAGGTAGGTCAGATCGACGGCCTCCGGGTGGCCGAAGACGCCAAACAGCCCGCAATGGTCTTCGGCCTCGCGACGCGGTGGTGGATGGTGAATCGGCTGGGACAAGGGAGTCGTGACGCCGTTATCAGGGTCCAGTGGTCGGTTCTCGGCCGTCCGCCGACGGGGCGACGTTGCTTCGTTTCATTTTACCGGGAAGGATTCCCGGAGCGGCAGGGGCGAGAAGGGCCTCACGCACCTGCGGGGCTCGCCTCAGTGTTTCCCTTCGCGGCGGCGGGGGCGGCCACGCCGGTCCGGCTTGGCGATCGGGACGGCGGCCCCACGCGGTTTCGCCACTCGGCGGTTCGGGGTCTCCTATTTCTGCTTGCCCCAGAGCTGGGCCAGTTCCACCAGCACCTTCACCGAGGATTCCATCTGCTCGAGGCAGGCGAACTCCAGCGGTGAGTGGAAGTTGTGCATGCCGACCGAGAGATTCGGCGTCGGCAAGCCCATCTCGCTGAGGCGGGAGCCGTCCGTGCCGCCGCGGATGGACTGGAACTTCGGCTGAAGGCCGACCCGCTCGATGGCCTGCACCGCCAGCTTCACCGCGCGGGGTTCCTTGGCCAGGTGCTCGATCATGTTGCGGTATTGTTTCTTCACGTCCACGTCGATCTTCGCGCCGGGGTGCTCGACGATGACGGTCTTGGCGATGTCCTTGAGCACCTGGGCCTCGTTCTTGAGGTCGCCGGTCACGAAGCTCCGCAGCAGGATCTTGATCTTGGCTTCGGGCACGCCGCCTTCGATCGTGTACGGGTGCAGGAACGGCTCCCGCCCGCAGGTCCGCTCGGGGGCGAGGGTGTGCCAGGGCAGTCGCGACAGGAACTGTCCCGCCAGCCGGATGGCGTTGATCATCTTGCCTTTGGCCAGGCCGGGGTGGATGTTGCGGCCGGTGATGGTCACCGTGGCCAGGTCGGCGGAGAAGGTTTCGTTTTCGATGCCGCCCTCGCCCTCGCCGTCCAGGGTGTAGGCGCAGCGGGCGTTGATCTTCTTGATGTCGATCTTGTCGCACCCGCGGCCGACCTCCTCGTCGCAGGTGAAGACCACGCGGATCGGCCCGTGCTTCAGCTTCGGGTTTTTCATCAGGTGGGCCGCGGCGGTCATGATCACCGCGACCCCGGCCTTGTCGTCGGCCCCGAGCAGCGTGGTGCCGTCGGTGGTGATGAGGGTTTTGCCTTTCAGTTCCGCGAGGCCCTCGGTTTCCTCGACGCGGATCACTTTGGACCGGTCGCCGGGCAGCACGATGTCCTTGCCGTTGTAGTTGCGGTGCAGGATCGGCTTGACGTTCTTGCCGCTGGCCTCCGGCGAGGTGTCCATGTGGGCCAGCCAGGCGATGGTCGGGGCCTTGACGTTGCCGGGCACGGTGCCCATCACGATGCCGTTGGCGTCGACGCCGACGCCTTCCAGCCCGAGGGCCTGCATCTCGTCCGCCAGCATGCGGCCCAGTTCCAGCTGGCCTTTGGAGCTGGGGTAGTCCTTGGTGTCTTCAACCGCGGTGGTTTCCACCTTCACATAGCGGCAGAATCGATCGAGCAGTGTGTCCACGATGGGTCTCCCGTGTCAGGCTTACAGGAATTACCGAGGCCCCGGACCGCCCGGCGGGGTCTGTCGGATGGCGGGCTCTGCCGACGTCGGCCGCGTGGTGGTTCCCCCGCGGGCCGGATGGCCTTCCGGGGCCATGTTCTACGGCGGGAGGGCGATTCACGCAACCCGCCGGCAGGGAATGGACCCGAATGGTCGTGAGGCTATACTGCCGCGCTCGTTAGGCGAAAGAAGGCGACGGCTGCGGCGCGGGGGAGTCCCCGCCCCCGCCCGGCCGACCGCCGACCCGTCGAAAACCACTTGAAGGAGAGTTAGATGACGATGCGCCGTTGTCGCGGTGGGTTCGTGTGGGCTGGCTCGCTGGTGATCGCGGCGGCCGTGGTCGGGTGCCAGCAGCCGTCCGCTTCGCGGGCGCCGGTCGAGATGCCGAAGCTGACGTATCCGGTCACGCGGCAGGTGGACCAGGTGGACGATTACCACGGCGTCCAGGTGCCCGACCCCTATCGCTGGCTGGAGGATGACCGTTCGCCGGAGACGGCCGCCTGGGTCCAGGCCCAGAACGCGGTGACCATGCCGTTCCTGGCCAAGCTGCCGCACCGCGACCGGATCCACGCCCGCCTGACCAGGCTGTGGGACTATGAGAAATACGGGCTGCCCTACCAGGAGGGCGGCCGCTACTTCTATTCGAAGAACGACGGGTTGCAGAACCAGAGCGTGCTGTACTGGACGGAGCGGCTCGACGGCGAGCCGCGGGTGCTGCTGGACCCGAACCGACTTTCGGACGACGGGACGGTGGCCCTGGCGGGCTACTCGGTGAGCCACGACGGCCGGCTGATGGCCTACGGCCTTTCCGGCGCCGGCTCGGACTGGATCGAATACCGCGTGCGGGAGATCGACACCGGCACGGACCGCGACGACCACCTCAAGTGGATCAAGTTCAGCGGGGTGTCGTGGGCCAAGAGCAACGACGGTTTCTACTACAGCCGTTACGACGAGCCGCCGGCGGGACAGGAGCTGGCCGGGCAGAACTACCACCAGAAGCTTTACTTCCACCGGCTCGGCACGCCGCAGTCGGAGGATCGGCTGATCTACCACCGCCCCGCCGAGAGCGAGAAGGACTGGATGATCAGCGGGGGCGTGACCGACGACGGGGCCTACCTGATCATCGGCGTGAGCAAGAGCGACACGACCAACAATTGCGTCTTTTACCAGAGCCTGACCGAGGCGGACGCCCCGGTGGTCGAGCTGTTGAACCAGTTCGACGCCCAGTACAGCTTCATCGACAACGACGGGCCGGTCTTCTGGTTCCGGACGGACCTGGAGGCCCCGCGGGGCCGGGTCATCGCCATCGACACGCGGCGGCCCGAGCGCGCCGCCTGGAAGGAGATCATCCCGGAGAGCGGCGACACGCTCCAGGGCGTCAGTACCATCCACAACCAGTTCATGGCCACCTACTTGAAGGACGCCCACACCGCGGTGCGGGTTTTCGATCTGGAGGGCAGGCCGGTGCGGGAGGTCGCTTTGCCGACGCTGGGGACGGCGGGCGGCTTCGGCGGCAAGCGGACGGACGCGGAGACGTTCTATCAATTCACCAGTTTCAATTTTCCGGCGACGATCTACCGCTACGATGCCGCCACCGGCCGGAGCACCGAGTACCGCAAGCCGAAGGTGGATTTCAACCCCGCGGATTACGAGGTGAAGCAGGTCTTCTACCGGAGCAAGGACGGCACCCGGGTCCCGATGTTCATCACCCACCGCCGGGGGCTGAAGCTCGACGGGGCCAACCCGACCTACCTGTACGGCTACGGCGGTTTCGACATATCGCTGACGCCCTATTTCAGCGTGAGCACCATCGTGTGGCTGGACATGGGCGGGGTGTACGCCATGCCCAACCTCCGCGGCGGCGGGGAGTACGGCAAGGCGTGGCACGACGCCGGCCGGAAGCTGAACAAGCAGAACGTCTTCGACGACTTCATCGCCGCGGCGGAGTGGTTGATCGCCAACCGGTACACCGACTCCCGGCACCTGGGCATCGGCGGCGGCAGCAACGGCGGGCTGCTGGTCGGGGCCTGCATGACCCAGAGGCCGGATCTGTTCGCGGCGGCGCTGCCGGCCGTGGGCGTGTTGGACATGCTGCGCTTCAACAAGTTCACGATCGGGCATGCCTGGGTGGCGGACTACGGCTCGCCGGAGAACCCGGAGGAGTTTCGGGCGCTGTACGCCTACTCGCCGCTGCACCATCTGAAGAAAGGCACGGCCTATCCCGCGACGCTGATCACCACCGCCGACCACGACGACCGCGTGGTCCCGGCGCACAGCTTCAAGTTCGCGGCCGCCTTGCAGGCCGCCCACGACGGCCCGGCCCCGGTCTTGATCCGCATCGAGACCAAGGCCGGCCACGGCGCCGGCAAGCCGACCGCCAAGCGGATCGAGGAGCTGACCGACCAGTGGGCGTTCCTCGGTTGGGCCTTGCAGGCGGACGCGTCGAAGCTGCCTTAGCCAGGGCTGGTGCGGTCCGGTCGGCGGCGTGTGCCTTGGGCGAGCCCCGCTGGCTCAAACCGGCGGGCCACCGCCGGCTCGGGCGCGATTCCGGCTCGGGCGAGATTCCCATCTCGCACGCACGATCGCGGGATTCCGTTCCCGCACCAGGGGGCGCGAATGGGGTCCTGCGGGGAAAAGGATTCTTGCAGTAGTGGGTGCGAGAAAGGATTCTCGCACCAGGGCGTGGTGGGTGCGAGAAAGGATTCTCGCACCAGGGCGTGGTGGGTGCGAAAAAGGATTCTCGCACCAGGGCGTGGTGGGTGCGAAAAAGGATTCTCGCACCAGGGCGAGGAGTCTGCTGGTGCGAGAATCCCTTCGCGCACGAGCCGCGCGAGATGGGAATCTCGCACGAGCCGCGAAAGGATTCTCGCACCAGGGTGGGTCTTGCGCGGGAAAGGATTCCCGCAGTAGAGGGTGCGAGAAAGGATTCTCGCACCAGGGTGAAGCGAAAAGTTTCTGGCCAGAAGCGAAAAGTTTCTGGCCAGAAGCGCGGAGTTTCTGGCCGGAAGCGCGGAGTTTCTGGCCCGAAGCGCGGAGTTTCTGGCCGGAAGCGCGGAGTT
>CAZNFM010000008.1:0-133497 GCA_964572385.1 uncultured Planctomycetaceae bacterium | reverse complement strand
CCACGCTCCTCGACCACGTGTCCGGCGTCGCGGAGGATGCGCTCGAAGACGCCCTCCCGAACCCAGCGTTGGAAGTGCCGGTGGACGGCGCTCTTGGAGCCGAACTCCGGCGGGAGGTCCTTCCACTTGGCCCCGTTGTCCAGGATCCAGAAGATGCCGCCCAGCACCCGGGCCTTGTCCAGCGGGGGCCGCCCGCCCTTCGGGTTGACCGGCGCATCGGGGATCCGTTCCAGCAACCAATCGCGAATGTCATCCGTGAGCTTCAGCATGTTGTGTAGTATACATCATGGCTATACAGAATGCAAGTTTAGGGATAGGTTCTAGTAGCTGAGCGTGGCCGGATCCTTCTTGATCCCGCCCTCGAAAGGCTCGAAGCACAAGCCTACCGCCAGCCAGACCGCCCCCCAAAGGAAGACCGCGCGATCCAGGCTCGCGCGATCGCCGGCCGGTCCGCGCAACAACCACTCGCCGAGCCCACAGAGCAGCGCGCAGGCCAGCAGCGTCTCCGGCAGCCGCCGGGTTTGCAACCCCATCAGAAGGGCCGGCACAAGCAGAAACAGCACGGTTGCGCGAGCTGCTGATCTGATCGCCGACCGGTGCGACCCGGCGGCCGCCGTGTTCTGTTCGCGAAGGAACAGGTCACCGACGATCGTTCCCGGCAGAACCACCAGCAGGTATTGCAAGTAACGAAACTGATAGAGCCACGCTGCCGGTGTCCAATCCCACGCGGACTGGACCCATCCGGGTTCGGCGCGGCTCAAGCGCATGGCGATCAGCACCAGCATCACCGCCAAGCGAAGCGCCCAACGGCCGCGAGTCCACCACCAGACAAAACCGCCGAACAAAGCGACATGGGCCAACACCAGAAGGATGATGTCGCTGCGGCGGACGATCCGCGACACCAGCAGGGTCATCGTATCGCCGGACTGGTGGTTCAGGACCACCAGGATCCCCAGGCAACCCAGCCAGCCCAACGCCCGGCAGACGCCCGCGACCCAGGGCGACCATGCCTGCGGCAACCGCGTTAGAGCGGGAAACAGCATCGCGAAGCCCACAAGGGCCAGCCACCATGCCCGCTGGGTCGGCGGATTGGAGATGGTGTACGGCGCGATGTGCTGGGCGTAGATCGCGAAGAAGGCCAGCAGCGCCGCTCGCCTGAGCAGGCCAAGATGCACTCGCCAGGCCGGCTCCCCACCCACGGCGCGCCGTGTCAGGGCCAGCGGAATCGCCGCACCCATGGAGAACAGGAACAGCGGAAAGACCAGGTCTACCCACGTCAGGCCGGCCACGGTGGAATCGTGCCTCATCGCCGGGGCGATGAGCTGGGCGTGATACATCCACTGCGGAAGCGGACCCATCGGCACCAGGCCGGACAGCGCCATGGCCAAAATGGCCAAGCCGCGGAGAGCATCCAGCGAATCCAATCGTTTCGCCGGAGTCGCAGGAGGTAGTTCCACACTGCCCCCTTGCGGGGCGAGGAGGGTTCGCGGATATTGCGTGCCATCGGACGACATGGGAATCAACCATGACTTTACGGTCTTTCGGGCCGCTGCCCAAGGTCTGCATCGCGGCGTGGTGCGCTCTCGTCGGAGCGTGTAGGCCACCCACCGCGGAAGTAGCGCCACAGTCCCCCGGCGGCACTGCCTCCTTCCCCGTCGCTCGAGCGGTCGCCGAAGCCCGCCAATGGCTGTCCCGGCCAAGATCCGAAACGCCGATTCCCGCCTTTGCGCCCGCCCTGGAGACCAAGCTGCTCATCTTCGACCGGCCTTGCCCGCAACGAATCTGGATCGCACGACTCGATGCTTCCACCCCGGGCGTCGGCTTCGTCCTGACCGAACCCCACTCGTCCCACGGGGAGGACGGAACGGACTACGAAACGCTCTGCGAGAACACGCTTGAATTCGCCAAGCGACACCGCGCGCAATTGGCTATCAACACCAGCGCTTTCGGTCCGTTTCGAGCCTCCGCTGGGCAACCGATGGACGTCGTCGGGTTGGCCGCCCGAGAGGGAACAGTGTACTCCCCGCCGGTCAAGGATTACGGGGCCATGTTCATCGCCCGCGACGGCCGAGTGTCACTGAAGGCTCCGCCCTTCGATACGAAGGAAGCATGGGACGTCATCCCGGGTTTCGGCATGCTGGTGGACGATGGCCGCGTGGTCGTCGACCCGGCGCTCTGCGAAACCAGCTTCGGCGGAGCGAATCCGCGAACCGCGGTCGGGGTGGACCGAGAAGGACGGACACTCTGGGTGGTCGTCGCCGACGGGCGACAACCGCAGTTCTCCGTTGGACTGACACTGCCGGAGCTGGCGGCGGTCTTTCTCCAACTGGGAGCCTGGGACGCCCTGAACCTTGACGGCGGAGGTTCCACCACCCTGGTCATGCAGGATGCCGACGGCCTGCACCACGTTCTCAACTCGCCCATCCACGGCGGAGTGCCCGGCCGGCTGCGACAGGTCGCCAACAACCTCGGTTTGCTGTTGCCGGGGAGAGGGCCGTCGTCCGACGACTTGACCACTCTGCCTGTGGCCGCGGAGCAAGCCCCGTGACGACGGCATCGCGCATCTCTTGGGCACGAAGCCTATCGGGGAGATCGGCCGTCGCCACATGGCCTTTGCTCTGGGCGACGATATTGATCGGCTGCTCCAGTGCGCGGCCGCCGCCCCGCGAATTCCGGATTCCGCCCGAGGCTCAATCCCTCGACCTCACGCCGGATACCCCGCTGGACCCTGAGTTACAGGAGGCGTTGCAACGAATCGATCGCCTGATATGTAGGGAGCTGGGCATCGCCCCATCTGACCGGGCTTTCGGGATCGTCGATCTCGGCGGTCCCCGCGTGGCGATGATCAACGCCGACCAGATGTTTTACGGAGCGAGCGTGCCGAAGATCATGATCGTGTTCGCCTATCTGCTCGCCCACCCGGATATCGCGGCGTCCCCGCCTCCCATGGTGATGCGTGAGCTGCAAGCGGTGATCAAACGCTCCGACAACGATCTGGCCGCCAAGTACAGTCAACTCGTCGGGCTTGAGCCGATTCAGCGACTACTCCTCTCCCCGGAATACCGCTTCTACGACCAGACCCACGGGGGCGGATTATGGTGCGGCAAGCACTACGGCATCGACCGGCCGCGAACCGGGGACCCCCTGGGCGACCTTTCGCACGCTGCGACCGTCCGGCAATGTCTCCGGTTCTACTTGCGGCTGGAACAGGACCGGCTGGGCAGCCCCATCGTCTGCCGGGCGCTGCGTGAAGTCTTCGCCGCGCCCTGGGCTGAGTTCCACGATGACTACTTCGTAGCCGGCCTCAGGGGGCTCGGGCTGAAGATGCTGAGGAAGAACGGCCTTTATGAAGACTGGCATCTGGACACGGCGCGGATCGAACTGCCCGACCGGCCGATCCTGCTGGCGGGCATGATACACCATCCCCGCGGCCCGGAGTACCTCTCCCGCATGGCGCGGTCGGTGGTGCTCTGGTTGCGGGACGCCGGCGAGCCGGAGTCGGCATGCCTGGCCGCCGCACAGCCCGACCCCACCCCTTGGCGGTCATACCGACACCGGACCATCCGTCAGGAGGCTGCTGAGGACTTCGGCGGGGAGGTCGAGCGACCGGGCCGGAGAGTCGAGTCAAAGGTGGGGTTGCTGCTTGATGGTGAAGCCGGCCGTGAAACCGTTTATGAGTCCCCGCCGATCTTCTCAGACATCAAGTTCAATGAGTTGTTGGTCTCCTGGAACGTGCGGCTGCCGCCGGAGAGCAGCTTCCGGGTCGATATAAGAGTCGGTCGGCGGTTCGACGGGATCTGGAGCCCCTGGCTTCACCTCGGCAGCTCGGGGCCTCTGCGGCCTTCCGAAAACGCGACAACGCACTGCGACCAAGGTCGAATCGATGTGGACTACTTCTCTTCGTCGGAGCGTTTTGATCTGCTTCGATATCGCCTGCGCTGCATGACCACGAGAGCGGAACCGGACCCCATCGCCGTCCGGCGGGTAGTCCTGTGTGTCAGCGATCTGACTGGGCTGCCGGATTCATGGACGCCTCCGGATCCGTCTCCCGCCGTGTCGGCTCCCAACCAAGTTCAGCGGCGATTGACCGTGCCGTTCAAAGGACAAGCCACGCCGCGGCAAGAACTGAGCGGGCGGCTTTGCAGCCCGGCATCCGTCAGCATGGTCATGGCCTACCACGGCATCGACCGGTCGACGCTCGAAGTCGCCGAGGCCTGCTATGACCCGGTGCATGATCTCTATGGCAACTGGCCTCGTAACGTCCAGGCCGCCTACACATTCGGGGTACCCGGCTACCTGACCAGGTTCAGCGGCTGGGCGGAGGTCGAACGCTGCATTGCGGAAGGATGTCCGGTGATCATCTCGATCCGCTTCAACGAACCCGGTCTGATCGCCGCTGCCCCCTATGCCACAACCGATGGTCACCTGATCGTCGTGTGCGGATTTGATGCCGAAGGCAACGTGGAAGTCAACGATCCCGCCGCTCATGACCCGGGCCAAGGGCAATTGAAGTATGCTCGTCCGGAGCTGGAGCGGGCTTGGCTCGGAGGCAGCGGCGGGGTGGCCTACGTGCTGCTGCCGCGGGAGGCCGACCCCTGGAAACAAGGACTTCGTGAAACGGAGTCCGACTGCGGGAGGAGACAACTTGCTGACTGATCTTCCGCTCGAACAGCTTAGGAACTACGCGCCTCCCATCAACGAGCCGGGCGATTTCGACCGTTTCTGGGAGACCACGCTGGAGATGGTCTCACGCTGGGATCTGGCCGCTTCTTTCGAAACAGTGTCCGATCCGGCGTATCGCCTGATCGACGTCGCCGACGCTGCCTTCTGCGGGTATGGAGGCCAGCGCATTCGGGCCTGGTTTCTACAACCGGCGGGGAATACGGAGCGGCTACCCTGTGTGGTCACTTTCTGCGGTTACGGTGGCGGGCGTTCACTCCCCTTTGCACACTATGAACCTTGCGTGGCGGGCTTCGCCCATTTCGTGATGGACAACCGGGGGCAAGGCTCCACCTGGTCGCCCGGCGACACGCCGGATGACGCCGCGGCCGATCCGCACTTCCCCGGCTTCCTGACGCGAGGCCTCGGATCGCCGGAAAGCTACTACTATCGGAGACTCATCACCGACGCCGTGCGGGCGGTGCAAGCGGCCGCATCCCATCCCCAAGTTGATCCCGCGCGCATCGCGGTGAGTGGAGCCAGCCAAGGCGGCGGCCTGGCCCTGGCCGTCGCCGCCCTGGCGCCGCGGAGCGTCAAGCTGCTCCTGGCCGACGTGCCGTTTCTCTGCCACTTCCGGCGAGCCATCGAAATCACCGATCAGCAGCCTTACGCGGAAATCACCGCGTATCTGGCCTGCCACCGCGATCGCGTCGAGCGGACCCTGCATACCCTCTCATACTTCGACGGCTGCTGCTTCGCGAGCCGCGTTCGAACGCAAAGCCTCTTCTCCGTGGCCCTGATGGACCAAACCTGCCCACCCAGCACAGTCTTCGCCGCGTACAACCGCATCCCGGCACCAAAGGAGCTTCGGGTCTATCGGTATAACGGCCACGAAGGAGGAGACGTGTTTCAGACACAGGAACGGATCCGCTTCCTGCACGAGCACCTGTAACACAACGGCCCTCCGCAAATCGGAGGGCCGCCGGTCAGAACCTGAATCGTGCCAGGATCGTCGATCAGGGAGCGGTCAGCAAAGCGTTCACAAAGGCGGGAACGTCTTCGGACGTCACCCCACCCAGGCCGTCCACATTGCCTGCACACGCCGAGCACGGCGTCTGCAACTGCAAAAGAATATCCACAAATGCCTGGATATCCCGGCCGTCCACGGCTGTGTCACAGTTGACATCCGCCGGATTGCATTGTCCGACCGAGAAACTGAACGTGGTGACTGACGCCGGGCTGAGGGTGGCCTCCGTCACGGACGAGAAGGTCGGGTTCACCGCGGTAATCACGTTCGCGATGATGTTGCGCACCAGGAAGTTGTAGGTGCCCGTTGCAGCCGGAGCGGGAAACGACCCGGAGGCCAGCAGCACATTACCACTCTGACCCACCCCAAGGACCACGGAGGCGTTCTCCGCCACGCCGGTGCCGGGCGGCAAGGCTTGACCGAAGGTATTCTGCGCACCACCGATCTGCACCAGGTTTCGGCGGCCGGCAGTGCCGCGCTGCACCCCCGTGTAGCCAGTCGTCGGATCGGTCTCGCCCGGGTTGCAGATGCCCGCCGGACGACTGAAATTCGACATGGCAGCGGGGACGCCGCTGGCGGGCGGAATATCAAATCGAGCGGGATTGGAGTCGCTCTGCGCCAAATCGACGGAGAGCAACGCCAACCCGAGGTTGTCGCCGCTGGAAACGTTGAACTCGATCGACCAGTGAATGGTTGCCCCCGGCTCCACGACGGAACCGTTCTCCGGCGAAGACAACAACACCGTGACGGTTTGCCCTGACGCCGGCGTCAGCCAAAGAGCTAAACCGAGGGTTGCTACGGCGATCATGGTCGTCATTGTGCGCATCTTAAACCTCCCGATGCCCAACTCGGCATATCTATCAACTATTATAGCGAGGCGCCGGCCCGGTGGAATTCCGAACCACCAGCGTGGGCGGCAACCTGACGGAAGTCGCTTTCATCGTTCCGGACAGCAAAGCATCACGAACGCTGACATACGCCCGGGCGGCAAGAGCCTCCAGAGGCTGCCGAACGGTCGTCAACGGCGGATCCAGCAAGGCGGCCGAGGCTGGATCGTCGAAGCCGACAATCGACACGTCCTGGGGAATCCTCAGCCCCCGGCTGCGAACCATATTCATGACCGCCAGGGCGAGATAGAAACCGCCGGCGAACACGGCGGTCGGTCGATCCGGACCGGCAAAGGCCCGCTCCAAACGGGCCTTCGTCTCATCGTCCGGGGCAATCGTATCGCTGGAAATCAGCAGATCCTGCGGCCGAAGGCGGATTCCGTGCGCAGCCAACTCGGCGACCGCCGCCTCCGCACGGTCGCGGGAATTGCTAAGGCTGTAAGGGCCGGACAGCAGCAGAATCCGGCGATGCCCAAGGGACAGCAGATGCCGAACGGCCTCCCGACCGCCCATCTCGTTGTCGGAGTCCACGCACGCGACCTGGGTGTTGGTGAAACTGCCGCCAAGAACCACGAGCGGGTGACGACGGGCCAGTTCTTCCACGCTGCTCTGACGCTCCAGAGTGGGATGGATGCAAATGGCTCCCACCTCCGCATGACGCCGGCCTCCGCGAATATGGAATCGGTCGTGGAAGAAGAACTCGGCCTGGCACGAGTCGTTGCGGGCCTCCTTCCTGAGGCCGTTGATGAGCGTGCCGTGGTAGTAGTCGTCGATATTGAGGTTCTCGCTGTGCTCCAGGATCAGGCAGATGGAAATCTCGCGTATCTGGTCCTTCTGGAAATCGATGTCCTCGCGGACGAAGGTCCCGCGGCCCACCTCGCGGCGCAGCCAGCCCATGGCGTCGAGATCCTCCAAGGCCCGATGAGCGGTCATCAGGCTGACGTTGACCAAGGAGCTGATCTCCTTGGTGGAGGGCAGCTTGCTGCCGGGAGCGAAACGGCCGGAGCGAATCGCCTCGATGAGGATCTCTCGGGTCTGCTGATGCTTGGGCACGCCGTCCCGGCGCTCGACCGTCGCTGGGCCGAGCTGGGCAAGGGTGCCGGGGATTCGACCTGCGGCCGCTTCCCTCCCGTGAGCGGCCCCGTTCCTCCTTTCCCGCACCCTCGATCTCGGTGCTTCCGCCATCGTCCTTGTCCTTGCCAAGCGCCCCATTCGGTTCACCCACCGTTGTCCCAGACCGCCAGGAAGGCGGTGAAGTCGGTGAAATCGATGTCGCAGTCGCTGTCGCTGTTGACCCGCTGGCAGTTCAGATTCAAACCACCGGCATTCTCCGGACCCGTGTAACACCGCTGGAACCCGGCGAAGTCGGCCAGGTCGGTGGCCAGATTCCGCGTGTAATCGTACCGCGGGTAAATCGGACCTCCGGTGATCTGCGTCTTGTAAACATACAGAAGCCGCCGCTCGAATTCCAGCACCACTAGCGTACCCGTCTCCGGGTCGTAATCGAAGTCATAGATGCCGACGCCCGAGGAAGGCCCCGGAACGGGCGAGCACGGCAGCTCCAGCGCCGCCACTTCGTTGCCTTCGAGGTCGAAGAAGCGGATGTCGGTGAGGTGGCCGGCCCCGAAGTTGGGCCGCCCGTTGGCGATCACCAGGTCCGTCGCGGCCTGCGGCAGGTTCCGGTTCGGGATAATGGCCAGCCCGACGCCTTGAGCGTCATTCACCACGGGGAAGCCGTCCGGGTCCGTTGGGCAGGGACCGTTGGGGTTGCCCACGATCCGCTGCGTGACGAGCGCGGAGGTGCTGAGCACATCGTCGCCCGAAGGCTGGGTATCCAGGATTCCGTTCGGCCCGACCCCGACGATGTCGGCCGTGGGGTCTACCGGACTGCCGACGGCCACGATCTGTTCGTCGTCGCCCTGGGCCTGCGTGTTGGCAATCCCGTCGCCGCCTTCCGACGGCTCGCGAATGAACCGGGAGTACACCTGGAACGGGGCAACCTGCTGCCGCGTGTCGCGCGGAACCCGCTGGATTCCATTCAGTACGCGGCCATACCAGTCGCCGCCGGTCTGCGTGACCGGATCGTAGGGGAAGAAATCATGCCCGCGATAGGCGGTTGAATTGCACGAAAGCATCTGCACGTCGGCGATGAAACTCTCCACCCGCGTGAAAGGCGGCGGAGTCGAGAGATCGAAGAACAGGATCCGACCGGCACCCTGCCGCGGGTACGCCAGCCAGTTCGGACTCCGCGGGTCCACGGCGATTCCGGCGTAGGCCCGCACCAGCCCGTTGCCGTCCGGCGGGGCCGGGTTCACCAGCTTCCAGACATTCTGCCGATAACTGGGGCTTTCCGGGTCGGCGTCCACGGCGGCGATGTACGTGTCGTAGAACTGCCACGGCAAGCTCGGGTCCGGCATGATTGTCGGAAACGGATGCAGGTTGGCATTGTCGTAAGCGACATAAAGCCGCTTCGTGGTGCGGTCGTAGTCCAGGCCGCTGATCCAATCCGTGGACAGGATGCCCGGACCGACCTGAAACGTGCCCGGGTAGCGGACCCAGTCGCCACCATAGCCGGATTGCGTGGTGATGTTGCGAACCTCCGCCACGCCGATGGAGGCGTACCAGGAATAACGGTTCTTGTATTGGTCAGTGGACGAATAGTAGCGATTGAAGTTGAAGCTGTTGTAGAAACCGCCGATCCAGGCCCGTTCCCCATCCGTTGCCACCGCGCAGGGGTTGGTCCCAATCCGCGGGTAGTTGTCGCGGTAGTCGTACCACTCCGGCGGCAAAGGGCCGTAAACCGGGTCGAACGTCTCGTTGAACCCGTTGAGCGCAAATAGCTCGTACAGGTCCACGACGTTCACCAACGTGAACGGATGATCATCCGCCCGCACGGTCACGGAGCCGGCCAACAGAACGGTGACCATCACGCCGGTCAATAGAATCATTCGACGCGTTGAATTCATCGGAGACACCTCTCAACGATAACAGGATCGGGATTCTGTTCGCCCTCTCTTACCACCAGTAGCACGGCCGGTTGGAGCCGCCGGAGAAACTTCGGTCGATCAGCAAACGCGGACGAAGCTGGCCGCTGGAACGCCATTCCACGTGGCCGTCGATGTAACCGAAGTTGCCTCCTCGAATGGTGAGTCCGCTGCCCGAGCTGTGTCCGGTCCACGGGTGGTTGCCCGCCTGCGGACGGAGCTGACCCGACCGGAAATCGGCGGCGGTCTGCGCGGCGGTGCGGTTGAAACTGACCACGTACTCCCCGAAAACCGGAACCTCCGCCGAGCTATTGGGCATGTTCAGGTGGTCCACCCGGCTGGTCAGATGCGGGAGCTGAAACAACGTGGTGGGATCGCTGGGGTTCTGCGGATCACCCGGGATTTCGTTCTGGTTGTCGTCCAGAACGCGGTACACGCCCTCCGGCGACATGGCCAGCAAACGGCCGCCGGCACGGATCGAAGCCGGGCCGATGTAGTTCCAGAACTGGGCGTAATCCATGAAACTGCCGTAACTGGAGGGATTACACCACCCCGGGTAGGAAGCGTTGCTGGAAAAAGCGTTGCCGGTGGAAGGGCAATAGAAGATCTTGCCCTCGGAACTGGATCGACTCAACGCTTCGTAATCGAAGCGGCCGTTGTCCCCGCGAATCGGGGGACTCATGGTCATCTCCGGCAGCAGCAACTCGCCCAGGTGCCACTCCCCGGCCGGAGACATGATATAAGAGCCTTTCACATAGACGTAATCCGGCTCCGAACCCTGATTCACCGGAACCCAGCCTTCGTTGCTGACCGCATAGTTGTTCATGGCCTGAGCCAGACTCCGCAGGTTCGAGGCGCATACGATGCGTTTCGCCTGCTCACGGGACGCGGCCAGCGAAGGAAGAAGAATGGACAGTAGAATCGCGATGATGGCGATCACCACGAGCAACTCGATGAGCGTGAAGGCGCGAATTCGTGAGTTCATCGGTCTGCCCTCCCCGCGGCAAGCGTCGCCCGTCGTTGCCGTGCGAGTCGCGGGCGGTTGGGGCGGTCCCGCCGCCTTGCGAGGCCGGACCGCCCCTCACACCCGTCGGCTCAATCGTTCGCCTCCGGCTTACCGGCGTCGACGCAACCACCCAGCCGTGCCAAGCCCCAGGAGGAGAAGGCTGGCCGGCTCCGGAATCGTGCTGAACCGGTAAACCATCCGGTTATTGTAGTCGGCGACCAGCAGGTACTCGCCCGCCGAATCCCATGCGAAATCGAAGTAGCCCGCGCCCAAAGCGAAGCCGGGATCCAGCGGCGTGCCGTCACCGTTGAGGAAGTTCGTGGTAAGGTTGGGCGTTCCGTCCGCGTTCAGCAGCTTGATGCACGAGGCCCAGACCTGCCCGAACGCCGTGCTCGGCCGGTCGTTGTAAATGACCAGATCGCCACCGGCGAGGCCATCCAGGTAAGCGATATTCTGCCCATTGACGAAATCGGCTGAACCTTGCGGCGCGACCAGCGTCGACACCGTGCAGGAGTTGCCGCCCGTGCGATTGCCATACAGAACACCGTTACTTCGGCGGGTCCAGATATCACCATCGGGCGCGAAGTACATGTCGCGCCAGAACGTGCCGGATCCGTCATTGATGATCATGCCGTTCGAGGTGGTGTAGATGTCCCCGCCAGTGGTCGCATTCTGCAACGCTCGCCGGCCGCTGCCGAAGGTGGTCCACGCCGCGCCCAAGTCGACTCCACCGAAACCGGGGTCGTAGGCCACGCCGCTGCCGCCCCGCGCGTTCTTGGCCCAGCGCTCGGTATTGTCCGAAACGTTGTAGGCTGCGATGCCCTTGGCGCTCGCCCCGCCGTTGTCATAGGCCGCGAATACGGCGCCGGTCACCGGGTCGTAGGCCAAACCGCTGTACCCGCGGGAACCGGGAGTCGTCTGGCTGATCAATCCGGTGGCAGTCGGCAGACCCCACGGATTGTCGATTCGCACAACGCCCGCCGTCGAACCCGTCCCGCCGTTGAAACCGGCGACCCAGATGCTGTTTCCGTCCGTGGTGATCGCCGAAGGATTCGTGCCGTACGGCGAGTTGTTGTCGAACAATGGACTACCGAAGTAATTCGTGTTGCTCAGGTCGAGCGTATTGATCAGGTAGAAGTCGCCCGAAGCCGTGCCGGCGCACACGACGCAGGCGACAAAAGCCAAAACCAAAAGACTCGTCCGCATGATGAAACCCTCCTGTGCTAGAACAGAAACTAAGAAGTCCCGCCCTCGGACTACCGGAGGGGCCTGAACAGGCCGCACGCCGAAGCCGAGTGGTCCACGCTCGTGGACGCCGGCGATCATTCTATAACAATATATAGGGATATGCAAGACTTAATCACGCGATTTCCGCGGTGATGTCCTGGCAAGTTCAGGACAGAATCGCTCGCAATATCGGTCGTACAGTGACCTCGCGGCCAGATAAGCCGAATGAGGACTCATGAAGTGTGAAAACTCGAAGGTAATCAGCTTCTCCACGCCCGCCTCTCGAGCCGCGTCGATCTTGTACTCGAGCTTTCTCCAATCAATGGGAGGAAACTTGATCGGCATGTCTCGATCGAAGGTCTCGATGTTCGACCAGCACCGCAAGCCGGACTCGCGAGCCAGGGCGAGGTTCGTCTGCAAGTACTCCGGGAGGTCCAGATAGTTCACATGGCCGTCTTGAAACGCCACGATATCTATCCCGTCTCTGATTCTTTGAAAGATGCTTCGCCACTCGCGGGCGTGCTGCTCGCGGGTAATCGCCTCTTCGCCAGGCGGAGCTTTTGTGCCGGCAATGTATGGTGAAATGAGAGTCGGTAAATCAGGAGACAGCGATTTGGCGTGCCGGCCGACCTGAGAAACCAAGTCCACCTGCTCCGGCACGAACCGGGACAGCTCAAAGGTGATATACCACCCCCGGAACGCAGGATGATCCCCGAAGAGTTCGTAAACCTCCGACATATAGCGGCGATTAATTGCCAAAGCCTCCGACCCGGAATGGCCGTTCCAATCGCCGGGATCGTAGATGCCCCAGAAGAGGCTCATTTCATTGCGATGCGCAAGATCTAGAAATAGTTGAGCCAGGTTCTGGCGAACTGGCAGCATGTGCCGGTACTCGCGGAGAGTCCAGGAATTGAAAACAGCTCGATCGCGGTAGCCCGACCGGATAATAATCACCGTATCAATGCCGATGCGCCGCATGGCCTCGAAGTCAGCGGCCCATTCCTCAGGACCCCAGTTCTGACTGGGAATATCATGAGTTATTTCGTCAAGAAACGTCCCGGTGATCCGCATGGGGTCTCCCCGTGGTCTGGCGCGTCAGTTCACGCTGCGGTTGAACGCTCAGGCTCAATCCATTATTATATAACGATCGAGTGCATTTGGAAGCACGCAAGATCCCCCGGGGTGCGGCCATGATCAATCCGAAGGGGTGGCTGTGGGTCATTCCTGCCCTGCTCATTCGGGCAGTCCTTCCCGCTGCGGCCCAGACGCACGTCGTCGACAACACGGACCCAGGCTTCATGGTGCTAACCGAGGAGTGGTCGACCGCTTCTGTCGCCGGGCAATACGGAGCCGATTATCGTTACCGCACCACTGGCGAGCCGATCGGCGAGGTCCGCTGGACCGCCGAGCTGGCCGCTGGCCAGTATGACGTATCCGTCTGGTACCGCAACGGCAACGACCGGCCGAATAACGCCAGATACACGATCCAGCACGCCGGCGGCGAAACACAGGTCTTCGTGGATCAACGCCTGGACGGCTCGCAATGGCGGCTTCTCGGCAACTTCCCGTTCGCGGCCGGTCCAGCTCACGTCACGCTCAGCAGCGACGCCCAGGCGGGCAAGAGCATTGTCGCCGACGCCGTGCGCTTTGTGCGAACCGATGGCCGCGCCACCGCTCCGGAAGTCCGAGCCTGCTGGCTCACGCATTACTACTACCTCGGCAAGACCGAGGCCCAGCTTCGGGCGTTGGCCGGAAACATCCGCGCCGGCAACATGAACACGGTGTACGTCGCGATGTACTCGGGGGCCACGGTCTACTGGCCCTCGCGGGCCTACAAGGCTGCCGGCGGCTCCTGGGCTTCGTCTTCCATCGACTACGCCGACTACCTCACGGACATCTTCCACAGCGAAGGTCTGCGGGTCGGAGCCTGGTTTGAGTACGGCATGGCCCTGGGCCTCTCGTCCCATCCGATCGCCGTCGCCCACCCGGACTGGCTGGCCCGCGATCAGAGCGGGGACGCCGTCACGGGCGAGAACGGCGGGTTCGTCTTCCTGTCGCCGGGACATGCCACGGCGATGGGGATGATCACGGACATGGCCCGCGAACTGGCCGAGAACTATGACTTTGACGACATCCAACTCGATCGCCTGCGCTGGGGCCGCAAGACTACCGGCCGCGAGTACGGCTACGAGGCCGCCACGGCTGCGCTGTATCAGCAGCAATACGGTGTTCCTCCCCCCTCAAACGTCAACAACGCTCAGTGGGTTGCTTTCCGTGAGGGTCTGATCAACGCCGAAGTGCAGGCCTGTTACCAGGCCATCAAGGCCGCCAACCCCCGGATTCTGGTTTCGAGCGCGCCGACCGGCTCCTACGGAATCACCCAGCACATGCAGCGCTGGGCGACATGGGTCAACGGAGGCTACATGGATTTGGTCATGCCCCAGATGTACATGACCACGCTCAGCAGCTTTCAGACCGAGTTGAACACCCAGCGGCAGCAGGCCCCCGCCCACTGGGACAAGCTCGGCGTCGGCTATCGCGCTCAAGAGGACAACGACTGGACCCTGGTCCGCGACCAGCTCAACTACGCCCGAGGTTTGGGCCATCCTCACGGTTGCCTGTGGGTATACCACCAGTATACCTCGCAGGTGGCCATTCAGGATGAGATCGACCATCTGCCGGATGCCGGACAACCGTGGGAAGAGCAGGCCTACAACCCCTTCATCAGCGACTGCCGTCGCCAGATCATCATCGACAATCGCCACGGCTCTCCGCGTTACGTCGAGACCGGCCCCTGGATCAACTCCGCCCAACCCGACTTCTTCCGCTTCGACTCGCGGGTGGTCCCCGGCGGGACCCCAGCCACCGCGACCTTCAGCGCGGAGATTCCCAGATCCGCGCGATACGATGTCTATGCCTGGCACACGGCCAGTTCCAACCGCAATGACCAGGCTCGTTTCGCGGTTCAGCATCTCGGTGGAGAAACCGTCGTTCTAATCGACCAACGCACCAATGGCGGACGATGGGTGCCGCTCGGCTCCTTCTGGTTCGGTGGCGGCCTGGCCCCCCGCGTGGTGCTCTCGAATATCGGAGCGGACGCGGCGGAGTACACTTCCGCCGATGCCCTGAAGTTGGTGCTGACGGGATCCGTACTGGGCGACAGCAATGGCGATTGTGGTGTCACCTGGGCGGATGTCGCGGGCCTGGTGAACTGCCTGCTGGGACCGGACAACGGCCCCCTGGTTCCCCCGTGCGACCACCACGATTTCGACTTTGATGGCGACGTGGACCTGGAGGACGTGCGCACTTTTCAGCGGGCCTTCACGGACGATTGAGACTGGACCAAACCGCGGCAAGACCGTCAGAACCGATACCGGAACACGGGGAACGGCCCGGCTCAAAAAGGATTCGCCCTATCGGGCAAACCGCGGGATTGGTACAGTGTGCGGCGCTCGGCGAGGCGGCCTTCGTTCCCTCGCCCCATGGCTGAGGCGGTTCGTGGCGAGCCCTCGTTTCCAACCTTCTCACCGGAATGCCGACGGCGACCCTTTGCGGCTTCTCCGGCAATACGGCATCAAGCTGAGAGTGTGCGGCCCGCCACTGCGATTGCCCGGCCGAGTGGTCTGGGGTGAATGGGATCCCCTCCTGAGGCGGATCACGATCCACGGAGCGGCCGAGCGGTCGGACCGGGAGCTGGTCGAGAGTCTGTTGCATGAACTGCACCACGGCAGCTCGAACGGCCAACCCAGCGAAGCAGAAATCGCCGCAGCAGCCTCGGAGCACCTGGCGGCGCTGAGTGAAGCGGACATCGCGACGTGTGCGGCATTTCTCCGCGGCCGACTTGACCGAAGCTGCCACGGAACGTCGAACGACGATCGAAACCCGGTCAACCCGTTCCCACTGGCGTGCGTATGACCGGATTCATCGGCGCAATCCTGATTCTGGTATTCCTCACCTTCGCGGGATTGATGTTCCTGGAACGACTGTCCGCGCTGCTGGCCCTCCCGCTGATGGCGATCTCCTTCATACTGGTGGCTGTCATCGGCGATCTCGTGCAGCCGTCGGCGCCTGCCGATCCCCATGGCGGCGAGAGTCGCTGGGGCACGTGGCGGGCCTACCAGCGAACCCTCCGCGAGGGGTTGCGTGAACGCCTCGCGGCCCACCAGGAGGCAATCGACCGCCTGCGGGCTCTTTGCCCCACCGGTTCTGCCGCCGGCACGCGTAACGTCGACCCGGAGGAGCTGAGGCGTTTGACCGCTGCCCTGCGGGCTGAAGAAGAATCCCGCCGCGAGAAGCTGCGATCAGCACTACAGGCCTACCCAGACTTCTTTGCCAAGCCGCCGCATCGCCCCGGCGTTCAGGCTCGAATCGACGACGAGATGGATCGCGTCCCGATCGGACCGCTGCTGCGGGAACTGGGTCACCTGCTCGAGCATCGGGAGGGATCCGGACTCGATGAGCCATGTGCCGCACTGTTGCACGCAACCGAGCGGATCCACAGCCGGGCGGCCAGGGCGCTCGCCCAACGGGCGGAAGGAGCGCAGACCTGCCTCGACGGACTCGCCTACATCGGCGGCTACGTCGGACTCAGCCTTCGCGCAGGCAGCCTGACACTCTACGCCACCATCATCGCCACCCTCTTCGGCGGCATGTTCGCCATGTACGTGAGGAACCTGAAGATCGCCGAACGATTGGTCTATTGGACCGCTGAGTTTGCCGGGGACCGCCCCATGATCGTCGCTCTGGCCGTCTTCCTGTCCACGGCACTGATCTTCACGTCCGTCGGAGGACTGGGAACCGTCATGATGCTGGGCACCATCATCCTGCCGGTCCTTCGCTCGATCGGGCTTTCCCCGATCGTCGGCGCCGGCGTTTTTCTCCTGGCCATCGCCGCGGGCGGAACGCTCAATCCGGTTTCCCGGCGGCTTTATCTCGACTTCTACGGACTGACGCCGACCCAGCTCGACGGCATCCTGTGGAGCATGGTCGGGCTTTACTCCCTGACCGGCCTGGGATGGATTGTCTGGGGGGCACGCCGGGCACTGCTCAGCAGCTTCCACGCCGTTGCCGTCGTCGAGCCGAAGCCGCGGCAGGCCGGCGTGCCGCTTCGTCTGATGGCAGCACCGATCGTTCCCGTGGCGATGGTGTACTTCGCCGACATCGACGAAATCGTCGCTTTCGTCTTATCCATCGCGTACATGTTCCTCTGCGTCTGCCGGCAGGAGGGCGCCACGCGGCAACTGGCTCGATCCCTGATCGAAGGGGCGCAGGCGGTCGTACCGCCGGTGCTGCTGATGCTCGGCATCGGCATACTGATCACGGCGTTGTCCACCCCGCCGGTGCAGGGATACCTCAAACCGCTGATCGCCGCAGTGGCGCCGAATTCGCGGTGGACTTACCTGGTGACCTTTGGGGTGGGAGCGCCGCTGGCTCTGTATCGCGGGCCGCTCAACGTCTGGGGCATGGGCCTGGCGATATCGGCCATCCTGCTGGCGACGACCAACATCCCGCCGGCCGCCGTGCTGGGTGGGATCCTGGCGGCCGGCATGTTGCAGAGCGTGTGCGACCCGACGAACACAGCCAATGTGTGGATCGCCGGTTTCCAGGGCGTCGGCGTCAACGAAATCCTCCGTCATCTGCTGTTGCCGGTATGGCTGGCGGCGATGGCGGCTGTCGGACTCTTTTCGATCCTGTGTTTCCAGTGAGCAAGGCCATCCGCGATGCCCAGGGAGAACGCCCGTCTCGTCGGACACCACTCGTCTCACCGGCCCGCCGATCCGCCACGGGCCATGCGAGGTGAGGCATGAGCGACCGCCCCCGCGTTCGCATCGGCATCGACGTCGGCGGCACCTTCACCCACGCCGTCGCCGTCGACGCTCGATCTCTAGACCTGCTGGGGAAAGTCAAAATACCCACCACGCACGACGCCGTGGAAGGTGTGGCCCGCGGGGTCATCCACAGCCTCGCCCAACTCATGCAACAGTGCCGAATCCTCCCGGCGGACGTTCTCTTCATTGCCCACTCCACGACCCAGGCCACCAACGCCCTGCTGGAGGGAGATGTGGCTGCGGTAGGTATTATTGGGATGGGTGCGGGCGCCAGTGCCGGGCTGGCCAGACTTCAGACCCGTATTCCACCCATCGAACTGGCCGCCGGGCGGTTTCTCCAGACCAGTCACACGTTTCTCCACTCCCACGCCGTCACACCCGAGTCGGTGCATCAGGCCATCGATCGACTGGTGGAGGCCGGTGCCGAGGTGCTTGTCGCCGCCGAGGCCTTCGCCGTGGACCAGCCGGCCCATGAACAGATGGTCTGCGAACTGGCCAGGGCCCGGGGGCTGCCGGCGACCGCAACCCACCACGTCAGCCGCCTGCACGGCCTGCGGATCCGCACTCGTACCGCCGTGATCAACGCCAGCATGATCCCGCGGATGCTCAACACCGCGGAGATGACGGAGCGGGCCGTGCGGGAGGCCGGTATCCGGGCGCCGCTCATGGTGATGCGCAGCGACGGCGGCGTCATGAGCCTGGAGGAGATGCGGGCCCGGCCGATCCTCACCATGCTCTCCGGCCCGGCGGCGGGAGTGGCGGCCGCCTTGCTCTATGTGCACATCTCCGACGGCATCTTCCTCGAAGTCGGCGGGACCAGCACCGACATCAGCGTCATCAAGGACGGACGGTGTCGAATCCGCTCCGCGGAAATCGGCGGGCAGAAGCTGCACGTCAGCACGCTCGACGTCCGCACCATCGGCGTGGCAGGAGGATCGCTGGCTTACCTTCGTGACGGTCGTATGCACCAGGTCGGTCCGCGGAGCGCCCACATCGCGGGGCTGCCTTACCTCAGTTTCGCAGCAGGTCGCTTCGTCTCACTGGTCGGAGACCGCCTCGAAGTGGATGGCGACGCCTACGCGGTGGTCAGATCCGGCGACGTGGCTGGGGTAGACCACGGGCGGGCCATTAATGGCGAGGGCTTGTTCGCCGTCACGCCCACCTGCGCAAGCAACCTGCTTGGACTCGTGCCCCCTAACGATCCGGCCGAGGGCAACGCGGGGTTCGTTCGAGCAGGTTTCGCCGCATTGGCGCAAACTCTGGACCGGGCCGCCTCGCCGGAAGCGTTGGCCAGGAATCTCCTGGACCTGGCCGTCGGCCGAGCGGCCAGGCTCGTCGAGGGACTGATCCGCGATTACCGGCTGGATCGCGACGTGATTCGACTGGTCGGCGGTGGCGGCGGGGCTTCCGCCATCGTGCCCTACCTCGCCGCCCGGATAGGGGTACCGTTCGAGAACTGCGCGAATGCCGACGTGGTCAGCGCCATCGGCGTCGCCTTGGCCATGGTACGGGACACAGTGGAGCGAACCGTCCTCTCGCCGACGGAAGAGGACCTCCAACGGATCCGGCAGGAGGCCCTGGACCGCGTGCTGCGCATGGGGGCGGCGCCCGAGTCCATCGAGGTCTATGTCGAGGTGGACACCAGACGAAACCTGCTGCGGGCCACGGCGGAAGGCTCGACCGAGGCGGGGGCCGGGCCGCTGCGGAGCACCACGCTGAGCGAGGCGGAGCGGAGCCGACTCGTCGCCGCCAGTATGGGCCGAACGGCGACGAGACCGGAATGCACCTCCCGAGCCGCGGGCTTCGAGGTATGGGAAGCCACCCGGGAGCATCGCCGTCTGTGGGGATTGAGCCGCACGCGGCGAAATGCGATTCGGGTTCTGGATGCGGCCGGGGCGATCCGCTGGCAATCAAACCGAGCGGAAGCCGTGACGACAACAGCCGGGGAAGCAGAGAAGGCGATGGAGGTCCTCGCGGAACGTCACACCCGCTATTCCGACGCCGGAACGACGATCCCGCGCTGCTTTGTCCTGCTCAACGGCCGCATCATCAACCTGGCGGGGCTGGTCGACATGAAACAAGTCCTGGAGGTGCTCCGCTGTGAGTTGTCGCGGGGGGCGGCGGGGGACCCCTGCGTGCTACTGGCGGAAGATCCGGCGTGATGCGCCGGCGGCTCCCGCCGGCGAGGCTCCGCCGATCCCTCAGGAGGCCCGCAAACCATGCATTGGTTTGACCAACTGCTGATCGCCGCATACTTCGCCGGTGTCGCCGGAATGGGGCTCTATCTTCGCCGACGTGCCGTGGAGAGCGTCGACAGCTACTTCCTTGGCAGCAAGCGTATGTCCTGGTGGTTGCTGGGAGCCTCGGGCATGGCCAGCAACGTGGACATGGCCGGGACCATGCTCATCGCCTCGCTGATCTTCCTGTTCGGCCTCCAGGGTTTCTATATTGAATTGCGCGGCGGGGTCGTGCTGGTCATGGCCTTCTATCTGGCGCTGATGGGCAAGTGGACGCGACGCAGCAACTGCATGACCGTCGCGGAGTGGATGCAGTTCCGCTTCGGCCCCGGTCCGCAGGGGCAACTGCCGCGCCTGGTGTCCGCCGTCGGCAACCTGGTCTTCTTCACCTGGACCATCGCCTACTTCGCCGCCGGCTCGACCAAGTTTCTGGCGGTCTTCCTGCCCTGGGATCCCGTCTGGTGCTCCGCAGGGCTGATCCTCATCGTGATGCTCTACACGGCCTGTGCGGGCTTGCACGGCGTGGTCTGGACCGATGTCCTGCAAGGCGGGCTGATTCTCATCATGGCCGTCTATTTCTCCATCAAGGCCTTCGTCACGGTGGATCCCGAATTCATCCGGGGAGCCGTCGCGGAGTCCTGGATGAGCCTGGTACCCGCCTGGGAGATCGCCCCGCCGGCCGGCTACGAGACCTACCGCCTGCTGGGCGTCGGCATCATCTTCTATCTGGTCAAGACCACGATCGACGGGTTATCCGGGGCCGGGGGCTACATCGCCCAGCGGTACTTCTCCGCC
The DNA here is from genome assembly GCA_964572385.1 of uncultured Planctomycetaceae bacterium. GTDB lineage: Bacteria > Planctomycetota > Phycisphaerae > UBA1845 > UTPLA1 > CAZNFM01. The sequence continues at coordinate 112,847 of CAZNFM010000008.1, read as the reverse complement.
CAGAATGAGCGGGAGTGCCGCCGTCTCTCGCTGTTCTGGATCATCCTGATGGCGGTGCGCTGGCCCATGGTCATGGCCGTGGCGTTGCTCGGCCTGACGGTCCGCGATCGGCTAGACGACCCGGAGATGGTCCTGCCGGTCGTGCTGCAAGAGCTGGTGCCGAATGGTCTCCGCGGCCTGATGATCGTGGCCCTCCTAGCGGCAGCGATGTCCACCTACAGCAGCATCATGAACGCGGGCGCATCCTACTTCGTCCGTGATATCTACCAAGCCTTCCTGCGGCGTCACGCCGGACAGCGGGAGCTGGTCCTGGCTGGCGCCGGCGCCACCTGCGGCTGCGTCGCCGCCGGCCTGCTGATGGTCTACAAGCTGCCCAGAGTGAACGACTTGTGGGCATTCCTCAACATGGGACTGGGCGTCGGTCTGCTCGTCCCCAACTTCCTTCGCTGGTACTGGTGGCGGCTCAACGGGTACGGCTATGCGGCGGGCGTCGCCGCCGGCATGACCGCCGCCATCGCCCAGCAGTCTCTGTTTCCGAATCTCCCGGAATACACCGGCTTCATGGTAATCGCCGCAGTGGCCGCCACGGCCATGATCGTCGTTTCGCTCGTCACTCCGCCGGTGCCGATGGACACCGCACGGGAATTCTACGAGCGAACGCGGCCGTTCGGCTGCTGGGGTCCGATCCGCAACCGCTTGGACGCCGGCGCAGTGAAGTCGATCCAGCGGGAGAATCGCCGCGACCTGACCGCCCTAGCGCTGGCTGTGCCGTGGCAGATCGTTCTATTCCTCCTGCCCATGACGGTCTTGCTGAAGCGCTGGGACTATGCGGGCGGCCTCGCGACCCTGCTAGCCATCTTGAGTCTGGGCCTGCGCGGGGTGTGGTCCCGGGAGGATGCGGATCACGGCGCGGCCGCCCCCCTGCAAGTCGGCGTGTCGGCCAAGTGAGGCAGCCCACGTGCCCGCTCCCCCCCGCCGACGGCCTTCCGTGGGTCAATCCGTCAGACCTGTCACGGCGAAGATCAACGGCGAGGGGCCACTGCCGGTAGAGCGGAAAACAATGCTCTTGATCGGCTTCGCCGGGCGCGGCAAACCCCAGATCAGCCCGCGCAGACATATGGGATCACCCGCCGGGGTCGCGCCTCTCCACAAGACCGGCGAATCCGGCGATCCACCGAGATCCGTATAGGAGTGAATGTTCTGACCGTAGGCAAGATCGACGCCGGCAGATGAACCATCGGCGAACAGGACTTCGTAGCGGCCGACTTTCGTACCGGCGCCGCCGGCGAAATTGGTGGCGTGCAGGATCGCCAGGCGAGCAGCCTCTGGAGCTTCCTTCAGCTCGACCCGCAGCTCCGCCGGCAACCGCAGCTCATTCGCCAATCGGCCATGCAATGCCACCAGCGACGGGCCTCGGCCCGGCGAGATCATGAAACGGATGCCACCCAACCCAATCTCGCCTGAGGGCAAAAGGGACAAGTCGTGACTCGGCCCAAGGCCGAACCATCCGTCCGGCGTTCCCGCCTCGCGGAAGTAGTTGCACGCGGAGGTCAGGTCCGCAAGCCAGCCTGCCGAGTTCGCGGGAGACAGCGAGCTGAGTTGCATGAAATCCAAAAAACGGTCGTGGGCCGTGTGTCCGTCCAGCGCCGGCGGCCGGTCGGCGTTCCACGCGGCCTCGGCGGCCAGGACGTAAGCACCGTACTGCCGCATCTCCCGCGGGAAAGACTCCTCGTCCAGCGAATAGCCGGCCCACGTGGTCTGGAGCAGACCGAGCGAACCCGCCTCGTGCGCCGCCCGAGCGAAGTTCACGATATTGGCAGGCCGGTCCCACGTCGCGGCGATCACCTCGTGCCCACAGGCCTGAAAGGTGCGCAGACTGGTGAAGCGGTCGGCGGGTACGCCGGCGTAATGCCAATCCGTGATCAAAATGTCCTTCGGCAGGTCGTCGCGCAGGCGGCGGGCGGACTCCACCGACGCCGCGTGACACGCATCCGGCGCCTCCCCGGGGCCGAGCAGCATGTCACCCCACATCATGACCCGGACCTGGCGGGCGGAGAGCCACTCGTGCAACCGCAACGTGTCCCGCATGAAGAGTTGCTCAACCGTAAACGGAAGGCTGGACTCGCGAAACGGAACCCGTCCGCGGTCGGCGAACTCGTCGTGGCCGATGTGCAGAAAGCGCGGCTGAAACAACTCGAGCGCTTCCTCAAATATGGCGAACACGAAGTCGTAGGTCCGCGGTTCGGTCACACAATACGCCCACTTGGCCTCGGGATCTTCGCAGAGATCCAGGTGGTGTCCGGTCTCGAACATCCACTGGCAGTGCCCCAGGGTGTTGATCAACGGCGTCACGTCGATCTGTTCCGCGCGACAGACCGCCAGGATTTCCCGAACGTCCTCCTTGGACATGCCGTATTGCGGGTGGTGGATCTCCGGATGCGTGTCCCACTTGATGTACTCGGCCTCCAGCACCAGATGGTTCATCTTCAGCGGACCCAGCAGATTGCGGATCAATCGCTTATGCAGATCAGGTCCGCGACCGCCGGTGAACAAATGCACCCCGCGAAACCGCAGAGTCGGCCAGTCGGTGATCTTCGCGGCCTTCACCCGGACGGTCCCATCCTCCGCAAGCCGCGACATCTGCTGAAGAGTGCGCACCGCGTGCCGGCAGCCCACGGCATCCGCTGCCCGGACATGGATCTCGACCGGCGTCACTTCCAGCACATAGCCCTCCGCGCGACCTGATGCAGCGGATTCGTCGATGGTGAATACGACTTTCTTCAGCGTCGCGGATTCGTCCTTTGCCGAAACCGCCGTCCCATTCCACAGCGTCTTCCACGCCTCGCGGAGGGCCGCGGCGGCTGCCGAAGCCCCGGCTCCCTCGAACGACACGCGGGCCGGGTCCGCCAGCACGGCCTCCCGTTCGCCCCAGCGGACCTCCTTGGGCCGCGGAAGGACCGCCGGCGGGCCGTCCCATTCCGTCGTCTGCGCGGCAGGGATTCTGCGAACCTTGGCCGAAGCCTTGGTGGCACCGCTCGACCGCGACTCCGCCGAAGCGGGAGGAAAGCGATAGACCACGCGATAACGTACCGGTCGATCGCGGCGGATTCGCGAGCCCCAATCCCCGAACCAGAAGTAGGCGTCGCCCGGCGCCGCCCACTTCGACGCACGGTAATCCATGATGGTCAGGGGCCGCTCCGATTCCACGTCGATCCGAATCGGCCCGATTCGCGAATCCACCTCGAACGAGGCGAAGCCCGAGGCCAAGCGGGCTTCCGCGCTGCCCTCCGGCTGTGGAGAAACCGGCACGATGCCGTGCGGCGCAGACGCGGGCGGCGGTCCACCGCTCCCCACCACGTAGGGCCGCCCGGCCAGCAGGGTCGCATCGAGCGCGGCCATCCGCCACTGGATCAGCGCTTCGCCCTCACCGGAGAAGGATCCCTCGAAGGTCTGTTCCAACGAGCGGCCGTCCGCAGCGAGGATCAAGGTTTCCACTCCCGTGAACACGGACTGCCCGCGATGGACGATTCGCAGCGTCGGTCCTCGCGACGTGCGTTCGACGGTCGCCCCGGCGATGGCTTCGGCGGTCGGCCCGACGTAGAAATGGGGGGTCCACGGCGGGGTGGTGACGACGAGTTCACTGTGCCGGGACCAGGGGATGCCGTCCACGTCGATGCGCATCCCGCCGACGCGGGGCTCCACGGTCACCCGCACCCGGCCCGACTCCAAGATCTGCCGAGGGCTCTGCGCCGACAGATCGCTTACGCTCGGCCCGCCCGCCATCAACGCGACCACCGCGAAATGGACGATGCCCCGCCGGCGACGCCGCCTGATCATGGTTCGACCTCCACCTGTACCCTGGCCTTGGTCCGCCGGCCTGAGCCGCCGCGACGCTCAGCCGCCGCCGAGGCCCCGCAGGAGCCGCTCCCAATCGAAGGCCGGGCCGGGATCGATCTTGTCGGCGGTCAGGTGATAGTGGCCCACCAGGCCGCTGAAGGCCGCCAGTTCCTCCGCTGAAAGCGTATCCTGCCGCACCCGGCCTTGCGGATCGCGGGGCGCATCGCCGCGAATCCGCGGCAGGACCCGACAGATCGTCCGCGTCAGCCTGATCAGCGAATCATACTGCGGTTCCGTCAGGTCATACTGCCACAGCCCGCGGCCGTTGATCGTGCCGAAGACCGGCTCCGCCCGCGCGGGGATCGCCACGAATCCCGGCGTGCGGATGCCGGTGGCGCCGTCCGTGAGCGGAGGCAGGAATTGCGGAAGGCCGGTGCCGGACCGGTGATACCATGAATCCAGGGCCTCGCGGGCCGCGTAGGCCCCCATGTTGGCGATCTCGATGCCGATGCTGCGGTCGTTGGCCGGGCCGGCATGCCAGGCCCGCTCCTTGAGGTCCAGCGTCTGGTAGATCGTGCCGTCCACGTCCAGCAGGAAATGGACGCTCAGCCCGCGGACATCGTGCAGCACCTTGAAGCAGCGGCGCGACGTGCCGCACACGTCGTAGTGCATCACGAACAGGTCCACATGCCGCTGGAGCAGGTCCAGCCGCCACCCTTCCGCCCGCACCTCCGCGGCCGCTTCCTCCGGCAGGTGACGTCGCAACGTGCCGTACCGGGCGGGCGTGGCCGCGTCGCCCCCGTCGGAGGGCAGAACCCGCTCCGGCGTGAAGCGGCACTCGACGCGATAGGCGTCGTATCCGCCGGGATCCAGCCAGAGCACCACCGGCGCGCCCGTGTGAAAGAACCGGCCGCAGACGACGATCTCGTCGCCCCGCCGTTCCAGCGGTTCACCGGGCTGCGGAGCCAGGCATCCGCCGACGGCGAGGACGGTCGCCGTCAACCACAGCAGGCCGATTCGTCGCATGTTCATCCCCAAGCCCCACCGCAGACCCCGCCGATCCATGCTAAGCCGCCGGGCCACTCTCCGCCACCGGCAATCGGACCCCCGGCATGGCGAATCGCCGAGGCCGACTCGCGGCCGGCGGCCCGAGTTGCCGCAAGGACCGGCGCCCCGCTCCCGGTGGCTTTCGTTGGCGGTCCATCGCCGGCGGTGACATGGTCACGAAGTCCTACAAGGCGCCAGGAACCCCGCCGATAGCCGGTTCCGCTGACGTACTCGACAATGAAATCGGATCATGGGGTCCGCCGGTCCGGCACACGGTCGCCATTCCCGCATGGGCCGGCGGCCACCCGTCCACGCGTGGAGTAGGAACCGAACCACCTCCAGCCGAACGGTGCGCCATTCCGCTCCGGGTTCCGCCGTCCGATTCGGCCGTAGCCGGAAGAGCCGGTCGACCGCGAACGCCGACCCTCCGCACCACGGGAGAAAGAACATGACCGCCTGCACCTTCCACCGAACCTCGACGATCCTCGCGCTCGGCCCGGCCCTTGTCGCCATCCTGACGTGGCCCGATCCCGTCGAGGCCCGCCCCAACATCCGCGACGCCTTCTTCGCCGAGTATCCCAACGCCGTCGGCTCGCCGCTCGACACGGTACCCAGCCATCCCGGCCACTGCGGCGTGTGCCACTACGATTTCGCCGGCGGCGGGCTGCGGAATCCCTACGGCGTCCGCCTCGGCGAGGTGCTCGGCGGCTTCCCCAACAACCCCAACGGCCGGCGGCAGGCCATCCGCTCCATCCGCAACGAGGATTCGGACGGCGACGGCTTCACCAGCCAGGTCGAGATCACCGACGAGACCACCTACGTCAACACGCCCACCTTCCCCGGCCTCGCCCCCGCCAACGTGCACCTCGTCTCCAACGTGACCGTCTCCGACCTCACCCCCTATCTCGTGCCGCTGACGGGGTTCGACACGACGCCGCCCACCGTCGCCGTCATCGCCCCCAACGGCGGCGGGTCGTATCCCGGCAACGCCGCCGTCAACGTGCAGTGGACCGCCACCGACGCCAGCGGCATCGGCAGCGTCGAGATCCTCCTCTCCGACAATGACGGCGTCACCTACCACCTGCTGGCCACCGGCCTGGCCAACACCGGCATCCGCAGCGTCTATCTGCCGAACCGCCCGACCCTCGTGGGCCGCATCCGCGTGCGGGCCGTCGACAACGCCGGCAACGTCGGCCACGACGACAGCGACGCCGTCTTCACCGTCACCGCCGCCCCCGCCGGGATCGCCCCGACCACGCTCCGCGACTTCGACCTGCCCGGCACCCAGCCCTTCGAGGGCGGCACGCTCAATGATCCCACCGCCTGCGGCGCCTGCCACGGCGGCTACCACGTCGCCGTCGAGCCGTACTTCAACTGGCAGGGCAGCATGATGGCCCAGGCCTCGCGCGACCCGCTTTTCGAGGCGTGCCTCAGCGTCGCCCAGCAGGACGCCCCCGACTCCGGCGACCTCTGCCTCCGCTGCCACATCCCCGCCGGCTGGCTGCGGGGCCGCTCCGTGCCCACCGACGGCAGCCAGATGCTGGCCGCCGACCAACACGGCGTCTCCTGCGACCTGTGCCACGGACTGGTCGATCCCATCCCCGACCCGGCCAATCCCGCCGAGGACGCCGCCGTCCTGGCCGCCCTGGCCGCCGTGCCCGGCGACTTCGCCAACGGGATGTTCGTGGTGGACCCGACCGGCGTCCGCCGCGGACCCTTTGCCGACGCCACGCTCGGCCACCCCATCCTGGTCTCGCCCTTCCACCGCGAGGCGGCGCTGTGCGGCACCTGCCACGACGTCAGCAACCCCGCCTTCGAGAAGGACGGCGACGGGAACTACCCCCCCAACGCCTTCGACACGCCCGCCGCCTCCTTCGCCTCGCAGCACCTCATGCCCATCGAGCGGACCTACAGCGAGTGGCTGCACAGCGAGTACAACACGCCGACCGGCGTCTACGCCCCGCAGTTCGGCGGCAACCGCGAATACGTCGCCGCCTGCCAGGACTGCCACATGCGGGCGGTCACCGGCGTGGGCTGCAACCTGGCCGGTGCCCCCACGCGGACCGATCTCCCGCTGCACGACCTGACCGGCGGCAGCACCTGGCTGCCCGGCCTGCTGCCCGCCCTCTATCCGGGGCAGGTCAGCGCCGCCGCCCTGGACGCGGGGATCCTGCGGGCCCGCTACATGCTCCAGAACGCCGCCACGCTCGCCGCCGAACAGGACGGCGGGCAGCTTCGCGTCACCGTCACCAACCAGACCGGGCACAAACTCCCCACCGGCTACCCGGAGGGGCGGCGGGCCTGGCTGAACGTCAGGTTCCGCGACGCGAGCCAGGCGGTGATCGCCGAGTCCGGCCACTACGACGCCGCCACCGGCCACCTGGACCACGACCCCGCCCTGCGGATCTACGAGGCCAAGCCCGGGTTGGACGTGGACACCGCCGGGCTGGTGGGCGTCGCGCCCGGCCCTTCCTTCCACTTCGTGCTGAACAACAAGATCTACAAGGACACCCGCATCCCGCCCCGCGGCTTCACCAACGCCGCCTTCGCTCCGTTCGGCGGCACGCCGATCGGGCTGGGCTACGCCGACGGGCAGCATTGGGACGAGGCCGTTTACGCCATCCCCGCCGGGGCGGTGTCGGTCGAAGTCGCCCTCTACTACCAGAGCACCAGCAGGGAGTACGTCGAGTTCCTTCGCGACGCGAACACCACCGACAGCAAGGGGCAGGAGTTGTACGACCTGTGGGCCGCCAACGGCCGGTGCCCGCCGGAACTGATGGCCACGGTCACGATCCCCGTGAGCGGCGTGCGGCCGGGCGACCTCGACGAGGACGGCGACCGCGACGAATGGGACGTGCTGCTTTTTGTCAACGTGCTGCTCGGGCTGGAGACCGGCGAGCCGTACCTGAGCAACAGCGACCTGAACGGCAGCGGGCTGCCGCCGGACGGATTGGACATCCAGCCCTTCGTGGAGGCGTGGCTGGCCCCGTGAAGCGCCGCTGAAACGGGACAAACCGCCCCCTGCGGCGTCCGCGCCGCCCGCGACAGGCGAAAAACCGACTTGGCGCGGGTAAAAACGGCCTCCGCGCGGGAGGCGACGGCTGCGTTCGACGCGGAAACCGCCATACGCGGCATGAAAACGCCCTTGGCGCGGGCAGGAGCGGCCGCCGCGCGGGAGGCGACGGCCGCGTTCGACGCGGAAACCGCCATACGCGGCATGAAAACGCCCTTGGCGCGGGCAGGAGCGGCCGCCGCGCGGGAGGCGACGGCCGCGTTCGACGCGGAAACCGCCATACGCGGCATGAAAACGCCCTTGGCGCTAGTAAAAACGCGGTTGGGCAACGTCCGAGTACGAACCGGCGGTCATGTTCGTGGCCTCGGCGGCGGGCGTCGGGGCTCCGAAGCCCGTTGGGGCGGCCCTGGAGGCGGTCGCATGGGCCCCGGCGCCCGGCGGCGGGGCCTCGGGGCCCCGCGACGGTGGCCCGACCGCGACCGCCGGGGGATCGTCTACGAGAAAGAAGCCCTGCGCAACGAACGAAAATGGCCGTCCGCCGGCCGAAAACGGCTTCTGACGGCGCGCGGCGGGGTTTTTAAAGATCGAAAACGGCTTCTGGCGGCGCGCGCCGGGGTTTGGGAGGATCGAAAACGACTTCTGACGGCCCGCGGCGGGGTTTCCGAAGATCGAAAACGGCCGCTGATCCCGCAAAAACGGCCTGCCGCCGGTCGAAAACGACCTTCTGCCGCGCCAACCGGGCTGTCCGCGGATCGCGCCGGGCGTCCGACCGGCCGCCCGGGGCGTCCGCGCCCCGGACGCGGGCCGCCCGGCGAGCAGCGGGGGCGCCGCACCCGGCTGACGGCTGTGGGATCCCCGGCAAAACGCCTCGCGGCCCGCCCCGGCCCCGGGTCTCTTGCCCTCACGGCCCGACCAGCAGCCCCGCGAAGGCGGCCACGTCGCGGCCGTCCGGCTGGCCGCTGCCGTCCACGTCGGCGGCCTGCACCGCGCGGGCCGCGGTCTCCACGCCCAGCAGCACGTTCACGAAGCACGGCACGTCGTCGGGCGTCACCCGCCAGTCGCCGGTGCAGTCGCCCGGGCGAACCGTGTCGAACGCGGCGTACTCCCCGGCGTCCACGTTGCCGTCGCCGTTGATCGAGGCCGGCACCTGCCAGGCGAACAGCAGCGCGGCCCCGTTGGCGGTGGGGTACGGGGCCATCGCCAGGTACACGCGGGCGGGCATCGTGCCCAGCTCCTCCACCAGGTTGATGGTGCCCTCCAACACGCCGCCGCCCGTCCCGGAGGCGGATTGCACGCCGCCGGAGGCGTCGAACCAGCCCTGCCAATGGTTGTCGTTCTCGTCGGCGAGGTAGGCGTCCCAGCCGGCAACCTGCCCGGCCTTGGCCCACGGGGCGGCGCGGAGGGCCCCCGGCGTGCGGGCCAGGAAGATGAAGTGGTCGTTGCCCTCGCCGGCGTCCTCGCAGGCGACGTAAAGCAGGTCGCCCTTCACGCCCGCCCACAGGTGCAGGCCGTTGTTGGCGGCCGCCAGCGTGGCGTCGGCGTCGAGCTGCCCGTCCATCTGCCACGACGCGGGCGGCGGGCCTCCGCCGGTCACGGAGAAGTGCCAGTCGGCGCCGTGGTTGTTGTCCCACGTGCCGGCGCCGTTGTGGAAGACGAGGTCGAGCTGCGTGGCGCTGGCGAGGACGGGTACGGTGACCTGCCACACGGCGTCGGCGGCGACCCAGGTCATGGCCGGGTCGGGCGCGATCACCGGGTTCCACTGGTTGAAGCCGTAGTGGAGATAGACCTGGGTCGCGCCCTGGAGCGGGCGGCCCGTCGGATTGTAGCGGATGGTCACGGGCTGTCCCGCCTGGGCGGGGGCGGGGTCGATGGTCACGACGTCGCCGCCGGATCCGCCGCCCTCGCCGGAGCCGATGTACACATGCTGGATGGGGCTGCGGGCGACGAGGCCCTTGCCGTCCACGGCCTCGACGTAGTAGTCGATCAGCACGCTCCGCAGGCCGGTGACCTGGACGTAGTACTGGTCGGCGACGTACTGCGGCATCTCGAAGAAGTTGATATTCGGGTCGTTGTACACGTTGCCCGCGGGGAAGACGCGGTGCGTCATGGGCAGGCCCTGCCACGACCCGACCTCCGGGCCGCCGGCGTAGGTTTCGTTCTGCATGGTGGAGAGGGAGTTCACGCCGTCGGCATCGACGCGGTAGCGCAGCGTCACGCTGGCGACGCCGGAGACGTCATGCACGAAAGTCCAGACCCAGAAGTCGCCGTTGGATGCGTACTGCTGGTAACCGTACTGCGGGCCGAAGTTGGTCGAGCCGGGGTTCCAGGGATGCCGCTGCGGGATCCAGATGGTCGGGGGCGTGGCGTCCAGGGAGGCGTCGCCGATGACCGCGTCGGCGTGCTCGACGGCCTCGTTGCAGGCGATGGTGGGCTTGACCTCCATGTCCTCGGCGGTGCCGTAGTACATGTAGCCGCTGTTGAGGGCGGCGAGGAAGTAGTGCCAGGCCCGCTCGGCGCGGGTCGCGGCGGCGTCGGGGTGGAGGATCCTGCCGAGGTTGACGCCGCCGGCGATCTGCTCGGCGGTGAGGACGCGATTCTGGGCGGCGGTGATGACCGCCCAGTTGCGCTCGTCCTCCGCCCAGCCGTTGGCGATGTCGATCTGGCCGGAGGCAGTGACCGGCGGCCAGTTCCAGTTGAGCATGATCGGCGAGCCGAAGTCGCCGTCGGCGTTCACCCAGGCGCCGTCCTCGACATGCACGAAGTCGTCTGCGGGGACGGGATGGTCGGCGAGGTATTCCTCGATGACCGTGGCGGTGAAGCCCTCACCCTGGGCGGCGTTGACCAGGTTCGGCGTGGCCTCCAGGTAATAGCTGTAGCCGCCGCCCCAGGCGTTGTCGCCGTCGTGCGCCAGCACCACCAGCATCGGCCGGGCGGGGTCGTTGTGGGCGTCGAGGGTGTTGAACGGGCCGGTGCCCATCGCCGCATAGCCGTTGTCCCAGCTCAAAGCCTGCTCCGACGGCACGACGATCACCTGATAGACCTGCCCGGTGGTAGGATCGACGTGGCGGGCGCGATGCGGCACATTGCCGAAGGGCAAGGCCGAGACCGGCGAGCAGCCGCGGTCGATCTGCTTGCGATACCAGTTCTGCTGCGGCGGGTTGAGCTGGTCGGCGAGGTTCGGCGGATCGCAGTTGATGCCGGCGGTGCCGTAGATCACCGGGAAGTTGGCGCACGAGCGCGAGAGGTGCTCGCTGCTGACGACCACCCAGTCGATGCCTTCCTCGGCCAGAACCTTGATGAGCCGCATGCTGAAGGCCATCTCCGGCGGGAAAAGCCCTTTCGACAGCCCCGGCGAAGCGCCCCAGGCTTCGGCGTAGATCGCTTTGTATAGTTGGATCTCCTTGCGGACCGCCGCTTCGTCAATCAACGGCAACAGGGGATGATGAAACGGGAAGATCACGAGGTCGCAACGGGGCTTGGCCTGCCCCACCGTGGTCCAGCCGCGGGCCTCGCGGAGCCACGAATACCAGGTCGGAGAGTAGCCCAGTTGATTGGCGGCCCCGAGGCTCTGGATGTTCTCGATCAGGCCGCCGGAGTAGCTGATCTGCGCGCCGGCTTCCGCATGGCCCCGGATCGCGTTGATCGAGTCGCGGCACCGGCTCTGATACGCCGCCACGCGGTCCGGCCAGCCGAAGATATCACGCAGGTTGTTTGACGGGTGGGCCGCCCCGCCATCCTTGCGGAGGATCGACTCCCAGGCCCGCTCATATCGGTCCGGTGCGGAGATCTGCTGGTCCGGCCAGTAGATGGGCTGTTCAAGATGCCACATGTAGGTAAAGTGCAGCCGCTCCGCGGCCACCGGCTGCGAGGGGTTACAGACGATCATCAGACCCACGGCTGCGATGATGTTGGCCAATCGGGAAGACATGAGCCTCTCCCTCCAGAAAAAGACTGGACTAAGTCGGTAAAACAATTTACCATAAAGCAAAACCGAGATCAAGAAACTGCGGCGGCGTTGTCAACGTTAACATCGCCTCGATGAGGGAGACGCCTCGATCCGGTTCGCCGGATGCGATTCACATGAACACTTCACTGTTAGCCAAGCAACCCGGCAGGCCCCCGGTGGCGGGGTCTTCATCGACCCGTTCCGCGTCGTCGATCTGGGCGGAGCTGGAATCGATTGCCCACAACCTGCTCTGGACCTGGGATCCGCCGGCCGCACGCCTCTTCGCCGAACTGGATCCCCCGTTGTGGGAAGCGTGTGAGCACAATCCCCTGCGGATGCTCCAGGAATTGAAACCGACCCGACGGCAAGCCCTCGAAACGGATCGGGTGCTGCGAACCCGAATCGCGGGACTCCGCCGGCGGCTGAAGCGTTACCTCACCAAAGAAACCTGGTTCGCGCGCCAAGAGGGTGGGCGAACCACCGGCCAAGTCGCCTACTTCAGCATGGAGTTCGGCCTGCACGAGTCGATGCCCATCTTCGCGGGCGGATTGGGCGTTCTGGCCGGCGACCACCTGAAGAGCGCCAGCGACCTCGGGCTGCCGCTTGTCGGAGTCGGCATGCTCTGGCACGAGGGCTATACGCGGCAGGTAATCGACGCATCCGGAACGCAAAGCGACCGCTTCGACCGCCGGCGGCCTGACGAGTTGCCGCTCCGGCAGGTGACGGACCAAGCCGGTCGGCCGCTGCGGATCAGTGTACCGGTTAACAGCGACGTGGTTTGGGTCCAGGCCTGGAGACTGGACGTGGGGCGGCTGCCACTGTTCTTGCTCGACACGCACCTGAGTGACAACCCACCCCGACACCGGCGACTCACCGACCGCCTCTACAGCGGCGACCGCGATACCCGTATTCGCCAGGAGATGGTTCTGGGTATCGGCGGCTGGCGGCTGCTGCGGGAACTGCGGCTCCCGGTCGCGGTGTGCCACCTCAACGAAGGCCACGCCGCATTCTGCGCCGTGGAGCGAATGGCCGCGGTGATCGAGCAGGAACGGCTGGACTTCTCCACGGCGGCCCGCCGCGTAGCCGAAACCACCGTGTTCACGACGCATACGCCGGTGCCGGACGGCAACGAAACCTTCGACCCGGCGTTGGTTGCCCGCTATCTCCGCCGCTATGTGGAGAAACTGGGCCTGGATTTCAACGAGTTCGCCGGACTGGGGCGAATCGACCCGAGCAACGCCGCCGAGCCTTTCGGCCTGACGCCGCTGGCACTCCGGCTCTCCCACTACCGCAACGGGGTCAGCCGACTGCACGGACGGGTCTCTCGGGCCATGTGGCATGGGCTTTGGCCGTCACGCGGCGTGGACAAGGTGCCGATCGGCTCCATCACCAACGGCATCCATCTGCGGACCTGGCTGCATCCCCGCATGGGCGAACTGCTCGACGAATTCCTCCCCGAAGGCTGGGAGGATCAGCAGGATCAACGTCGCACCTGGGCCGCGGTCCGCCGAATACCCGACGAGCGGCTCTGGGAATTGCATCAAGAGCTGAAACGCGAACTGATCGATTTCGTGCTGCGCCGGGCCGCGTCGGATCGCAACGGCCGTCGCCGCGGCCTGCCGTCGCCGGCCATCAACCTGGACCCGAATGTCTTGACCATCGGCTTTGCGCGCCGCTTCGCCGCCTACAAGCGAGCCAACCTGATCTTCCATGATCTGCGCCGAGCCGAACGCCTGGTTACCAACGGAGACCGCCCCATCCAGATCATCTTCGCGGGCAAGGCCCACCCGTCCGACCAGGCCGGCAAGGAGCTGATTGCGGAAATCGTCGCCGCCGCGGCCGCGCCGCGGTTCCGCGGCCGGGTGGTGTTCATCGAAGACTACGACATGGCCGTTGCCCGCCACCTGGTGGCGGGCGTGGATGTCTGGCTGAACAACCCGCGCAGGCCAGAGGAGGCCAGCGGCACCAGCGGGATGAAGCCCACGCTGCACGGCGGGCTGAACCTGAGCATACTCGACGGGTGGTGGCCGGAAGCCTGCCGCGACGGAGTGAACGGCTGGGCGATCGGGGAGGGGCTCGACCATGACGGCAGTGCGCGGGCGGACCGGCGCGACGCACGATGCCTGTACCAGCGGCTCGAGCAGGATGTGACGCCGCTGTACTACCGCCGCGACACCGCTGGACTGCCGCGGGAATGGATCCGGCGGATGAAGGAATCCCTGGCGGGGATCCCGGCGGTGTTCAACAGCCACCGCATGGTCAAGGAATACTGGCGTCGCTACTACGCCCCGGCTCTCCGCCGGGGCTGAGCCGCGGCGACGGCTGCCGGCCAACGAACGCCACCAGCCGCCGCGGTGAATCCTTTCTACTGGAGCAGCGACAACACCGACTGCGGCACCTGGTTGGCGATCGCCAGCACACTGGTGCCGGCGCTGACCAAAATCTGCGCCCGGGTCAGGTTGCTGGTCTCCATGGCGAAGTCCAAGTCGCGGATCGTTGATTCCGAGGCAGTCAGGTTCTCTACGGCGATGTTCAGGGCGGAGATATTGGTCTCCAGCGTGTTCTTCTCGAAAGCGCCCAGCCGGCCGCGGAGGATCGATATCTGCCGAATGGCCTCCTCGATGATTTGCGCCGCCTGCGAGGCCCCGCCGTTGGTGAGGGCATACTGCCCACCGCTGGCCACCTGCGTCAGATAGCCCACCGAGGCCGAGCCGAGGTTGGAGGCGGCGGTCGAGGGGACGCCGATGTTGACCTGCTGGTTGGAATCCACCCCCGGACCGAGTTGGAAGGTGGCGCCCCCACCGGTGATGGCAAACGAGGTGGAGCCGATCTTGTTGAAGGCCGGTTGCAGGCTCAGCTCCATGCTCAGGCCGGTCGTGTTGACGAACAGGCTCAAGCCCTTGCCCAGACAGGCGGCGCCGTTGACCGTGGCCGAGGCGTCCCGGCCGATGTCACGGGCGACGTCTTCATCGGCGGCGTTGTACGTCTTGAAAACGCCGCTGACGTTGCCCAGCTCCTGAACCTGAACGAAGGCGTCGGAGCCGTAGGCGACGCTGGTGAGGACGATGCCGCTGCCGGGGACTCCGGCGTTGATGAAGGAGGCGCTGACGCCGGTGGCGTCGCTGACCTGATTGATCGCGGCCCGCAGCTCGGCGGCCGTGGTTCCGGAGAGGAGCGGCAGGGTGGTCACACCGGTGGGACCGGAGATCTCGATGGTCACGCTACCGGTGAGGGCGCTGCCGCGAAACTCCAGTTGGGCGTGCTGCGCCGACTGGATGACGTTCAAGGTGACGGGAACGTAGCTGGCCGTGCCGAAGGAAACGCCGTTGATGCGGACATCGGTGATGTCGGTCTTGGTGATGCCGCTGGTGATGTAGCCTAACGAACCATTGAGGAGCTTCCGCCCGGCGAAGGTGGTGGTATTGGCGATGCGGGTGATGGACTCGATGGCGGAGTCGATCTGCATCTGGTTGGCCTGGATCTCCTCATCGGACACGGCCCCGACGTTGGCGGCCTCGATGATCTTGCCCTGGATGTCGGTCAGCAGGGAAGCCACCTCGTTGAGCGCGCCTTCGGTCGTGGCGATGACGTTCGAGGCCCGCTGCGAGTTGGCGATGGCCTGGCGAACACTCTGGATCTCGGCGCGGAGATTCTCCGACACGATCAGCCCGGCCGGATCGTCGGCACCCCGGTTGATGCGAAGGCCGCTGGAAAGCCTTTCCAGGGAGGTGCTCAGGGTCTGGTGCGACTGCCGCAACTGACGGCCGGCGATGATGGCGGCGGTGTTCGTGTTGATGCGAGCCATGTCACAATCCTCCATGATTGTCGGCCGGCGGCGATCATCGGCGCCGGCGGAATCGCGCCGCGGCTCTGGCTACAGGAAGCCGCGGCACACGCCTTCTCAGCCTTTCTGCGGACCCCGAGGACCCCGATTCGACGTGGGATCCTTTCCGGAAGCCCCGTTCGCCGGCGGCAGGTCGCCGGGTTTCAGATTCGCGGCCGCCCGATTCTCCCGCTGGATCGCGTCATAGACCTCCTTGCGATGCACGGGAACGTGAGGCGGAGCGGTAATGCCGAGGCGGACCTTGTCACCTCGGATATCCACGACGGTGATCTCGATGTCGTCACCGATCATGATCGTTTCGTCGCGCTGGCGAGATAGCACCAACATCCCTTGGCTCCTCCATGGCCGTGCCGATGAGCGGCCGCGGCCCGGCGCGGTCGGCCACGCCGTTCAGCCGCCGGACGCACCGGCTTCCTCGAACCCTCGGGCCGCCGCGGCGGCGAACCCGGTTGCCGCGCTGTGCGGCTCGTCATCCGCGGCGTCCAGCCTCGGCGACGGCCGGCGCGGCCCGTACCGCGAATCAGGCCGTCTTGCTGACCGCCCGGTGTTCCGCGGCCGCCAGCCGCACCAGCGGATGGCGCGTCGAGTACCGCTTGTCGGAGAGCACGAGCTGCTTGCCGACGCGGGTGGCGACGTTGATCACCAGCGGCCCCTGGAGGTTGCCGGTCAGCACGTCGTCCACCTTGTTCACGATGACGAAGACCTGCGAGCCGTTGGTGTCGGCCAAGCCGATCTGTCCCAGGTCCTCGGACTTGATGGCCACGCGGTAATCGGCGATGAACAGCCGCGGATCGCACACCACGAAAGCCAACTCCGGCCGGTGCACCGCCTGCATCCAGTAGAAGGCGCTGTTCTCCCCGGTCTGGATCAAGGCGTACTCCCGATCGTTGGGAAAGCCCACCAGACCCTTGGGAAAGTTCAGGAACCGCTCGTCATCCACTTCGATTCCGCCGAACCGTGACGTCTCAATAACCATCTGACGCCTTCCTCCCGGCCGCCGCACCGCGGCCCGTTGGCTATGGCGATCGGTCTGTCAGCCTGACCAGGGCGCCGCCTCCCAGCATCACGCCCGGCCGAACCGGCCGATCTCCGTTTCGTCACCCGTCGCTGCCTGAGAGACATCCTTTCATCTCAGAAAATCCAACAGCGACATATTCAAGGACTGCGAGGACGCCAGCAGACTGGCCTGCAAGGCCGTCTGAGCCTGCTGAAACCGCGTCACCGCTTCCGTGAAATCCACATCCTGCAATTCCGACAGCAGCACGGTCGTTGCCGTCACGGCGTCTTCCGTCTGCTGAAGCCGATCCCGCATCGAGCGGGCCCTGGCTCCGACCCGACCGGCCTCGGCGGCCACGTGTGTCTGCAAAGCGTTGATCTGCGCGCCGGCCTCGGTGATCTCCGAGGAGTTGTCGGCCACCAGCGCGTCGCGGAGCCGGTAGAGGGCGCTGAATACGCCCGTCTGATAAAACTGTCCGATGTTCGCCCCCTCCAGCACGCCGGGGATCGTGCCGGTCCCCTCCAATCCCAGTTCCGCCGCGACCGGTGACAGCCCCACCCGCTCGACGGAGATCAGCCCCCCGCCGGCGCCGGTCAGCCGCAGGCCGGCCCCCGAGGTCGAGGTACCCACCGCGAGGCTGGCTCCGGCGGCGGTCGCCGCCGACTGAATGGCGGCGATCACGTCCCCGACCGTCCGGCAGCCGTCCAGATTGACCTCGAACGCGATTCCACCTGCGTCGGTGATCCGCAGATCATTTTGCCCGCTGATGGGGTGGATTCCTCGATAACCGTTGAGCCGCGACAAGGACACGCTGGCATCCAGCGTGCGGATGCCCAGCAGTTCGGCATCGTTGCCGCCGTTCTCGCCGATCACCAACGGCGTGCCGGACAGCAGGTTCTCCACCACGATGCCGTCGCCCGTGTCGTTGATCGCGGCCCGGATGCCCGTGCCGGAGTTGTTCAGCCGGTTGAGTACTTCCTGGACGGTCGACGCCCCGGCGAAGCTCACCACGGCGGTGCGCGATCCATTGTTGATCGTCACGCCGTGGGTGAGGGCCACCCCGCCGGTCTGCCAGTCACTGAGCGGCGTCGTCGCCGTCAGGCGGCGATTGAGATTCGTGCCGACCAGACGGGTGGGGGCCGCGCCCGCCGGTGTGCTGCCGCGCAGACCGAGATCGGTGGCCGTCATGCCGCCGGCCACTTCCTCCACGATGATGCCCTTGCCGGTTGCGGAGGAAACGCGAAGCGTGGTGCCATCGACCGGGTTGATCTCCAGGGTCAGGCCCGTGCCGGCGGCGGCGGATTCGGCGTTGAAGCGGGCCACCACGTCGGCCACGGTCTCGGCTTCGTTGAGGTCCACGGTGAACGTGCCGACCCCGTCCTCCGTCACCATGATGCTGCCGCGGCGGATGCCCACCCCCAGGGCGCCGTCCAGCTCGTTCAGCCGCGTCTCGGCCGTGAGCAGCACATGGTTGTATTTGGTATATCCACCGGTCACGGCCTGTCGCAGACCGTACAGGTCCGCCAGGCTGATGCTGTAGCCGCCCGCCGTGGCGGAGTCGATCAGCGTCTGCCGCTCCTGCACATCGCCGGTCCAGGCCACTCGACCCAGCTCCGTGTTCAACGGGGCAGTCTTGACATCCCGCCCGGCAAACAGGAACAGCCCCTGGAAACGTCGATTGCCGACGTTCAACAACTGGTCGATGATCCCGTCCACGACCACGGCCTGAGCGGCCCGCTCTTCAGCGCTTTGGAGGCTGCCGGCCTGCTCGCTGGCCACCCGGGCCGCCTCGATCAGCAGATCGCTGACCTCGGTAATGGCCGAATCGGCGGCGGAAAGCCAGTTGTCGGCATGGCGCAGGTTGCTCAGCACCTGGCCCTGGCTGACCAGCGACTGGTTCAGGCGGGTGATCTTCTCGGCGGAAACCGGATCCTCGCCGGCCGAGAGAAGCTGCCGTCCGCTGGCGATCCGCTGCTCCTCGCGGAAGAGCTGCAAGCCGTTCTGCCGCAGGTGTGAAAGCGACAGGAACGCCTTCAGACTGTTCGACACGCGAGTCAGGTTGCCCGTCGTGATCGCCATATCCTCGGAACCCTCAACCGTGCTCCGCAACGCCGCGGTTAACGCACCAGGCTCAGCAACGTCTGCATCATTTCATCCACCACCGTGATGTAGCGGGCCGCCCCCTGGTAGGCGCGCTGGTACGAGACCATGGCGATGGCTTCCTCATCGGTGTTCACCCCCGAGAGCGCCTCCCGCTGCGCCGTCAGGGAGTCGAACACGATGGTCGTGCCCTCCACCGCACTGCGGGTTGAGGACATCCGCACGGCCAGGTCCGCCATGGTGGCGTTGTAGTATTCGTTGAGCGACACGCCGCCGAGGCGGCTGAGACCCTGCTCGGCCAGGGCCGCCATGGCACTGGCGTTGCTGCCGTCGCCGGGCAGCGTCGAAGTCGCCGCGGCCAGCAGCGACGGATCCAGGGAAACCACCGAATTCACCGCGATGTCGCGGGCGTCGCTGCCGGTGAACAACGTGTTCAGACCGACCGCGGCCAGGAAGCCGGAGCTGTCCTCGGCAAAGGAGAAGGTCACGCCTGCGGCGGCGGTAAGCTGCAACCGCCCGTCGGCCAGGACGGTCGCGGTCACGCCGCCGGCCTTGGCGTTGATCTCCGCCGCGACGCTGTTCAACGTCGAATCGGCCCCGATCCCGTCGAGATCCACGGTGATCTGGTGCCGAACCACGGCCCCGGTGGATTCGTTGCGAATATCGACGAAGAAGGTGCCGCTCTTCGGCGGGAAGGACAGACCGTTGGCCGTGCTGGACAACGCCACGGTCGGGTCCAGCACCGGAGTCGTCGAGGTCAGACTCGAGTACCCCCGCAGGCCGCGGCCGCCGGCGTGGATCTTGTTGATCTCATTGATCAGGGCCCCGGCCAGGTTGTCCAGTCGCGTGATCTGTGTGCCGGCGTGCGTGTCGCGCGCGGCGATCAGGCCGGCGACCTGCCCGGTCCGCACGGTGACCTGGCCGTTGTCGATCCGCAGCTTCACGACCGCCACGGCTTCGCCCGCGGCGTTTGTCTCGGTGTCGGCGTACAGCCCGAAGGATTCGCCGAACTGCACCAGGGCCTCGTTGCCCACGTAGACGTTCACCGCGCCGGAAGACTGCTCGCGCACGGTGATGCCGAACAACTGCGAAAGCTCCGAAAGAAGTTGATCCCGCTGATCGCGGAGCGCTGCCGCCTGGGTGCCGCCGCCGCCTTCGGCAACGGTGATCTGCGTGTTCAGCTCGGCAATGCGGGAGGCCAACTGATCGGCCTGGCGGGTGGCCTCTTCAATTTGTGTATTCAGGTCGCGCTGAAGGCTGACCAGATCCGTGCGGCATTGTCGGATCCGGTCGGTCAGAGTGCCCGCCGCGTTGATCACGATGCCGCGGGTGGCCAGGTTCTCAGGGCTGTTCTGAAGATTGTGCAGGGCCGTGAAGAATTCGCCCATCAGCGTGCCCAGGTTGGAATCACCCAGCGGGTTGAAGACGCCGTCCAGGCGATCCATGCTGAGCTGTTGAGCAGTCGCCGACTCCTTGTCGGAGGTCGCCGTCCGCAGCCGTGCTTGCAGGGACTCGCTGATGTTTCGCTTAACTCCCGCCAGATAGACTCCGCTGCCCACCTGCCCTCCGCGAACCGACGTGCCGGGCAGCGCGGCCAGTTGCGGCACGATGCGCGAATAGCCGGGCGTGGCCGAATTGGCCAGGTTGTTCCCGACGATCGCCAGGGCCGCCTGGTAGGCGGTCAAGGCCGTGCGACCAATGCTCAATGAAGACGAGAATCCCATCGGTCTAGCCCACCGCATCCAGAACCCGGGCCCCGACGGCCGGGCCGATCCCGCCGTCCGCCGAATAGGTCGGGGTCGCCTCGCCGTCCTGCGTCATCACCGCGAACAGATTCCGAAAGTGCGTCATCATCGCTCGACAAACCAGGTCGACGACGCGATTGGCCTCGGCCACCTTGAGCATGGCCTGGGCCAGTTGCTCCCCCAAGTGCGCCAGACGCCGCCCAGTTGCCGGGTCCAGTGTTTCCGCCAAAGCCCGCAACCGCGGCGTTCGATCGTCATCGCCACGCAGGTTCAGGGCCGCGGCCAGGCGTCCCGCGGCCAGTTTCCGCCGATCGTCCAGCGCCGCGGCAGCGGTCAGCAGTTCGCCTTCCCGGCGAGCCGCGGCGTAGATCGCCGTCGTGTCCACCCGCCGCATGGCCTCCAGCTTCTCCCGCAGCACGGCCTGGAGCGAGGTCTGGAGCTCGACCTGCTCCTTGAGCGTCGCCGCCAGTTCTTCAACCAGTGCCGCGGTGTGGTTCCGGGTGAGTGTTCGGTTCATGTCCGCTCCTCCCACGATGACCGGGCGACGGATCTGCTCGTTTTCGTTGACGCGGTCAGGGACCGGTACACCGCCTCCGCCATCGGATCGCCCGGCGCGCGTCCCATCCGCTCGGCCAGTTCCAGCCCCAGTTGCCCTTGGAACGCGTCCTCCCCGCGGCCGCCGTGAAAGTAGGGCCCCTTCAGCGAGGAGCGCTGCATTTCACGGAGCAGAGTGCCGTAGAAGACGGTCCCGACGAACTCGCCGACCCTGCGACGAAGGTCCGCGGACTGCTCGCCGGCCGAGAGGCGGGTCCGCAAGGCCCCGATGCGTCCTGCCGTGGACAGCTCATCCTCGCCCGCGGCGAGGTCACGAGCCTGGAGAGCGGTCGAACTGGATGCAGACCAGACCTTCACCTGTCTACTCCTGAATCACCAGCTTCCCGGTGATCTTCCCGGACCGGTGCAGCTCCTCGATGATCTCGATGATGTCTTTCGCGGGAACGTTGAGCTGGTTCAGGGCGTCCACCACGTCCTGAAGCCGGGCGGCGCGGTCCGGCCGCCGGGCCGTGTCGATCCCGGTCGCGAACTGTTCCACCACCTGCGGTTCTTCCGCGGTCGGCTGGCGCGGCGGCTGCACCGTCGTGATGGTCATTCCGTTGTGGGCAATCACGGCCGGGCCGATCTCCACGCGGTCGCCCACCACCAGCGTCATCGTCTTGCGGTTAATGACGATGCGGGCTTCGCCTTCCGGCATCAGCAGTTCGAGGCTCTCGATCCGGCCGATGAACTCGAACGGATGGGCCATCTCCTCGTCGGGAATCTGCACCACGACGTTCTTCGGCCCGGCCACACGGGCCAGCCGGCGAATCTGGCCGATTTCGGAGACGCTTTCGTTGATCATCTGGGCGATGACCGACGCCAAGGCGCTGCTCGCGTGAACATCCTCCAGGACCAGCGTGAATTCCCAGGCTTTCGTTTCCTCGTTCCGCGTGATGTAATTGTGGACGACATCCTCCTCCATCGTCGCCCCGCTCACGATCACAGCGCTTGTCTTGACCTTCGGGTCCGGCAGGCGGAGCGGACCGGAAGCGAAAGCGAAGATGCGGTCCAACCCGGGACCTTGCAGCGGGGTCGGCACCAGGTAGCCCCCTTGCAGGCTTTTGCTGGCCCCGGTCGAGTTGACCCGCACATCGACGCGGTCCCCTTCGCGGACACCGTTCTCCGGCAGCGTCGCCTCCACCATCACGATGGCCACGTTCTTGGTGTCGCCCAAGGCCGATGCGGGCACCGGGATCTCGAACCGGTCCAACATGCTCTTGAGCTGAAGGATGGACGGCAGGTACTTGCCCCCGTCCCCGGTGCCGGGCAGGCCGATGACCAAACCGTAGCCGACCAGCGTGTTCTGACGCCGCCCCTTGAGGTGAGATACGTCGCCTATCCGCGTGGCGGCCTCGGCGGACACGGCCGGCACCGCGAAGGTGACGGTCAGGATCGCGACCGCCGTGCGGCGCAGCGCATGACGAACGACGTCTCGCCGCGGCGGGATTCCGTTCCCGCCGACGGCCCCGTCAGCCGACCGAACCCGCCCGCAGGTTCCGCGGCTCGCCGGGATTCCGTTCCCGGTGCGACAGGATGTGTTCACCACGTCGCTCATCGTTCAGCACCCTCGGTCGCCGGCGCCGCGATCGGCGTCAGAACGGCTTGGCCGTATCGGCGAACTCCTTGAACCAGCCTCGCTTCACGGCATCGCGCACGGCGCCCTCGTTCATCGTCCGCACGTCCAGGCCGAAGATCTTGTCGCTGGTGATGTTCCCGTCAGCGGTGATATCGTTGCGGTTGCACTCGCCGGTCAGGCGGAGGTACTGGTCCTCATCGTCGATGACCATCCGCGACCAGGCCACGATCACCAGGTTGCCGTTCGGCTTCACGTCGATGACCTTGGCCATGACCCGGGTCTCGAAGACGTCCTTGCGGTCGGCCTGGCCTTTGTTGTCAATCTTGTTCTTGGAGTTAAACTTGATTTCGGGCGTGCCGCGCTCGAAGTCCTGATCCACCCACTTGCGGTCATGCAGCCGGAACCACGCCGCCAATTTCGCGTTCACATCCCACTTGTCGTCCTGCTGCAACTTCGACGTGCTCTGGTGCCGCAACTGATAGCGAATCACCACGCCGACGAAGTCGTTCACCCGCAGCACCTTCGGCTCCGGCAG
This sequence comes from uncultured Planctomycetaceae bacterium, assembly GCA_964572385.1. Taxonomy (GTDB): domain Bacteria; phylum Planctomycetota; class Phycisphaerae; order UBA1845; family UTPLA1; genus CAZNFM01. The sequence continues at coordinate 89,610 of CAZNFM010000008.1, read as the reverse complement.
CCGCACGGCCGTCAGCGAGGCCGCCGTCAGGTTCACGTTGCCGCTGACCGTCCGAGGAACGGCGGCGCCGGCGTTGGCGGGCAGGGCCCCGTTCGCTGACGGCTGAGTCGCGGCGGCCGCCTGGGCCGCCTTGGCCTCCTGGGCCTGCCGGAACAGGGAGGAGCTTTGCCCCCACGCCCAGCAGGCCGGGGCCAGCAGGATCGTCATGCCGGCCAACATCCTCTGCATCACCACACCTCCCGGGCGTTGCCGGCCACGGTCTGCCGCACGTCCGTCACGGCAACCGTCTTCGGGCCGGTCACCACCGCGTCGAGAAGATCCTGGTGGCGCTTGGCTCCGTCCCGCCGCACTCGGATCACGTCGCCCAAGGCCCCTGCCTGCTGCGCCTTGCCGGTGGTTTTGACCTCCACGCCGCCGAGTCGCGCCCAAATGGTCACCGTGTCACCCCGATTGACCACGGGGCGAGACACCAGCCCCTCAGCCCGCAGCATCTCACCCTGGCGCACAAAGGCGGTGCTCTGCCGACCCACGGCAGCGGCCAGATCGGTCAACCCGATGTCCGCGGAATCGCTGAACCGACGTTCCTCCATTTGCAAGTCGCGGGCTTCTATGCACTTTCCCTTGTTGATAGGCCGACGGGCCACGACCACTTCCCGCACCATCAGGACCTCGGCCAGCACCGCCTCCACGCACGGCGGGCCCTCCGCGGTGGCGATCTCGACCTCCAGGCTGATCATTCCCCACCGCCGGTCGTTCGTCGGCCGAATCTGCACCGCAAGCCCCTCGGCGGGCATGTCCAGCACCCGGCGACCGGCCGGGCTAAAACGGATCTCCACTCGGGCCTTGGGGTCGGCCGAACGGGCCGTCAGATACTCCCTGACCAACGTTTCGATGGTCCGCGACGCGGCTGGTTTCGAAGAACCGGCGGCGACGGCCGCAGGAGCGGGACGCGGCGAAGCGGCCAGCCGGTTGCTCCGCTGGACCGCTTCGCGCGGCGGGCGAGTTCGGGACACTCGACAACGGGAAGCGCCGTAGATGCGAATCGCCGCCAGATTGGCCGACTCGGCGGACACGGCTTCGCGGACGTCCGCGGCGGACAGCAGGATCTCGCCACCAGGCTGAAGCGGCGAGCGGAGAACCACTGCGGCGAGGCGGATTTGCTCCTCCTCCTCGAAACCGCGAAGGTCAGCCACATCGCCGAGCCGCACGGCATCCCCCTGCACCGTAGCGGTGGGCCACAGGCGGATTTCGCCCGCCGGGCAGCTCCTCGCCACCCCGCCTGCGGCCAGCAACGCCAAGACCGCGATCGACCTTCCATGTCCTTGCCGTGTCATCATGACGTCTCCGCCGTCTTCAAGCCGTGGTCAGCTCAAGGGCTTACCTCCTGAGGTTGTTGACGACCTGAAGCGTCTGGTCGGCGCTCTGGATCGCCTGCGAATTCAGTTCGAAGGACCGCTGGGTCCGGATCAGATCCACCAACTCCCGAACCGGCTCCACATTGGAAAGTTCGAGGTAGTTCTGCTGTAACGAACCAAGCCCCTCCTGCGTGGGATTGGCGGTGATCGGCGGGCCGGAAGCATCGGTCTCCAAATACAGGTTGCCCGCCAACTGCTTGAGGCCTGCGGGGTTGATGAACTTGGCCAGTTCGATCTGGCCGATATCGCTGAACTCGGTCGCGCCGGACAGCCGCACCTGCACCAGACCCTGCGGGGAAATGGCCACATCGGTGGCGTCGGGGGGAATGGTGATGGCCGGTTCCAGTCGCGCGCCGACGCTGTTGCCCAGGACCAGCTCGCCGTTCACGTTGAGCGTGAAGTTGCCCGAGCGGGTGAAGACCGTCCGCTCCTCGCCGTCCACGATGGACTGCACCTGGAAGAAGCCGTCGCCCTCGATGGCCAGATCAAGCGGCTGCTCGGTGTGGTCGAAGGCCCCTTGGCTGAAGTTGATCTGCGTGCTGGAGACCTGAACGCCGAGGCCGACTTGCTGCCCCATCGGCAGCGGCACGTCCAGCCCATTGCGGAGGCCCGGTTCCTCCAGCGTCTGATAGAGGATATCCTCGAAGTTGGCGCGGGACCGCTTGAAAGCAGTCGTCTCGACGTTGGCCAAATTGTTGGCGACGACGTTCAGCTTGAAGTCCATCGCCTTGAGGCCGGTCGCGGAAGTGTACAACGCCTGGATACCCATTGCTCGGTTCCCGCCGATTGCCTAACTCAGTCGGTTCGTCTCCCTGACCACCCGCGGCAGGCCGATCCGGCCTCCGCTTATGAAACTCTCCCAAGATCGTTCACCACGCGGCCCAGCGACTCGTCCTGAAGGGAGATGAGTCGGGCATTCGCCTCGTAGGCCCGCATGGCCGCGATCATGTCTACCAGAGTCTTGGCCGCGTCCACGCCGGATTCCTCCACGACGGCCTGCCGCACCTGACCGGTTGCGGCGTGATTTGGAGCCGCCTTGGCCGTGAACAGGTTCTGCCCGTCCTTGCTCAGCACGCGGCGATCCGAGAAGTCCACGACCGCCAGTTGGCCCACGACCGTGTCGCCCTGCCGGATCACGCCGCGTTCGTCGATCTTCAGCCCACGGCGAGAGGCGGGATCGAGCACTACCGGCTGCCCTGCGGCGTCGAGCATGGGATGGCCGCTGGCCGCGTGCCGCAGTGTTCCGGAGGAGTCCATAACCATCCGCCCGTCGCGGGTGTACCGCGGGCCGTCGGGGCCTTGCACGACCAGGAAACCATCGCCCTGAAGCCCGACATCCAGTGGATTGCCCGTCGGCGTCAGGCTGCTGTCCGCGAACGCGTAGTCGGTGTAGACCTCGGTCTCGAATACGCCGCCGGTCATGCCGCGCAGGTTCGGGGTCTGCAGAGTTGCGGCGCCGCGCGCGGAGGCGGCGTTGAGCCGTTCGATGAAGGCCACTCGGTCGGCGCGATAACCCGGCGTGTCCACATTGGCCAGATTGTTGGCCAAGAGCGTCTGACGGTATTCCTGGGCCTGGAGTCCGCCCGCAGATTGCCACAGTCCGTAGATCATCGGTCATCCGCCGTCGAGAACCCGCGACGTCTCCAACGTCGCGCCATCGTCCAATCGGCCTCCGGCCGACTGGAGCAAATGCACTGCCGCCGCCACATAGGCCGCCTGCCGGAGACGCCGCCCGAGGTCCGCCCAATCGCGCGGATGCCGCTCCTCCTCCACCGCTGTTGTCCGCTCCTCGAGATCCGGGTGACACGACCGTGTCATGCTGTTCTCCGACACCGGCCCACGCGAAGGCGCGGGCACGGCGGGCCAGCAGTAGCACGGCCCGTGCCAAGTCGGCTCGCCTTCCGCGATGACAACCACGCTCGCGATTGCAACCCATTGACTGCCTAACAGTTAGGACGAACAAGAAATGTGGCAATTCGCCTCATTCTTCGCGACACCGACCCCTGGCGATCGAATGCCCGGCGCAAGTCCTGCTTGCCTCCCGGCAGGATGTGCGGCGGCGGCGTCCGCTCGGAGCCGCGCGGCGAGCCGATCTGCGACGTTGTCGGCAGCGCAGAACTTGCGCCCAGCGACGCCACCGCAGGCCGTCGATCTCAGCGACCTTCCCTGCCTCAGGGCTGCAAGATTACTGCGGCCCCGTCTTCGGCGCTGCCCGCGCGAGCCAGTACCGCAACGAAGACGCGGGATGCGCCCCCTGCGCGGAGAGCGCGGCGCGCTTCGAGTAGAGTTGCACCCGTCGTGGTGACGTCATCGACCACGCACACGGTCCGGCCGCTCACGGCCGATGGCCGCGCGACTTGGAACGCCCCGTGCAGCAGTTCGCGCTTTCGCGAGGCGGACAACGGGCCGCTCTGGTGGAACGGCCGCAAGTACCGCGTCATCCGGAGGGCAGACACCCATCGACCGCCGCATTCCGTCGCCGCAGCCCTCGCCAACAGCGCCGTCGGCTGATACCCCACCGCCAGCCGTCGCCGCCAATGCGCCGGGACCGGCACCCAACAGTCGATCTCGCCGGGATCGAACCGACCAATGACCGCCGCAGCCAGCAATCGCCCCAAAAACCGATCCAGCACGTAGCGATGCTTGAAACGCAGAATCAATCCCCGCAGCACCCCCTGATACGGCCCGACGCGGACGAAACGGTCGAAGGCCCGCTCGTTCCGCCGCAGGCGGCAAGCCGTGCATCGTCCGTCAATCAACAGATGCGGCCCATGATCATCGCCGCAGGTCGAGCACCACGGCCGCCCGACCAGTTGCGCCAACTCCAGGGCGCACGCCTCGCAGAGCCGGTCCGTCCCGTCCCCGATCGACCGATCACACGCCGCGCAAGACCGCGGCACGACCAGATCGAGGACGCGACCGCCGGCCTCTCGAAGCCATGCCGCCGCCGGCGCGAACCGGGCATGAAGATCCGATCCGTTCACTGGTTGTCAGACATGGTTTCCGGAGGTGATGGGTCGCCTACGTCCTCGACGACATCCCGCGGAAGGGTTCGGTTCGCGGGGTTGCCGCCCGATTCGCCGGACGGTTCGGGCAGAGCGTCGCCATTGGCCGCGGTCTCGTCGTCTTCTTCACGGGCGATCCGGGCCACGGCGACCAGCTTGTCGCCTTCGTCGAGGCGGATCATGCGCACACCCTGGGTCGCCCGACTGATCTCGCGCATCTGGGAGACAGCCGTTCGCAGCATGATGCCGTTGGCGGTGATGAGCATCAGTTCGTCGTCGTCGCGCACTGCCCGCGTGGCCACGGCATACCCGTTGCGCTCGGTCGTGCGAATATTGATCACGCCCGATCCGCCCCGCTTCTGGAGCCGGTAGTCCGCGATGTCCGTTCGCTTGCCGTAGCCGTTTTCGCACACGGTGAGCAGGCTCATGCCCGGGCGAATCACCACCATGTCCACCACGGCGTCATCGCGCTTGAGGGTGATGCCGCGGACGCCGGCCGCCGCCCGACCCATGGCCCGGACATCGCTCTGCCGGAAGCGAATCGCCATTCCCGCACGCGTCGCCAGCACGATCTCGTCGTCTTCGTTTTCGATCAGGCCGACGTTGATCAGGGTGTCGTCCGGGTCCAGATCGATGGCCAAGATGCCACTGGGGCGTGGGCGAGCGAAGGCCCCCAGGGCCGTCTTCTTTACCGTGCCTTTGGCGGTGGCGAAGAAAACGAACGACTCCTCGAACTTCGACACCCGCAGCACCGCCGTGTGCCGCTCGTTGTCCTGCAAACGGAGCAGATTGGCGATGGAGCGGCCGCGGGCCGTACGGGCCATTTCCGGCAGGTCGTACACCTTCAGCCAGTACACGCGGCCGCGGTTGGTGAAGAACAACAGGTAGTCGTGCGTGCTGGCGAGGAACAGGTCCTCGAGAAAATCGCCTTCCTTGGTGTCCGACGCCTTGATCCCGCGACCTCCACGGCCCTGCCGGCGGTAGTTGTCCGGCGACATCCGCTTGGTGTAGCCCTCGTGCGAGATCGTCACGATCATCGGGGCGTCTTCGATCAAATCCTCGGGAATGAACTCACCCACCGCTGCGGTGATCTCCGTCCGGCGGGGGTCGGCGTACTTGCCTTTCAGCTCGTAGATGTCCTCTCGAATGATGTCCAGGACGCGGGCCGGCTCCCGCAGGATCAACTGGTAACTCTCGATTTCCTCGACCAGGTCGCTGTACTCGCGAGCGAGCTTCTCCACCTCCAGGCCCGTCAGCCGCTGCAATTGCATCGCCAGGATCGCCTTGGCCTGCACCTCCGTCAGGAACTGGTCGCCGCTCGCGGCCGGGCGGGCGAAGCTCTCCGGCAGCAGCCGGGCCAGCGCCGCCGACTCCGGCAGACGGAGCGGCCGCTCCATCAGGCGAGTCCGCGCTACCTCCGGGTCCGCCGAGCGCTTGATCAACTCGATGATGGCGTCGATGTCGCCCAAGGCCAGAATCAGCCCTTCCAGAATGTGAGCCCGCTGCCGGGCCTTGCGCAGCAGGAAGCGGGTCCGCCGAGTGATCACCTCCCGGCGGTGCTCGATGTAGTGCTCCAGGAGCTGCTTGAGCGAAAGGGTCTGCGGCTGTTTACCGACCAAGGCGATATTGATCACCGTGTAGTTGCTTTGCAGCGGGGTCATCTGGAACAGCTTGTTCAGGACCACCTCCTCATTGACCCCGGCCTTGCATTCCACCACCAGCCGCACGGGATGCTTCCGGTCGGACTCGTCGCGAATATCGCTGACTTCGCTTAGCCGACCCTCCTTCACGCAAGCGGCGATCTTCTCGGTGATGGTGTTCTTGAGGATGCCGAAGGGAATCTCATCCACCACGATTCGCTTCCGGCCGTTCTTCATCTCCTCCACATGCGTACGGGCTCGCAGGGTCAGCGTCCCGCGGCCGTGCGTGTAGGCATCGATGATCCCCTGACGCCCGCACAGCAGACCGCCGGTCGGGAAATCCGGCCCGGGCACGATCTTCATCAGTTCGGCGATGGAGATCCTGGGGTTCTCGATCAGGGCCAGCAGCGCGTCGCAGATCTCTCCCAGGTTGTGCGGAGGCAAATTCGTGGCCATGCCCACGGCGATGCCCGTGCTGCCGTTCACCAGCAGATTCGGGAACTTCGCCGGCAGAACGGTCGGCTCCACCCGTGTTTCGTCGTAGTTCGGGACGAAATCCACCGTTTCCTGGTCGATGTCCTCCAGCATCTCCGTGGTCGGCGGAGCCATGCGGGCTTCGGTGTAGCGCATGGCCGCCGGAGGGTCGCCGTCAATGGACCCGAAGTTGCCCTGCCCATCGATCAGCGGATACCGCATGGCGAAGGGCTGAGCCAGACGGACCAGCGTCGGATAGACGGCCGCATCGCCGTGCGGGTGGTAATTACCGGTCGTGTCGCCCGTGATCTTGGCGCACTTGCGGTGGGCGGTGCGGGGACCCAGCTTGAGATCGTGCATCGCCGTCAGGATGCGGCGCTGGGACGGCTTAAGGCCGTCGCGCACGTCGGGCAAGGCACGTGCCACGATCACGCTCATGGCGTAACGCAGGTACGAGTCCTGCATCTCGTCAACGATCGGCAACTCGCGGACGGACTTGGGCGTCTCCTGGTCGCTCATAAACTGGCGTTCCTGCGCCGCGTCGGAAGAAAGCCGGTGAGCCAATTTCGAGGCTTTGTTCCTCCGGCGGTCATTCAGGACGGGATTCTACCACGCCGCCCCGCCGTCGACGAGGCCGGCACCCCTCGGTGGCAGCGAAAGCTCGGCGGGCCGCGTGTGGGCCGACCACGGGATAGGGTGAACTACAACTGCCCGAGCAGCAGGTTCCAGAACCAGGACATCACGTTGACCGAGGCCAGCAGTAGCAGATTCAGGAAGATTTCCAAAGACTGGAACAGCAGATCGATCACGGTAAGCTGAATCGTGTTGGTGTCGTTGCCGGAACCCACGGTGTTCTTCTCCTTGGACCGTGCAGGCGGAAGCGGATCCATAACCAATAAAGCGCGATCACGCGGTGCTTCGGCACTGCTGTGACCGCCTTCAACCGTATGATACCGGCAAAGGCCCCGACGATGGCACAGAAACCACGGAGGCCGAGTCGTGAACCCCGCGGACGTTGTTCGGTCGCCGCGACCGGCGGCGGTATCCCCCACCGTTTCAATTCCGCTGAAAATATTGTTGGTCGGCCGCCCGAGTACGTTTCGGCGTCCGACTTTCTTATAATCCCACCGCGTTGCTGACGCCGATCCCACTACGGAGGCGATGGGAATGCCAGAATCTGCCGCCCCGGCGGCCCAACCGGTCGAACGCGTGGCCACTCTCGGCGTCGTTTCCTTCTTGAACGCCCTGCCGCTCTACGCCGGGTTGGAAGGGCGAACCGACGTGCGAATCCGCCCGGCCGTGCCCTCCAGGTTGCATGCCATGCTGCTCGCGTCCGCCACGGATGTGGCCCTGCTGCCGGTGGTGGACTACTGGCGAGACCGTCACCGCCTTCAGATCGTCTCGGACGGCTGCATCGCCAGCCGCGGCGAGACCATGACCGTCCGAGTCTTCTCCCGCGTTCCGCCGGACCAGATCACCCGCTTGCACGTGGACGGCGACTCCCACACCTCGCTGGCCCTCGCCCAATTGCTCTGGTTGGAGCTCTATGGGCGACGGCTGGAGCTTCAGCCCTGGCCTGGCCGTCCGTTGCCGGAAATCGAGGCGGTCCTGCTGATTGGAGACAAGGTGGTCCGCGACGCGCCGCGGGGCTTCGGTTTCGAGGTCGACCTGGGGGCCGCTTGGCGGCATCTCACCGGCCTCCCCTTCGTCTTCGCCGTGTGGTGCGGCCACGTGGACCACGATCACACGACCCTGGCGGAGACTCTGCGCCAGGCCCGCGACATCGGCGTCGCCCAGGCCGCCACAATCGCTGAACGCTACGCCGCTCGCCACGGCTGGCCGACACCGCTGGCGGTCACCTACCTCCGCGACACAATGTGCTACACGCTCACTTCTGAAATGGGCCGAGCCGTCGAGCACTTCTTCAACTTGGCGACCCGCTACGGGCTACTGCCATGACTTCCGCCACTCCCACCGCCGGCCACGCCCCACCCTCAGCCGCCGGCGGCACGATCCGGCGATATAACCGGGCGGAACTGTTGGCCCTCTACCTCGATGAGACTCTGCCCGCCCTTGGGCGACGGGCAAGCGAAATCTGTCAGTCGCTCCACCCCGAGGACTACCGCACCTACGTCGTGGATCGCAACATCAACTACGCCAACTGGTGCACCGCCCGCTGTCTCTTCTGCAACTTCAAGGCTGATCCGCCCGACGGTCCGACCAGCCGACCCGGCCTCGGCGATGGCTACACGCTGAGCTTTGAGCAGATCGGCCGCAAGATCGAAGAACTCATCGGCATCGGCGGGACCCAGGTACTCATGCAGGGGGGGCTGGCCCCGGCGGAGGGCACGGTGGGGCTACCGTTTTCCTGGTATCTCGACCTGTTGCGTTTCATCAAGCGCAACTATCCGACCGTGCACGTGCACGCGTTCAGCCCGCCGGAGATCTTCGCGTTTCATCGGAACTTCGGGATGCCCATCCGCGATGTGCTCTGCCGGCTCCGGGAAGCGGGCCTCGAAAGCGTGCCCGGCGGAGGCGCGGAGATCCTGTCCGACCGAGTTCGCCGACGGATCAGCGTGGGCAAGACCACGACCGCGGAATGGCTAGAAGTCATGCGCCAGTGCCACCTCCTCGGCATGAAGACAAGCTGTACCATGATGTTCGGCCATATCGAGACCATCGAAGAGCGGCTCGTGCATCTGGAACTGCTCCGCGAATTACAGGATGAAGCCGCAGCCCGCGGAAACGGCGGCGGATTCTCCGCTTTCATCTGCTGGCCCTTCCAGCCACGCGGAACGCCGCTGGGGCGAGTACCGCCGCTGCCGGAACCGCCAGACGACCCGATCGAACGTCCCGACGCCCGGCCACGGCGGCCGCTCAATGACGGACGCCACCTGCTCCTGGCGGACGCCCACGAGTACCTCCGCATGACCGCATTGGGTCGGCTGGCCCTCGACAACATCCCCAACCTGCAATCGAGCTGGGTGACGATGGGGCCGAAGATCGGGCAACTCGCCCTCTTCTTCGGGGCCAACGACATGGGGTCCGTGATGATGGAGGAAAACGTGGTCAGCGCCGCGGGAACGACCTTCAGACTCAACGAGCCGGAGATCCGCCGCCTCATCGCCGACGCGGGCTGGAAACCGCAGAAAAGGGATTTTTATTACCGGCCTCTGTCCTGAAACCTTCTCACGGGTACTCTTGGTCTTCCGACCTACGTCCGGTATAATCCGCCAACCGATTCGCCAGAGCGAATACTCCGTGCGCATTGAGGGGAACCCGAGACGCCGACAAGGCGGGGGGCCGGTATGGGCGGGACGACCGCCATCAGGTGGATGGCATTCTGCGCGATCGCGCTGGCTTCCTCCGCGGCCGCTGCCGCGGTGCCCGGCGACCTCGATTGCCTTTGCGGGCCGACCCCGAACGACGTCGAGCCGTTTATCCTCGCCCTACTGGATCCGGATCGATACGCCCGGGAATATCCTCATTGCGGCGCGACTCTCGCCGACCTAAACACCGACGGCAGCATCGACGGTCGTGACATTCCCCTATTCATTGCAGCCATCGAGCATGGCGGCTCGCCCACGGTGGTGGAATTGGCGGGCGTGCCGCTCGCGGTGTATCCGTACTTCGATTTCGTCACTACCTTCAATACGAACGCTCCAATCAGCCTCGCCGTCGATCCCTCCCGATTGCCCGTCCTGGCCGGTCGTACTTGTGATGTGTATGTCGTGGCCGGGCGAACGGCCGAGCAATGGTCGGTGAATCCCGCTTTGGTGGACGTCCGGCCTAGCGGATCGCAGGTCGTCACCTTCACAGCCGAATCCGTCCAGTCGAACATCTTCACCTTGGCCGGTCCCGGCACGTTGATTCCGCCACCCGCCGTCGATCTGGACGCAGCCTATGACGTGGTGATCGACGTCAACCGCAACGGCCTGCTGGACGCCTGCGACTATATCGACGGATCAACGGAACAAGGCGGCTTCTACGTCGTTCGGGACCTCTGCTCGCCGGGTCCCCTCACACCGGTGGCCCTCACCTACAGTGGGGGAGCGTGGCTGGGCCAACGGATCTGGTATCCCGCCAACCTCGAGGAGTTGGGCGAACTGCCCTTGGTGGTGGTCAGCCACGGCAACGGCCACGACTACACCTGGTACGACTATCTCCTTCAGCATCTGGCCTCGCACGGCTTCATCGCCATGAGCCATACCAACAACACCGGGCCGGGCGTCGAGGCCGCCGCCACGAGTACGCTCGAAAACACCGATCATCTAATCGATCGACAGGCCCTGATCGGCGGCGGCGTCCTGCATGGGCACCTGGATGCCCGCCGGATTGCCTGGATCGGGCACAGCCGTGGCGGGGAGGGCGCCGTCCGCGCCTACGATCGCTTGTGTGACGGGGACTATGTACCGCTGCGGTATCGCCGCGAGGACATTCGGCTCATCAGCGCCATCGCCCCGACGGACCATCTCGGCCCGGACGCCGCCAACCCGCACGAGGTCGCCTTCCATCTGCTCTACGGCGCGGCCGATGGCGATGTCACCGGCGGAGTGGACAACAACTCCCGGCAACCGTTTCAGGTCTTCGAGCGAGCTGTCGGTTTCCGGCAGTCCACCTACGTCCACGGGGCCGACCACAACGACTTCAACTGCTGCGGCGTGGATGATTTCGCCGGCCCGCCCGGCACGGCCATCGGCCGCGTCGAAGCCCAGCGCGTCGCGAAAGGCATCTACCTCGCGCTGCTCAAGCACTACCTGGAGGGCAGCGTGGCCGCCGGAGACTTTCTTCGGCGGCAGACCGAGTCGCTCCGGCCGATCGGCGTCGCGCCGACAACCATCATCGTGAGCCAGTATCGGCAGGCGAATTCCGCGACCAAGCAGGTGATCGAGGACTACCAGAGCAACCCGGCGCTGAACGCCAGCAGCTCCGGCGGAACGGTCACTCACCATGTCGAACACCTGGTCGAGGGGCTGCTCGACGACGGCAACACGAGTCTCACTTGGACCGCCTCCGACCCCATGAACGGCATGTCTTGCGCCCGCCCCGAGGACACCACTCGCGGTGCCGTCTTCGACTGGTCGGACCCTGGTGACCTCGAGTTTGGCATAGCGCCCGAGGGCCGACGCTTCGACGAATTCACCTGGCTTTCGTTGCGTGCCTGCCAAGGCACAAGGCACCCGTGGACAGCAGCCGTGGCCGGAGACCTGACCTTCACCGTCAGCCTCCGCGACGCCTCCGGCCGCATGAGCGGCATCAACATTGGGGCCTACGGCGGCGGAATCGAGAAACCCTATCAACGAACGGGCCTGGGCGAGGGGAGCGGTTGGCAGAACGAGTTTGAAACCGTCACCATCCGCCTGACGGATTTTCTGGCGGAAGGATCGGGTTTGGACTTGAGCCGGATCGTGGCCGTCCGCCTGGACTTCGGCGGCTCCTCCGGCACCCTCCAGGGGCGTCTGGGGTTTGACGACCTGGAACTCACCCGGACGCACCGTCCGCGGCCCCGGCCGCTGGTCCTTGAACTGCTCGATGACGTCCCCCGGCAAATCGCGCCGAATCAGCCGCTTCCGGTCAAAGTGCGTGCCACCTGCCGGGATGAGGCCGTCGTTGCCGGTTCCGCTTTCCTCCATGTCATGGTCGAGGGAGCACCCACTCTGACCCAGCCCCTGCGGCTGTACGACGACGGCCTCTATGAAGGAACCCTCCCACCCTGCGTCTGCGGAACTGCGATGCGATTCTTTGTCTCCGTCGTCGGCACTGCCAGCGGGCTGCGGACCCTGCCGGGTCTCGCGCCAACGGAGGCCTTCGAGACCCAGGCCGTCTGGCGGGTAGCCCACCTTGATCTGAACTTCGAGACCGACCCCGACTGGCAGGTCTCCGGCGACGCCGCCGCCGGCCATTGGGAGCGGGGCGTACCCGCCGGCGGGCCGTATCGCGGGGCCCCGTCCGCGGACTTTGACGGTTCGGGCCATTGCTATCTGACCGGCAACGCTCCCGGCGACTCTGATGTGGACGCCGGCACCACGATCCTCACTTCCGCGCCCTATTCCATTGCCGGCCTCGCCGACCCGCACCTGGCCTACGCCAGGTGGTACAGCAACCACACCGGGGCCTATCCGGAATCCGACGTGATGGTGGTCGAGGTCTCCGCGGATGGGGGGGCGAACTGGATCACCCTGGAAACGGTGGGACCGACCGGCCCCGAAGTCCGGGGCGGCTGGTACCTTCGCGATTTTGCATTGCGGGACTACGTCGGATCGGTCCCGCAATTCACGGTTCGCTACCGTGTCTCGGACCTCGGCGGAGGTTCCGTGATCGAAGCGGCCGTCGATGCAGTCACCGTTTATGAGCTGACGTGCACGCCGGATCCCCGCCAGAGGCCGGAGGAGTAGTTCGCCCATGAAGAGGCTCGTGCTGATTCCGGTGGTCTTGGCCGCCTGCCTCGTCATCGCCAAGGAACCGACGGTTTCACCGTCGCACCCGCCCCCTGCGGCCCTTCTCCACGTTGAGCCGTTCTTGCTGCAAACGGCATATCAGCATGAATGGCGCAAGGAACGGCCTTGGGTCACGGAAGGCTTGATCGCCGTGGTCCAAGTGGACCCCGCCCTCCTGTATCCGCGGCAATCCTTGCAGCCGATTTTGCATGTGGGAGACGAAACACCGGAACGGATCAACGTAGGCTACCCCTCGGGCGTCGCGGTCCTGATCATTCCCGGCATTACCGATCTGAGTTCCAGTCCGGTCTGGTTCAGCGATGACGCACTCCCGGAGCAACTGACCGTCCAAGCCATTTCCGCCCGGCGCATGGCCCATCCGCCGGAATCGCTCATCTGGTTTCATCCTGCCTCCGTGCGGGCTGCCAGTGATTCGGATCAAGCGGTTCGCGTTTTCGTAAATCGAGATAATTTGTATCGCTATCTAGGCGGGGTCGTCGAACGGTACGCCCCGAACGAAGCCGACCTAGCGCAGAGGCTCAAGCTGATTCCCGCCCAGCCGGTGGCAGACTAGACGCCTTCCGGCAGTATAATCTAATAAACGACATATAAACTAATTTAGTTATGAATGCTGCTCTTGCGGCTTCCGTGGCGCCTCCTATTGACATGCAGGCGGAGATAGATTACTATCTTGATTGATTAAGTTATGTATGGAAAGAGTTCCCATGCTCAAGATCTCGCAGAAATGCTACTACGCGATTCGAGCCGTACTGGAACTGGCCGGACGACCACGGGGAATACCCACCACGATCAACATGATTTCGCAGGCCCAGCGGATCCCCGCCAAGTTTCTCGCCGTCATTCTGGCTCAACTTCGGCGCGGCGGGATCGTGGATGCAATCCGCGGCACTCAGGGGGGGTATGTCCTGGCGGTGTCCCCCGCCGCGCTGACCGTGGCCCAGGTCATCGCCTGCATGGACGGAGCGACGGAACCGGTGCTGTGCCTCCGCTCCGGCGGCAACAACGACTGTGAGCGACGCGGTCACTGCGCGGTCGCGGGGCTGTGGAACCGCGCGGCACGAGCTGTGGAACAGGTTTTCGCCGGAACCACCTTTCAGGATCTGATCGACGAAGAGCGGGCCGCGAACCGAGCCTTGGCCTGCAACTACAGCATCTGAGACGAGGACAGGAAGGAGGAGGGAAGACTCAACCATGAGCGGCATGTATGACAACGTTCTGGACGCTATCGGCATGACCCCTCTGGTTCGCTTGCAGCGTGTCGCGGCGGCCGCCCCCTGTCCGGTCTATGGGAAAGTCGAGTTCTTCAACCCGGGCGGCAGCATCAAGGATCGCATTGCTCGGGCCATGGTGGAGAAAGCCGAACAGGATGGGCTGATCACCCCCGGCGTCTCCACCATCATCGAGGCCACCGCCGGGAACACCGGCGTCGGACTGGCCCTGGCCGCCGCCGTAAAGGGCTACCGCTGCATCTTCGTCATGCCCGACAAGATGAGCGAAGACAAGGTCCGCCTCCTGCGGGCTTATGGCGCCGAAGTGGTCATGGTCCCTGCCAACGTGCCGCCCGACAGCATGGAAAGTTACAACGGCGTCGCCAACCGCCTGGTGAACGACATTCCCCATGCCTGGAGACCCGACCAATTCGGCAATCTGGCCAACCCTGAAGTTCATTACCTCACCACCGGGCCGGAGATCTGGCGGCAGACCGGCGGCAGGGTGACCTGCTTCGTGGCCGGCATCGGCACCGGCGGCACGATTTCCGGCGTCGGCCGCTTCTTGAAAGAGCAAAACCCCCGTATTCGCATCGTCGCCGCCGACCCGGAAGGCTCCGTTCTCTCCGGCGATACGCCGAAATCATGGAAAGTGGAAGGCATCGGCGAGGACTACGTCCCGCGGACGCTCAACGCCCAGGTGGTCGATGAATGGGTTCGCGTGTCCGACCGCGATTCCTTCGCGACCGCCCGAGCCATGGCCCGGACAGAGGGGCTGCTGGTCGGCGGTTCGGCCGGCACCGCCGTCGCCGCGGCGTTGCGGTACGCCGAGCGGCTGACGCCGGACGACCTGGTCGTCGCCATTCTGCCGGACACCGGCCGCAATTACCTGAGCAAGTTTTACGACGACCGCTGGATGCAGGCCAACGGCTTCGCCGAGGCGTCGGCCGAGCGCGTCACCGCGGCTGACATCCTCGCCTTCCTGGGGCCGCGGCCCCTGTACTCGCTCACGCCGGACCACACCGTCCAGGATGCCGTCGAACTGTGCAGCCGCCGGGCCATCTCCCAGTTGCCGATCATCGAGGACGGCCGGCCCGTCGGGTCGATTCAGGAAGTGACGCTGGCGCGACTGCTCCGCAGCGGCCCCGACCAGCGGGCCGCGACTCTCCGCGAGGTGATGGCCCGGCCCCTGGCGGAACTGCGGCCGGACGCCTCCATCGACGAGTTGTACCGCCTGCTCATGTCCGGCAGTACCGCGGCTCTCATTCGCGATAACGGCCACATCGCCGGCATCCTGACCCGGATCGATCTGGTCGATTACTGGTATCAATCACGAGAGAGGGAACCCGTCGGGGATCGGCCTTGTCCCGTCGGAGCGTGACTTCGCTTCGCCGCTGCCTCCAGGCGGCGTTCGCGAACGAGCTGCTCCGCCGGGACAGGCCCCCCGATCACGGGCTCCGCACGCCAACACCCACCTGGAACTGGACGGTTGCCTATGCGTCTCTCCACCAAGGCTATCCACATCGGACAATCGCCCGATCCGGCCACCGGCGCCACCGTACCGCCGATCCACATCACCAGCACTTACACGCAGGCCGCGCCCGGCGAACATCTCGGGTACGAATACTCCCGCACGGACAATCCAACCCGCCGTAACCTCGAAGACTGCCTGGCCGCCCTCGAAAACGGCCGCGGAGCCGCCGCCTTCGCCTCCGGGCTTGCCGCCACGACCGCGGTCCTGGCAGCGCATCTTCGGCCCGGCGACTCCCTCGTCGCCTTTGCCGACATGTACGGCGGAACCTTCCGCCTGCTTGAACGCGTCTTCAAGCCCTGGGGCCTCCTTCCCCGCTACACCGATTCCACCGATCCCGCCGCCCTGGCCGCCTTGATCGACAACACCACTCGGCTGGTCTGGGTCGAAACCCCCACCAATCCGATGCTCCGGCTGCTCGACATCGCCGCCCTCGCCGAGGCCGTGCGGGCAGCCCAAACCCGGGCCCACCGCCCGATCCTGCTCGCCGTGGATAACACCTTCGCCACGCCCGCCCTGCAACGCCCCATCGAACTCGGCGCGGACCTGGTCGTCCACAGCACCACCAAGTACCTCAACGGGCACTCCGACGTCATCGGCGGAGCGGTGGTGGCCGCCGAGGCGGACGTGTTGGAGCCGATCCGCTTCTACCGCAATGCCGCCGGCGGCGTCCCCGGCCCCTTCGACTGCTACCTGACGCAGCGCGGCCTGAAAACTCTGGAGGTGCGGATGCGGCGGCACTGTGACAACGCCGCCCGTGTCGCCGAGTGGGCCTCCGGCCGCCCGGCCTTCGAACGGGTCATCTACCCTGGTTTGCCGACGCACCCGGACCACCACCTGGCCCGGCGGCAGATGCACGGCGGCGGAGGAATGGTGACCTGCGTGTTGCGCGGAGGGCTCAAGGCAGCGAAACGGTTCCTGTCCGCTACCCGGTTATTCGCCTGCGCGGAGAGCCTCGGCGGCGTGGAATCGCTCATCAATCACCCCGCCATCATGACCCACGCGTCCATGCCGCCCGAAGTCCGCGAGCGCATCGGGATCGTGGACGGGCTGATTCGCCTCAGCGTCGGCATCGAGGACCCGGAAGACCTCATCGAGGACCTGGCCGCCGCGGAACAGGCCCTTTGACGTCGCGGGTCAGGGCGCCCCCGTCTGCCGCCGGTCGTGGCGGTATCCCCGCTCATCATAAAGACTCAGGTCGACATCCAGCAGCCACTTCGTCATGGTGATGATCTGCCCGGTGTGGAAGGCGAAATGCTCCACAACGTGCAGCACCGCCGCCAGCCCGGTCACGCGATATTGCTGGATCTCGTGCTCTGCCGCCACGACCTCCGGCGTCAGCCCCCGCAGCACCGCCTCCGCCGCCGCCACGGTCTCAGCCAGCCGCCGCTGCAATCCCTCGCGCGAAACCGTCCCGCGGGCGGCGAATTCCGCCCGGCGGTCCCGCGTGTACGGCTGCCCACCCAGTCCCCCGAGGATCCACTGGGTGACGTTGCCGCACAGGTGCAGCACCAGATTGCCCACGCTGTGGCTGTGCTCGTTCGGGCGAAACCAAGCCTGCTCCTCCGACAGCAGCGCCAGGCACCGCCGGATCTGCGCTTGATGATCGCCGATCTTCTCGACCGCATACTCGCCCAGACGCTGCGTCCAGATCGCCGTTTCCATCTCCGCATCATACCGCCCAGGGCCGGTTCGCGCCCGGCCCGGTCCCGCCTATCATGCTTCCATGCTCATCTGCCTCGATGAGGACATCCTCGACGGGCGGGCCGCCTTCGAGCCGCTCGGAGAGGTCCGCACCTTCGCCGGACGGACCGTCACGCCCGCCGAGGTGGCGGACGCGGACGCCTTGATCGTCCGCTCGGTCACGCGGGTTGACGCCGCGTTGCTGGAGCGGTCACGGGTCCGCTTCGTGGGCACGGTCACCACCGGCATCGACCACCTGGACGCCGAATGGCTGACCCGTCGCGGCATCGCCTTCGCCGCCGCCGAAGGCTGCAACGCCGAAACCGTGTCGCAGTACGTGCTCGCCGCGCTCCTGCTGCTGTGCGAACGCCGCGGAACCGACCCCACCGGCCGCACCCTCGCCATCATCGGCGTCGGCCGGATCGGTGGCCGCGTCGCCCACTGGGCGGAGACGCTGGGGCTGCGGACGCTGCTCTGCGATCCTCCCCGCCGGCGGAGCGGGGAATCCGGCTTTCTCGACGCGGCGGAGGCCTTGCCGCGTGCCGACTTCGTGACACTCCACGTGCCGCTGACCGAAACGGGGCCGGACGCCACGCGCGATCTGGTGGACGCCGCCTGGCTCGCCCGGATGAGGCCCTCGGCCGTGCTGATCAACACGTCCCGCGGCGGCGTCGTGCGGGAGGAGGCCCTGGCCGCCGCGCTGGCGGCGCAGCGGATCGGCGGCGCCGTCCTGGATGTGTGGCGCCACGAGCCGCACCTCGATCCGATCCTGCTGCGGCGGACCGCGTTGGCCACGCCGCACATCGCGGGATATTCCCACGAAGCCCGGCGCCGCGCCGTGGCAATGATCCGCCGCAGCCTCGCAACCTTCGCCCAGGCCGCCATGCCGCCGCCTACACCACCGGGGCCAGAGCCGCCGGAGCAAGCGTCCCTCCTCGCCCCCCCTCCAGCGCTGCCCGCCTCCGCCCCGCCGTGGCGACAGATCGCCGCCGTCGTGCGGGCCGCTCGACCGCTGGAGACCTTGGACGCCGAGTTGCGGGCAGCGGCCGACCGCGGCGAGATCGCCGAAAGATTCGATGATCTCCGCCGCCGCTGTTCGACGTGGCGAGAGTTCTCGGCCTGCCGGTTGTCCGCGGACGTTCTGACGCCGGGCACCATCGAGCTTCTGGCCACGCTGGGCTTCACCCGGTAGCCGAGTGCGTGGAGATACTCGTCTAATATTGGGAAATCCCATGATACCGGACCAACCCGAGCGTCCCGTGAGACAGCGTTGCGGAATCGGCCCGACCTCCGCTGTCGGATCGGGCGAGTTCGTGATCCCGATCGGTTCGCTGAGCTAGGGCAAGACCAGATGAAATTCAGGTTAAGCAGTCATAACTTACTATTTTTAAATAAGTTAAGTGTGATGTTTTTCTGTTGTGTTTCTTGCGGAAAAGGCTTGACTACCGGCGGCGACTTCGATTATGATGCTGGTAGCTTGTGGGGTCGAGGGTGAACGCTCTTCGCGAGGGCGTCCCATCTTCCCGGCCCTGTGATCGAGAGATACGCAACATCCTATTGTTCTCCGGCTCCGTCCGGGGTGATTCGAGCAAGTCAGTCGGCTGCACGGTAAAAAGGGTTTGCAAGAGAGACTTTTTCCGGAGCGGCGAGGTTTCTGGAACGCGGCTTTATGCAAGAGGAGCCGTCGGGCCAGGGCTGGAAGATTGACTTGGAGGGCCATCCGCGGTAGGATTCGTAGTGACAGGGGATGGGAGGGCGAATAGGTCAAGTCACACTGGTTTTCCGGTTTAGCTGGTGGACCTGATGCGTTCTCCTCCGCTCGGTGTTGGCGGGCACTGCCTGCCAAGGCCGCTTCGGAAGTCGGGGCGTTCCCGGCTGGCGAAGTAAAAGAACAGGGTAACCTGACGCTCCGGTAGGCGAATGGACCCAAAGTGAGCCGCGGGAGTGCCGCGGCGGAAGAAGAAACCTTGGGATTCTCCACCTATCGTGGAGGAAGGAGCAAAAGATGAAGAAGACGCTGATTCTGAGCTGCGCCTTGGCGATGGTCCTCGGCACGGTGGCCCTCGCGCAGGACTCGGTGATCTGGCTGGATGTCCGCGACAATTCGGGTGCGACGTATCAGTCGATCACCACGCCGGTGGTGCCCTTCACCAACGGCCAGGGTATCGGCGAAAGCCCGTTCAATGCCGGCGGTCGTGGCGATGGCCAGATCCTGCGGCTGAACCCGACCGTCTCGAACAACTTCCACATCCGCAATGCCTGGCCGAATTTTGACGGCGACGGCAACCTGGCCACCGGCAAGCTCCACATCTTCATGGATGTGGCGGACAAGCCTGCCGTGACCGGCGACATGATCTCCTCGGTCGGCTTCGACATTAACATCGCCGACAACGCCGCGGGCGGCAAGAACCGCATCGCGACGATCGACTACGCCTGGAACGCCGCCCTGTTCGCCGAGGCCAATGCCGGCAAGGTGAACGGAGCGATCGTCGCCGGCGATCCGCCGGATTGGGCGGGTGCCAAGGCCGTCAAGGTTCCGGTCGTGGCCGGCCCGGTCTATGACACCACCAACGGTCTGGTTCCCGGCGGTCCGTATCGCCTGGGCGCCCTGACGGTAACTGCCGGTCCCCGCACTGCTGGTGGAACCGGCCACGCGGCCAACTCCACGTTCAAGGTCAATCTGGCCGTCAACAACCTGCTCATCACCCGCGTCGGCTCCGCCGGCACCCCGGGCGATGAGATGGTCAGCTTCGGCTATGTCGGCGCTTCCCCGGACACGCCCGTCAACGGCAGCACGGTCGGCGCGACCAGCACCGCTCCGGACGCCCTGATCGTGATCCAGATGAAGGCCGACAATAACGGCAACGGCACGGTGACGGGCGTCGATTCGCCCGGTTACAACGCTGCGTTCACTGCGGGCAGCGCGATCAAGCAGGTGCAGGCGTTCCTCTGGAACAACAACACCACCCCGACGGTCACCGGTGCTGATTCCCCGTTGTACAGCCAGGCGTTCGCCGCTCCGCTGCCGTAATTGAGCAGCGTGGACTGACGAAGGTAAACTCAGGTTCCGGGAGTTCGGAAACCAGATCAAGAGAGTGAGGTCTTTTCCCCAGGCTGTTTCTGATCGATCCGTGGAATAGGAACTTCGAAAGAACGGCGGCGACGGAAGCAAACGGCGGGAAGGACGAGAAGGAAACAGAGGACTCTTAAAAGGAAAGGGAGAAACGATGAAGAAGTTGCTTGCTTTGGTTCTGGTGGCTGCGTTGGCCACGACCGCCTCGGCGGCCAATCAGGTGTGGTTCACCTCCGGTGGCGCAGGGGCCATCGGGACGGTGCTGGAACTGACCCAGGCCGCTCCGGGCGCTGGGAGCTGGGAAGTCGAAGCCCGGTTCACTGCTGAGGAAGGTATCTGGACTTGGGGCTTCAACCTCGGGCCTGCCGCCGGCGTCAGCTATGCTTGGGGCGGATACGACATTGCTCCGTTTGACCTCAACGGCACCCCGGTCGGCGGCAACTCGCTGATCAATATGTACGGGATCACCGTTGCCGGCAGCCCGAAGCCCGCTGGCACCTACCAGCTCTTCCACTTCACCCTCTCGGTGAACACCGTTGCCCCGGGCGAGACCCTGATCGGCGGAAACATCAATGATGGTGAGTTCGTCAGCGCCGACACGTTCGACTACATGACCGTGAGCTTCGCGGGTGGCCCCGAGTTCGTCGCTGAGACCGGCACCCCGTTCGGCCCGGTCATCAAGATCACCACCCTGCCCGAGCCTGCCACGCTGGCCCTGCTGGCGATCGGCGCTCTGGCCCTGATCCGCCGCCGGTAATTCCCGCGGTCGATCGACAGCTTCCGGGTGTCCTGTTCGGCAAGGCCGAATGATCTGACCCGGAAGCACAAGAGAACGCTTCAACGCGGCCGGTTGCCCCAGCGGTAGCCGGCCGCGTTCCTTTGTGTGATTTGCCCGCCATTGGAGAACGTAAAGGGTGAATGCCGTCGCCGGCTCCGGCGCTCGCGCTGGAATGTCTCCGCGGCACTCCACTGGAGCAGAGCGGGACAACCCCGCAGGCAGCAGCGATGCGGTTGCCTTCAGCGGGCAGGCACCCAAGGGGATGGGATCGCGGAGCGGGCTTTGCCCCTGACCCGCATCCGGCGTACAATGAAATAGTGAATCCGGCGAAGCGGCCGCGCGGCATCCGCGCGACCGTGTTGGTTCTGTCTCCAATGCTCACGCGCTGAGGAAAGGAGGCTCCTCGTGCTCAGGTTGGTCTTGATTCTCCTTGCGATCGGTTACGCCTGCGGCTCCGTCATGGGCCAGGCTCCGACGGGCGGTTCGACCCCCTTTCATCAGGTGAAGGCTACACGCGAGATCGATCCCCAGTGGCTCGAGATGCATCAGGCCGATGTCGATGAGATGCTGGAGATGCTCAGCTCGGCCTACGCCCTCGACGAAAACGGCACGGCAGAGCTTCGCCAGGAACTCATGAGCCGTCTGGCCGCACAGTATCAGTATGAGCAGGAGCGGATGCCGGC
Organism: uncultured Planctomycetaceae bacterium; assembly: GCA_964572385.1. GTDB lineage: Bacteria > Planctomycetota > Phycisphaerae > UBA1845 > UTPLA1 > CAZNFM01. The sequence continues at coordinate 67,662 of CAZNFM010000008.1, read as the reverse complement.
CATCGCGAAGAAGCTCCAGGCCCTGGAGGAGGCCGGCGCGGCCGAGGACAGCCCGGAAGTCCTCGCGGCACAGCAGGAATTCATGCAGTTCATGGCCCAGATGCCCATGCAGGAAGAGGCGGTCGCCTCCTGGCTCGAAACTCGAATCCCCGCCGAAAGCGCCCAACTCGGCCGTGCGCGATACGACGAGCTGAAGCAGCGACAGAATGCGGTCATCGCCGCCCGCGACGACGACAACCACCGTCTGGCCGGCCGCAAGACCGAGATGATCGCCGACATGAAGGCCCGGGAGGCGATTCAGACCCCCGCCGGAAATCCTGTCCCGCACGGACCCAAGGCGGCCCCGGTGATCGAGCAGAATCGCCGCATCGAAGAGGCCCGCGTGGTCGAGCCGAATCGCGGCCTGCCGCCTCCAGCGCAGCCGCAAGCGCCGCCGACTCCGCACACTGCTCCCACGCCGCCGCCCGCCGCTCAGCCGCAGCCCCAGCCCAACCGCGGCACGCCGAAGCCCGGTGAGATCCTGGACAAGGCCGGCCCCGCCGTCGCTCGTGTCGATCCCGCGAAGCCCGCCGCCCAGCCCGGCACGCCGCCCGGTCGCCCCGCCGCCCCGCCGCCGGCCGCGGCCAAGGCGGAACCCGCCCCGCTGGCCGTGGCTCCTCCGCTGGACGACTGGGATCGGTACGTCGCCCAGACCGCCGAGAAGTGCCAATTCACGGAAGCCCAGGTCACGACGGCCCGTTCGATCCTCGCGGACCTCCGCCGCCGCGCGTACCAGTATCAGATGAGCCGCTCGGCGGATTTTGCCCGGGCCCACCTGATCACCGACTCCAAGGCCCGCCAGGCGGAATTGGCCCGCCTGAACAAGCCGATCGACGCGCTCTTCAATGAGCTGAAGGTCCGGCTCGACTCGCTGTTGACCGCCGAACAGCGGCGGATCGGAGAGAAGGACGCCAAAGGCGGGAGCAAGCCGGCGGCGGCGAAGCCTTCGCCGCCCCCCGCCAAGCCGGCGACTCCGCCGCCCGCAAAGCCATCCGCCCCGCCGCCGGCCCAGCCGCAGCCGCCCGCCAAGCCTCCGGCAGGCGACAGACCGCCGCCGACCTGATCGGTCCGTCCGGCCGCATCGCAATTGGGGCTCTGCGTCGGCTTCGCGGGGGGCATCACCCGCTTTCCTGATGTTGAGATCTTCCCCTTCGCTCGCCTTTGCTGATGACGGCGGCCCCGCTCGCCCAGGGCGTCAGGCCGCAGCCGCCTCGGTGGTTTCCGGTATCGCTGCATCCTGCCCGCCGTCATTGCCGACGATACCCCGGGGAACCGCTGCGCTATAATACAGGGCAAAGGGTTCCCGCGACCGGAGGATCAGGCCATGGTCCGAGTGTCCCCAGTCATCGCCGTCGTGTGCATTGCTCTCACGACGTCGGCCGCCGAAGCCCAGATCGACCTCCGCGTAAACCAAGGCAACCCGCACGGCGACGGACGGATCCTGGACCGGAATCCCGGCTTGGGAACCGGTGGTTTCAACGCTGCCACGGGAGCTTTTGACTACGGTCTGCGGGCGAACTCGATCGTTACCGGCAACGTCACCGGACTGAGCGGCTTCAAGGGCTACTCGCCCATCGTGGACAACAACCGGTTCAGGGACGGGTTGCCATCGGCGGGTCTGTCCGGTTACTTCTCCAGGTCGATTTCGGTGTCCGACCTACAGCGGAACGCCCCGCCTGCTCCGACGTTCTACTTCGGCCGGCAGGAGACCGTGGCGAACCTGGGCCAGATTCGCAGTGGGCAGAACGCCCCGGGTTCGTCCATGCTGTCGTCTCCATTCGTCGCACCGCAGCCGGTGTCCGGAGGTGGTTCGGCCTTCGCGGCCCCGACCATCCGTTCGCCCAACGATCTGCGGCTGTCTCCCGGCCTGGATGAAACGCAATTCGGGGTGCGGCAGGTGGAGTTGTCGCCAACCAAGGCCGTCGAGCCTCCACGGCTGACGGATTTTTCGCTTCAATCAGCCGCCGATTCGTCGATCTTCGGTATCCCTCCTCCGCCCGTCGTCCGTCCGCCGTTGTCCCGCCTGACGCCTGCCGGCTCGTTGGAGACGGGCCGCCCGCTATCTGCCGGCCGTACGGCGTTGGAGGAGGTCGATCTCCGCGGGGCCGAAGCGGCCGCAGCTTCGTCGCCCGACGGGGGTAAAGGCGCACAGAAGATACCCGACGGTGAGGGATTCGGCGTACGACAAGGCACCGGCGAGATCGATCAAGGCCCCCAGACGGAGTTCGGGGTCCGCCAGGCGGCACCCGCCTCACCGAATTCCTCTGAGGCCGTGGCAGGGCCGCTGCCGCGACATATCAGGCCTGACCTGGAGGTCACGCCTGGGAAGACACCGTCCGACCTCGGCGGTGACCGGTTTGCGGATCTGTGGCGAGCGGTGCGGGCGTCGCAGCAGGCCGGCGTGCTGGATCTTGGTTTCCGCGTGGAGCCTGAACCCGCTGGCGACGGTCCCGGAGGGCCTGGGCCTGATGCCGGCGTCGCCCAGCCGCCTGCCGAACCTTCAGCCGATAGGACGACAGGCAAGCCCCCCCGCCGATTACGAAGAAGCTCGGACCAGGCGGTTGCCGAACTGGCAGCGGCGGCCCGCTGGGCGCAGGAGGTACTGGAAAACCCCATCGCAACGTTTGTCGGCCGCAACCGGACCCGCTTCAACGACTGCATGGCCGCGGCGGAAGCAGCCTTGCACGCCGGCCAGTATTACCGCGCCGCGGACCTGTTTTCGATGGCCCGCACGATGAACGGGGACGATCCGCTTCCTCTGCTGGGCCGCGGCCACGCGCTGATCGCGGCGGGGGACTATCGCACGGCAGCCTGGTGTCTTCAACAGGGGATCGCCAAATTCCCCCAGATCGCAGCGTTTCGGCTGGACCTGGTCAGCCTGATTGGGCGACCGGACGTGTTCGACATCCGCCGAGCGGACCTGGAGGACCGGCTTGCGTCCGCGGACCACTTCGAGTTGAGGTTCATACTGGGATATCTTGAGTTTTATTCTGGTCTTCCAGAAGAAGGGCTGCGTAATTTACGGCAGGCGGCGAAGTCAGCCCCTCCTGACTCGGTGATCGCACGCTTCCCCGAGCTTCTGACAGGTGAGCGTCGCCTTCCCGCCCTCGAAACACCCGAGTAGGGTCTTGGCACCCGCTCGATCGGCAGACGCCTCCGCCAATACTGATAACGACTTCATTGTCTCGATCACGAAGCGGGACCCGTCCGCGATGTCTGGTGGCAACGCGCCGTCATAAACGAAAAAACCTGAACATTCGGAAAGATTTTACTTGACAGGGGTCCCAAAAAGAAAGCACCGAGCGCCTCAGGGGCAATCCCGGTGCTTTCCGGAGGGGAAAGAAGCCGCTTAGAAATAGCCCAATAATCGGGCCGTTTTCTCGCTGGTTCCTCCGGTATGAAGCCGTCTCACAACTCGGGCCGCCGTATTATATACGCCTGCCACAAGCTCATCCACCTTATCGACACATTCCCGATAATAGCTTCAATCGAACCCGCGATGACCGCAGCAGCATGAGAGCCGACCTCGAATGATATCGGACCTTGATATTGGTTCGTCGCAGGCGCGATGCCCGGGTGATCGGGGGGCGACCGCATCGAGGCACCTTAGCCCGACCAACCCTGTACGGCCCCACCGCTCAGCCGATCCACGGGGCGACCGCGGATTGACAGGCCGCTCATCCGGCCTAGACTGCACGGTTTGGCGGGAACGAGCCGCCGGTCCAGCCATCGGCCCTCTTTGCTTGCTCGATGGCTCGATCGGGGACGCCCCGGCAGGTTTGTCCCAGGCCCTGTAGCTCAGCTGGATAGAGCGCAGCCCTGCGAAGGCTGAGGTCGGTGGTTCGAATCCACTCAGGGTCGTTCGCAGTCCCATCGTCAGATGGCGGCTGTCGTTTCCGCTCTTCGCGGCTCCGCGCCCCACGGCGCGGGCCGCGGTGCCCGCCGTCGAACACCCAGCAAGACCAGCCATTTTCTAGTCTGCCGGCCGCTGCCGCCCCACCGGAATCCGGGCTATTATCCTGACGCCGATGACCCGTGTTTCGACACCGCGAGTTCCCGCCGAGATCACGGCGAAAGTGGAAGCCGGCGCGAGACTCTCCGCCGATGACGGCGTACGGCTCCTGACCTGCGGCGATCTCCATGAGATCGGCCGGTTGGCCAACCTGGTCCGCGAGCGATGGCACGGCCACGCGGCGTTTTACAACGTCAATCGACACATCAACTACACCAACTACTGCGTCCTCCGCTGCCGGTTCTGCTCCTTCTACCGTCCGTACCCGTCGCCTCATCCGGGTGGCGGCCCCCAAGCGGGCCTTACGGGGGCAATCTGTGAGAACGCCTCGGCGTCGTCTGCTCCGGCGAGGTCCGATGCGGAGGGCTATGAGCTTCCGGTGGACGAGATCGTGGCCTTGGCCAAAGAGGCGGCGGAGGCAGGGGCCACGGAAGTGCACATCGTCGGGGGCCTGCATCCGCGGCTTCCGTTCTCCTATTACGTGGACTTGTGCCGCGGCATACGGACCGCCTGTCCGCGGTTGTTCATCAAGGCCTTTACCGCCGTGGAGATCATCCATTTCTCCCGGATCAGCCGACCCCGCCGAACCGTTCGCGAGGTGCTTGAAGAACTGCGGGCGGCGGGATTGGACACGTTGCCGGGCGGAGGCGCGGAGATCTTCGACGACCGCGTTCACGCCGAGGCCTACCGCCGCAAGATCGGCGAGCAAGGCTGGTTCGACGTGCACCGCACGGCCCACGAGCTGGGCATCCCCACCAACGCCACCATGCTGTACGGCCACGTGGAGACGCCGGCCGAGCGGGTCTCGCATTTGGTCAAGCTTCGCCGGCACCAGGATGAGTCGCTGCGGACGCGGCGCGCCGCCTTCAACTGCTTCGTGCCGCTTTCGTTTATCCCTGAAGGCAGCGAACTGAAGGAACTACCCGGCCCGACGGGACTGGACGACCTGCGGACGCTGGCGGTGAGCCGCCTCATGCTGGACAACATCCCGCACATCAAGGCCTTCTGGGTGATGCAGTCCGCGAAACTGGCGCAGGTCTCGCTCGATTATGGGGTCGACGACCTCGACGGAACGGTCGTCTGGTACGACATCACGAAACGCGAGGGGGGCTGCGGTAGCCGACACCAGGAGTTGCCGGTCCACAATCTCCGCAGGCTGATCCGCGAAGCCGGACGGCGGCCTGTCGAGAGAGACACCTTCTACCGCCCGGTCCTTCGGCAGGGGTCGCAATGGGCGATCGCGGACGAAACCACCATGATTCGCTGAATTCCCGCTTGGCGAGACTACGTCAGGGCTCGCGAAGCACGGTGTAGAAGGTTTCCCCGCTCCGGGACACGACCTGCAATCGGACTCCCCGGGCCAGGGCCTCCGCCGTGAAGGCCCGCTCGATATCGGCCGCGGATCGGACGGGTTCGCCGTTGACCTGGGTGATGACCTGGCCGGGCGCCAAGGAAGCCGAGTAGGCTTCGCTGACGGCATCGATGCCCACGATCAGCACCCCCGCGGGAACACCGGGTCGAATTCGGAACTTCTTGCGCAAGGCGTCGTCCAGGGAGGAGACGGTCAATCCAAGGGAGGGGAATTCCAGCGGGGTCTCGTCCGCGGATTGGCTGGTCGCCGCCGGCGGATCTTCATCCGCGGGCGAGCCGCTGGTCGGCGGCTCGGCGCGATTCCAGCGGCTCAGATCGCGAATGTTCGCCGTGGTGGAGAACCCTTCCGGTTGGGCCTCGACCTTGACCGGCAGGCGGATCTCAGCGCCGGCCCGCCAGATCGTCAACTCGATCTCCTCGCCGGGAGCGGCCCAGGCGATGGCCTCCTGAAGTTCCTCGCGGGTGCGGACCACGCGATTGTTCATAGCCAGAATGATGTCCTCGGGTCGCAGCCCGGCACGAGCCGCGGGGGTATCCGAACCGACGCCGCTCACGAGGACTCCGCCGCGCTCCGAAAGCTTGTACGCCTCGGCCATTTTGGGGGTGACTTCCTGAATGACCACCCCGAGATACCCGCGCTGAATGGTCTTTCCGCTGCGAAGGACTCCGGCGATCCGGGCGATGGTATTTGAAGGAATGGCGAAGCCGACTCCCTGATGCCCGCCGTTGTCCGTGGCGATGGCCGTGCTCATGCCGACGACCTCTCCGCGGGTGCTGATCAGCGGCCCGCCGGAGTTGCCGGGGTTGATCGCGGCGTCGGTCTGGATCCAGTTCTGGTAATCGATGTCGACGGCGACATTGGCCCGCCCCAGCGCGCTGATGATCCCGTGAGAGACGCTGTGGCCGAGCCGGAATGGACAGCCGATGGCCAACACCAGATGCCCGACCTTGAGCCGATCGGAATCACCCAGCGTCGCCGGATGCAGCCGATCCGCATCGATGCGCAACACGGCGATGTCGGTCTTCGGATCGGTGCCGACGACGCGAGCACGGTACTCCCGACCGTCGGCGAGGGCCACATCGATCACATGGGCTTCCGCGACAACATGGTAATTCGTGACGATGTGCCCCTGTTCGTCGAGGATGATCCCGCTGCCGGTTCCGCGGATCGGCGGAAGGACGGCGGAGGCTGACTCCTCCAATTCCTGACGCTCTCGCTCGGTGAGTCGCGGCTCGCTGCGGGTCTTGATGTTGACCACAGAGGGGCGCACGACGTCAGCGATGAGGCTGAAGGCGTTGGATACTTGCTCCAGCGTGCCGAGGTCCGGGGAATCGAGCCGCTCCAAGCGGTCCAGCCCGGCCTGCAGGCGGCCGCGTTCATAGGCGTAGGCGAGTTGCTCGACTAATCGTCCCCGCTCGGCGAGAGCCAAGACAGCCACCACCAGCACGAACAACGTGACCGGGCGAAGGAACCTGGATCGCTTCATTTCGAACATCCTCCCGCACGGCAGCCCCACCGCGACTCGCCACGGCGGGGCCGGCGGCGCAGGATATCTTAGGCGCCGCCCTCCGCTTATATCGGCCGCGAAGCCGGGTCAGTTCGGCAACGGCAGGCGGTCCTTAACGCCCGAGTTGCTGTTCCTGGGAGGCAATCAGATCTCGGAGCGAGCGGGATTGGGAACCCGCCGCGGTCCGCCAAGTCACCTGGGCGTCCTCATCCAGCAGCTTCCCGATGCGGCGGTGGGCCAGCAGCACGGTGGTGTGATCTTTATCGCCCATCAGCCGTCCGATTTCGGGGAAACTGAGCGTGGTATGCTTTCTGGCCAGGTACATGGCCACATTACGGGCCAGGGCGATGGTTCGGGATTTCTTCGAGGTGTGCAGGTCGGCGGGCGTCAAGCCGAAATAGGCCGTGACGCTCTGCTCGATGTCGGCGACGGTCAAAGTCCGGCCGTTCCGGGTGAGGTGGTCGTCGAGCGTTCGTTGCGCCAGATCAAGCGTGATCGGCAACTGGGTCAGCGAGGCACAGGCGATCAACTTCAGGAGACAGCCTTCCAGCTCCCGAACATTGGCGTGTACCCTCTCGGCCAGGTACTCCACCACCGCCGGCGGAAGCTCGTTGCGGGTCTGGGCAGCGCGGCGTCGGAGAATCTCGCAGCGCGTGGCGAAATCGGGCCGATCGATCCGCACGACCATCCCCGCCACCAGTCGGCTCACCAGCGACTCGGAAAGGTCGCCGATCATCCGGGGGTTGGTGTCCGAGGCCAGGACCACGCGCTTGCCGACGGCGTCGATGGCATTGAACGTGTGAAAGAACTCCTCCTGGGTGGCCCGCTTGTTGGCGATGAATTGCATGTCGTCCAGCAGCAGAACATCCAGGTTGCGGAACCTCAGACGGAAGGCATCGAGCCGCCGTTCCTGAATAGCGCGGATGAACTGGTTGGTGAACTCTTCGCCCGTCGCATAAGCCCAACGGATCTGTGGATGCTGCCGGGCCAGGCCGTTGGCAATACCCTGTAGCAGGTGCGTCTTGCCCAACCCGCAGGCGCTGTGCAGAAACACCGGCGGACCCTCGGCCGTCGGGTTTTCCACCAGCGACTGAGCCACGGAATAGGCCAACCGGTTGCTCGGCCCGACGACGAAGTTCTCCAATCGGCCCCGCAACCGGCGGGTCTCGGCGGTCGCTTCGCCCGGCGAACGCGGCTTCGTCGATGAACAGCGGCCGTCACGCAGCGTGGATCTCTCCAGAGAGGCGGCCTGGGCGTTGAGTTGCTGCCGCTGGCGTGGCATGGAAAAGAGGGAGGGATCCACGGCGAAAGAAACTTGCACATTCTCACCGACGACGTCCTTCGCAGCGGTCTGGATCGCCTCCGCGAAATGCCCCTCGATCCATTGAGCGATGAACTGGTTGGGCACCCCGACCTCCAGACGCCCGTCAGTAGAGGCGAACCGGGTGCTGTCCTTGAACCAGACCTTGAACTTCTGCGGGCCGACCAGTTCGGCGATTCGGGCGCGGATGCGACTCTCGATGTTCTCCAGTTGCGTGGGCACGGCGCGCTCCTCATCCCTGCCACGATGGCTCGTGGTTGCGGATCAAGCGGAATCACAACTAGTTATCGAGCAAGTGGCGGATACCCCGGCTCGTCCCTGCTCCGGCCCCCCAAAGGGCATCCGTCATGACACAAATGACTCCAACGTCCTCTTGCCGGGCGGTAGTCTATGAACCGGCTTGTTAAGCGTCAATTAAGAAATCCGCAAAGGAACTTGTTCACGCCCGCTGAGCGTAAAGGCAGCATAGGGTTGCGGCGAAGAGATTTTTTTTCTGCACGCCTTGCTCACAACGCCGCCGCCTTCGTGCAGAAGCGGTGGACAAAGCCCTCTAACCACCGCATCCTCATGCGTCGGCGGAGCTTGAGGCTGGTCCATGGATCATGGCCAGACGGCGGGCTGTTTCCCGAAACCCCGCCGTGTCGTACAGCCGGATGGCCGGCGTATTCGCTGAATCCACCGCAACCGTGACGCTCTCTACGCCTGGGCGGTACGCCAAAGCCAGGCCGTGCCGCAAGAGATATCGCCCGAGACCGCGGCCTCGCCAACGCGGAGTCAGTCCCATGTAGGTCAGTTCCAGCACGGGCCGAAGCGGATTCTCGCCGAACAGGATGCAACCCGCGGCCTCGCCATCTATGGAGAGCAGGAGCCACCGCTGCGGGTCGAACTTCCCGACTGCCTGGTGCCCGGCGATCACCTCTTCGATGGAACGCAGACCATTGAGGCCCGGACAATCCAGACTGTCTTCGAACGTGGCCGCGATCACCGCGGCGAACTGGCCGTGGCGGTCTGCACGGTACTCAACCCACGCCGCACCGCGACATTCGCTCCGCGACTCCGCCTCCTGGTCCCGATGGACTGGGCCCTCCATGTAACGCAGCACGGCCAGATCGCGAAACCCCGCTGCCTGCAAGGCCCGCTGATTCACCAAGTCCTGCTCCCGCAGCAGGCATTGAACAAGGTGGTTCTTCAGGTCCGGCTGTGCCTCCAACACCCATCGCACCAATCGCTCGACATCCCCCACGGACGGCCGCAACACGTCTCCGTCAGGCAGGAACAGCATCGCCGTTCGTCCCGGAGAAGGCAGGCAGGTGCAGGCCGCGGCCACACGCCCGTCAAGCATGGCCAGCCAATGCCGCCCGTCGTCCAGAGCCAACGCCCGGCAGTATTCCAGAAAGGAGTTCACTTGCCGTTCGAGCTCGCCGCGGGACTGGTCGGGCGAGGCCAGCGTCCAGCGGAGGACACGGCGGGCACCTTCGGATTTCACGGCCTCGATGGTCCAGGACATCGGGGAACATTCCAGCAGCGCGGCACAACACGACGGGCGAAAGGCGTTCCCACTTCCGCTCCTGGCTCGCGTCGCACTGCCAGACACGATAGGACCGGCTCGCGCCGGCCGCAACCAACCCACCGACCACGCTCGCGACCCAGACCACGAAAGCAGAGCGTTCGATCAGCTCATCGAAGATGCCACGGCCTCAACCACCTCGGCGACCTCCGGCCATAAGGCCGGCTCCGGACGACGAAGCACCCTGACGCCGGCGCCCAACGGCCGCCAGACCCCGGGATCGGTCGGGCCGAAGATCGCGACCACTCGACTACCGACGGCGGCGGCGAGATGGGACATGCCGCTATCGTTGCCGACGAACACATCCGACGCGGCCAGCAGGGCTGCCGCCTGTCGCAGCGTACGATCTTCCCAGGTGGCTCCGGCACTGCGGATTGCGACGAATTCGCTCGGGGTCAGAAGCTCCGACTCCACCGGCCCCAGCAGGAACCCCGCGCGGATGTCCATGGCGGCCAGTCGACGTCCCGTCTCCAGGAACTTCGGCAATGGCCAGCACTTCACCCGGCCTCCGCTGCCCGGATGGAGCAACGCGACCCGTCCGCTCCCCGCCGACAATCGCTCCACCAGCTCCCGACGTGCGGCGGCAATCTCCTCGCTGGGCAACCGAAACCGCGGCGGGACGATGCGGTCCGCAACGCCGACCGCGCGTAAGTCCGCCAGCCATTGTGCGGTGATGTGGCCGACCCGATCCGATCGGGGCCGCGGATCGACATGAACGACACCGGCGACACCGGCCTGTCGGAGCCGTCGTCCCAGCGGCGACTCCTTGCCCGCCATCATGTCCACCGCCAGATCACAATCGCGGAGTTCGGCCGTCAGCGCGGTTGGCAGAGCCGCTTCCTCCGAGAACAGGGCATGGCCGCCGCCGGTGTCGAGATCGAGGACCCGATCGACGCCTTCCACCAGCTCGGCCAGGGGGCGAATCCCGCCGCGAGCCAGGAGAGTAATTCGCTCGAAGCCCGCGCCCCGCAGTCCCGCGACGACCGTCAGCGTCAACACGAAGTCCCCCAAGGCCCCGCCATGAATCAACAACGCTCTGCGGCACTTCGGCATCATGGTTTCGCGGTGGGCTGCGTGGTCGTTTCGGCGAAACGCCAGAGCAGGATGTTGTCCACGAGCCGCGCGGTGGATTCCGGTTCATAACCGCTGCGGTTCCAGACAAAGTGCCCGTCCATCCCCGCCAGCAAGTCAAACGGGCACGCCAGGACGACCACGCGACCATCGAAAACCCGCGTGTAGATCGGCGGCGTCCCGTCGCCGCGAGCCAGGGCGGCACCCGCTTTGGTGGTTTCGAGGGCCCCCAGCGGCCGACCGCCGGGCATCGAGCCGGTCATGATCGGATGATCGATCGGGAGCGTGCCCAACTCTCCGACCTGAAGGCGGCTCACGAAGTCGCTGACCGCCGCGACTCCGGCCGGCTGGCCGTCGGCGGCGTCGACCAGGAGCAGGCCGCCGGCTTTCAGGAAGCCGCGGAGAGCGGTCAGGCTTTGCTCGTCCAGCGTGATCTTCTTCCGGGCGGTGAGGTGCAGGAGATTACACCGCTTCAGCTCCCGAGCGGGAGGGTTCTCCGGATCATCCTGGACCGTCAGATCCAGCCCGGTTCGCGTCCGCAGACCGTCGGCGTACCGCTGCCAGGCGCCGGGGTGGGCGTTCCAAGCGCCGGAATGGGCCAGCCGGCGGACAGTCAGCGATCCGCGAACAGCCATCGCCGTGGTTGTCCGCGGCACCGCTCGTAGCCGGCTCGGCAGCCGGGAATACGGCGGAGCCGAGTAGATCCGCACGTTGGCCAGGAGTTGATAGAGGGGCTCGTTTCGGCCCAGACGATGCTGATGCCAGGCTCCGGCGATGTCCACGGGACAAAGCCATACGTACACCCGAGGGCCGTCTCCCAAGGCCCGCAACGGCACGGCCCGCCGGCCCTCCTGGGCGCGGCAGTCGAATCGGCAAGTATAAACCGGATGGTCGGCCTCCACGGGACGAAAACGGAAGTCGTACTCGCGGAACATCTCCTCGAAGAGAGCGGTCGCGGATTGCACAAAAGTCTTGCTGGCCAGGTCGGCATGGAGGAAGACGGTGCCCCCTTCCTCGATGTAGCGCCGCAGGCGGCGGCGGGTATCCGCAGGCAGGGACAATCGCCCCCGGCCGCTGATATAGAGGAGCGGCGCATCCTGCAAATCATGCAATCCGGCATCCACCGGAATCCGCTGCCAGCGGTGCAGCCGCTCGAAGGTGCGGGTGAGATAACGGCACAGGCCGGCCAGGTCGCGGTGGTAATAGTTCCAGTCCTCGTCCGTCGAGCCGTGTTCCAGCTTCTGGAAGACGACCGGCGCGCGTCCATGCACGAGGAAGATCAGGGCGAAGGCATCGGCCACGGCATCCTGGCCCCACTGGCGGCCCGCCACCTCGCCGACGTGCTCGCGATACCAGTCCTTCCCGCCGATCACCGCCTGCCCGCCGGCCAGCCCCAGCCGCTCCAGACCGAACAGCTCGTACCCGAAGAAGTTGGCGGCGTTCGGGGGATGGAGCTTTAGAAAATCGTCACCCCGCTGCAAGGCCGCTTGCAGGCGGCGGATCTCCTCGCGGACCCGGCGGTTCGGCCGGGCGCCTTGAAACCACGCGTACGGATGGTCGAGGCGGGCGTAGTACTGGTCCAGCACGATATGCAGGCTGTTGCAGCCGGCCACGGTCATCGAGGAAGTGGGCGGTCCTCCCTGGCTGGAGTAGGCCCAGCCGCCGGAGGGGGTTTGTGCTTCGCGCCAGTGCCGGGCCACGAGTTGCCAAGTGCGGTTGGACACCTCCACGCCCGCCACCGCCCCCGCCCACAGGCCGAGGTGACCGAACTGCGTGTTGGAGTTGTCCCAGGCGCCTTCCACGCCGGGCGTGTAGCTGAAGCCTCCGCCGCTTTGCATGGACTTCACCAGCCCGGCCACCTCGGCGGCGGCCAGTTTCTTGTAGCGGCCACGGCTTTCCTTGCCCAACGGCCGGGCCAGCACCGCGCTCCACAGCGAGGCCCGTAGGCCGCGGACGTACGTACCCGCCTTGCGGATGTCGTCCTGGGCGAGGGCCTCCAGCAGCAGGGCCAGCGTGGGGTTCTGCGTGTCGACCCCGGAGTTCACCAAGGCCAGGGCGACCAACGCCGACGGCCCGCCGTAAAAGTGGCTGGTCAGTTCGGGATACACATGCCCGGCGGTGACCCAGTGAGCGATGGACTCCCGCGGAATCCGCAAGGCCTCACCGCCGGGGGTAACCAGGATGACGACCGGCCCCAGGCGGCGGGTGACCCGGCCGCGGACGGTCCGCACCATGCCGACGCGGGCCGGGCGGTAGGTGATCTCGTCCAGGTCGCTGATCCGTTCGAGCAGGGCCTTCTGCCCGGCGGCGATGGCCGCCTCGACCGCCGCATCGTCCACCGCCCCCGCCTGGCCGAGCGGCGTACAGAGGATCACCGTGAGCAGGAGGGGGAGTGGCAAGGAAGGCCCCTCAGCGCGCCGCCTGGCGGCGGACGGCGGCGGCAATGGCGAGGCCCGCCGAACCAGCCGCCGCGGCCCGCGCCATTTTACTCCGCGGAACCCGCCGAGGCCAGTTGCCGGAGGGCGTCGGCGCAGCGGTCCACGTTGGCGAGCGTGTGGAACGGGCCGAAACTGAACCGGATCGTGCCGCCGGCGTCCAGCGTGCCGATCGCCCGGTGGGCCAGCGGGGCGCAGTGCAGCCCGGACCGCGTCAGGATGCCGAACTCGGACTCCAGCAGGGCCGACATCTCCGCTGGATCGAAGCCCGCCGCGCGAACACTGAACACGGCGACCCGCCGCTCCGGCGCGGTCGGCCCGTACACGCGGAGCCGCGGCACGCCGCAGGTCCGCTCGAGGAACCGTGCCGACAACTCCACCTCGTGGGCCCGCAGCGCGGCGACCGACCGCCGCCGCACCCAGGCCACGCCCGCTGCCAGGCCGGCCACGCCGACCAGGTTGTGCGTGCCGGCCTCCAGACGGTCGGGCAGAAAGTCCGGCGGATCGAGCCGCTCGCTGAGCGAGCCGGTGCCGCCCTCGAGGAGCGGGCGGAGCTGCGACTCGAGGCCCGGGCGGACGTACAGCAGGCCGCTGCCCGACGGCCCGAGCAACCCTTTGTGCCCGGGGGCGGCGAGCAGGTCGATCCCCAGGGCCTGCACGTCCAGGGCGACGTGTCCGGCGGTCTGGGCGGCATCCACGAGGAAGACGGCCCCGTGGCGGCGGACGGCCTCGCCGACGGCCTCGAGGGGCTGGAGCGCGCCGGTGACGTTGCTGGCGTGGTTCATGATCACCAGCCGGGTAGCGGGCCGCAGCGCCGCCACCACATCGGCGGGCCGCACGCCGCCCTCTGGCGGCACCGGGGCCACGTGGGTGACGGCGAGGTCTAGTTCGCGGGCCAGGGAGGCCAGCGGGCGGAGCACGGAGTTGTGCTCGAGGGTGGTGGTGACGACGTGGTCGCCGGTGCGGAGCAGCCCCTTGATGGCCAGATTAAGCGCCGCCGTGCCGTTGAGCGTGAAGACGACGCACTCGGGCCGTTCAGCGTGGAGCAGCTCGGCGCATTGCCGCCGGGCGTCTGCGAGGATGGCCGCGGCGGCGGCGGCCTCGCGGTACGCGCCCCGCCCGGCGGAGGCGGCGGATTCGACGACCCCGCGGACGGCCTCGGCCACCTCCGGCGGCTTGGGGAAGGAGGTCGCGGCGTGGTCGGCGTAGATCCTGGGTTCGGGCATGGTGGTCAGCCGCCGGGAGCGGCTGCCAGCCGCCCCGCCGTGGCGGATTCTAAGCGACGGAGGCCCGCTTCGCCGCAGCCGCTCGCGACCGCGGCCGGCGAGCCGGGAATCGTGCGGAAATCCGCCCTGCTGGGCGGCAGCGTGGGCGTTGGAGGCGGTTATCGGGTCATCTATTTTTGCGACAAAAGACGCCAATGCGACGACCGAAGAAGCACCTTCGGCCATGAAAGACGCCCCCGCCACGGTGCGTTCTTAGAAGTTCTGAACCGACTCCGCCCCGCCGACGTACGCCAAGGAACGAGGCTTATCCGCCGGGTCGATTCCGCTGACGCCCGGCCCCGCCGCGGCGGGCCGACCGGCGACGTTTCGGTTCCCAAGGCCGAAGACCGCGTCGTGCCGCCGGATGGGCCGTGGTTAAGATGCGCCAGTCCACAACGCCGAGGGCCGGCGAGCGGCGGTCGAAAGTCATGCCGGGCCGGGCCGTTGGACGATCTAGGGAAAGGCGGCGAAAAGCCCCGCGGGGAAGCGAAAAAACATCCGCGATGGACGGTTGCACGGCCAGGCCCGAGCGGTAAGATGGCGACCCGAATTGGGTTCGGTCCATTTCGCACCGTGGGGTTCTCCTCGCCTGACCGCGAAATCGACGACGGAACGTTAGACAGGACATCGACCAGGAAGGTCCACTGCCGGGACCCGGCACCGCCGCGGCGCGGGTGCGTTCGCCGGACGTCCCGAAGTGCATGCACAAGGGTTTTGCGAGTATGTACGCCATGGAGGAAAAGTCCCGACACGAGATCATCACCCGGGCCAAGATCAGCTACGCCGAGCAGAAGACAAACATGTCCATGCGGGCCTGGATCGATCGCGAGCTGCGGGAGCTGGGCCTGCCGCCGATCACCGAAGAGGAATTTCAGAACTACGCCGTCACCTCCCACCCGCGGATCTTCTAGGGGCCGACGGCCGACCGCGGCGGAGGATGGCCACCGCAAGTGCTTCAGGGACTCAGCGGCAACCAGGCTTCTTCTACGATTCGCGGAGAAGCGGCCTGGAACGCTTGCCAGGCGGCAGCGCCGGCCTCGACGGCGTCGCCCGGCCGGAGACGGCACTGGCGGAGCCAATGGCCGACGTTCTCCAAGCAGGGGGCGGAAACGACCAGAGCCAGAACGTGCGGCAGCGAAGAATCGGCGTCCTCGGCAAGCTGGAGGCGAATGGGACAGGGTGGCGGCGTAGCCGAAGCCGCCTCTTGCAGGTCAGTGAAGTCCCTCCGGGCCAGGTCGGCGGCGCTCCTTCGAAACAGAATGGCCTCCTCCATCTTGAAAGCCTGCGGCAAGACGGAGACGAGCTCCATGCGTCCTTCCTCGGTCACCCGATGAATACGGTAAATCACCACGGTTTCGTCGGGGTGCTCTTCCAGGAATGTTGCGGTTTCGACCGCGGTCAAGCCGGTCCACCGCTCGTTGCCGGTTTCGATGATGAACCGACCCACGAGGGAGTGATGCTCCGATGGAGGCAGGTTCATGTGTCGACTCCGCGGCGTGCGGGCCGGACGCCCGCACGGTTCGGGAAGCGACCATTCCGACCCCGGCTCCTCGCGTTACCGGGGAGGGTCGGGGCGCTCACCCCAGCCGCAGCCGCGCCGCCTTGCGTTTCCCGACCTGCACGACCATGCCGTCCGCCGCCGCGACCTTGGCGTTGGGATCGGCCACCTTCTCCTGGTTGACCGATACGCCGCCGCCGGAGACCAGCCGCCGGCCTTCGCTGGTGGACGGGCACAGGCCCAGGAGTTTCAGCAGCTTCGGCACCCAGATGGTGCCGTCGGCCTCCAGTTCGGCCCGCGGAATGGTCGCTTCCGGCAGATCGTCCCGCAGGCCGCCCTCCACCATGACTTTCTGCCAGAGCTGCTCCTCGCGATCCGCCGTGGCGGCGTCGTAGTACGCGGCGACGATCGTCTTGGCGAGACGGATCTTGGCATCGCGGGGATGCGTACGGGCGGGATCGACCAAGAGGTCGATCTCCTCCCTGGGAACGAGCGTCAGCAGGGTGTACCACTCCCGCATCAGGGCGTCGGCGATGCTCATGGTCTTGCCGAACATCTCCTTCGGCGGGTCGGTCACGCCGACATAGTTGCCCAGCGACTTGCTCATCTTCTCCACGCCGTCCAGCCCGCGGAGGATCGGCATGATCATCACCACCTGCGGCGGCTTGCCGTGCTTCTCCATCAGGTCGCGGCCCACAAGATTGTTGAAGGTCTGGTCGGTGCCGCCGAGTTCCACGTCGGCGTCGATCGCCACCGAGTCGTAACCCTGCATCAGCGGATACATCAGCTCGGTCATGACGATCTCTTTGTCCTCGGCCATCCGCTTCTTGAAGTTTTCGCGCTGCAACATCTGGGCGACGGTCATGTGGCCGGTCAGACGCAGAATGTCCGCCAGGTTCAGCGGGGCCAGCCACTCGCCGTTGTAGCGGATCTCGATGCGTGCCGGATCCGTGAGCAGCACGCGACCCGCTTGCTGAAAGTAGGTTTCGGCGTTCTGCCGGATGGTCGCTTCGTCCAGCATCGGGCGGGTCTTCGATCGGCCGGTCGGGTCGCCGATGCGGGCGGTGTAGTCGCCGATGATGAGCACGGCCTTGTGCCCGAAATCTTGGAACTGCCTCATCTTGCGCAGGACGACGGTATGGCCGAGATGCAGGTCCGGCGCCGTAGGGTCCATCCCGAGCTTGATGCGAAGCGGGCGGTGGGCGAGGCGGCTCGCCTCCAGCTTGGCGCGCAATTCGGCCTCGTTATAGATCGCTTCGCAACCGCGGGTCAGAACCGCCATCTGCTCCGCTACGGTGGGGAAACTCATATTGCTACCTTCCAGCGAATCGCACGGCCGCTCATTTCCGCGCCGCCTCCGGACGCGACGGGTCCGCAGCCCGGACCCGGCCCGGCAGAGGCGGATAGCCGAACTTCACCTTGCCGCCGATCGGAACCACCAGTCGGGCCACGTACAGCCGATCGAAATCCCAGGTCTTCGCCGCCTCCGTCAGCATGACTTTCAGATCGGGCTGGATCGGCCCCTCATAAAGCTTCTTGTTGTTTCGGAAAAGCGTCACCGGCCTTCGCAAGTCGAGCATCTGGTCGGAAATGAGGACGTTGACATAACCGCAGCGGCGGGCTTTCAACCGAATGGTCTGGCCCTGGCACTCGGCCTCGATCATCCCCAGGCGACCGATCAGCCATTTTCGCTCTGCCGCCCGCGGATCCTCGCCTGCCGCGACGGGAATCCGCAGCCGCCCATCCGGCAGCGGCTCGCCCAGGAGGCGATCCGTCGAGACCCAATAGGCGTCACTCTGGTCCGGCAGGCGGAAGACGTGCCGCACACGCGACGGAAGCCGCTCGCGACGGTAATTCAGCAGCGCGGCCAGACGGTCCGGCGGAGGTCTGATCCCTTCGTGTCCGGCGTCGGCGATCTCCACGGCCTCGAAGTGCCGAAAACCGAGGGCATTGATCACCGCGGCCATGCGGCGATTGCCGCCGGCGTTGCCTCCGCCGGGGTCGGGCTGGCCGTCACGGCCCAGGGTATCCTGTGCTCCCCAGCAAAACAGGACCGCGACGTAGCGGACGTTCTGGAGCAGTTCCTCGTAAAGCGTGTCGCCGGCCACAACCTGGAGCGGCGAAGCCAGGGCGATCAGGCCGGCGAACAGGTCGGCATGCATGATCGCGGCCAGCCAGGCATTGTGGCTACCGAGCGAATACCCCAGCAGGAACACGCGATCATTGTCGAGGTGAAATTGCCGCCGCAGGGAGCAGACCAGCTCCCGAGGCCGGGCCACGAGGTCGACCGGCTGCGTCAGGCCGAGTCGCCCAATATCCTGCGGTGCGGCGATGATGAACTGCTCGGCCAGCTCACCCAAGGTCTCACGGGTGGTCCGCAGAATCTCCTCCGCTCGGCCGTTCACGCCGTGCAGGGCAACGAGGAGCGGCCAGCGTTTGGCGGGGTCGTACTTTCGGGGCACCGAAACCCAGACGACCAGTTCCGCGGCCTCGGCGCCGCGAAGGTGAACGGACAGCTCGTAGATGCCCGCAGGCTGCCTCCGCCACAGCTTCGCTCGGCGAATGGCCGCCTTCAGCTTCTTCGGGGTAATCCCCGGCGCGGCCAGAATAGTCTTCTCGGCGGCCTGACGCTGCTGGGAAGACTCCGCCAGAAAGTAGGTCCGCACGGCCTCGTCGAGCGCTGACTTCTCGGCGGGCTGTTCGGCAGCGGCCAGAACGGATAGGCAGAGAAGCGTAGCGACCATGGGGCAGGCTCACAGTCCGCCGAAACGTCGCGACCGGGCGGCGTAATCCCGCACCGCGGCGTTGAAGGCCTCGGCATGAAAGTCCGGCCAGTACACCGGGGTCACGTGCAGCTCCGCATAGCTGATCTGCCACAGAAGAAAATTGCTGACCCGCATTTCGCCGGAGGTCCGGATCAGCAGGTCTGGGTCGGGCAGATCGGCCGTGTACAAGGAGGCAGAGACCGTCTGTTCGTCGATGTCTTCCGGGCGGAGTTCCCCCGCTGCTGCCCGCGTTGCCAGCGAACGAATCGCGTCCACGATCTCGGAGCGGCTGCTGTAGTTGAGGGCCAGGCACAAGGTCATCCGGCGATTGTCGCGGGACATCTCCACGGAACGATCCAGCTCGCGGAGCACCTCGGGAGGCAGGCCGGCCCGGCGTCCGATCTGCATCAGGCGGATGCCATTCTCCATGATCTCCTCCCGCTCCTTGATGAGATACTCGACATACAGCCGCATCAGATGGGCCACTTCGCTGGCCGGTCGCCGCCAGTTCTCCGTGCTGAAGCTGTAGAGGGTGAGGCACTTGATGCCCAGACGGGCGGCGTGGGTGACGATCTCGCGGACATTGGCCGCCCCCGCCTCGTGGCCTTTGATCCGCGGGAGGTTCCGCTGTTTCGCCCAGCGGCCGTTGCCATCCATGATGATCGCCACGTGACGAGGCAGACGGTCAGCGGGAACGCCGAGGACGACTTGCGGATCCAGTGCCTGTACCGCTGACATCGCTTCTTCCAATGACGCCGGGGCGAAGCCGACGACTACTCGCCGGGCCGGCGGTGCAGCGTCGCCTCACGATCCGCCCCGACACTCACCAAGGTGATCGGGGCCTCCAACAGTTCCTCGAGCCTCGCCACATAACGCCGGGCCGCGTCAGGCAGCCGCGCGTAACTCCGCACGGTGCCGACCTCCTCACTCCAGCCGGGCAGCATTTCATAGACCGGCTCAACCTCGGCAAGCACCTCCACTTCCGCCGGGAAGATAGGCAACAGGCTCCCTCGGTAGCGATAGCCCGTGCAGATGCCGACCTCCGGCAGCGTGCCGAGCGTGTCGAGGTGCATGACGGCCAATTCGGTGATGCCGCTCAGCCGCACGGCGTACCTCACGGCAAACGCGTCGAACCAGCCGCATCGTCGGGGCCGTCCCGTGGTCGTGCCGTATTCATGGCCCCGCTCGCGAATGGTCTGGGCCAATGGATCAGGAAGCTCCGTCGGAAATGGGCCCCCGCCGACTCGGGTAGTGTATGCCTTGATGACCCCCACATAGCTCCGGATCGCCGCAGGGGGCACGCCCGCGCCGGCAGCGGCACCTCCCGCCAGGCAAACGCTGCTCGTGACAAAAGGAAACGTGCCGTGGTTCACATCCAACAGAGAGCCTTGGGCGCCCTCAAACAGGATTCGGCGGCCCGCGGCCAGCGCCTCGTGCAGAATCAGGGTCGTGTCCGCCACATACGGAGCGATCCGCTCGCCGAATTGCAACCAGGTCGCGGCCATCGCCTCCGCATCGAACGGCTCGTTATCGCCGTAGAGCGCGGCAAAGACGGTGTTGCGGTCGGCCACCACGCCCGCCAAGCGTCGGCGGAAAGTTGCGGGATGATACAAGTCGCATACTCTGAAGGACGGGAACCGCAACATACGATCGGCGTAGCAGGGGCCGATTCCTTTGGCGGTGGTGCCGATCCTCAGGCCGGCATCGGCCCTCGCCTCGGCGAGACGATCCTGCTTCTTGTGGTACGGCATCACCAGGTGGGCACGGTTGGAAATCAGCAAGTTCTGGTCAATCCGGATGTTGCGACGCCGAAGACCGTCCAGTTCCGCCAGGAGCACCTCCAGATCCACCACCACGCCGGGGCCGATCAGGCAGGTTACTCCCGGTCGAAGAATCCCGCTGGGCAGCAGATGCAAGGCAAACCGTTCACCGCCGATCTGCACGGTGTGGCCGGCGTTGGCTCCACCCGCAAAGCGGACCACCACGTCGAAGTGCTCGGTCAGCAGGTCGACGATCTTGCCTTTGCCCTCGTCTCCCCACTGCAAGCCGACCACGCAGGTGTTGTCCAGGGATTCGACGTTCATCACATCCTCGGCCGGCTTCGGCCAGCGCAATTCCGCCCTCGCTCCGCGGAGACGGTCCAGCCCCCAAAGCGACAGCCCCGCGCGTCGGAACCCGGCCTGAAAAGGAACGTTATACCCTCGCCGGATGAAACGGCAAAGAGATGACTCGTCCCGAAGAACGCAGTACAGATTGACAATGCGGGGCTCGCCGCATAATGTTCCCGGACGGGGCAACCCGCGCGACGAGTTGCCCCGCGCATCCCTATCAGGGAGGTAATCTCATATGAGCAAAAGGACTTACATCCTGGTTCTGGCATGGCTTCCCGCGCTGACGCTCCTGGGGGTCGCACAAGTCGGCGGTCAACAGCCGGCTCCGGCTTCTCAGCCGGCAGACACCGCGACACCAACAGCGAAAACCCCGGCATTCCCCTTCGAGGGCGAGGTCTCCGGCACGAACGTCTATGTCCGCAGTGGGCCCGCCGTCAGCTACTATCCGACCACCAAGCTGAACGCGGGCGACCGTGTGTTGGTGCTGGGCGAGAAGTTCGGCTGGTATGAGATCGTCCCGCCCCCGCGGAGTTTCAGTTACGTCGACACTTCCGCGGTGGAGCGTGCCCCCGGCGCCAAGACCGGCAAGATCATCAAGGAACAAGCCTACGTCACCGCCGGCAGCGAGCTGGAGCAGCGCAAGACGTCCACGCAAATCACCCTGCCCAAGGGAACGGCCGTGGAAATCATCGGAGAGGCCGACGGCTTTTATCGAATCGTGCCGCCCAAAGGTGCTAAACTCTACATCTCCCGCCAATATGTGGAAGCAGTCCCTGAAAGGCTGCAAACCGGCCTTCGCGAGCAGTACGAGGGCGGCGGAAACGTCATCGGCGGCCGTGCCCGCGTACCGTCCGGGGCAGGTCCGACCGCTCCGGGAGCCGCGGCCTCGACCGGCAGCGAAGGCAGTGCGGGCACAGCCTCCGGCGGCGTCTCCGCTGAGCAACCCCTCCCGCTCGACAGACGGCTGGGGCCGAGCAATAAGCCGGCTATCCCAGTGGCGGAACGCGACAAGCCGGCGGAACCCAGCGGGCCGCTCTCCGGGCGGTATGCGGCACTTCTGACCATCCTGGAAAGCGAACTACAAGGGGCGTTGAAGGATCCCATGAAAGAGATCGACTTCGCCTCGCTGAAGTTGCGGTACTCGGAAATCGCCAACCAGAAGCAGGAGCCGGTCGCGGCCCAGATCGCTGAGATCCGCATCCGACAGCTCGACGAGTTGGATACCTTCCGGAAAAGCCGTGAAGAAATCTTCGCGGAGGAAAACGAACTCGACGACTTCCGGGCCCGCCTCAATGAGGAGCGGGCCAGGATCATGCGGCGGCGCGCGGAGGAGATGCTTCAGAAGTTCGACTTCGAGGGCGAGATCCGTCAAAGCAAGGCCTTCGCCTCGGAGAAGCACCGCTATCGCCTGGTAGACCCCGTCAAGGGCACTACGGTCGCTTATGTGGATGTGCCTCCCACTTTGGGCGTACGCATGGAGACCATGATCGGGCGACTCGTGGGCATCCGTGCCCAGCGGCAGTACTTCAGCCCTTCCGCACGCGTGCCGATCGTGGTGGCCTCCTCGGTAGTGGACATCAGTCTCCGCACGTCACCGCCCGCCGATCAGCCCGCGACGCCGGCGGCAGGAAATATCCAGGTCGGAGGCAACAAATCCACAGAGCAGCCCTCAGCGGAGAGGACCCCGCGGCGGCCGACGGAGCGACTGGCCGGAGACGACCCGGAGCGAACGCCCTGAGGCTCTGTGCCGCTTTACCTCGGTCTTTGCCATCACGCCGCAAAGGCTTGAGTAGAGGTGCTGCCAAGTGCAGGTGAGCGTTTCGAGGCTGAGCGCGCGAAGGCTCGACCGGCGCGTGGGTCGCGAGTGAACCGCCGTGTACTACTTCGTCATTGGCACTGATGGCGCACGATACGGCCCCGCCGACATCGACACGCTCACCCAATGGGTGCATGAAGGCCGCCTGATCGGTTCCACGGTTTTGCTCGAATACGGGACGGACCGAGAGCTGCGGGCGGATTCCCTCACTGCGGTGGCCGCGGCCCTTCGACGACAAGCAGCCTCACACGCCGGCGTGGTGATCGAGCGGCCCGCCGCTGAGCCGCCGACGGCGGAGATTCCGCCACGAGCCGATCCGGCAGGCGAGCGGCCGAGAGCCGCCCCGGTCCCGCCCGTGCCGCCGATCCCCAGTGCCGCAGGGGTGAGCCACCCGCCGCCATTTCTCCAGTACGCCACAGGCCGCTCCGTCTCATCCAAGAGCAAGGTCGTCGCCGGCTTGCTGGGCATCTTTCTCGGCGGGCTGGGCATTCATCGTTTCTACCTGGGCCACATCGGCGTCGGGTTAGTCATGCTCCTGCTGAGTTTCGCCTTCGGCAGTGTGTTCTTGCCCATCATGCCTGGCGCAGGTTGCGGACTGGTCTGGCTCTGGGGTTTCGTAGAGGGCATCCTGTGTTTGTGCGGCAAGATCCGCGATGCCCGAGGTCTGCCGCTTCGCGACTAACCCCCTGCTCCGCAAGCGGGAATACCTCATTCCGGCGTTGAATAGCTTCCAATCGGAGCCAACGCCAGGGCGCGACGAAAGTCATCGCCCTGGGCAACTTTGGTCCTGCACAAACCGGCGTCAACAGGGCACCGCCCTGATCGCTTCGCGAGGCGACACGTCAAAGCTCGTGCGCCGGGTTCCGCGTCCGATGATTCGAACGCTCACGCGGCCTCGAAGACCTATCCTGGGCCTGCCGCATGACGGCCTCGAAACGCGGATCGCCGCGAAGGGTATCCAGATCCGAGTCCGAGTTCAGCAGATCGACGAGATCGTGTCCGCTGCCGGCCAGGCCGAGCTCAGCCGCCCTGGACAGGGACTTGAAGGCCTCGTCGCGGCGATTCAGGCGGGCATACATGCAGGCCACGTTATAGTTGGTGAGGCCGTTGTCGGAGAGTTTGCGAGCCCGAAGGGCAAGCTCCAGAGCCTTCTCATAGTCTGCTTTCTGAGAAGCGGACAGCACCGCCTCGGTCAACTTCCGGACTTCCGCCTCCCTCCCCGCCTCGGAGACCTTCGTCTTGGCGGGCTTGACCGGCTTGCTCTTCGTCGCGGTGCCAGCCATCGACGCCATGGCCTTGAGCATCGGCCCATAGGTCTTGAGGGCTTTGTTCAGGTCGGGTAGGCCCGCCATGGCCACCCGCAGCGTCATTTCGTTGGGAGATTGCCCGAGCCCCGCCCAGAATACCATGCGGTCGCAGAGGTCCGCAGCCTGCGTCGCTCCGATGGCCAGACCGGGGTCGCCCGCTCCGGCGGCGACCTTGGCCAGCCGTCCGACGTGGGCGAGGAGCATGATGCTGCTGTCCTTCGGCAGGTTCTCGATGATTCCGCTCATGGTCGGGTCGTTGAGGATGGACGCGCCCTTCGCTTCTGTCTGAATGATGCTCTTGATCGCCGAGCGAGTGGTGCCGATGGCGATGCAGCCGTCCAGCTCGGTCAGGTAGAGGCTCCCCAGGTCGGGGATGGTGAAGGTGGTCACGTCGTGGTTGCCGATCTTGGCGACCTGCGGCGGGACCGGTTCGCCGCCGGAGGCCATGCCCGGCAAGGTCAACAACTGGCCCCAGAGGGCTTTGGACTTGGCCACGTCATTCACGGCCAGGACGAAGCCGAGATTCGGCATGACCGGTGGGCCGGCCTTCGCCTCGCGCTGCGTCATCTGTCCCGGCAGCACGAAGGCGGAGATTTCCTGGATGTTGCCGAACAGCTCCCGGCCGATATCCAGCCCGGTCACGGCGCGGGCGTCGCCCATTGCGCTGTCGCTGACGGCCATAGCCAAGGCTGGGTTCAACCCGATGCCGATGATCGCCGCGGCCTCGGGCGGGACCTGCTTCAAGGATTTCCGGCTCATCGGCGGCAGGCGCACAAGGTTGTAGGCCAGGCTGCGGTGGCTGTCAGCCAGGCGGAGAGTGATCTGGAACTGCAACTTCCCTTGATGGGCACCGCCGCTCAGTGTTGCCCAACGGAGGCTATCGAGGTCGCAGATGGCGTTGGCGGCGGCAAACTCCCGGCGGTCGTCTTCGTCGAGGTTGGCCTGCACGACCTGCATGACGGCTTGCAGGTTCACATACGAAAAAAGCGTCGCGTTCTGGCGATCGATCATGACCTGGGCAAGATCTTCCCGCGCGGCCAAAGAAGCCGATTCACGCCCCAGCAGCCGCTGCACCGCGCCATCGACCAACTCGCGGGTGGTTCCGACGATCGCCAGCGACTCCGTGAGCACGCCGACCACCCGCCCGAAGTCCGGCACGGCCGCGCCGAAGGTCGGCAGGTCGCCGATCTTCTCGGCCGTCGGGGCAAACTGGAAGAACGTTTCCAGCAGTCCCTTCACCAGGAGCAGATCGCCGTGGTGGATCACGATGACGCCGGCCGTCGGTCCACGATCCGGGTCGAACGCGGTCATGGCGACAGCCCCGCCGCCGAAGCGGCTGAGCGCCTCGAACAGGGCCGGACTGATCACGACCTGCTCCGGCACATGGAACGGCGCATTGCTGTTGACGCTGGGGCGTCTGGCCAGAGCTTCCGCCATGTCGCTGGCGGTCAGGCCCAGCATGGAGGCCAGTTCCTCCAACAGTCGCCCCGGCCGCTTCAGTTCGAGGTAGACGAGCGTGTCCGGCGGCATCAGCGCGGCGAAGTTCTCCGCGGCGAGCCGGTCCCGGCAGCGGGCCGAGCCGGCCGTGGCCATGCGTCGGAGCTCTTCATTCCCGGTTGTCGACACCACGCTGTCGTAAAGCAGTTTGGCGGCGGCCGGATCCTTCTTCGCGTGCTCCAGAAAGTAGGCGTGGTGCAGGTTCTGTTGACGCTCCGTGTCGTCGCGCCGCAGGGCGCCGAAGGCCGCCAATCCCCCCGCCGCAGCCACCAAAACAAAAGCGAGACCGCCGATCATAATTCTTCCGGGTTTCATGATGCTCTCCTGAAGTGCGACACTCTCGACCGGGACCGGAGGCTGCCCGCCTCCCACACCTGAGGAAACGTGGTCGCGCAGGATATTGCTCGCCCGGATCGAATTATTTGTCCCGACGGAGTCTACGGCCCGCCGGCCGGATGAATCCGGTGACTGCGTAGGCAACCTGCTTTGCCCACGGTCCTGCGGAATGGCGCGGACCCCGCCGGCGGTGAGTGGGTCGCGGCCGTCGGAAACGATGATGACAGGCTAAATCCGAGATTCGGCGCGCCGAGCAAGGTCCTGGCCGACCGATGCCCGGCCCGGCGGCCGCTGGATCCGCCACGATTCCCGCCAGGCATTACGCCTTGACACCTTGCGAGGGCAGGCTAAACTAGCGGGTCTGTTTTGGCCCCTAGTGTAACGGTAGCACGACAGACTCTGGATCTGTTTGTGGAGGTTCGAATCCTCCGGGGCCAGTGAGACATCTCCGGTCACGGTATTCAGTGCCGCAAAAGCTGGGCTTGCTCGGTTACGGCTGCCGTTTCGGTGCGCTCGATTCTGCTGTAGAGCACGCCGGAGAGCGTGCTTCAACGGTCATGCCTCCGATGCAACCAACGGGGTTGTTCCGGCTTGTCCGGCGTGGGCCGCCGCCATCGTCGCTTGCCACAGCCACGGTCAAGGCTTCACGGCCGTCCTGATCCGGGGCCACGACCACGGAAAGCGAGTAGTGCTTGTCGCAGCCAAGGCAGTTCCAAGGCTCGCACCCTCGGATCGTCCACGAAGACGGGGACATCTTGTCGGGTCTCCAGCCTGACGCCGATCTCATAGATCCCGTATGTGGTGTAGCGGCAATGGACGGCGACTCCCCCGAAGTACATCGCTGAAGAGCCGGGTATCGCGATGCGAATCTCCATCGGCGCGCCACGCTGGACCATTGACTTCGCCAACAGGCCGATTCCTTGCTCTGAAATATTACGCGTCACCGCCTGTCGGCGGACCAGGCGGGCCCCGCCCTGGGTATAGAACCAGATCTGGCAGGGCGTGCAGAGCTTGCGCCGTGGTCGGGAACGACGGCACTTGAATTGCCCCCGCTCGCCGCGGACCAGGACCTCCCACCGCTTCGAGAACTCCTCCAGCTCTCGCAACACCACGCGAATCGGCGTCAGTTCTTCAACCGGATGCGACATGCTGACACGCTGAGTCGTCCAGGGAGGAGAGGATTCCCAACAATTTGTCCGCCCCACCTCTCCAAAGGTCCAGCGACGAACCGGACAATCCCGATATCGGCTGGCAACCCGCGGGTGTTGCGTTCTCAGGATAGCGGATTCGCCCGGATGAGGATTGAGAAGGGCCGCAGAAGCGGCAACGGCGGCCAAGAACGCCGCCGTTGGCAAAGGAGTGGTGATAACGAGGCTGACGGGGCTCGAACCCGCAACCTCCGGCGTGACAGGCCGGCGCTCTAGACCGATTGAGCTACAGCCCCGGGTAACCGGGCCTCCGCGGCAGGCAGACCTGCCGGCGGAGAACCGCAGGATAGACTACCCGGAACGCAGTGTCAAGCGGCAACACAAGAACAGCGGATCTCGGACTTGTGCCCGGCGGGCGGAGCGGCCGAGAGCGGTGTTTTCGGTCTTGCCGAGCCCCGGACGGCGGTCAAACCGTGCCCGCCGGCCGCCCAAACCCTGTCAGAACCCGGGCAGGTCGTGTCGGATTCCCGCGACCACCGCCTGCGCCTCGACCTCGACCAACCAGCACGGCCGACAGACCGCAGCGGTTACCACCACGAGCGGTACTGGACCGAGCCGCTCGCCCACTTCCGCGCGAACCCGCTCCGCATCGCTGGGGTCGCGGACATAAGCGGTGAGCGTACACAGGTCTTGCCAATCGGCGCCCGCCTCCTGGAGCAATGCTCTGATATTGTCGAGCGTACGATCCAACTGCCGCGTCAAGTCGCCGGGGTGCAGCACACGGCCCTGATCGTCGATGCTGGCCGTGCCGGAGATGAAGACCTGCCGGCGATCGCGGTAATCGATCGCCAACCCCCGCTCGAAGGTGACGCCGTACAGGTCTGTCGGGCTGAGATGCTCGGGCGCTCTCAGATAGGTGATCTGTTCAGGGAGGATCCCGCCGATGGCGTAGGCGTCAAGCGTCACGCGGGCATGCGACCCAGCAGCTCGCCCGCCGATGCCCGTGCTGGCACAGTAATGCGTTTGTGAGGTCAGACCCCGCGCGGCGAAGAAGAGCCGCCGAGCCTCGACCATCGCACCATAATCGAGGTCGATGTCGCGGAGGAAGAACCAAGTGCGAATCAGATGGTCGGCCAGCGACAGTCCGCGGTTCCGCAACTCCGCCTCGTAGACCGTCAGGAGCTCACCGGTCTGGAGAGCCGCCGTCGCTTCACCCGGGACGTTCATCCGACACGACCAGAGGTGCTGTAATGGGCCTCGTCGCCAGGTGAAGGTCGGACCACAAAGTTCAACGTCAAGCCTGCCGGTGGGATCCCGAACGGCGAAGACCAACACGGCCAATCTCGCCGGCGGGATCGGCGGTTGCTCGATCCAGGACATGGCGGCGCAGCAGCTCAGGCCCCTGGCCGCCCGATGGGCCAAAGCCCGCTCTTGGTTAGCGAGGTCGCTACAGACATAGCGAAGCAGCAGCGGCTGGGCATCACCACCCAGGCCCGTCAGCGTCTCAGACAACGCCGCGTGCACCCAGTCCGATTGCGTTTCGAAGTCCGCATACTTCGTCGGGCAGATGGCCAGGTGAATTTCCTCGACACCGCCCGCACCTTGAAATCGGGC
The DNA here is from genome assembly GCA_964572385.1 of uncultured Planctomycetaceae bacterium. GTDB lineage: Bacteria > Planctomycetota > Phycisphaerae > UBA1845 > UTPLA1 > CAZNFM01. The sequence goes on along the minus strand of CAZNFM010000008.1, from coordinate 38,981 downwards.
GGTCTCCACCCTCACCAGCCCGCGGCCTGCTTCCTGGCGATCGTGACGCACATAATCCGACCTGAGCTGGGGTGTACTCATTGTGGCACGATCTCGCAGGCAATCGCCGGCAGGACGCCGAGGGAGACTCGTTGCTTCTGCTGGCCGCCGCCTTTTCGTTCTTGGTCTCGTTCCACTTCCAGGAAGGCTTCGACAATCAGATTGTCGGTCACGCCCAGTTGCGCCTTGGTGCGATCCGCCTCCAGTTCGATCGACAACCCCTCGCGCGACGGCGCAACCTGCCGCAGGGTCACGCCGGGCGGAGGCTGGTCCAGTTCGAGCTTCAGGCTGCTCAGACGGGGGTTTGGTGGAAGCGGGATTCGCAGCCGGGCCTTGCCGCCCAAAGGAATGCGAACCCCATCTGACAAACTCGGCGGCAGCAGCTGCCGGCCCATGCGCCGACCGCCGACCGTCACGACCACCAGTTCCTGGGATGGGGCGAGGTGCCGATAGAGAAACGCCTGCATGACATCCTCGGCCGGCACGACGGCCCGCCGCACTTCCCGCGCGGCAATCCAGGCCCGGCCCTCCAATTGCAGAGAAACCGGCCCATCAACCTGGGCGGCGGCGCTGAGCGTGGCTCGGACGGAGTCGCGTCCGGCGGGAATCGTGGCGCCGGACAGAGCGAAGCCGGATGCCCCGTTTCGGAGCGTCACCTCGATCGGGCCGTTAAAGCCGTCCTTGCGCAAGGCGTACAGTCGCAGCGGAGCGGCGAAGCCCCCGCGGAGGGTGAGACTGGCCGGCGTGACGCGAAGCTCGAAGTCCGGCTGGGGTGGGCCGATCCGCAGGCGGTAGGCGTAATCCTCGCCACCTTGGGACTGGGCATCGGTGATCTGGATGAAGTACTCGCCATCCCGCGGCAGGGTCGCTCGGAGATAGGAGTCCGCCTCGTGAGTCAAGAGCCCGGCGGCGGTGTGCAGGAAGCCGTCTTTGTGCTCATGATCGTCGTTCCAGGCCAGTACGGCCCCGTCCGCATCCAGCAACCGCAGGAGTGAATCGACGGGCGAGTGAAGTCGTCGGGCCGTCACTTCCGCGACGATCTCTCCGCCCGCGGAACCTTTGAATCGGAACCAGTCCAGGTCACCGGGACGATCGATCCGGCCGTCAATCACCCGTGGCAAGGGCACCTTCTGGGCTTCAGCCGGGCTGTCGTTTGGTTCGGTCTCGGTGCGAGCAGGCAGCGGGCTGACCTCATAAGGCACGACATTGGACAAGGCCTGACCCCGCCGAAGCGGCTTTTGCAGGATGCCGACCTCCTCCGCCGCCGGCGGATCAAGATACAGGCGGCCTTTCGACACATTCCACCCGTTGACGGCGACGAATCGCTTCTGCCCTGCTCGGCAGCCGAGCGGAAAAATGGACGTCACGAACGGCCGCTCGCCGAGGGCAATGCGATAAACGAAATCCTCGCGGCCTCGATACAGCGAGTCGCGGATCTCCAGCTCGTACTCGCCGTCCTCCGGCACGACCCAGAACAACACGGGATCGGGGCAGAAGCGGTAGTCGTCCACGAAGGCCAGTTCCGCGCCGGCCGAGTCGCGAAGCGTCAGCGTGGCCTGAAACCAGCCCGGCACGGCATCGGCGAGATAGGGAATCAGGCGACGCGCACTGGTTTCAATCACCAGACGCTGACCCTTTCGGCCGACGAATTTGAAGCGGTCCACGTCTCCAGGCATGATCTGGCCGTTCAGCAAGACGGGCAATTCCAGCGGCGGCTCCGACGCCAGCAGCCCGGCCAGCGGGCCATCGCCAAGCTCCACCTCGCTGACTTCCCGCCAGGCGCCGACCTGGAACACGACCGGGTTGGTGAGGCCGAGTGCCGTTTGCAGACGAAGCTCGCGATCGCCGGATGCCGCGTCGCGGTCGATCGTCATTTCCAGCAACACGCTTTCGGCGATTTGTGAGTTACGTTGCCCCTTCTGCTGGTTGCGCAATGCATGGAGGACATGCAGCAACTCGCGGAGGCTCTTTTTCTCCAGTTCGTACAACAGGGGATGCTCGGGGAGCCGGCTGCTGTTCTGCTGCCGATCACCATCGGATGGCCGTTTTTGTTCAGCCTTCTTCCGCCCCGCGCCCCTCGCGGCGACCGGACCCGGCGGCAAGGGCTGTCCCACCTCGCCGGCCTTCGCCGCCTCGGCCCAACGCTCCTCCAGTAAGTCACGAAGACGACTGAATAGGGCGGCCCGCTCCTCCGCATCCAGGTTGCGCATCGGAGGAAAATGCTTGATCACCGACGCGCGAACCCCTGTCCCCGTCACATGGGCCGCGCCGACGCCGCGGAGCGCCTGTCCACCGACCACTACGCGAAAGGTGGTCCCCTGCCGGCCGCCGGCGGGATAGACGTATCCGATTCTCGGATCTCGGCCCGGCGCCTGGCCCAGCGCCTCCGTCAGACAGGCGACCGGCAGGATCAGGATGGCCAGTCGTACGGCCTTCATGTCGGCATGATCTCCCGGAGAAGACCGGCGCCAGGCTCGCCCTCCTCTTCGCCCGGCAGCAGCCGAACCGACAGCCCTTTGCTGTTCGGCAGTTCGCCCGCCGAATCGATGCCGAGCAGTTCATAGATGCTGCCAATCAAGTCCTGCGGATAGACCGGGCGCCGGGCCACGTTCTCGCCCCTGGCGTCCGAGGCCCCGACCACCTGCCCGCCCTTGAAACCGCCGCCGGCCACGACCGCGCTGAAGCATTTGCCATAGTGACCACGTCCGCCGTTCCAGGGCGGTTCCCACTGCACACGCGGTGTGCGGCCGAACTCACCGCTCCACCACACGATGGTGGTGTCGAGCAGGCCGCGGTCCGACAGGTCTTGCAGCAGCGCCGCCAGGCCCTGATCCATCTCCGGCAAACGGCGACGCATGATTTGGAAGTGCTGCTTGTGCGTGTCCCAGCCCTTGTAGTTGATGGTGACGTAAGGCACGCCGCTCTCGACCAGCCGGCGGGCAACCAAGCACGATTGGCCGAAAGTGTTGCGGCCGTAAGACTCGCGCGTGGCGTCCTTCTCCTGGGAGAGGTCGAACAGCTTGCGGGTTTCTCCAAACATCATCTCGTACGCCCGTTCCTCACACTCGTCCAACCTGGCGAACCGCGGGTCGTCCGGCGCCGCCCGGCCCAGAGAATCGAGGGCGTGAAGCAGTTCGCGGCGGCGGAGCTGCCGCTCGTCGGAAATGCCCTGGGCGACGATCCCCTCCACGGCGAACCGCGGCTGGTTGGGATCGCCGCCAGTGGCAAAAGGCTTGTACCGCTGGCCGAGAAAACCGGCCTCGGAGAAACGTCCCTGTGGCTCGGTCAGCACGATGTAAGGCGGAGCAAGCCCCTGATAGCCGTGGTCGTACCCCTTGAAGGCCGACACCACGGCGCCGACCGAGGGAAAGACCAACCGACCGGGCTGACGGCCGGTCTGCACGAGATAGGAGGCCGTCTCGTGAGCGTTGATACCGTGCGTCATGCTGCGGATGATCGCGTACTTGTCAGCCTGTCGGGCCAGCTTCGGCAGCATCTCGCCGATGACGATGCCGGGGACGTTCGTGGGAATCGGCTTGCGGAACGGCCCGCAGAAATCCTCGCCGGCTTCCGGCTTGGGATCGAAGGTATCCAGGTGGGCCGGTCCGCCCCACATCCAGATCTGAATGACGGACTTCGCTCTGCCGGGCCGGACCACCGGCGCTGCCCGCAGCAGCGGAACGCGAGCCGCAGCCAGCCCGGCGGCGGCGAGGAGGCCCCGCTGAAGCAGTTCGCGACGGGTCAGGCTGTTGTCGTTTTCTCGTCGGTGCATGGCTCGCTCCCTGCTGATTGCCGCAAAACGCCGACCGTCCGCTCAATGCCGGTACAGGAACTCCTTCGTGTTGATCAAGGCCCAGGTCAAATCGAGTACGGACTGCTGAGGGCGTCCCCCTTCGGCGCGGAGATACTGCTCCGCCGCAGCCAGCTCCGCCTCCGTCGGATAGCGAGAGAGAATCATGATGTAGAGCGATCTCACCAAGGCGCGCCGGTCCCCACGGGTCTCGCGCACCAGGACGCGAAGCCGTTGACTGGCTTCAATTTTCTTCTGGATGTGACTGGAGTTGAGGAGATACAGCCGCTGGGCGTCGGTGGGCCTGTTGTCTCGCTCCGACATCAACCCGGTATCGCGGGGCGGCCGGCCGAACAACTCCAGAAACGGGCTGCTGATGCTGCCGTCGGCAAGAGCGATGGTCCGTTGCCCCTCGGGGATAAAAGTGAACGGCTCGGGAATGGGACTGGTGTATTTCTCACCCGATCCGCAGATCGTGTTCAGGGCGTCGATCAGCACCTCGGCATCGAGGCGCCGCGGCACGTAGTAGGCGAACAGGCGCTCCGCTTCCTCATGGCGGCTTCGGGGGACGCAAGATTGCTGGTAGGTCCGGGAATTCAGGATCAGACCATAGATGTGCCGCAGGTCATAGCCGGAGGCGACCAATTCACTCTCCAGGTAGGCCAGCAGGCCGGGGTTGGAGGGCGGATTGTCGGGGCGGATGTCGTCCGGCTCCTCGACGATGCCCCGCCCCATCAGCCAGGCCCACAGCCGATTCACGATGTTTCGCGCGAACCACTCGTTGTCCGGACGGATCAGCCAATCCGCGAAGACGCGGCGAGGATCCTCGCCGGGAAGGATGCGGACCCTCGTGCCATCGGGGAACACGGCGTCCAGCGGCCGGGTGGCCTTGGGCGAAAGGTAAACGATCTCCTCCTTCCACTCGGCCGTTTCCTTGTACGCCACTCGCGAGAAGAACGCCTCCAGACCGCGGCGTTGGTCCTCCGGCCAGCGATCCAGCCTGGTGCCCATGAAGGTCAGCGCTGCGGCCGCGGCCAGCGCCGTCGCCTCACGACCTTGAACCGCACGATAGAAGTTCACCGGTGGAACGCGAAAATTGCTGCCGCTGGCCGTGAGCAACTCGCGCGCGAAGCGATCGTAAGGCTCGTTGCGAGCGATGGCGTCGCGGATCCACTGGTGATAGGCCTGAACGGCGTTCGGCCACAGATTGATGGGGAACTCCGACTTCACCCGCAGCAGATCGCACCACTTCATCGCCCAGTAATCGGCGAACTCCTCGCGTTGGAGCAGAGCTTCAATCAGAGCAGCTCGTTTGCCCGGGCGGCGGTCGCCGAGGAAGTCGCGGACCTCCCGCGGACTCGGCAGCGTGCCGATCACATCGAGATGGACGCGGCGGAGAAACACCTCGTCGGAACAGAGAGCCGCCGGCTCGATACCTTGTTTCCGCAAGACGGCGGAGACGTGCGCGTCGATCGCATTGAAGGGAACGAACTCGCCGGGAACCTCAAACGGGCGGACCGCCGCCGGCTCCGCCGCATAGGACGCAGCGACGAACACGGCGACCACCGCCGTCATCCCGAGCGTCGTGCTCGGCAGGCTGAAGCAATCCCGCGACACGGTGTCGCTCCCCAATCTCCCCGTGTTGGCCGGGGTGTCACCGCCACCGGACCCGAACCATCGGCGACTGCCGGCGTCGGAAGAGGTCGGGCCGCAGTCCCTTCGAGGCGTGCCATCAGAAGGCACAACGCCGAACCGCGTGGCCTATTACGACTCAACGGCGGCCATCGCGGGAAAAGCCGGCGGCGATTTCATTCTAACAGAAGCGAGAGGCGGCTTCGTCCCGGTCAGCCGATTCGCCAGAACGCGCCCGACGTGGAGATGGCGGGCCGTGACTCATTCTCGGAACTGGGCCAGGACCGCATCCAGGAACCGGAAGGTCTCGCCCTTGCGCTTCACGACGAGAACCGGAACGGGGGAATTCACCAACACGCGTTCCGTCGTGCCCCCAAGCAAGGCAATGGCCGGAAGGGTGGCGCCGCGGCTGCCGACCACGATGGCGTCCATGTTCTTGGCGGAGGCCAGATCGTGGGCTACGGCGGCAGTGTCCTCGGAGCACGTATAGACGACACTGAAGTCCACGCCGCTGGTATCCAGGCCCGCGAGAAAAGCCTCAATCTGCTTCCGCACCAGGGCCTCTCGCTGGCGAGCGGCTTCCTCGAAAGACTTGCCGGTGTAGCGATAGCCGTAGCCGACGCTGTACACGGACTGGGCCACGACCTGCGGCCGACCGTCGGCAGAACGGGAAAGGTGGAGGGCGGTCTCCAGGGCCATCCTGCTATGAGGAGAACCGTCAACCAGCACGAGCAGGCGGGTCAGGTGGGCATGCGCCCCAGCAGGAACAACCAGAACGTCGCAGGGAGACTTACGGGCCAGCCGGTAGAATACCGCGCCCACGCCCAATTGATCGTGGGGAAGGCGGCGGCCGACCACCACGAGGTCCAAGTCTCGATCGCGCGTGACCCGCAACATCTCCGGCAGCCCGGTGGCTTCAGAGACATCGACCTGCACCGAGTCGGAAACTCCGGGCCCGATAGCCTCGAGGACGCGGCGGCGCAAATCTTCCGAGTTCGGCACGGGTGTCGCGGGATGATCCTCGACCCCACGAACGTGGATGCAGTGAACAATCTGAGGCTTGGCCAGCCGAGTCAGCAGCCCGGCAAAAGCGAGGGCCTCATCATCGCCGGGTTCATCGTTAAGGAAAACACCGAGCTTCTGAAGCCGATCCATGGCTCACCTCTCTGTCGGAAATGCCGTTCGGGCGCGGCGTCCCGAACGCGGGCCCGCGAGAGAACGACTAAGGATTGTATTCCTCCGAAGATCGTGTCGCAATACGACGGCTCCCAGTGATCCGACGCTCGCCATGAATGGTCCGAGAGCTCTCCCCGAAGCCGGTCCGCGACCCCCGGGGTGAGCCGTGCCGAAGAAGTCCAGCAGATGCGGCCCGCTCGAGCGCGGCCACCTCAAATGCAGAGAGTGGCACCTGCCGAGAATTATCGGTGTCTGCCGAGCGACGGAAAGTCCCGCCGCCATGGCCGGCCTGCGGCTTCCTGCCCAGCAGACTTTGGAACGTTTTGGGACTGCCGAGCGATTGACCAGACCCTGCCCCAGCCAATATACTGACTATACAACAAGACCAACCTGCAACCGGCGCCCAGGCGGCGTCACCCTGCAATCCGGGCAGCAAAGCAGATGAGCGAGCCAACGAACGCTGGTCGCAAGACCGGCGGGCATGGGCGGCGGAAGGCGTTGATAACGTTAACAGTACCGGCGAACCGATGAATCATTGCGGAGGCCGGCCTGAACGCCCGGCGGGTCCGTGGGAGGAGTAGGCATCATGAACGTTCGAACCTTGATCCTGACCGTCATCCTGTCGCTGGCCGTCATCCGCCTGCCCGCCGCCGCCCAGAGCGTGGTTACTCAGTACCCGCGGGTATACGCCCTGAACTACAACCCGATTATCGAAAGCTCCGGCGGAGTCCGCCTGAACGTCGCCCGCGGTTGGAACGACCCCAACAGCAACAACGCCCTCTACGTCGCCGATCTGCTCCAGGCCAGCCACGGGCTGGTCAACTACCGCCTGACCACCAAGATCGATGCCGACGAGTACCCCCAGAAGGCGGACGGATACCGCTACACCGACGCCGTGTACATGGCTTCGCAGTGGCACCAGCCCGATGGCGTCGACTACCGCCTGATCGCCATTCAATTCGACTTTGCCCGACGAGTGGACGGCGGGGAGATCGACGAAGTTTTCATGCAGGGCGCGCCGTACTTCGGCTACTGGGAGTCGAACATGCACGGGTACGGCGGTTACTGGTGCAACTCATCACCCCAGCCGCGGATTCCCTGCTCCCGGATCTACGTGGTGATGGGCTTCAACTACGAACGTTACATCGCCGAGATGCTTGAGGACTGCGCCCACCGCAGTGAGTCGATCATGACCAACCTCTACGGGGGATGGAACGTGAACGGCGATCGAACCATCTGGGACCGCTACGGCTGGAACATCGGCCAGACCACGGTCTCATCCGTGTATGGCGTCGGCTCGGCCCACTATCCCTGCAACGGCACGTCCGACTACGACTACGCCAACCCACAGACCGTGCAGAGCTACGCCGACGATTGGATGAACAACTTCCCGGCCTTCAACGGCCGCGACGGCACGCCGACGCCCGTCAGCCGCAACACGTGGGGTGGAATCGACTATCACCGCAACTACCTGAAGTGGTTTTTCAACCACATGCCGCATGTGGCCGGAACGAACAGCCACGACGGCTATACTCGTCTGAACAACTGGTGGGAGTATCTCCAGAACTTTAACGCCTACACCGCCAGCGGCGGCGATCATGCGATCGGCGGAACGGCTCCCACCGCAGCACCCTATACCGGCCTGGTGCGAACCCTGACGGCCAACACGTTCGACGACTGGTGGCCGCGGGTCAACGTTGCCGGACGCGTCGTCTGGGCGGGCTGGGATGGATCCGACCTGGAGATCTACTCCTGCGACGCGGACGGAGGAAACGCCGCGCGGCTGACCTACAACTCCCAGGCTGACGAGCAGCCGCGAATCAACAGCTCCGGCAAGGTGGTTTGGCAATCCTTCGATGGGGCGGACTACGAGATCTACACCGCTAACGCCAACGGCACCGGCATCGTGCGGATCACCAACACTCCCTACCACGCCTGGCAGCCGGACCTCAACAACCAGAACCGCATCGTTTGGAGTGGTTTCGATGGAGTGGACTTCGAAATCTACTCCGCCAATGCCGACGGCACCGGCCTGGTGCAGATCACCAGCGATTCGCAAAGCTACCCCGACCTGCCGCGGCACGACCTGTGGCCGCGGATCAACAACAGCGGCCGCGTCGTCTGGATGCGGTTCGACGGCACGCGGTGGCAGGTCTTCTCCGCCAACGCCGACGGCACCAACGTGGTCAACGTATCGAACAACACGTACGACAACGAGTACCCGCAGATCAGCGACGGCGGCAAGGTCGTCTGGCACGCCTGGCACAGCAACAGCAACGCCGAGGTGTATATCGCCAACGCCACCGGCGGGAGCCTGGTGCGGATCTCGAACAACTCCGTCATGGACTGGTGGCCGCGGATCAACACCGCCGGCGACGTGGTCTGGATGCAGCGCACCACCGCCGGCCGGTGGCAGGTGCTACGGCGCACCGCCGGCGGCAGCGTATCCCAGATCACCAACTTTGCCCAGCACAGCCAGTATCCGGTCATCGACGACCTCGGCCGCATCGCCTGGCAGGGCTTCGATGGCAATGACTGGGAGATATACCTCTACCAGAACAACACCATTTACCAGGTCACCAACAACACCTATGACGACCGGATGCCGACCCTGGCGGGCGACAGCTACATCGCCTGGCACGGAGAAAGCATCCCGACCTCCGCCGGCCGGACTACGGAGATCTTCCTGGCCGGCGGTACGCCCGACACCACGCCGCCCACGCTGACCGTGGTTAACGCCCTGTCCGACACGACCGTCATGCTGGTGTTCTCCGAAGCCGTAGAGGAGGTCTCCGCCGAGACTATCGGCAACTACCAGATCGATCATGGCGTCGCGGTCCTAGATGCAGTCCTTGAGACTGACCAGAAAACCGTCATCCTGAGCGTTTCGCCGCTGACGACGGACCTGCTCCACACGCTCACCGTCAGCAACGTGACCGATCGGGCCACGCCGCCCAATCCCATCGTCCCAAACACCCAGGTCGAATTCGTGTATTCGTCATGGAATCGGGCGACCACCGGCCTGGTCGCCCTGTACACCTTCGACGAAGGGAGCGGCAGCGTCATCCACGATGTGTCCGGCGTGCCGCCCGCGCTGGACCTGACCCTCGCCAATCCCGCGGCCGTGGCCTGGGACAGCGGACGGGCAACCTTCCTTTCGCCAACCATCGCCTCCAGCAGCGGACCGGCGGCTAAGGTCTTCGAGGCGGCCTCCACCAGCAACGAACTGACCGTGGAAGCCTGGATTGCCCCGCTGAATACGACCCAGAACGGCCCAGCCCGGGTGGTCACGATGTCGGCGGACCTCAGCAACCGCAACTTCACGCTCGGTCAGGGGCTGACCGGCTCTCTGCCGACGACCCTGTTCGACTTCCGGCTGCGAACCAGCTCGACCAACGCGAACGGGACGCCGTCGATCACCACCCCGGAAGGCTCCATCTCGACCAATCTGATGCACGTGGTCTACACGCGAACGGCCGCCGGAGTGGCTCGCCTGTACATCGACAACACGATCCGCGGCAGCGGGAGCGTCGGCGGCACCATCGCCGGAAGCTGGAACAGCGACTACGCCCTGGCGATCGGCAATGAGCTCACCCAGGACAAGCCCTGGCTGGGGGCTTACCACCTGGTGGCCATCTATGGCAGGGCCTTGACCGCCGCCGAAGTCGCCCAGAACTTTGCCGCCGGGCCGGAAGCTCCTCCGGTGACACGGCCGGGCGACACCAACTGCGACGGCCTGGTAAACATCGACGATGTGCCCGCCATGGTGCTGGCCTTGGTCGATCCCGATGAGTTCGAAACCGAATACCCCGGTTGTGACATCGGCCGCAGCGACCTCGACCAGTCCGGAACGGTGGACGGGCTGGACATCGCGCCTTTCGTGGAGGCGGTTCTAGGCCGCTGAGGCTTCGGAACCGTCGCGGTCCGCGGGCTGCTACTCTCGCGCTGGTGGCGGCTCCCGATCCCGTTCCAGCTCCATGCGCCGCAGGCGATAGGACACGTCCTCCATGACGCCACGGCTGGCATTGATCAGGTCCGCGACAATGCCGGTGAGGATCATTTGAAAGCCGGCCAGCATCAGGATGGCGGCCAAGATGAGCGACTGTGTATGCAGGTCGCGGGTAACCGGGTCGAAGAGGTAGATGTAGAGGAACCGCAGGCCGATCAGAAAGCCCGCGAAGAAGGCCAACAGCCCGGCCGTCGAGAAGATCTTCATCGCCCGGTAGGAGGAATACACCCGCAGCATGATGCCGAGCGAATGGGAGATGAATACCCAGATGTTGGTGAACAGGCGGCTCTCGCGGAGTTTCTCATTGGTGCGGATCGGCACGCTGAGGGTGATGAGGCGTTTGCGTCCGGCCTGGATCACGTGATCTACCGTATGGTCGAAGTCCGTCGAGCAGACCAGCCGCATGGCCGCTTCACGACTGTAGGCTTTGAAGCCGCTGGCCACATCCGGCACCCGCATCGCCGCCAGGAAGCTCACCACGCGGCTACCCAGGGTTTGCATCTTCTTCTTGATGAATGAGAAGTGCGGGATCTTCTCCGGCTCGCGATCGCCGATCACCAGGTGAGCACGCCCCTCGCAAATCGGGCGGACCAGCTTGGGGATGTCGCCGCCGAAGTACTGGTTGTCGCCGTCCGTGTTCACGATGATGTCGGCGCCCTGGCGAAGACAATAGTCGATCCCAGCCGCGAAGGCGTGCCCCAGCCCGCGGTTACCGGGAAAGCGGAGAATGTGCTCCACGCCCATCTCGCGGGCGACCTCCACCGTGCGGTCGGTACAGCCGTCGTCGATCACCAGGATCTCGACCTGGTCGATGCCGTCGATATGCCGGGGGATGTCGCGGAGGGTAGCGGGCAGGGTTCCTTCTTCATTCAGGCAGGGTATCTGGACGATCAGTTTCACGGCGACTCCTTCCTGCTAGTTTCCGTCGAGGGCGTCGGTTAGTTGGTGTTCAGCGCCGGGCGGCTCGCGATACTGGGATTGTGAAGGGTGACCTGAAGTCGTGCCAGCGGCTTCAAGGCCGAACACTTTCGCCCGTCGGCGCCGCGATCCGAAACCAGGGGTTCCTTCGGACCGCCTGACGGCAGCCATTCGTCGGCCATCGACGAGAGCGGGTTCCTACAACCGCCGTGTGATGCGACCGCGGGTCAGGTCGTACGGGCTTAGTTCCACCCGGACCGTGTCACCGGGCAGAATGCGAATGAAATGCTTGCGAAGGCGGCCGGAGATATGCCCCAGGACGTTGTGCTTCCGGCCGTCCAGCTCGAACTCCAGACGGAACATGGTGTTGGGCAGGGCCTGGACAACCTGCGCTTCGACTTCGATCGGTTCTACGTTGGCCATACCACTCCCGCCGCCGTACGGCGGTATTCTCCCGACCGATTTGCCTATCGGCCGTTTCTGCCCAAGGGTCGATCTGGAATACTGTCCACCGGAAGGCGGGCAATTGCGGATCAACCAGCCGACGCCGGAGCCACCCCTGGCAGCACTGCCAGGAGCCATCATCGGACCACCCCTCACATCCAGCAACGCCGTATGCTATCGCCGTCGTCTCCGAAAGACAAGCCTGTTGACAGCCGAGACCGGTCAATCTACGGTGCAGACGTCCAAGCCGCCTCTGGTCGGCGGTTCCAACGCACGATCACGTAGTGAGGAATTGCCATGAATACCTGCAAGTACGCCAGTCTTACCGCCATCGTTCTGCTCGCTTTGACCGCCGTCGGTTGCTCCCAGGCCCTGGTGGGCACATGGAAGACCGATCCTATTCCTGAAAACGAATCCTTCTACATCATCCAGGCCCAATTCAAGGATGACGGCACCTACGACGCAACGGCCTATAAAGAGGGGGAAACCGTGCGGCTGGCGGGCACCTACGATTTCAACGGCTCGAAGCTCACACTCAAAACGCCCCAGAAGCCTGAGCGGGTTTACGGAGCGCTCTACATAATCGGGGGCAAACTCGAGCTGAGCAGCGAAGGCAAGAAGCTGGTCATGAAGAAGCAGTAGCGGCGATCCGTAAAGGCCGGGCCGCCTTTGCTGTGGCCGCGTTGCTCATTGCGCCATATAAATATATTTCTACGCTTATTATTTTTTAACTGACGTTCTGCGGAATGTCATGGCCTAACTGAGACATAAGCCAGGCCGCCTCCGGCGCGGAGGAGCGGAATCGGCTTGGGGTCGGCGCCCGTCTTGTAACAAACATAAGTCGATTACGAACGGTTAAAAATTAGTTTCTAAGATTATTTCGTAACATTTTCAGATACTCATGTTTCTATTTATAATATTGATTAGAAATAAGTTACGAATCATATTGGAGACCGTTCCGCATTGTTAATTGATCGGAATCTCGCGGAAAACTTGCCTGTTCTTGTTTCTGTGCTATATTGATTCTGGCAGCGATAGAGAGCGACACTCCCCCCCCCGCACGGCGCTCTACCGAGTGCCTTGGCCGCGGAAGGATGAGAGCGACCTTCCGCAGGTCACAACGCTGAAAGACATCCAGGGCGGAAGAGGCTACGTCGGTTCAGCCGCAGGTTCGACGCGTCGCGTCGGGCGGCCGGTCTCCAACCGTCATGGGGGTAGCCCTGCGACCCTGGCGAAGTGGCCCCTGGAGGTCACGGGAGTCGTCAACATGGCAACGGTCAAAGACACTTCGAGTCTTATGGCGGGGGTGACCAGTCTCGAGACGGCCAAGCAGCCGCCGCTGCCGCCGGTCGGGCGCCACAATCCGGCGATCCGAGCGGAGCTCGACCAAGTTCTGGCATCGCCAACCGATTACATCCTTGACGACAGTTACAAGACGATCGCGGCGGGCCGCACGTTGTTCGCCGAGGAGTTCGCCGGACGAGCCGCAGGCCGACCCTGGTGCAACGCCGCCGGATCCTCCGCCCGACGCCAGCCGTCGGCCAAGGGTGCCGGCCGCAAGACGGCCCTTTCCATCGCCGAGGAGCAGACGCTGTTCCTGCGGTACAACTACGCCCGTTACCGCGTGGCCCTGATCATGAACCGCCACGCCGGCCGGCATCTGACGGCCAAGGTGGCGACGGAATTGCTCTGGTGGCACAAGCAAAGCCTGGCGATTCGCGACCAGATCATCAAGGCCAACCTGCCGCTGGTATTGGCCATGGCCAAGCGAACTCGCCTCGCCAACGCGGACTACATGGAGTTGATCAGCGAGGGCAACATGGCCTTGCTGCGGAGCGTCGAGAAGTTTGACTGCACCCGCGGGTTCAAGTTCAGCACCTACGCCTGTCGGGCGATCCTGAAGAGCTTCAGCCGCGTGGCCATGCGGGCCAGCCGCTATCGGGGACGGTTCCCGACCGAGTTCGATCCCACGCTGGAGAAGAGCACTTACCAGGAGGAGCTCCGCGAGACCCACGAGGCCGATTGCGTGGACGAATTGCGGGGGATCATCAGCCAGAATTCCGCCAACCTGAACGAAGTCGAGGTCAAGGTCTTGCAGGCCCGCTTTGCCTTGGGACAGGTTGCAGGCGCCCCGGGCGACGGCCCCAAGACCCTGGAACAAGTTGGCTTGTTGATCGGCGTGACCAAGGAGCGAGTTCGGCAGATTCAGAATCGAGCCCTCGACAAGCTCCGGGCCAAGCTCCAGGACGATTTCCTAGCGGCGTAAGTCCAGCTCCCGCATCGTCATCAGTCACTCTGCCGCCGGTCTTCACCGTGCAGCGGGGCGATATCGTCCGCAAACCGTGGAGGCTGCGGCCTTCCGCCCGTCACGTTCCGACACGATCGGACGAAGGCGGTCCGGCGACCCGGTCAATACGGGGTTCAGCTCCGGGGTTCGGCTCCCTTGCCGCGATGTGTTATACTGAGGCGTCGATACGGCTTCAGGAGGCGCACCATGAGAGGAGTTCTTCAGGCATGGGTTGTTGTGGCCCTCTTGGCGACATCCGCCGCGGCCCAAGACGATAGCGATCGCTGGATCTGCATCGGCTCCGAAGAGGTGATGCGGCCCGCTCGTGAACACTGGGACAAGGCGGTCGCGGCCTACAACAACCGCGACTTCGACCGAGTGATCAAGGAAGCGATCTGGATTCTGGACAAGGGTAAGCAGGCTTATCCTGAAGTGGAGAACTGTCTGGCCTGCGCGGCCATTGACCTGCTGAATAGGACCGCGACCCACCATCCCGACGCGTTGAAGACGCTCAAGCAGCGGCGGGCCGCGGCGGAAAAGGCCTTTCGGGCAGGCAAAGGCACGCCGGCCCTCGCCCTGGAACTATACACCATCAACCAGAAGCTGGCCGACTGGACCCGCACCCAGGAATTTTACAACGAATTGGGCGAACAGGGCGGCAAGACCGCCGCCAAGATGCAGCGGATTCTGTTCCGGCACATCGAGGAATCGCTCATCGAAGATGAGGAATATGAAGCCCTGCTCAAGGGCGGTGCCAGCGGCCCCTCCAGCCTCGAAGCCAGACGCGAGGCCCTCGACGCCATGCTGGCCACCCACCAGCAAGGCGACAGCACGCTCGCGAACCAGGCCAAACGCCATCTGTGCCGATCCGTGGGGCGATACTATCAGGCCATGCTCGCCACCGGCCGCAAGGAGGAGGCCCAGGAACTGGCCGACGAGTACCTGGAGTATTTTCCCAGTGGCACGACCTACGCCATACTGATCCGCCATGCCGTCGCCGCCGAGCAGTACACCACGGCCCGAGCTCTCGCCAAGGCCGCCCAGAAGAAACTTTCCGAAGAGGAGTACAGCCAGACCGTGGAATCCGAGGCTACCGCGATTCCCAAGAACAAGAAAGATCGGGTAGTCAAGAAGCCCGATGAGACGAAGAAGAAGGGCCAGACGAAGAAGAAAGACTGACCGCGGCGGGCCGCACGCCGCAATGAGGGCTACCTTGACCCCCCCACCAGCCACTCCAGGCTGTTCAGAACTCTGTTCAGCATCCCGCGCCGCGATCGGGAAGTCTCGCGCGGCACGGGCGATCCTGCCGCCGACCATCATGCTGATCATGGTCTGCGGTTGCGGAGCCAGGGTCGATCAGCCTGAAATCCGCAACGTGCTCCAGCAACAGGAGCAAGCCTGGAATCGTGGGGATCTGGATGGATTTCTCGCTCATTACTGGAACTCCGAGGAGCTAGTCTTTCGCTCGCCGAAGGGCGAGACCCGGGGCTGGGCAGCCGTGCGTGATCGCTATCGCGCCAGCTACCCCACGCCGACCCAAATGGGCCGGCTGCGGTTCGAGATCGGCCACATCGCCCGCACCGGGGAGGATACGGCCGAGGTGGCCGGGCAGTTCCGGCAGGAAGTGTCCGGCGCGACGCACAGCGGCCGGTTCTACCTGCACCTCCGCAAAATTGATGGAGCCTGGTTGATCGTCCGCGATGTCACGGTCGCCGATTGAGCGAGCGCGGCGACCGCTCCGGCCGATGCAGCGAACCAGAAGATCGGGCGAAGGTCTACCAGGCCCGCGTCTGCAGCCGGGGGCAGGCGAACCCGCCGCAGATCGGCAGCGGACAAGGGTCTTGAGGGCCGGTCATGCCGCCACAGCAGCTCAGCGAGGTCCAGCGCACCTTTCGCGTCCGGGATGCCCGGGGCCGGCTGGTTTCCATGCTCGACCCCTACGCCTTGCTGCTCTTGCGGCGGTATGAGGTCATTCCCGCCGAAGCACTCTCGCTCATCGCCAAGAAAATCGGTAGCGGAGTGGACTCCAAGACCCGCCGTTTCCTGACGCTACTGATTGTGCTCTCCTCGATCTCGGCCATAATCCTGGTCATCCTCGCCATCGACGCACTGTGGCATCGAGAATACGGACGGTTGCTCGCCAAAGCGCCGATGTTCCTATGCCAGATGTGGTTCTGGCCGCTGATTTTCTGGGTCAACGCCAAACGCGTCCGCTACAAGCGGATCCAGGCGGTCATGCTCGAACACCGGTACTGCCCGCACTGCGGCTACGACCTTCGCGGCCTGCCGACCAGTCCCGAGGACGGCAGCACGACTTGTCCGGAGTGCGGTTGCGGCTGGCATCTGACCGCAACGACAGGCAACCCGCCGGCCGATGAGCAGCACTCGTCCGCATCATAGTGCCCAGCGACCCCAATCGGCCCTTGGCCGGCACTGATCGAGACGACAGCGGTTCTTCGGAAAACGAAAGACACCCGCGGAACGGTCCGCGTTCGAAGCTGTCCGGTTACTGCGCTTCGGCGAGCTCAGGGGGAATCGGCAGGGCCTCCACGTCCCGTGGCTCGACCTTCAGGAGGCCGTCGGCGTAAACCCGGCGATGTTGCGTCAGGGCGGCGGCGGCGTACGGACCGGCCAGGTACTCGAACAGCCTCCGCACCGCGTCAGCATCGCGAAACCGGGGGTAGATCCCGTGATATGCGGTCAGGTTCAGCGCCCCCGCCTCATTCAGTACGAACCGAAAGGCCCCGCGAGCGAAGACGGACACCAGAATCGGCGCGGGGGGCCGGGCCTCGGGCTGATACCAGGTCGGACGATGCGAGGGTAGGTAGCGGCGATGAATCTCGCGTCGGCGGCCTTCCTCGAGATAGCGTGCGACCGCGGGCGACAACGGCTCTCGCGGGCAGAGCAGGTAGACCCGCTGGTCGCATTCCACCAGGCGCCGCAGATCGCCGCCGGTGAGGCGGTCGCCCACAATGTGCTGGGCCTTGGTGATGCAGAAGCGGAGATCGGCCGATTCCAGGTTCCAAGCCCGCCGGTCGGACTCGCGGAGGGTGAAGAAATCGTTGGCTCCGGTGGCGATACCCCGTGTGCAGCGAGCGATGTCACCAAGACAACACGAAGCAGCACGACCCGGTACCGCCACGGGTAGCGAAGGTCCGGCCACCAGGAGCGTCCTGCGGCCGCGGCGTCGCTCGGCTCCGCCCCGCGGAGGGGCCGAGTCCCCACTGTGCTCAACCGGGAACAACGGCGTCCATTTCGAGCGCGGATCGAGTTGCTTTGGTGTGAAGGTGCGGCCGTCGTCCGAGGCAAGGCCGTCCAACATGGCGACATCGCGGACGCCGCAGAAGCGGATCGGTCGGTCGGCCTCGCGGCGGCGCCACAACAAGGTGATGGCGGCAGTCGTCAGGGCGCCTTCGAAGACGTTGGCGGCGTGGTCGAAGTGAATCACCGCCTCGAGGAGATTCGTTTCCAGTAGGTGGGCCTTCAAAGCCACACCGAAATCGGCATTGAGCCACTCCGCCGGGGTAATGACCGCCGCCCGGCCGCGCGGCCCCAGCAAGGAGCCGATCTTGACCAGGAACAACCCGTACAGGTTGGTGAACCGGCTGAGCCGCCGCCCGGAGAGGCGGTCAATTGACGACAGGGCGACCTCGTCGTATCGCAGTTGGTGATGCCGCACGTACGGGGGGTTGGCGATGATCGCCTCGTAACGCTGGGGACAGTCGGCCGTGATGAAATCCGCCCGGCGAAATCGCACCGGCAGCCCCGAAGCGGCCTGGCGAGCCTGGCTCAACATATTGTCATCGACATCAATGGCGTCGATACGCTCGGGCGGGGTTACCCCGCAGGCCCCCCGCACGGCGGCAAGGAATACGCCCGTCCCCACGGCGGGATCCAGCAGGGTCCGCGGTTGTTCAGCACAGACCCACCGAGCCATCCAGTCGGCAACCGGCTGCGGGGTAAAGACCTGTCCCAACCGCCGCAAAGTCACCGGGCGACGTTGTGTCGAACTCGAAGGCATGGCGCGATTGTATGCAAAAGTCGGCAGCTCGCGAGCAAGGCGAGAAAACGCCTGACGCCGAAACGAGCCCGGACCAGTGGTCGGTTGTGTCGTTTCGGTCCTCCATCGCCCCGCGAAACGCAGCCGGCCAGTCGCCGACCACCGTGGAGTGCTCTCGGTTGCAGCGTGGCGGATGAAGGATCATAATATCGTCAGTGAGCACGCCGCACGCATCCAAGTGGGGAGGGTCCCGCCATGAGTGACGCTCTGGGCGCCTACTGCGACGAATTCCACGTCGCCACCCGGCTGTTTCTGAAGCTGGATCTGACGCTGGAACGCGAGACCGTGCTGCATTTCTTCGACAGCCTCAAACGGGAGTTTCCGCTGCTCTGCAAGCTCCGCCGCCGCGAGGACGAGTCCCTGCTGCTGGAGGAGGATGAGACGCCCGATGGATCCCGGCGCTGGTTGCGTCTGGACGTGGACGCGCTGCGAACCGGCTATGACAACCCGGCCCACACTGGAGCGGCCGCAGCCCTGGGGCAGACCGTCTTGCGGTTGGCCCCTTACCACCTCACCTTGAGCGACCTCGATTACAGTCATCTCGAAGTGGTCTACGGCTTCGACCTGGAGTATCGCGGGAACCACGACCAACTCGTCGCCGAAACGCTGCTCGGAGAGTCGCCGTTGAGCGGGCTGCTGATTCACGACACCGTGCGGCACGTCATCGATGCCCAGCCGCTGCTCGGCGTGGCCGTGTCGGATTCGTGCGACACCCAGGTTTACGTCGACATCAAGAGCCACACGTCCACCTACGAGGTGCGGACGCAACGGTACGAGGGCAGCATGTTGAGCGTCCTGCTGACGGTCCGCCGTTACTGGGGCATGACCTCAACGGAAGGACTGGTCGAGGTCCACCGGACGCTCACCAATCTGGCCGAGGAATGGGCGGCGGATCGAGTAGTCCCGCTGGTGGTTCATCCGCTGGCCCAGGCGATTTCCTCCGGACGGTGAGGCGGCGATTGAACGAACCTGCACGCCGCCGTTGCTGGACACCGATATGCCCCGCGATCTGCCCGCCGCCCCCCCTGCCAACTCGCAATCCGTGATTCCCCTCTACTGCGTGGCGTTGGTCGCGGCACTCATCGTCGTGGCCACCGGCTGGACCACCGCCCGCGGTCTGGAGACCTGCTGGGATGAGCGAGTCGATCTGGACATCGCCGCCGGTTTGCAGCGGGACCCTTGGTTCGGGGAGCGACCCACGCTCGACGGCTCGCAGACGCGGCTGCCGATGTATCTCACTGCCCTGGCGTTCCAGATGACCGGGCGACAGAGCCTCGGCGTTGCCCGCGGCGTGAGCTTGTTGTTGTCCGCCGTGACGGTCGTGGCCGCAAGCTTGCTGGGCAAGCAATTGTTCGGGATCGCGGCGGGCATGTTGACGGCCGGGCTGCTGGCGTGCTCGCCCTACTTCATCGCCTACTCCCGCATCGCCATGACCGAAGGCGACGCGGCCTTCACGTGTCTCATGTTGCTGTCGTTGGGGGCCTTCGTAGCCTATCAGCGAAGGCCGACAGCAGCGCGGTGGCTGATCGCCGGGCTGCTGGCAGGCCTGTCCATCGGAGCGAAGTGGTACGGCATCGTGCTGCTGCCGGTATTCGCGGTGTTGGAATGGCAAGGCAACGGACTGCCGCAGGTAACTGGCGGCCAACGCCCCGGCTGGGTCGCCCGCAGCTACGCATTGGCCGCGGGCTGGATGCTGGTCCTGTTGGGGGCCGCGGCGGCCCTGGCCGCGCGCGAGGCTCGAACCGCCCAGGCGGCGGAACGAGTCCAGGTGCTGGAGGCAACCGCAGTCGGCTGCTGGTTGCTGCTGTTGCTCGCCTGGACCGCGTTCGTGGTTCTGACCTTGCGTGGAGCGGCGGCTCCGGCCGGTCCATGGCGCCGGTTGGCTGGGCTGACGCTATTCGCGGGATTGACGTTCTTCGCCCTCATGCCGGTACACCTCGTCCAGCATGAGATCGCCCGCGAAGTGGTTCGACTCCTGCTGGGCGGGGATCGATCGCCGCCGCTCATCTCACTGTCCGACCGCGCCGGCCTGTATCTCGGCATCATCCTCCACAAGTACCCGATTCAGCTCGGGCTGGTGACCGTCATCGCCGTGGCGCTGGGCGCGGCTCGCGCCCGGCGTGACGCAGCGTGGCGAATCTGCGTGACGCCGATTGTCCTCTACCTCGGCCTGCTGCTGCTCCTGCCGCTCCGGCAGACCTTTTACCTGATGCCGGTATACCCCTTGCTGATGATCGTGACGGCGGCGGCGCTGGTGCAGGCGGCGTCGGGGTTGCGACGGCTGGGGCGGGTTCGTGCCCTGCTGATTCTGGCCTTCACGGGGTGGACGGCCTGGGAGCACGGCGGCGACGTGCGTCACGTGTGGCCCTGCCTGCATCTGTACGGCATCAACCGCGTCGACCGGTCGAGGATGGGCTATCGCGACCTGATCCAGACGCCCAGCGACGGCGTGGAATCGCTGATCCACTGGTGCAATCAGCCCGGCCACGTGCCTCCGGGCAGTCGGATAGCGAGTTTCCTATGGGAACAACACGTCATCGACCGACTGCTTCCGGCGGAACCGCATTACGTCTTCATTCCCCGCGGAATTGCCGCGAGCGGAGAACCGTGCCCGCCGCCGCCGTGGGAGGAAGCGGATTTCGTCCTGCTGCACGTCAACAACGCGGTGGGTTACGGGGACTGGCCGCCGGACGGTCCCGCGTGGGCATCGCTGATTTCGGCCGGTTTTCGGCCTGTTTTCACGGTTCTGCGGGGGCCGTTGGAGGTCGCGTGGGTCTGGTCGCGAACGCGGTGGACGCCCGAGACCGCCGAATGAGACACCGCGACGACCAGGCCGGTTGGGGCCGGAGCCGCGGCGTGAGCGGTCGAGAAATGCAAAAAACCTTAAGTATTGCTTGTGTTTTCGCGTGCAGACGGTACATTCTCCGCTTGGCGGGCCGCGGCGGGCGGTCCGGTTGAGTCGCAAACAAGATGAGAGACAGGAGTCAGCATGGCCAAGTCGAAATCGATGAGCAAGTCCGCCCTGGTCACGCACCTGGCCGAAGCCAACGAGATGACGCGGAAACAGGTCATCGCGTTCATGGATTCGCTGGTGGTGACCGCCTACAAGGAAGCCAAGAACGGTTTCACCCTTCCCGGCGTGGGCAAGCTGGTGCTGGTCAAGCGCAAGGCCCGCATGGGCCGCAACCCCGCCACCGGCGAGAAGATCAAGATTCCGGCCAAGCGGGTGGTCAAGTTCCGCGTGGCCAAGGCCGCCAAGGACGCCATCCTCGGCAGCTAGCCCCGCACGACCGGACGCCCAGCCCGCGCCACGGCTGAACAGCGCCTCCGGATGAAACAGGGGGAAACGCCCGATCGATGAACCCCATCGGTCGGGCGTTTATCGTTGAGGGCCATCAATCGCCCAGGGCCGCCAGCACGGCGGGAATCACCAGGGCGGTGACGCTTTCCATGGTGCCGTTGATGCGCACGCCGGCGGCCCGCTCGTGCCCGCCGCCGCCGAAACGCGCCGCCAGGGCGGCGACGTCCACGTCGCGCTTGCTGCGGAAGCTGACGCGGATCCAGCCGTCGGCGGCCGGCTCGATGAAGAGCACGCAAACGTTGACGGAACCGACCCGCTGCGGCTCGTTGATCAGCTCCTCGGTCATCTGGTGCGTGGCTCCGCAAGCGGCGATGGCGGCGCGCGTCAAGCGCACCACCGCCAGACGGCCGTCGGCCAGCAGTTCAAAAGAGGACAGCACTGCTCCCGCCAGCCGGGCCCGCTCCGGACAGTCGTTCAGATAAAGACGTTCGTATAAGTCATGGGGCCGCGCTCCGGCTTCGATCAGCCGAGCCGCCGTGGAGAAGACCTCCGCGGTGGCGTTGGAGAAACGAAACCAACCCGTGTCCGTGGCCAGGCCGGTGTAGAGCATCACCGCCGTCTCCCGGTCGATTCGCCAGCCGGCGGCATCGCAAAGACGGGCGATGATCTGAGCGGTGGCGCCCGCCCGCTCGTCCACCAGCACGGCCTCGACGATGTCCTGCCGGGTCACGTGGTGATCGATGGCCAGCTTGGGCGCCTCCGCGGAGCGGATCGGCCCGGCCATCTCGCGTAGTTGATCGGTGGTACAGGTATCGACCAACACCAACAGTTCGGTTTGTCCGAGGATTCGCGGTGCCGCGGCCGGATCCCAAATCTCCACCGGTTCCCATTGCGTCAGGAAGGCGTAGCGATCCAACACCTCCTCATGCACGAAGGCCCGCACCGTCTTGCCGCGCCGCGACAGGAGTCGCCGCAGGGCCAGCAGGCTGCCGATGGCGTCGCCGTCGGCGCGGGCATGCGTGGTGATGACGAGACGGGAGGCGGCGTCCATTCGTGCGGCCGCCGCCGCGGGATCCAGCAGGATGGGCATGGGTCACTCCGTGGTCAGCACGCGGCGGACTTCCTCCACGTCGCGGGCCATCTGTTCCACCAGATCGTCAAGGCGTTCGTAGCGGATCTGCTCCCGCAATCGCCGGACCACGTCCACGCGGGCGCTTTCACCGTACCAATCTCCCGCATCGTCCAGGATGAAGGCTTCGACCGCGAGCGTCGCGCCGCCCAGGGTCGGACGCCGGCCGATACTGATCGCAGCCAGCCGGCGGCGGCCCGCCAACTCCGCACGCCCGGCATACACACCCTCGGCCGGCACGAGCTGCCCGCCGACATCCAGGTTGATCGTGGGGAAGCCCAGCCGCCGGCCCAAGCCTTCGCCGTGGATCACCCGGCCGACCAAGGTGTAGGGGCGTCCCAGACAGGCGGAGGCGTCGGCGATGCGTCCCTCCCGAAGGCACTTCCGGACCACGGTGCTACTGGCCACAGCGTGTTCCCCGTCGCTGAGCGTCAGTCGGTACGGCTCCACCACATGGACCTGGAACCCGCCCTTGGCGGACATCTTGCGGAGCAGGTCGACGTTGCCACCGCGGTCGCGGCCGAAGCCGAAGTCCGGCCCTTCCACGAGGTAGGACGGGTGGATTCGCCGGATCAGAACCTCGCGGACGAACTCCTCCGCCGCCAGGGAAAGCAACGCGGCGTCCACCTTCAGCCGGACGACGGCCTGAACCCCGACGCGCTCGAACTGCCGCAACTTCTCCTCCCACGGCGTGAGCAGCGGCGGCGCGTTCTGCGGGCGGAGCACCGCCAGCGGATGCGGCTCAAAGGTCATCACCAACACCGAGGCGCTGGATACGGTGGCGAGCGCGTGGGCTGTGCGCATGATCCGCTGATGGCCCAAGTGGACGCCGTCGAAGTTGCCGACGGTCAGCACCGCGCCGCGGAGGGCGTCGTCGAGGTGTTCGATGCCTTCGTAGACCTTCACGCGCTCGTCGCTCCCACTTTCTCGCTGCCGCCGGCTGAGGGAAGAACCGGCGATGCCCGGACCACGCCGGTCTCGGGGCCCGCTGAGCCGGAATCGCGACGCGGCCAGCCCGCCGCCCGTGGCAGCCGCAGCGCATTGAGCACCACAGTAAGGGAGCTCAGCATCATCGCCCCGGCGGCCAGGGCCGGCGGCAATTTCCCTATCGCCGCCAGCGGGATCATAAGCACATTGTAGACGAAGGCCCAGAACAGGTTCTGGCGGATGATCCGCACACCCGCCCGAGCCAGATGCACGGCGTCCGCGACCAGGTGCGGCGTGGAACCGATCAGGTTGATGCCGGCGGCCTCGCGGGCGACATCGGCCCCGGTGGCGAAGGCCACTCCGACCTCTGCGGCCGCCAACGCCGCAGCGTCGTTCACGCCATCGCCGACCATCGCGACGCGCTCGCCGCGACGCTGTAGTTCCCGGACGTGTTCCACCTTGCCGGCGGGCGACACGCCTGACCTGCACCGCCTGATCCCCACGACTTCCGCCACCTGCTCCGCCGCCGCCGTGGCGTCACCGGTCAGCATCTCACTCTCGACTCCCAGTCGCCGGAGGCGGTCCACGGCCGACGCCGCCGACGGCCGAACCGCGTCCGCCAGCAGGATCAATCCTGCGGCCCGACCGTCGATTGCCACGGCAGCAACCAGCTCGCCGGCCTGTGCGGCCCTTTGTGCCGGGGCGGCCACGGCGGCGCAGGCAATGCCCTGCTCCTCCAGGAAACGAAGGCTGCCGACCACCGTCCGCCTCCTCTCGATCGTCGCCGTCACCCCGCCGCCCGGCACAGCGTTGAAATCGCTCGGCGGCGGCAGATCCAGCCCCTGTCGTCGAGCCTGGGCCACGATGGCTTTCGCGGCGGGGTGGGTTGAGAACTGCTCCGCCGCTGCGGCCAGTCGCAGCACATCGCGGCCGTCCCAGCCGGGCAACGTCACGACGTTTCGGACCGTCGGCGCCCC
Source organism: uncultured Planctomycetaceae bacterium (assembly GCA_964572385.1). Classification (GTDB taxonomy): domain Bacteria; phylum Planctomycetota; class Phycisphaerae; order UBA1845; family UTPLA1; genus CAZNFM01. Next base: position 14,292 of record CAZNFM010000008.1, on the reverse strand, counting down.
TTGCGTCAGGGTGCCGGTCTTATCCCAGACCACGACCTGCACTCGTCCCATCGCCTCGAGCATCGCCGCATCGCGCACCAGGATGCCCCGGGCCGCCGCCAATCCGCACGCCACCGCCACGACTGTCGGTGTCGCCAAGCCCAAAGCACACGGGCACGCCACGACCAACACCGCCACCGCCGCCCGAACCCCGCCGCCGCTCCCCGCGGTGCCGAGCAACCACCAACCCGCCAGCGTCAATACCGCGACAATCAGCACCAGCGGCGTGAACACCGCTGCCACTCGATCCGCCAGTCGCTGCATCTCCGTTCGGCCGTGCTGGGCCTCGCGCACCAGTTGGACGATCCGCGCCACCGCCGAAGCGGCCGCCGTCTCCACCGCCCGCACCGTCAGCACTCCCTCCCGGACCAGCGCCCCGGCGGGCACTCGCTCTCCAGGACCGCGGCGAACCGGCAGCGGTTCACCGGTCATCAGGCTTTCGTCCACTGCGGCAACGCCCTCGATGATCTCACCGTCCACCGGCAGGGCCTGACCCGTCGGGATCTGCACGATCTCCCCAAGGGCGATCGACTCCACCGGGCTTACCACCAGACGACCGTCGCGCAGTACCAGGGCTGTTTGCGGCGCGCGGCCGGCCAGCGCGAGCATCAGCGCGGACGCCTGCCCTCGAGCGCGGGCCTCAAGATACCGTCCGACACAGACCAGACCCAAGATCATTGCGGCGGCGTGTAGATGCACGAAGGCCGGATCGTGGACCACCAGGGCGCCGTAGATGCTGCTGAGGAACGCGACGCCGCTGCCCAAGGCGATCAACACATCCATATCGGCGGAGCCCTGGCGGAGTCTCCGAGCGGCGCTGACGAAGATCGGACGAACGGCCCGCCCGGCGGCGAGCCAAACCAGCAGGACCGCTTGCAGTCCGTGGATGGTGGACTGATGCGTCTCGGTCGGGGCGAGGTGGTGAATGGAGAGGATCACGCCGGCCAGTCCGACGGCCCAGAAGACGGCCCTTCGGTCGGAGGGTGGAGCCGAGTCGGACCCCAATTGGCGATCCTGGGGATGCCCGGAGGTCATGGCCTCCGCGTCATACCCTGCCGCGCGGACCGCTTCCAACAGTCGATGAACCGTCCGACCATCGGTGGAGGCCTCGACCGCCGCCGATTCGCCCATCAGGCTGACCGAGGCGGCCGTGACGCCGGGAACCCCGCGCAGAACCTTCTCGAGGCGATGGGCGCAGGCCCCGCAGTTCATGCCCATGATGCGGAGATGGATCGACGCCACGGCAGTGTCCCCTCACACGACAAACGACTCGCCGCAGAGGGATTCTAGCATGTTCTCAATGAGATCAACGGCACTGACCGCCGTCAGGAGGTTGACCTGGAATGCGGGGTCGCCACCCAAGGTCGGACGGCACCGACCGGCGTCGCGCCCGCGTGGCGCGACCTCCAGCCGCATTCGCGTCTGCACAAACAGCTTCGGCCACAGCAGGCTGCCGACAGCGACGGCGGCGGGCACATACGTCTTGCCGTAGCCGGGCGCCACGTCGCTCTCCACGGCCGACTGGAGAATCCGTGCCAACACGGGGCCGGGGCCGCCATTGGCGGACGCGAGGCGGGCCAGGTGCGACTCGTCGAGCATGATGTAATTGGTCACGTCCAGTGGCACGATCGTCAGCGGCAAACCGGACCCAAGCACCACCTCAGCTGCCGCGGGATCGCGATGGAAGTTGAACTCCGCCGCCCCGCCGACGTCCCCCCGCGCCCAGACTGCCCCGCCGGTTACCACCACCCGCCGCAGGCCCCGCGCCAGTTCCGGCATGTCCGTGAGGATGGCCGCCAAGTTCGTGAGCGGACCCGTGGTGAGCACGGTCAGCTCGCCGCCCGCCTCGGCCGCGACCTGCCGGTACACCTCGAGAAAGTCCGTTGCCGCCGTGGGAACCGTCGGCAACCCGACATCGCCGAGGCCGTCCTTCCCGTGCAGGTCGGCGCGATCAAGCGGCGGGCCGGCCGGGTCTTTGCCTCGCCCGATAAGCACAGGCTTTCTCGTCGCGACGGCCTGGAGCAAACCGTGGATGTTGGCCATCGTCTGATCGAGGCCCACCGTGCCGCCAACGCCGACCACGGCCCGGAGATCGACCGACGGGTGGCAGACTGACAGCGCAACCGCCACCGCGTCATCGACCCCCGGATCCGCATCGATGAGGAGCGGTGTCGCCATGGCCGGTCACGCGAGGCAGCTTGACAGTGGTGCGAAGGGCATCTATAGATTCACGAATAATCCATTATTGAGAAAGGCGTTTCCTTGGTCAATGTCGAATTACTCTGCGCCGCCTACCGTCAGCGGTTCAGCGGCGCCCCACCGGCCGCCCTGGTCCGTGCTCCAGGCCGGGTCAATCTGATCGGCGAGCATGTTGATTACAACGACGGATTGGTGCTGCCCATCGCCATCGAGCGGGCCACGCACATTGCCGTCGGGCCATCCGACCGCGAGACCTTTCGCATCTACAGCGCCAACGTCGACCAGCAGGTCGAATTCGCGGTGGATGACCGTTCCCATCCCGAGAAAGGCCGCTGGGACGCCTACTGTCGCGGCGTCGCGGCGGAACTGTCCCGGGCGGGCATCAAGCTTGCTCCAGCCAATCTCTGCATCGAGAGCGATGTTCCGGTCGGCGCCGGTCTGTCCAGCAGCGCCGCCCTGGAAGTGGCGACGGCCCTTGCTCTGCTTTTCGCCGCGGGAACCACGCTGGAGGCTCGCGAAGTGGCGCGCATCTGCCGCTTGGCCGAGCACCACTATGCCGGCGTGCCTTGCGGGATCATGGACCAGTTCGTCTGCGCCATGGCTTCGCCGGACGCGGCCCTGCTGCTCGACTGCCGCGACCAGCAGATCGAGAACATTCCCTGGCCCGCGGGGGACGCCGTGGTCGTGGTGGTCGACAGCCAGTGCCGCCACAAGCTATCCGATGGGACCTATGCCGCCCGAGTGCAGGAGTGCCGACGGGCGGTCGAGCAGGTGCGATCCGCCAACCCCTCCGTGCAGTCGCTGCGAGACGTCTCGCCGGAGCAACTGGTCGCGCAGCGGGAACGAATGGACGGCACGACCTTTCGCCGCGCCCACCATGTGATCGGCGAGATCCAGCGAACGCGCGACGCGGCCGCGGCCCTGCGGGCCGGCGACTTTCAGCGCTTCGGCCGAGCCATGAACGCCAGCCACGATTCCCTGCGTGACGACTACGAGGTTTCCTCGCCGCAGCTTGATCACCTGGTCGAGGTGGTCCGCGGGGTGCCGGGGGTCTATGGGGCCAGAATGACGGGCGCGGGTTTCGGTGGTTGCATTGTCGCGGTGGCCGAGCGGCCGGCCGTCAACCGTGTGGAGGCGGCCGTGCGGCAGAACTACGACCCACGCCACGGCGTCACTGCTCCGGTGCTGACCACGCGCCCCTGCGCGGGCGCCCGCCTTACCCGGCTTACCCACCCATGAGCGATGCCTTCAAGGACATCATCGGCCAGCTCCGCGAAGGGCGGCACCTGACCCGTGAACAAACCGCCGCTGTTTTCGAACGGATCATGTCCGGAGCGCTGGGCGAAGAGCAGATCGAGCAGTTTCTCGCCGCCTTGGCCGACCTGGGCGAGACCGTGGACGAGTTGGTCGGTGCCGCCGAGGTCATGCGGCGGCATGTCACGCGAGTGCCATGCGACGACCCGCGGGCGGTGGACACCTGCGGCACCGGCGGGGACGGCATCAGCACGTTCAACGTTTCCACGGCCGCGGCGGTGGTGGCGGCCGCCGCCGGGGCCTGCGTGGCCAAACACGGCAACCGCACCAACACCCGCAAAAGCGGCTCCGCCGAGGTGCTCGCGGCCCTGGGGGTCAACATCGACGCTGAAGTAGGAACGGTCGCCCGCTGCCTGCGCGAGATCCGGCTCGGTTTCCTCTACGCCGCTCGGCTGCACCCCGCCATGCGGCATGCAGCCGCCGCGAGAAAGAAACTGGCTCGTCGCACTATTTTCAACCTGCTCGGTCCGCTCACCAACCCAGCGGGCGTCCGCCGACAAGTCATCGGCGTGGCCTCGCCGGACCTGCTGCCGCTCGTGGCGGAAGCCCTGCGACGGCTCGGTGCTGAGCACGCCTTCGTGGTGCATGGTCATGACGGCCTCTGCGACCTGACCATCACCGGCCCCAGCAGCTACATCGAGGTTCGCCACGACGCCTGCCGCGCCGGCTCGCTCCGCCCGGAAAATGTCGGCCTTGCGGTGGGCGATGGCGGGGCCCTTCGCGTCGGCGGACCGGAGGAGAGTGCCGCCGCCATTCGGGCCATCCTCGCGGGCGAGCCCGGCCCGCGTCGCGGGCATACGCTGCTCAATGCCGCGGCCACGCTGGTCGCCGCAAGCGTGGCGATGGAGTTTGACGACGGCGTCCGCCGAGCCGCCGCGGCAATCGACTCCGGAGCGGCGAGCGAGACGCTCACGCGCCTGATCGCATTATCGCATGAAACGACCTGACCGCGTGGCGCAGCGTCCTCTCCTCTGGGCGACGACGGAAGCATTCATCCCACACTTGAATCCAGCCTCCCTCAGGGCGATCATACTATGGGTAACCGCTGCAAACGCACGGCCGATGGTAGTGCTCTACCCGCTATCCTCCCTCTCCTCGGAGACCCGCCATGCACCCCGCCCAATTCGCCATGACCCTGATCTATTTGGTAGTGGGGATTGCCGACCCGGCGCCGGCCGCTGGGCAGCCCTCCACCACCCAGCCCGCCGCGAGCGAGCCGGCCAGCCGACCCGGCGATGAGGCCACGACCCGACCGGTCCGCGTCCCTCCGCGCCGAGCCGGCGGTTACGATTCGACATTGCACATGGCCAGGTCCAACGATGGTCTGGCGTTCACGGCCGAGAACGAGCCGCTGATTCGGGGCGCTGACGCTCCGAGCATCGCCAAGCTTGCCGACAAGCGTCTATTGCTGGTCTTTGAGTACTCTCCGCGGAGCACGGAGGGGCCGACTGGGCTGGGCTTCTCTTTCTCGAGCGATGACGGCCGGCACTGGTCAGAGCCCCGCCCGCTGGAGATTGCGGGGCTTCCCCGCGCCGCCGGGGTCCCTCGGGAGCCGGCTTTGGCAGTCGCCTCGAATGGCGAACCGTGGCTCTTCGTCGTCACGCACAGCGAAGGGGGCCGGCGTGCGGTGTGCGCCGCTCGGTGGGCCGCTGAGGCCCGCTCGCCCGCTCCCCGCGGAGCGAGCAGGACGACCACGTCTTCTGGCCGCCGCAGTGAGATTCGGCAGGTGGACAGACCGGCGGGTCCTTTCGAGCGGGACGGTCACGCTCGCTCGCGACTTTCGCCGAGGCGAGTCACGGCGGCGGATCACGCCACCGCGTGCTGCGGACGCTCATCGTCGAACCGCACGCTGACCCGCTTGGACACGCCCGCCTCCTGCATGGTCACGCCGTACAGGGTGTCGGCCATGCTCATGGTCCGCTTGGAGTGGGTGATGATCAGGAATTGCGACTCGCGGGCGAACTCGCGAATCACGTTGTTGAAACGGATGTTGTTGGCCTCGTCCAGCGGGGCATCCACCTCGTCCATCACCACGAAGGGAGACGGCCGGTTCCGCATCACGGCGAGCAAGAGGGCGATGGCCGTCATGGCCTTCTCCCCGCCGCTCAGCAGGCTGATGCTTTGCTCCGGCTTGCCCGGCGGGCGAGCGGTGATCTCGATCCCGCATTCCAGCGGATCGTTCCCGTCCAGCAGCCGCACCTCGGCCCGCCCGCCGCCGAAGAGCTTCTTGAACAGCGCCGAGAAGTTTTCCGACACGCTCTGGAACGTCTCCAGGAACCGCTGCCGCGACTCCTCGTTCAGCTTCTCGATCAACGCCTGAAGCTGCTTCTCGCTGGTGCAGAGGTCATTGTACTGTCCGGAAAGGAATTCGTGCCGCTTCTCCAACTCGGCCTGTTCCTCGATGGCGTCGAGGTTGACGTTACCCAGCCGTTCGATCTTCTGGCGCAGCTCCTCGATCTCGGCCTCGACCGCCGGCCAGTTTTCCTCCGCCTCCGGCACGTAACCTTCGTATTGCTTCTCCAGATCGACGCCCAATTCCTCCGCGATGCGGCTGACCAGTTCCTCCGCCCGCACCCGCACCTCGTTGAGCTTCATCTGCCGCGCGTGCAGTTCCGCCTCGGTTTCCTCGAGGCGGCCGCGAAGCTGCCGGGCCTCCGCGCCGTAGGTCTCGACCGCCTGGCGTAGCCGATCCCGCTCCTCGCGATGGGCCAGACACTGTCCAGCCAGTTCGTCGTGCTCGGCAGAAAATCCGGCCAAAGCCCGACGGGCCTCCTCGATCTGCCGCTGCGACTGTTCAATCCGCTGCTCAGCCTCGACCACATCGCGGGCGGCCTTGTCGCGCTCGGCTTGCAGGCGAATCTGCTCGGCCTGCAATTGCCGGATGGCCTCCGCGCTGCTCGATCGGCGGGCGTTCAGTTCGCCGGCCCGCACGCGGGCCGAGGTCAACTCCTCGCTGATCTGCGCCCGGCGAGTGTGGAGTTGCTCGATCTCCTGCTTCAGCTCCTCCACCGCCCGCTCCCGCTCACGATTCCGCTCCTCGAGCTGGATCAGCGTTTCGCGGCCGGCGTTTTCACGGAGCTGAGCTTCCTGCAAGTGGCCGGCGAGGATGGACACTTCGGAAGCGATCAGCGGCTGCTCCTCGCGAAGCTGCCGCAGACTCTCTTCCACGGTCGCCAATTGGGCCTGAACCTCGACCCGCTCGGTGTTGACCTGATAGATGGCGGTCCGCAGATCCTGCTGAACAACCTCCAGATGGTCCACCTCGGTCTCCGACTCGTGAAGCTGCTCGGCCAGCGTGGCGATTCGCCGCTCCACCTCGCCCAACTCGCGAGCCAGTTCCCGCAACTCGCTCCGGCGGCTGATCAGGCCCGTGTCGGACCCCAACGAACCGAGGCTGATCCGGCCGTCCGCCTCCCAGACCACGCCTTCCATCGTCACAAACCGGGCGACAGGATCCAGCGCCGACAGCGCCCGGGCATGGTCCAGCGATTCCACCACCCAGGTCCGCGCGAAGAGGTAGCGGGCCAGTTTCTCGCAGATCGGCGGATAGCGGACCCAATCGAGCAGGGCGGCGATCACGCCTTCCTGGCCGCGGAGGTCCGGCCCACCCAGGGCCGGCGCGACGGCATCCAGGCAGAACGCCTGCACGCCCCCGCTCAGTTCGGCCAGGGTTTCGCGGTCGCGGAGCAATTGCTCACGACCCGCCACGACCAGATACTTCTCCATCGCTCCGAGGGCCGCCTCCACCATGCTGGCATGGGCCACGTCGGCTTCGAACAATTCGCCCACCGCGCCCAGGACGTAGCTGAACGTGTTTCCGGATTCGTCGGCATCGCGACGGCGGAGTATCTCCCGCGCCCCGGTCAGAAGCCCCTCGTGTCGCCGGTCCATCTCCTCCAGAAGCTGACGGCGGCTATGCAGACCGCTACGATACTCCTTGGCGGCGGCGTGCTGATCCATCAGGCTCGCCTGCCGCTCCGACGCCGCCGTGGCTCGGGCCTTGGTCTCCTCCAGCGTGGCCCGCTGGTCCGCGAGAAGCCGATCAATCTCTTCCAGCCGACCCTGCCACTGCTGCCGACGAGCGACGGCGTCCGACAGGGCCGCGGCAATCTCGGCGCCGCGTTCGTCGAGCTGGGCCTTCTGGCGCGATAGCGTCTCCTGCTGGAGCGTCACCGCCTGGATCTCATTGCGGAGCTGGCTGGTTCGACGCAACAACTCGATGATGCCGGCGTTCTCGTCCTCGAGTCGCCGCTGGCTGAGGTTCAGCTCGTGCCCGCAGGCCCGATCGCTCTCCTGCAAACCCGCCAGGCGATCCTGCACGGCGGCCAGCTCGGACTCGATCACCGCGGCGGCCTGCTGCTGCTCATCCAGACGCTGCCGCAAGGCGGACACCTGGCCGTCGTGGTTCGCCAGGCGGTCCCGCGACCTGGCCAACAAGTCCGATTGATCGGCGATGCGCCGCTCGGCGGCCGCCGACCGCTCCTGCTGAGCGGCGATCTGCGACTGAACCGTCAGCACGCGGCCGTCGAGATGGGAAATCTCACGCTCCAGTTCATTCACGCGCACGTTGGCCGCGCTGGTCCGGGCCTCGTTGTCAGAAAGGGCCGTGCGGAGCTGGGTGGCCTCGTCGGTTCGCGCCGCGACCTCGGCGTCCAGCGCCGACCATTGCGTGCGGAGCCCGTGATACTCCGACAGGGCGTAGCGGCTGCGCAGGGCCTGGAGCTGTTGGCGATAAGCCTGATAGTTGCGGGCCTTGCCGGCAGCCAGCTTCACACTGCGGAGCCGCTTCTCGACTTCCTCGATGATGTCCTGGATGCGGAGCAGGTTCTGGTCAACATTCTCCAGCCGCCGCTGGGCCTCCTTCTTGCGGAGCTTGTACTTGCTGATGCCCGCGGCCTCTTCGAAGATGAGGCGCCGGTCGTGCGGGTTGGCCTGGAGAAGCTGGTCCACCCGACCCTGCTCGATCAGGCTGTATGCGTCCACCCCGATGCCGGTATCGAGGAACAGCTCGCGGATGTCTTTCAGTCGGGCAGCTTGCCGATTGAGCAGGTACTCGCTCTCGCCCGAGCGATAAAGCCGACGCGTGACCACGACTTCGGTCTGGTCGATCGGCAGGCGGCCGTCGGAATTGTCGAAGATGAGGTCGACCTGGGCCATGCCCGCGCTTTTGCGAGATCCGACCTCGTTGAAGATGACATCCATCATCTGCTTGCCGCGAAGGCTCTTGGCGGACTGCTCGCCGAGCACCCATTTCACGGCATCGACGACATTGGACTTGCCGCAGCCGTTCGGCCCGACAATGCAGGTAATGCCGGGACCGAAATCGAACTCGGTCTTGTCGGCGAAACTCTTGAAGCCCGTCGCGGTGAGTCTCTTGAGGATCATCCAGTTGCAAGCCTCCATGCCGCAAGCAGTTAGGGGCCGCGTCTCCTTCGCGGCGCTGGCCTTCCTCCGGTCCCTCCCGGCCGGCACGAGCCATGAATGATATCGTCCTTCCTGCGCTGATACCAGCAGATTCTGCCGAGGGCGTCACCGCGTCGCTCAACAAGAATGGTTAGACCCGTCGTCCGGTCGAAACCACAGCGCTCGCCTCGTCGCCCTGCGGAGGTCGCCGCTGATACCCAGTATCAATCGACTCAGTAACAACCAATCGCCGCAGCTCGGACTTCGTTGAAGCCCCTCCGGCGACTGCCTATCATCCCATCGCCACGGTTGGACACTCAACCTAGAAAGGGTATCACCATGATGATTTCCGAGAAGATGAGCAAAGCCCTCAACAAGCAGGTGACCAACGAGTTCCACGCCTCCTTCACCTACCTGGCCATGGCCCTGGCGTTCCACGACATGGGCCTCAAGGTCTTCGCCAAGCGGTTCTACGACCAAGCCAGCGAGGAGCGGGAGCACGCCGAGAAGATCCTTCGCTATTTGCAGGAAGTCGGCGCCCCGGCCCGCTTGGAAGGCATCGAGAAGCCCAAGGGCGACTACAAGACCGTCACCGAGATCGTCAAGGCGGCCCTGGAGGCCGAGTTGACCGTCACCAAGCAGATCCACGACCTGGTCTCGCTCGCGGAGAGCGAGAAGGACTACGCCACGCGGAGCTTCCTCCGCTGGTTCGTGGACGAGCAGGTCGAGGAGGTCTCTTCCATGCAGGAACTGCTCCAGATGGTGGAGATGGCCGGCGACAAGCACCTGTTCTTCGTGGAGGCCCGGCTCGCCGCGGCGAGCAAGTAATTCGCCCGACGGCGGCCCGATCCGCCGCCTCGGCCCTTGGCCACAATCAGACCGGCCCACGACGTACCCTGGTGCGTCGTGGGCTTGTTGATGCGCCAGCCGCGGCCCCCTTCGCCCTGCCCGCCGCCATCCCGGCCTGCCAGAGTGGCAGCCGGCGGGACAGGCTTCGGCCGGCCCGGTTCGCCGACAATACATAACTTGTTGTAGGATAAGATAATACGCCGACCATCGGGCCGATCGTCGCGGGTGGCATAACCCTTGCATTTCGAGGAGGCGTGCCGCTCACATGCGGCAGGTCCGCGCTCGCCGTCGGCGTCGCCTTCGTGGCCGATCCGCGGCGGGCGACGGCCCGCGGGAACCTGAGCCCCCGCCGCCCGGCCCGCCGCTGCGGCTCGGTCGGCGTCCGGGCCACAAAGGAGCAGTGGAGCATGTCCAAGATCATCGGGATTGACCTCGGTACGACCAACTCCGTCGTCGCCGTCATGGAAGGCGGCGAGCCCAAGGTGCTGACCAACGCCATGGGGGCCCGGACCACGCCCTCGGTCGTCGCCTTCACCGAGAAGGGCGAGCGTCTGGTGGGCCAGGTGGCCAAGCACCAGCAGGTGACCAACCCCAAGAACACCATCTTCAGCATCAAGCGTTTCATGGGTCGGCGTCACGCCGAGGTCGGCTCCGAGGAGAAGCTCGTGCCCTACGAGGTCGTCGGCGGCTCGGAGGATCTGGTCAAGGTCCGCGTCCGGGGCAAGGAGTACACCCCGCCGGAGATCTCCGCGATGGTCCTCCAGGACCTCAAGAAGACCGCGGAGGACTATCTCGGCGAGAAGGTCACCGAGGCGGTGATCACCGTGCCGGCGTACTTCAACGATTCGCAGCGCAAGGCCACCAAGGAGGCCGGCGAGATCGCCGGGTTCAACGTCCGCCGCGTCCTGCCGGAGCCGACCGCCGCGGCCCTGGCCTACGGCATGGACAAGAAGAAGGGCGGCAAGATCGCCGTCTTCGACCTGGGCGGCGGCACGTTCGACATCTCCGTGCTGGACGTCGGCGAGGGCGTCTTCGAGACGCTCTCCATCAACGGCGACACCCACCTGGGCGGCGACGACTACGACGAGGTGCTGATCAACCACGTCGCCGAGGAGTTCCGCAAGGAATACGGCATCGACCTGCGCAAGGACCCCATGGCCCACCAGCGGCTGAAGGAGGCCTGCGAGAAGGCCAAGTGCGAGCTTTCCAGCAGCCTGGAGACCACCATCAACCTGCCCTTCATCACCGCCGACGCCAGCGGCCCCAAGCACCTCAACCTGACCATCACCCGGGCCAAGTTCGAGCAGATCACCGAGCATCTCACCGAGCGTTGCCGCGGGCCGGTGCTCAAGGCCCTCCAGGACGCCAAGTGCACGCCCGCAGACATCACCGAGTGCATCCTGGTCGGCGGCTCCACGCGGATGCCCGCGGTGCAGCGGCTGTGCAAGGAGCTGTTCCACAAGGAGCCGAACAAGAGCGTCAACCCGGACGAGGCCGTGGGCATCGGCGCGGCCATCCAGGCGGGCATCATCGGCGGCGAGGTGAAGGACATCCTGGTGCTGGACGTCACCCCGTTGTCGCTCGGCGTGGAGACGCTGGGCGGGGTGATGACCGTCATGATCCCGCGGAACACCACCATCCCCACCAGCAAGAAGGAGATCTACAGCACCGCCGCGGACGGGCAGAGCGAGGTGACCATCCACGTGTTGCAGGGCGAGCGGCCCATGGCCATCGACAACCGCACGCTGGGCCGCTTCAACCTGACCGGCCTGCCCCCGGCCCCGCGGGGCGTCCCGCAGATCGAGGTGAACTTCGACATCGACGCCAACGGCATCCTCAGCGTCTCGGCCAAGGACCTGGGCACCGGCAAGGAGCAGAACATCCGCATCGAAGGCTCCAGCGGCCTGAGCAAGGAGGAGGTCGAGCGGATGCGGCGCGAGGCCGAGCAGTACGCCGCCGACGACCGGAAGAAGCGGGAGCTGGTGGACGTGCGCAACCAGGCCGACCAGGTGCTCTACCAGACGGAGAAGACGCTCAAGGAGCACGGCGACAAGGTCCCGGCCGACGAGCGGGCCAAGGCGGAGTCCGCCCTGAGCAACCTGAAGGACGTGATGAAGTCCGACGACGCCGGGGCCATCCGCAAGGCCATCGACAACGTGATGACCGCCTCGCAGACGCTGGGCAAGATCATCTACGAGCAGGCCGCCAAGCAGGCCGGCCCGGCCGCGGCCGCCGGCGGGAGCGGAGGCGGCGGGGACCGGGCCGCTGCCGCGGGCAAGAAGGACGACGACGTGATCGACGCTGAGTTCGAGGTGAAGGAGTAGCGGCGCGGCCCGCCCCGGCCGCGGGGCCGGGGTCTTGGCCGGCAGAGAGGCCTTTGCCATTGCCCGCCGGCCCCACCGCGTTTCCGCTGGTGTGAGAACCCTTTCTCGCACCCACCTCCGCTGGTGCGCGAATCCCTTCTCGCACCCGCTGGTGCTCCGCGCCGCGGGCTTGGGGCCGCTGGTGCGAGAAGCCCTTCTCACGCCCCCCTCTGCGGGAATCCCTTCCCGCGCCCGTCAAAGCGCCCGGCGCCGCCGACGACGAGGCCGAGGCCGGCGCGGGCGCTGCCGTTCCGGTTTAGACCGGGTAAACGGGCGTCGCAGCGCCCGCCGACGCCGACGACGACGCCGCCGTCACCACGTGTAGCGCACCGTGTACGTCACCGTCTTCTCCCCGTCCGGCGGGACCTCCACCGCGAAATGGATGGTCCGGGCGTCCACCTTCTCGTACTTCTCGCTCGATTGGGTGATCTCCCACGTCGTCCAGCGGTACAGGTTCTCCTTGATGACCACGCGGACGGCCTCCTGCTTGTGGTTGCGGATCTGCACCCGGATGCCCTCCCGCATCGTCTTGCGGCCGGTGTCGAGGTCGAAGTCCGTCTGCGTCCGCTCGCCGACCACGTCGAAGGCCTGACCCAGCTTGATCAGCACCTTCTCGTCCTTGGGCGTGTGGTCGATGAGGTCCTCGCCGATGAACTCCAGCGTCCCGTCGGCCTCGTCCCGCTGATACGCCCGCACCTTCCCCCGCGGCAGCGGCAGGCCCAGGTGGTGCTCCTGCTTGTTCTCGAAGCGGGCGTACACGTCCACCTTCCGGTTCGACTGGTTGCCGAAGTGGCGGTCCTGCTGCGGCTGCGGGAAGAAACCCCAGCCCGCCGCCTCCGGTAGGCCGTAGTAGACCAGCAGCTTCTCGACCGGCACGTCGCGGGCGGTGGGGAAGAGCGTGAGCTGCTGCGTGCTGTTGGCCAGGACGTCCGTCTTCCGCGGCAGCGTGTAGAGGTGGTACTCGAAGAAGGCCTTCTCCTCGAAGCCCTGGTCCAGCGCGGCCACCGACGCCAGGAAGCGGGCCTTGCCCATCACCGAGAACTCCGGCGGCGGCGCGACCCGCTGCACGTCGCCGGCGATCAGCTTCAGGCGGGCGTCGCGGTAGCCCGCCCCGGAAAGGTTGAGCAGCGTCACCCAAGCCCCCAGGTCCGCCCGCGTGCCGGACTCGTTCAGGATCAAGTGGTAGTCCGCCCGCCAGGTCAGGCCGCCGGTCTGGTAGGTGGTGCGGATCCGCGGCTCGCCCGCCGCCGCCGCGTTCACCTTCCAGACCAGCGTCGGTCGCGTGATCAGCCCGCCCGGCAGCTCGCCGAGCTTGACCTGCTGGCCGCGGCTGCTCAGCACGCGGACACCGTCGGCGGTCAGCAGCACGAGCTGCCCCTGCACGGCGGAAAGCAGCTTGCCGGAGACCGTCTCGGTCTTCTCGCCGAGCGGCAGCACCACCTCGATCGGCCGGTCCAGGTATTTCTCCAGCAGCTTGTCCGGGCTGACCAGATCGAACTGGAAACACTGCTCCAGCACGGCCGTCGCGGCGGGGTCGTCGAGGTTGGTGAAGCTCACCGTGGTCGGGTCGATGAACTCCGCCACGTCGGGGAACCGCAGCTCGTTCAGGCCCGCGGCCACCTTGACCTTCCGCACCTCCTTCACCACGCCGAAGCCCGGCACCTGCCAGGCGTACTGCGGGTCGTAGCCCTGCCGCTGCTGGGCGATGAAGCGCTGCGGGTCGAAGCCCGCCGGGTCGGCCGTGGAATAGACGGTGAGGGCCACGCCCTCCTCCACCGCCGGCGGCTCCCCGCCCACGGCGGACGACACGACGGCGGCCAGGGCCAGCAGCCCGGCACAGGACGCTTGCACGGCTGGGGGACGATTCATGAGCGGACTCCTTCATTGACCAGGTTGTTCCAGATCGGCTCGTTCCCGGCGCGGACCGAACCCCGCCGTGAGCGGCGGCACCACGGGGGCCGCGGCCGTTCCCTCCCGCGCGGGCGGCCATCATACCGCCCGCCATCCCCTTCGACGCTCCCGCCGGGCGTCGGGTTCCCGTCGTCGTCGGGCCGCTCGGCGGGCCGCGGGCCCCCCCCCCCCCCGACTTGAGCGCCGCCGCCCGCCCGGCCCGCGGCGGCACCGC
>CAZNFM010000007.1:130674-143943 GCA_964572385.1 uncultured Planctomycetaceae bacterium | reverse complement strand
CCTGCATCTGGCGTGTGCCATTCTGCTCATTCGACAGGTTTAGGGATAGGTTCTACATCGTCGTCGACGGCTATGGCGGGGCCGCCGGGAATTACGTGTTGACGGTCAGCCGGAACGACCTGCTCATCACCTGCCCTGCCGACATCAGCGTCGGCACCGACGACGGCCTCTGCACGGCTTCCGTTGCTCTTGAGGCCGTCGCTTCCGGGGACTGCGGTCCCATCACCGTCACCTACGCCATCGGCGGCATGCCGATCACGAGCCCACATGCATTTTCGCCGGGGACGGTGACCGTTACCGCGACCGCCACCGATGCCGTCGGGCAGACGGCCGTATGTACTTTCGATGTCACCGTGACGGACGATGAGGCCCCGATCATCACCACCTGCCCGCCGAGCCGTACCCTGCCTGGCGACATCGCCTGCCAGGCCCAGGTGCCCGACCTGACGGGCGAAGTCGTGGCGACTGACAACTGCGGCATCGCGGGCATCACCCAGGCTCCCGCCGCGGGCACGACCATCGGCTCCGGCGCGACGACGGTGACCATGACGGTGACCGATACCGCCGGACTAACGGCGACCTGCGAGGTGGTCCTGACCGTCGGCACGCCGAAGATGATCCTGGAAGCAGTCGATTGCCAGGACGACGCATACCCCGCCACGCCGGGCTATCAGGTGAAGGTCGAGTTGTGGATGCGAGACCTCTGCCACGAAGTCACCGGCTTCCAGGCCTTCCTGGATTATGACCCCGCCGTATTGTCCTATAACGGCGGGCTCAGCTTCTACAACAACGCGGTCTTCCCCTCGCACATCCAGAATATCGCGACGGCGGAGGTGAACCCGACCCTCGGCTACCTCAACCTGGACGGTTCGGTGCCGCCCAATGGCGCGGGCACCACGAACGACGCCCTGCTGGCCACGCTGGTGTTTGACGTGGATGGGGAATGCACGCCTACGCTGGTCACCTACCGCAGCTATGGGCCGTTCGTGTCCGAGTTGAGTTATCAGGGCTACCTGGTGCCTACGACCTTGGTCGATGTGACGTTCAGCGCTGATGACACGCCGCCGACCATCGCCGGCTGCCCGGCCGACATCAGCCAGGACACCGATGCCGGCCTCTGCTCGGCAGTGGTCACGTGGACCGAGCCAACTGCCTCGGATAATTGCCCTGCCGGGGCTACGATCCTCCAGACAGCGGGCCTGCCGCCCGGCAGCGCCTTCCCCGTCGGGGTGACCACGGTGACCTACACGGCCACGGACGCCTGCGGCAATACGGCTGTCTGCACGTTCTCCGTGACCGTCACGGATAACGAGAACCCGACGATCTCCTGTCCGGCCGATGTCTCCGTGGATGCCGACGTCGGCTTCTGCTACGCGACGGGCGTTGACCTTGGCACGCCGACCGCTGGCGACAACTGCGGCGTGGCCGGCGTGACCAACGACGCCCCGGCCCAGTTCCCGGTCGGAGTCACGGTCGTGACCTGGACGGTGACCGATCTCTACGGCAACACGGCCGCCTGCACGCAGAACGTGACGGTCACGGACAATGAGAACCCGACGATCGTCTGCCCGCCGGATGTAACGGCGACGGCCGATCCCGGCGCTTGCCATGCGACAGGCGTAGCCCTCGGCACGCCGACCACTGGCGACAACTGCGGCGTGGCCGGCGTGACCAACGACGCCCCGGCCCAGTTCCCGGTCGGAGTCACGGTCGTGACCTGGACGGTGACCGATCTCTACGGCAACACGGCCACCTGCACGCAGACCGTGACGGTTACGGATGATGAGGATCCGACCATCATCTGTCCGCCGGATCGGACGGTGTACGCAGACGCAGGCGGCTGCACGGCAGTCGTGGATCTCGGAACGCCGACCACGAACGACAACTGCGGTGTGGCCGGCGTGACCAATGACGCTCCGGTCCAGTTCCCGGTGGGAGTTACGGTCGTGACCTGGACGGTGACCGATCTCTACGGCAACACGGCCACCTGTGCGCAAAACGTGACAGTGCTGGGCCAGAACCAGGTGGCGGTCGTGGTTGAGCTGGTCGGCGTGAACATCAGCGGCGTGCAACGTTGCATTCGGTTCGTCGCGGATGACTGTAGCGCGGTGGCTGATCATGTCCTGACCTTCATCGATCACGATGGCGACGACGCCAATGCCGACGGCTGGATGGACGCCAACCCGACCATGCCCTCGACGCCGGTGCGAACCGTTGACGCCGTCATAGACCTCCCCTGCGGCCCCTGGACCTTCCTCTGCGCCAAGGACCAGCAGCACACGCTCTATGACAGCGAGACCCTGGTCGTCGCCGGCCCGATGTTCGCGTTGGGCGGTGACGGCGTGCTCAGCCTGATCGGCGGCGACACGGACAACGACAGCGACGTGGATATCCACGACGTGACTTTCTTCATGGCCACATACGGAACGCCCGCGCCGCCTTTGGCTTGTCCGTGGAACGGTGTGCGCAACGCCGACTTCAGCAACAACGGCCTGACCTCCAGCGAGGATTGGACCTTCCTGACGACGAACTGGCTGACGTGGTACTTCTGCGCTTGCACCGGTTACTCGTCGGGCGGTCCGCCAATTGCGAAGCTAGCGGTTTCCATGTCGTCTGCTGAGTTGGCAGCGGTTGATGCTCGCCGGCTGGATGCGAATGCCGACGGGGTCATCGACTATCGCGATGTCCGGGTCTTCGAGCGGCGGAACGGGTTTGACCACACGTTGTCCAACCTGATGCAGCAGATGACCCAAATGAAACCGCAGGACGTGATTCCGGAAACCACGAACCTGCCGAGGTAGTGGATGATTCAGGGGACTCCCGCCGCAGTCATCCTGCGGCGGGAGTCTTCCACCATGAACGCTTTTCAACAGACGTGCTATGTCGGCTCTGGGGCCGCAACGGCATGTCCGGCCGGCCTTCGACCGGAGCAATACAAGGGGGCGGCCGTCCGACCGATGGGGCCTTTCAGGCCGAGTTCGCCGCGGGACGGAGCCGCCGATTGGGAAGTCTCAGGGAATTCAGCTAACAATTGACTTGGAGTCGGCTTATCGTTAGGATGGTTGGGGATACGCGGGGGTATCCGACGCAGGTAGGAGAACCTGTCGAGAAGCTGCTGTTGGAATGGAGGAGATTATCCCATGAGCAAAGCACTGTGCGGGATCTTATCGGGTCTGGTGGTGGCAGGTGGCTTGATGATGGCACCAGCCGAAGCCGCTTTGGTGAATCTCAGTTTCTATCCGCCTTCCCAGACCGTGAACGTCGGCGAAACGGTGGAGATTCACTTGATCGCAACGTCCACGGACCCATTGGTCCCGGTGGATGTCGGCGCTATTGACGCCATCATCAACTGGGAGGAAGCCTATCTCGGGGCCATATCCTACACGCCGGCAAACGCCGGCTACGCCTGGATGTTTCAGGGTTTCCTGACGAACCCGGACGGCCTGAATGCGGATCTCGGGGACGGCGATGCCATGTACACGGCCCTGTCCCAGGTGACGGTGCCCGCCTACGCACCCGGTCCGCCGGGCCTTCTGGTCACGACGTTCCAGTTTACGGCCCTCGCTGAGACGCCGGGCACGCCGGTCGATCTGCTGGCGAACTACGGCGTTTACAGCCGGAGCCGGGTCATGAAGTTTTCCCCCGCAAACCTCGAAGTGACGGGCGAGCTGGGTGCCCCGGCGATCGTGACCATTATTCCGGAGCCGACTGCCGCCGGCCTGCTGCTCGGCGTGGTGGGTTTGCTGCTGGTCCGCCGTCGGTAGGAGTCGGTCCCGCGAAACTCGCGGGCTCTTCTTGCCCGGCGGCTGTTTCTAAGCGGCTCCCCAGGCATCCGGGGCACGGTGATCCGAGGAGATAACATGGCTCGTGTGGCAAGGTTCTGCGCGCCCTGGTCGGCAATCGCCGTATTAACGGTCGGCGGCCTGGTGGACGCGGAACTCGTAGATCTCTCCTTCGTGCCGACATTCGATGTCGTGCGGATTGATGACCAGTTCGACGTGCGGGTGTATGCCACCTCCGCCGGCTCCGCCGCTCAGGATATCGGGGCGATCGACATGATCCTCAACTGGGATCCGGGGATACTCGACCTCGTGAGCGGAACGACCTCCGGGGCCGGGTACGCCTGGTTCATCTCCGGTTTTCTTCCGGACCAGGACGGCATCAATGCAAACCTCCACGACGGCAATGCGCTGTACACGGTCATGGCCCAGCCCGGCAACCCGGCGTATGCTCCACCGCCGCCGGGCCTCCATGTCGCCACCTTCAGATTCCGGGCGTTGGCGGCGACAACCGGAACGTCGGTGGCTTTCACTCCCGCGTTCGGCCTGTATGGCCGGACCCGGATCCTGGAATACGAGCCCGCGAACAGCAACGTGACCGGCGACATCAGCTCCACGGCGGTTATCAAGGTGATTCAACCCTGCTCTCCGGTAGTCGGTGACGTCAACCTCGATGGCGGCGTCGATTGGGCCGACATCGCGGCGGCGGTGGCGGTCCTGCTCGGTCAGGACACGGATCCGGACCATGTGGCGGCGGCCGACGCCAATTGCGATGGCGTGGCCGATGGCCGCGACATCCAGCCGCTTACAGACCTTCTGTTATTACTCCTCTGAACCCGCCGGGCGACCGCTTGCCCGTCCCTGCTCAGCCTCCAACAAAGTCACTGAGAGGGGAAGTAATGCGGTTCAGTCGCACGGCCGAAGGATTCCGCGCAGAATTTCGGTCTCGCCCGGATCCGCGGCCGCACCGTGGACCTGAGGACGAACGATCGAGAAGTTCCGGATTAGCAACTGCTTTATATCTGTTATGCACGCGACGCCGCCTCAAGTTGCCGTTTGCGGAGGCAACTGGATGACACTCTGTCTGGTTAAGATCTGTCGGGACCAACCGTTCGACAGCACTTTCCAGTGTAACGGTTCGGCGGCGCAGGATTCGACCCGCGTGGGAGTAGGGTCGGCCTTTCAGCGAAGCCGCGATCGAGGAGCCGAGCGAGCCGGCTAGAATCCAAAGAACCACGCAATAATGGAAGCAGCGGGGCCGATCGGTCCCGTTGCTATGGATGCCAAGGAGTTCGCTCAATGAGAGAACGATCTGGTGGTTGCACGCCGTCGGGTTTGGCTGCCGGGGTCCTGCTCTGGGCGATTTTGCTCTGGCCCGGCGGGGGTGCGCAGTCCGATGAGCCTCGCCGCTTTCTCTTCTACGGCAACAGCTTCACGATCGGTATCGGCTCGGCCGAGGCGGAGGCCGCGGGTGGGGTGCCGGGTATCGTACAGGCGTTGGCGGCAGCCGCGGGCCACCCGCCGCCACAGGTCGAGAACGCAGCCGTCAGCGGACAATCGCTGGCTTGGCACTTGGCCAACAACCTCAGCGTGATTGCCGATCCCCAGGATTTCGTGCCGCCGCCGGGCTTTCAATGGGACGCCGTCGTGATCCAGGACTTTTCGACGCGGCCGACCTATATCGGCGATCTGGCGGCTTTCCGGGCGGACGTACTTTCTATGTATGAGCAGGTTCGCGGGCATAGCCCCGGCGTTGTACCGATCCTTTACGAAACCTGGGCCCGCGGGCCCGGCCATGAGTTTTACAGTGGCAGTGACCCGGTTTTTCCCGGCGGTCCCGCGGAGATGCAGCAGCAGGTCCGCGACGGCTACCTGCTGGCCCGCTCCGACATCGATGCCGCATACGGCCTCGGCACAGCGCGGATCGCGCCGGTCGGGGACGCCTTCGAGAACAGCGGCTGGGACAACCTGTACTCCGATGACCTCTACCACGCCAACAGCCGCGGAACATATCTGGCCGCGCTGGTGATCTTCGGCACCATCTACAGCGAGCGAACTTCCGGTCTACCGCCGGTACTCGCGAGCATTGCGCCGGCGGAGGCGGCTGTTCTGCAAACCCTGGCGGACGGCGTCATTCCCAACGTCTGCGGTTTCGCCGGGCCGGACTGCAACGCCAACTGCATTCCCGACCGCCGCGAGGCCGACTGTAACGGCAATGCGACGCCCGACGACTGCGATATCTCCGCGGGGACCAGCCGCGACTGCAATGCGGACGGCATTCCTGACGAATGCTCGTCGGCCCCAGTGGGTGACGCGATATTCTGTCTGACCGGACCTTGCTCGCCACCCGATTGCTACCCGGCCAGCCCGGAAGGCTGCTGCCTGCTGGATGGCGATAGGGACGGTGATATCGACCTGGCGGATTTCGCAGTCGCACAGGCTGTCTATACCGGCCCGGCGGTGGAGCGGATTCTCGTGGACTTCGGCAGCACCGCTCTACAGACCACCGGTCAGCCGGAGTTCTGGAATAACATTCACCCCGGCGACATGACCACGCCGTTGCCGCTGATGAACGCGGCGGGCGAAGCCACGGATGTGACCCTGACGATCGCGGCCGCACAGCGCTTCAACAGCGCGAACACCAGTGGCACGACCAGCCCGCCGGCGGGCAGCCCGCTGGCGGCGCGGGGTTATCCGCCGACCGCGACACAGGACTCCCTGTTCGGCAATGACGTGTGGTTCGAAGGCGGCGTGTTTCCGGTGGCCGTGGTGACGTTGTCGGGGCTGACGCCGGGGGCGAGTTACACGCTGTTGCTGACCGCCTCCCGGATGGGGGTGACGGACATCCGCACGACCGACTTTGTCGTCAGTGGCGCAACGACCATCGAGATGACCCTCGACGTGGCCAATAACGACACGAATCTCCTGGTGGCCAGCGGCATCGTGCCGACCTCGGCGGGTACGCTGACGATCACCGTCGACAAGGGTGAGTCCAACAACAATGCCTACGGCTTCTACTACCTCGGCGTGCTAGAGTTGGAGCGTGTCGTTCCCTGAGGCGAGGGGAATTGGCCGCCGCCGTCAGCGGTTCTCCTCGATCTCCTTGCGGCCCCAGGAGTGGCCGGTCTGCGGGCCGTGGGCGCGGGCGTGTTCGAGGATCTCCCGGTAGTTCGGGTAGCCGGCCTTTTCGGCAAAGGCCTCGAACATGACCAGCCGCCGATCGTAGGTGACCCCGATGGCCTCGGCGTCGTTGTAGTCGCTGACGATGAACCCGCCCTGCGGGGTGGCCCACCGGTCCAGCAGCTCATGGGCTTGGCGGCGGATCTCGTCGTAGCTGCCGCGGGGCAGCGTGGATTGCGTGTCCACGATGGACTCGAAGCAGATCCGCCCGCGATAGCGCCGGCTCATGTCCTCGATGCCGACCACGTTGGGTTGCTGGGAGTTCACCACTTCCAGGCCCGCGTCGATCAGTTCCTCGACCAGGTCGTTGATCTTCCCGCAGGAATGCATCCAGGTGTGGCAGCCGTGGGACTTGATCTCGTCGAACCATTTCCGGTACCGCGGTTTGAAGAACTCGCGGAACAGCTTGACGCTGATGAAGGCCCGATCCTGCAAGCCCCAGTCGTCGGCCATCGCCGCGGCATGCATCCGGCCGTTGGCGATCTTGGCGCAGCGCCGAAAGACGCGAAGGTGGTGGTCCAGGATGCGGTCGAGAATCTCGTGCAGCTCCTTCGGTCGCCGGTAGAAGTCCATCAGCGTCTCGGACATGCCGTGCAGCATGTGCAATCGCTCGAAGATGCCGTTGCCGAAGCAGAACATGACCAAACGGTCCTCGGCCCCGGCGAGCTGCTGTTCGAAGCCTTCGTAGCGCCGCGGGTCTTCCGGGTCCGGCCAGGGGAAGTCCTTGAGCAGGTCGAGGTTCTTCAGCGGGTGCCCGACCACCTGCCCGGTGTTCTGGACGTCGGTGCGTTTCCAGAGGCAGTGCCACTCGTCGGCCCGCTCGCCCTTGAACTCCCAGTTCCAGCCGGTGGGGTCGTTGGTCCAGACGTCGTAGCAGTCGTTGACGCCGACCACGTCGAACTTGAACGGCACCCGCGGGGGGTTGTTGAAGGTGATCGCCCGCTCCACGATTTCTTTTCGCGTCATGTGCAAACCTCTCCCTCGCGGGCCGCGCCGCGGCCCAGCGGGGGTCATTCATAACGGCCGATCCGCCGCACCTCGTCGAGCAACCAGCGGTAAGTCTCCAGGGTCACCCCCGGGGGGATCGAGTGGTCGGAGTGGTACATGTACCCGCGATAGGGCATCGCGGCCCGCATCTTCGACTCCAGCTCCGCCAGGATCCGCCCGCGATCGTTGGTGGTCAGCACGGTGACGTCGATGTTTCCGCAGAAACCGAGGCGGTCTCCGTACTGGGGGGCCAGCTCGCGGACGTCCATGCCCGCCCGGCTTTCCAACGGGTTGATCATGTCCACGCCGGCTTCGAGGAAGTGCGGCAGGAGCAGCCGGATATCGCCGTCGGAGTGGAGAATGACCGGCATGTCCCGTTGGTGGAATTCGTCGAAGAACCGTTTGTGGCAGGGAAAGACGAACTCGCGATAGTGCCGCGGCGACATGAACGGGCCGTTCTTGTAGGCGATGTCGCCGTAGATGAAGGCCCCGTCGCACTCCATGCCCTCCGCCAGGCACAGGTGGAACATGTCGATCTCGAACTGCGTGTAGGTTTCGAAGACGTCGCGGATCCAGTCGGGCTGCTTCAGCATCGCCTTGCACATCATCTCGTGGCCCAGGGTGTCCTTGACCGACTCGATGATCTCCACCCCGGCGAAGCAGATGAACTTGCCCCGCTCCTTCGCCCGCCGGTAGCGGGGCCAGAACTCCTCCCAGCGGACCCGCTCTCGCGAGGCCGTCAGGAGCGGCTTGACCTGGGCCCATTTCTCCGGCGTGTCGATGCCGAACCGGACGTGCTCGGGCGTGCCCATCTTCCGCTTCCACCAGCGCATGATCGCGTCGTTGCCGTCGCGGAGCAGGACCCACTCGTCGGATTCCTCCAGCACCTCCGGCTCCACCAGCCGCAGACGCTGGTCGGGCCAGGCCACCTGCACCAAGTCGAAATCGAAGTAGTCCCACAGCGTCAGCCGGTCGTGCGGCGTGGTGCGGGCGCGGTGGATGCCGCAGCCCAGGCGGGGATCGCCGATCTCCCGGACGTAGGTCTCCTCGGTCTCCAGCCAGTACCAGTCGAACATCGGTACGCGGTCGTGGGGCTGCCGTCGCAGGCAGCGAGCCACCCGCTCGCGGGAAGTCATGGGCATGATCGGGGTTCCGTGGGCCTTGCGGGGCCGGTCAGTTCAGGCCGCACAACCGTTTGGCGATGTCGGCGCCGCTGGCGGCGTCCACGCCGTAGCCGTCGGCGCCGATCTCATCCGCGTAGCTCTGAGTCACGGGGGCGCCGCCGACGATGATCTTGGGGGCGGGGGCCAGTTCCTCGCGAAGTCTCTTCACCGTCTGGGCCATCTCCGGCATGGTGGTGGTGAGCAGGGCGCTCATGGCCACGAGCTTCACCTGGCGCTCGCGGCAGGCTTGGACGAAGCGCTCCGGCGGGACGTCCACGCCGAGATCCACCACTTCGAATCCCGCGCCTTCCAGCATGGTCACGGTGAGGTTCTTGCCGATATCGTGCAGGTCGCCGCGGACGGTGCCGATGATCGCCGTGGCCCCCGCCTTCACGCCCTGCTTCAGCATCGCCGGCCGCAGGAGATTCATTCCGGCCTTCATCGCCTCGGCGGAAATCAGCACCTCGGGTATGAAGTACTCCCCGCCGCGAAAACGTCGGCCCACCTCGGTCATGCCGGTGAGCAGGCCTTCGTCCAGGATCTGCTTCGCGGACAGGTTTTGGTCCAGGGCCTCCTGCACGTGCTTGGCGGCGGCCACCTCGTCGCCGTCGATGACGGCCTGCGCGATCGTCTGCAACAAACTCATGAACGAACTCCCAGCCCTTGTTTGCGGGGCGATCCGGATCTCCGGCTTCTCGAACCGGCCGCGATTATAACCGATCGGTCAAGCCTTCTCGCCAGACGTTTACGCACCATTCGAACCTGATGGCGGCCGTCCCAGCCTGCGGTGTTATGCCGCCGGTCCGCGGGGGAATTCGCGAAGTTCCCGGGTTACTTCGAGCAGAACCGCGTCGCGATCGTTCCGAGAGCTTGTCTTCGCCTCGCGTGAACACTGTATAAGTCTAGCCAATTAGCGGACTATTCTGGTTCAGTATGGCGTAATAATACGGATTATATACCATCATGACCGAATGAAGTCGTCAAACGGAGGCGGTCACCGCTGCGGGAGGCGAGCCAACTGGATCAAGGCCCAACTGTGCTTCACGACCCCGCTGCGGACGCCGTCGCGGCACCTTGATCCGCCTGTTGGCCACCGAAACCGGCCAGGTTCAACCAACGCTTCGGCCCAGCTCGTATTGCCCGCCATAGAGTGGCGTCCATAGAACGCCTGTGACACGGCGGGGCGAAGGGGTGCTGCTCTGGTAAGCCGCTCATCCCGCAGTTACTCCAACGGGCTACCACCTCCGCCGTGGCCGCCGTGGGCTGGCGGGGAGCCGGCGTTTGGGCAATGATCCCGGCATGGCTGAGCCGGTGATCGTGGCAGGGATCGACGAGGCGGGCTACGGCCCGATCCTGGGGCCGCTCGTAGTCAGCGCCGCGGCTTTCGAGGTACCGGCGGAGAAGGCCGCCGCCTCGCTTTGGGATCTGCTGCGGCGTACGGTGGCCCGGTCGGCCGGAGCGGACCGCCGCCGTGTGCCCATTGCCGATAGCAAGCAGCTCTATCACCGCGCCGGAGGGCTGGCCCGGCTGGAGCGCGCGGTCCTGGCCGTGGTGGGTGCCTGGCGCGGCGTGCCGCCTTCCATGCAGCGGTTGCTGGCGGTGGTGCAGCCTTCGATCCGTCCATTGATTGCCGAGTATCCCTGGTATGCCGAGGCCGACCCGCCCCTGCCGCTGGAGGCGGACCTTGGAGCGGTACGCATCTCTGCCGCCGCCCTCCGCCGCGATTTCGACGAGCAGTCCGTGCGGCCCGTGGGCGTCTGGACGGAAACGCTTTTGGAAGGCCACTATAACCGTCTGGTTCGCCATACGCAGAACAAGGCCGTTGTGCTGGCCGGTCTGGCCCTGCGGCTCGTGCAGCGGATGGCCGACGCCTTCCCGGACCGGCCGCTGGTGATCCATTTGGACAAGCAGGGGGCTAGGGCCCACTATGGGCCTGCCCTGATGCAGGCCTTCGCCGACCGGCGGCTCCGTATTCTGGAGGAAAGCGGCGAATACAGTGCCTATGAACTGTCGGCGGGCACGAGCTTGTGGCGGATCAGCTACCTCCAGTCCGGGGAAGCGCGCCAGTTGCCGGTGGCTCTGGCCAGCATGGTGAGCAAGTACGTTCGCGAGTTGTTCATGCATTGCTTCAATGCTTACTGGTCGGCCAAGGCCCCGGCGATCCGCCCGACGGCGGGCTACTACGAGGACGGCACCAGATGGCTCCGGGAGGCGGAGCCGCTCTTGAGCAACCTCCGCATCGACCCCGCGCGTCTGGTTCGACAGCGGTGAGCCGGGTTGGGCCGCGAGTGGCGAGCGAGGCACTGTTGAGGCAACCGCGTGGACCCGCCGAAGACCAAACCAGGCCGCTCGGTCCGGACCAAGCCGGAGTGGCTTCGCCGGTGGCTGGACCGCCACCGGCACCCGGTTTCCTTCTGGTTACACATGGTGGGGATTCCCCTGGCGGTTGCGGCGATCCCGGTCGCCTTGGTGCAGTTGTACTTCGATCGGTGGGACTTGTGGTGGCGGCCGGTGGTGTTACTGGCGGCGGGTTACCTCCCGCAGTGGCTGGGACATCGCCTCGAAGGCAACGACATGGGCGAGGTGATCCTTATCAAGAAGCTGCTGGGGCGGCCTTATGTGGCGGTGGCCGAGCCGGAGCAGGGCGACCAGCGAGCGGATTGACGAACCCGTTCGCTGCTTCGTATTTTGCCGGGCTTGGACTGCCGGAGCGGCTCGGGGCGAGGCCGCGAGTGCGTGGGGACACGAGGAGACCATACGCCAATGGATGTCTCGCCGGGGAGGATTCATCAGGCCGATTGCCTTGTTGGGATGGCGGCGATGCCGGCGGAGTCGGTGCATCTCGCCTTCGCCGACCCGCCATTCAACATCGGCTACGAATACGACGCCTACGACGATCGTAGGACTCGGGCGGAGTATCTCGATTGGAGCCGTCGCTGGATGGCGGAGGTTCATCGCGTACTGCGGCCGGATGGAACGTTCTGGCTGGCCATAGGCGACGAGTACGCGGCGGAACTGAAGCTGATTGCCCAGAACGACGTCGGCTTCCACTGCCGCAGTTGGGTCATCTGGTACTACACCTTCGGGGTGCATTGCGAGCGCAAGTTTACCCGCAGCCATGCCCACTTGTTCCATTTCGTTAAAGACCCAGAGCGGTTTACGTTCAACACGGACGCGATCAGGGTTCCTTCCGCGCGCCAAATGGTGTACGCCGACAAACGGGCCAATCCCAAGGGCCGCGTGCCGGACGACACGTGGATTCTTCGCCCCCAGGACGTGCCGGACGGTTTTCAGGCGGACAGCGACACCTGGTACTTCTCCCGAGTGTGCGGCACGTTCAAGGAACGTCAGGGTTGGCACGGCTGCCAGATGCCGGAACAACTGCTCGCCCGCATCATCCGGGCCTGTTCGAACGAGGGCGATCTCGTGCTGGACCCGTTTGCCGGGAGCGGCACCACCCTGGTCGTGGCGAAGAAGCTGGGGCGGGCGTGGATTGGTTTCGAGCTGTCCAGGCAGTATGCGGAAAGCGCCGCGGACCGTCTGGCCGAGGCGGTTGAGGGAAGCCCGCTGGCCGGACCGGAGGACCCGCTCCTGGCCCCGCTGCGGACCGGTGACGGCCGCAATGTTCGAGGGACGCGCCGAGCTGTGGCTCGGCCGGACCAGAACATCGGGGGTCTGTTTGCGGCGGAGTGAGGACTGCGGGAGCCTGGCTGCCGGTTTCCGTGAGCCGCTGCTGCTTCTACGGCCGCCACGACTGCTGCTCTGCGGTCAGGCGGCTCTTCACTGAATCATAGTATGCCGCCGAGATGGCCAGCACCTGTTCCCGGGTGAAGGACTGCACGCGATCCGTGGAGATCAAGCCGAACTCGTAGCTGCTGGGAATGGCTGCGATCAGGGAGGTCGTTACGGACGAAATCTGGGCCGTTGGGACGTAGCGGATATCCGACGACCGCCCTAGGCTCTGGATCTGTGCGGTCGTCAGATGCTCGCGCTGCTCAGCACTCAGGTAGCCGATCGAGACCTTATTCGTGTTCACTGCCTGCACCTGCTCTGGGGTGAAGGCGGCCCGCACTTGCGTGGGGATCACGCTCATTTCATAACTGTCGGGGATGGAGGCGATCAGGGCGGTGGAGACCTCTCCGGTTCGCGAGGCGGGCACA
>CAZNFM010000007.1:0-130574 GCA_964572385.1 uncultured Planctomycetaceae bacterium | reverse complement strand
GCTGCCCGGCGGAAAGATAGCCGATGGAGACCTTGGCGGTATTGACGGCCTGGACCTGCTCGGTGGTGAAGGCGGCGCGGACATCGGCGGGGATGACGCTCATCTCGTAGCTGGAGGGGATGGAGGCGATCAGGGCGGTGGAGACCTCTCCGGTTCGCGAGGCGGGCACATAGCGGATGTCCTGGAACTGGCCGAGCGAGGCGATCTGCATGGTGGTCAACTGCTCGCGCTGCCCGGCGGAAAGATAGCCGATGGAGACCTTGGCGGTATTGACGGCCTGGACTTGCTCGGCGGTGAAGGCGGCACGGACGTTGGCGGGGATGACGCTCATCTCGTAGCTGTTGGGGATCGAGGCGATCTGGGCCGGCGTCAGGTACTTGGCCGTCTGCGGGGTCAGGTTCCTGAACTTCGAGTAATGCAGCGTGCGAACGTTATCCGCGATCTGGCGTTCGGCCAGTTGGGCCTCCGTCAAGGCCGCTTTCTGTGACGCGGACAAAGCGTCGTACGTGGCGGCGCTCAGCATGGCGATCTGCTCCGGCGTGGCCTGGGAGATCTGTTCCGGGGTGAGTTGAAGGGCGATGGCTGCGAATTGGGCATAGGTCAATCCCGCGACCTGTTCGCCGGTCAAGGCCTGGATCTGCTCCGCCGACCAGGCCGCCAACGTGGCAGGGCTCAGACCGGCGATCTGCTCCGGCGTCAGCCAGGCGATCTGCTCCGGGGTCAGGTTGGCCGTGGCCAACTCCGCGGCGGTGAGCGCCTGCACTTGTTGCCGCGTCAGAGTCGAGTCAGCGTCGCCCAACTCGACGGGGGGCGATTCCGGAGACGTCGGGGGCGGCATGCCCTGGGCGAGGTCCAGCTCCGCAAAGCTGCCGGTAGCGGCGTCGTAGGTGTACTCCGTGCCGCTGGGGCCTAGGTATCGGTTGGCGGCAGCGCCCTTCTTCCATCGTTCCACAACGGGCGTGGCGAGCACTCGCCCGAAAAATGGGTTGTCACCGGCGGCCGAACTGCCGGCGGCCGCTTCGTCAAGCGCCTCCGGCCAAAGCAATTCACCCCCGACCGCCGTCCGCAGCCCCTTCGAGCGGATGGCCGCTTGCACGTTCGATACGACGCCCTCTTCCGCGGCCAAAAGTGCCTTCTCGCGGTAATCGAGATAGACCGGCACGGCGATGATGCTGAGGACCGCCAGGATCACTACCGTCGTAATCAGCTCCATCAGGGTGAAGCCGCAGCGAGTCGCTTCGGGGAAGGTGAGTCTCCGCCACCGAGAAAGAACGGTTCCTGACTGATGCATGGTGTCCCCCCTCCGGACTGCCGATCAAGCCGGTTTTCGGTCTCGCGCGGTAATGTCAACTCGCATCCGCGGTCTGTCTGACGATCGGACTGATCAGTTCTCGCCTTGAGTCGCCGCTTGGCGAGTCAGCGACAGGGCCTTTTATCAGGCTTCGGGCGTCTTGCGCCACCGGGCACTGTGTCCGCCGACACCCGGCCGTCGTCGCCGCAGGCTTTACTCCTCCTCCAGCCCTTCCTGTAAGGCGTGCTTGCAGATCTCGCGCAGCAACATCGTCGCATAGCAGCCGGGAGGCAGCACGAAACTCATCTCCACGAAGGTGCCGTGCTGATCCCCGCCGGCGGTGACCTCCAACCCGCCCGGGCGGAAGCGGAGCGGTCGGCGGGCGCCGTGAAGCTTGATGCCCTTGACGGCCGTGAAGGCGGCCGGTGAGACGCCGGCCTCCTCCAGCACGGCCTGCTCGAGTCGGCCTGGTTCGCCTTCCGCTGGGGTCATCTTCGCGCCGTATATGGGACCGGTGGGGGAGATCTCGAAGGATTCCGCCCGCGGCGCTTCGGCGGCTTCGTCCTCGACGCGGAAGACGGCACCATGATCGTGCTTGAAAGCGAAGTCGCCCAGCCGTACGCGGTCGATCTCCTGTATCCGGCGAGCCAGCACCTGGTTGAAGAGGTGAGATTGGAAGGCGTTGACGAACAGCTTCTTGAGCCGCTGATCGACGGCGTGGAAGGCGCGGCGGTGATTGCCCTTGGTGCGGGCCATCTCGCGGCAGGCCCGGACATGGTCGCGCGACCCATACGGCCAGGCGCGGGCAGCGGCGGCGAAGTGCCCTCCCTCGTAGAGCCGCCGGGCCTCCAGCACCGGGCCGGTGTCCAGAGGGCCGGGGCGACCAAGCATGAGATCCAGGGCCGTGACCGGATCATCGGCGAGCATGGCCTGCCCGATCCGCCAGGTATCGCCGCGGGATCCGAACCGTTGCTGGCCGAAGTAATTGGGTACGCCGCGGCGCAGCAGCACCTCGCAAGCGGCCCGCAGGTCCGAGATTCTGGCCGGATCCACCTCGCGCAGCCGCAATCGAAAACGATTGCCGCGGAGGTGCCCGATCTTTAATTTGTTGGTGTGGCGCTCGACGGCCAGAACCTTGATCCGAGGCAGGTCCAACCGTCGGATTCGTTCAGGGTCGATGTGTTCGAGGCTGAGCGTCTGCACCGTGACGGCTCGAGCGTCTTTCAATCCGGCCAGGCCGAAATCCCGGGTAGGGCGGCCCAGCCTTTGGGCGATGTCATGGACGGCGCGCATGGTGGCCAGGCCCGTCTTTTCGATGGTGAAGAAACAGTGCGAGCCGCTGCCGCAGGGCTGGTAAGCGGGGATTTCCTCCACGATGAAATCTTCGTAGCGCCGCTTGATCGCCGCCGCGATGGGAGGGATCGCCGTGGTGAGAAAGGGCAGGTCGGTCATGGGCGAACCGGCGGGCTGCCCGGCGGGGATGGGGTCCATGCGTTGTCCTTCTCGGCCTTGAGGTCATCCGGCAGTTAACTTGACCCTGCTGCGGGACGATAGTATAGTGAAGTCGGCCGGTGGGGTATGCCTCCACGCCGTGCGGGGGCAGCCGCGTGTCCGGCAGGGCCTCTGACGAAAACCACCCACGGCCGGTGAGCGGTTTTCGCCAAGGGCCTGATCAACTCATTTGACAGGTCCGACACATGGGTGATGATGCGCTCGAAAGATGCGAGGCGGCGATCGGATACCGTTTCAAGAATCCCGCCCTTCTCCGTGCCGCCCTGACTCACGCCTCCGTAGCCTCGAACCGATTGGAAAGCAACGAGCGGCTGGAATTCCTCGGCGACGCGATCCTCGGGATGGTCGTCTGCCAGTATCTTTACGATCACTATCCCGACTACCTTGAGGGGTCGCTGACCAAGATCAAGTCCGCCGTGGTGGCGCGCAAGACCTGCGCCGAGATTGCCGAATCCCTCGGCCTTTCGAAGTGCCTGTTTCTCGGCAACGGCATCTCGGGCCGGGCGAAGCTGCCGACCTCGCTGCCTGCCGGGGTATTCGAGTCGCTGATTGCCGCCATGGCCATCGACGGCGGACCGGAGCAGGTGAAGCAGTTCATCCTGCGCCACATGATCCCGCACATCGAACAGGCGGTGGCCAGCGAATACCAGCACAACCACAAGTCTCAGCTCCAGCAGTACGCCCAGAAAACGCTCGGGGCGACGCCGATATATGAGTTTCTGGACGAAAAAGGCCCGGACCACAGCAAGTGCTTCGAGGTGGCCGTATGCATCGGCGATCAGCGGTTTCCCAGCGCTTGGGGACCGAACAAGAAGGAGGCCGAGCAGAAGGCCGCCTACAATGCCCTGGTGGAACTGAACCTCGTGCCCGTCCCCTCGGCGACGACCCCGGCTGCGTCCTGAGGCGGCGATTCAGATCCCCTTCGCTCCGGCCGTGTGCAGGCCAGGCTTGACCACCGAAGGCACCGAGCGCCTCTATACCCGCGTCTTCTTCCAGGCTTTCGCCGCGTCCGGTCTGTTCATGGCCGGCGTGTCCATGCAGTATCACTTCGGGGAGTACCTCGCCCATCTGGGGCTTGACGTTCACGCCATCGGCCGGGTGATGAGCGCCGGCGTGCTCGGCACGCTGATGATCCGGCTGCACATCGGCGGCTGGATCGATCGCCTCGGCCCGCGGCGAACGTGGTGGATGGGCACCCTCGTGGTCGCGGCGGCCGTCGCCGCGATGCAGTTCACGTCCTGGCTCGGCCTCATCATCCTGCTGCGGATGATTTCCCAGGCGGCCGTGGCCGCCGTGCTCACCAGTGTCGCGGTCTTCGCCGCCCATCTCGCTCCGCCGCCCCGTCGGGCGGAGAGCATCGGCACGCTCGGCCTGGCGGGCTTCACCGGCTCGATCGTCGGGCCGACCGTGGGAGACTGGATCTTCTCCGGCGGGCCGCCCACGGCGGCAAGCTTTCACCTCTTCTTCACCGCCGCCGCCTCGTGCAGCCTGCTGGCCGGCTTGGTCATGATGCGGATCGACCTTCCCGATCCCGCCGGCGAGTTGGCGTCGGCGCACGCGTCCCGACCGCCGTTGCGGCGGCTGTTGCGCGAACACTGGCCGGGTCCGATCCTGCTGGTCGGGCTGGTCTTCAGCATGGTCTCCTGCCTGCCGGCGCTCTATCTGGAGCGCTTGGCGGATGCGGCGGGCTTCCACGACATCAAAGTGTTCTTTCTGGTCTATGGCCCGACGGCCATTACCCTGCGGATCGTTTTTCGCCGCCTGCCGGAGCGGATCGGCCGTCCGCGGACGCTTTGCCTCGGACTCGCTCTGATGGCCCTCGGCCTGCTGGCGATGTGCGGAGCGCAGCGGCAGGCTCAACTGGTTCTCCCCGCGCTGCTGATGGGGTCCGGGCACTCTTACATCTATCCGTCCATGATCGATCTGGCGGCCGACCGGCTGCCGCCGCGGTTCCGCGGCACGGGCACCGCCGCCGTGCTGGGCGCGGGGGACCTGGGCATGCTGCTGGGGTACACGGTTCTCGGCGAGCTGATCGGGCGAGCGGGATTCGATGCAGCGCTGGGTTTCCTGGCTGTCGCCGTGCTGGTCGCCCTGGCGGTATTCGTCCTCCGGAATCGGGTGAGCCGTTGAATCGGCCGCCGGCCCCCGTTCGCCCTTCGCCGGACACGCGGAGAAAGGATCACCCTGTTCGCTGCGTTAGTACAGAGGGTGGGCCCTGTTGCTTCTCGGGCAAGGCAGGTAGGATTCTCATCCGATCGGGCTCTGCGGACGGAGTCTGAGGGAGACTGGCTGATAGAGGGAGTCATGCACATGCGAGCATTGCGCGGTCTAGGTTGGGCGGGTCTGGTTCTGGCGGTGGCGGCCGGGCCGGTCTGGGCGATCGATCTCGGGGATCCGGCTCCGGCGGTCAAGGTGAAGGAATGGGTCAAGGGTCAGGGCGTGGATCTCAAGAAGGGCCAGGGCCGGAACATTTATGTGATCGAGTTCTGGGCCACCTGGTGCCCGCCCTGTCGGGCCAGCATCCCGCATCTCACCGAGGTGCAGAAGAAGTTCAAGGAGAAGGGCGTCATCGTGGTCGGCATCAGCGACGAGCCGCTGGACAAGGTCAAGCCCTTCGTGGAGCAGCAGGGCGACAAGATGGATTACGTCGTCGCGGTGGATCCCGACCGCCACACGCACCGGGCCTACATGGAGGCCTTCCGGGTCAACGGGATCCCCCACGCCTT
The DNA here is from genome assembly GCA_964572385.1 of uncultured Planctomycetaceae bacterium. Lineage (GTDB taxonomy): Bacteria > Planctomycetota > Phycisphaerae > UBA1845 > UTPLA1 > CAZNFM01. Next base: position 125,045 of record CAZNFM010000007.1, on the reverse strand, counting down.
CATCGTCGACAAGAACGGCGCGCTGGTCTGGCACGGCCATCCGATGGACGGCCTGGACGAGGCCCTGGCCCAGATTCTGGACGGCACGTACGACCTCAAGGCCGCCAAGGCCGCGGCCAAGCTGCCCGAGATGCTGGGGCGGTACTTCGAGCTGGTGAGCAGCGGCAAGAAGACCTCGGCCAAGAAGGCGGCCAAGATCGGCAAGCAGATCGTGAAGCTGGGCGGCAAGAATGCCCAGATGATGAATATGTTCGCCTGGACGATCCTCACCGAGGAGCAGATCAAGAAGCCGGACCTGAAGTTGGCGCTCCAGGCGGCCCAGGCCGCCAACGAGGCCAGCGGCGGCAAGGACGCCGCGATCCTGGACACCTACGCCCTGGCCCTGTGGAAGACCGGCGACCGGAAGGCGGCGGTCGAGCATCAGAAGAAGGCCGTCGAATTGTGCGAGGACGCCCGAGTGAAGCGGCAATTGCAGAAGACGCTGGACCAGTACGAGAAGGAGATGGCCGCCGGCGGGGCGGGCGGCGGGGCCGGCGGCGGCGCGGGCGATGACCAGGACGGCGGCGATGCCGGGGACGACTAGCGGGCGGGCCGCGGGAGCCTGGCGTCTTCCCTGCGGGGCGACGGCCGGCCGCACGCTGAGGGCGCCGTGGCCGGCTGGTCCGCCGGTCGGGTCGCGGGCGGGAGCGACGGCGGGGTGGTCGGCGGAGCGGGTGGCGGGTCGGCGGGCTGGCTCGCCGCGGGCGGCGTGGGGGCCGGCGAGGTCGTCGGCTGGGTGGTTGGTCGCGACGCGGCGGGCGGTTCGTCGTCGTCGGCCAGGGCGATCTCCAGGAGGCGCATCCACTCGGGCGGGGGCGGGGGCGGTCCGGCCCGGCGTTTCTGCTCGGTGGTGAGGATGGCTTCGAGGCGCCGCTGCATCTCCTCGTAGATGGGCCGCACCGCCTCCTGCGAGACGCGGCGATACTGCCGCAGGGCTTCGTGGAGCGGCACCTGGCTCGCCTTGGGGTCGAGGTACGCGGTGAGGAGCTGCTTCCAGAGGCGTTGCACCTCGGGGTCGTCGCGTTGGCGCAAGGCCCGGGCGCGTTGGACGCAGTCGTCCAGGATGGCCTGGGCCGCCGCCTGCTGCTCCGGCGTCAGGCGGTGGCGGTGCGTGAATCGTGAGACCATGAACCGCCAGTAGTCCGCCCACGGGAGGCCTGGTGGAACGGGCAATTCGCGAGGATCCCGCAAGCCACGAGGATCGATGTCCCATCGCTGCAGGTCCTCTTCGGTGAACTCCCCTCGGGCCATGCGGCGAAGGGAGTCTGCTTCGTAGAGCTTCGGGCTGAGCTGTCCGTACTTGGGGTGGTAAAGGTCGTCCTCCGTTGCCTGCCACTGCTGGGGTGTGGCGATTCGCTTCCATTCCTTGGACACCAGTTCGGTCAGCGTTCTGCGGAGCTCAATATTAAGCCGCAGACCGACGATCGCGGCGAGCTGTGAGGCCGCCGGGCTCTGGTCGAAGCTCCGGTCACCACTCATGAATGCGTCTTCCAGCAAGCCGCTCAACATGACATCTGCCTGGTACTGACGCAGCAAGCGCTCGCAGGCGGCTCGACCGGCGGAGCGAAGCGACTCACGCTGCCGGGTGGTCATGGGGCATGAGGCCCGGCAGTTGTCCTCGAGTCGTTGGATGATGTCGTTGATTCCTCTGACGCCATACAGTTCGGTGTGTCGCTCATAACCGGTCCAGGGGGCCTCCCAAGCGCATTCCACCTCGGCCTCCTCGTCGCGGGGCGGGTCTTGGTCCAACAGACTCGCTCCCGCCGGAAACACCAGGACACACCACGTCAGGACCTGTGTCACCGTGGCTTTCATCGGTTTGCTCCCCTTGTTTCGCCTACAATCAGACCGGCATAGTCAACAGCCCCATGACGTCATTCACCCGGGCTTCGGCTGACTCCGTCGCGGAGAGGTCGCCGGCGGGCGGCTCGCACTCCGTCACATCCTGTGGAAGGCAGGTGTTGTAGCCTTGAGGCGCGCACGAGTGAGCACCCAGTTCGACGCAGGAATTGGCCTGCCCGTTGTTCTCACACCGGTTGGAAGCGTCAGACCTACAGACGTTGTACGGGGCCGCGCCTTCGCAGGCATTGGCAGCAATGGCTCCGCGGCAGGTATTCGCCCCTGGTGCGCCTTGGCAGGCGTTCGCGTCCCTTCCGGTTTTGCCTGAGCAGGTGTTTGCTCTTCCGGCCCCCCGGCACTCATTGCCCAGGGGTCCGCCGGAGGTGACGCCGCCGGAGCATTGGTTGGCGTCGGTGATGTTGCAACGGTTGGCGTTTCCCGCATCCAGACACACGTTTCCGCTGCGGGGTCCGGCCTCGCAGGTGTTTCCCGCAGGGCGGCCGGTTTGACACGTGTTCGCCCCGCTTCCCGTGCAGACGTTCTTGGTTCTCCCGGTGCATTGGTTCGGTGAAGTCATGGTGCAGGTATTCGGCGACGCCGTGGTGCAGTTGCGGATGTTCTGCGTGAGGGGCCAGCACCAGGCCTCGCCCTCGCCGGGGTCCGTCGAACTGACGGCGGCGCCCAGGGCCTCGGCGCCCGCCGGCAGCCCCACCGCCGCCCCGGCGATCAGCTTGGCGGTGATGCCCAGAAAGTCCCGGCGGCGGCAGGGCCGCTCCGCCGTCGGCCCGGCGTCCGGCTGGGCCGCGCCGCCCGCCGGCCGTTCCGCCGGACGGCCCGGAGTCGCCTCCGTCTCGTTCGCCCGGTTCCGTTCGTCATCCTTACTCATCGTCGTACCTCCCTTGGTCCAGTTTCGCTTCGGCGGACACGCAGTGCCCCGGCGGCGGTCTACGCTCCGCCGCCGTCGTCCGTCGTGGGCCGCGCCGTGGCCGGCTGGTCCGCCGGTCGGGTCGCGGGCGGGAGCGACGGCGGGGTGGTCGGCGGAGCGGGTGGCGGGTCGGCGGGCTGGCTCGCCGCGGGCGGCGTGGGGGCCGGCGAGGTCGTCGGCTGGGTGGTTGGTCGCGACGCGGCGGGCGGTTCGTCGTCGTCGGCCAGGGCGATCTCCAGGAGGCGCATCCACTCGGGCGGGGGCGGGGGCGGTCCGGCCCGGCGTTTCTGCTCGGTGGTGAGGATGGCTTCGAGGCGCCGCTGCATCTCCTCGTAGATGGGCCGCACCGCCTCCTGCGAGACGCGGCGATACTGCCGCAGGGCCTCGTGGAGCGGCACCTGGCTCGCCTTGGGGTCGAGGTAGGCGGTGAGCAATTGCTTCCAGAGGCGTCGCACCTCCGGGTCGTCGCGTTGGCGCAAGGCCCGGGCCCGTTGGACGCAGTCGTCCAGGATGGCCCTGGCCGCCGCCTGCTGCTCCGGCGTCAGGCGGTACAAACGCACAAAGTTGGCGACCGGATACCGCCAAGTGTCCTCCCAGGCGAACGACTGGGGCTTAGAGATCTTGAGTGGATCCTTCTCGCCCGTGGCGTCAATACGGTGCTGTCGAAGATCCTCCTTGGTGAATCGCCCGGCCGCCAGTCGTCGAAAATCCTCAAGCTCCCTTCTCGCGTGTTCAACCTGTGGCCCGGTTTGCTTCTCCACGAATTCGCGGGTCGCCGCCCACTGCTCCGGTGTGGCAATCTCCCGCCATTTCTTGTAGAAGGGGTGCTCTTCGAGGGGCTCCCTTTCGACCAGACGCATGACCAGGGTGAAGTACAGGCGAGCTTCCGCAGGGCTCCGCGTTTCCTGGTTCGAGTTCGAGGAGGCCATCAAGCACAGCTCGACTCGGCCCGCACGGACGAAGGTCTCAGTCATTTCCCGCGCGACGGTCTGCAACGCGGCACGTTGGTCGTCACCGAGGGGGGCGGCTTCACCGCAAAGGCTCTCGACGCGTTTGACCATATCGTTGTTGGTCTCGGTGAGTCCGGCGACAAAGTACTCCAGGTCCGTGGTGGGCCGATTCCACAACGCCTCCAATTCCGCCCGATTGGGGCCGTCACGTGATTCCTGCGAGCAGAGTGGGGACGGCGACCCCGACCACGCGAGTAAGCAGGCGAGGATCCCGAAATGTCGTTTTCTCATGAGTATGTCCTCCCAGGAAACTGAGCCGCAACCGACATCACGCCACGGACATGTCCAGCAGCGCCGCGACGTCCATCCTCCGCCGGGCCGCGTCTTCGGCCGCCGTGGCGCCGCCTCCAGCCGCTTCGACTACGTTCGCGTCCAGGCAGCGGTTGGCGTCGCTCGGCGAGCAGGCATTTCGACTGCTGGGGTCGCAACTGTTGGCGAGGCCGTTCCCCCGGCAGGTGTTGGCGCCCGCGGCGACCTTGCAGGTGTTCGAGCTTTCGCCCGCGCCGGGCGTTCCCGTGCAGGTGTTCGACCCGGTCGCGCCCTCCCGGCAGGTGTTGGCGTTGCCGGAGCCGGACTGACAGGTGTTGCCGCCCGCGGCCCCCGCGCTGGTGCAGGTGTTGGCGGCGGTGGCCCCGCGGCACTCGTTGCCCACGGCATCCCCGACGCCGTTGCAGGTGTTTCCCGAGCCCATGTCGCAGTGGTTGGCGTCCGCCGCCCCGAGGCACTCATTCCCGCTCCGGGCGCCGGCCTCGCAAGTGTTTCCTGCGGGGCCCATCGAGCCCTTGCAGATGTTGCTGCCCGCGCCGGTACAGATGTTCTTAGTGCGGCCAGTGCATGAGTTGCTGGTGCCCGGCTGGCCTCCAGGACCGTCGCACACATTCGGCGCGGCCGTGGTGCAGTTGCGGGTATTCTGCGTGAGGGGCCAGCACCAGGCCTCGCCCTCGCCGGGGTCCGTCGAACTGACGGCGGCGCCCAGGGCCTCGGCGCCCGCCGGCAGCCCCACCGCCGCCCCGGCGATCAGCTTGGCGGTGATGCCCAGAAAGTCCCGGCGGCGGCAGGGCCGCTCCGCCGTCGGCCCGGCGTCCGGCTGGGCCGCGCCGCCCGCCGGCCGTTCCGCCGGACGGCCCGGAGTCGCCTCCGTCTCGTTCGCCCGGTTCCGTTCGTCATCCTTACTCATCGTCGTACCTCCCTTGGTCCAGTTTCGCTTCGGCGGACACGCAGTGCCCCGGCGGCGGTCTACGCTCCGCCGCCGTCGTCCGCCTTCTTGGGTTCATAGAACTTCCTCATGAAGGCCGCGTTGGCCTCCGCCTTCAGCGTGTCGTGCGCGGCCAAGGCGTGGCGGTGCAGTACTCGCAGGGTTTCGCAACTGGTGTCATCCTGCCGGTAGATGCTGCCGGTCGTGGCCAGGTTGCCCGCCGGGCAGCCGCCGGCGCACAGTCGCTCAACCGGGCACGTGGCGCAGGACGCCTGGTAGGTGCTGAACCGGTCCCGCTGGAGCAGCGCGGCGTGCAGCGTTTCATTCCAGCCGGGCCTGAAGATGTTGCCGAAGCGCCAGGCGCCGCCGCTGCCGCTCTCCCTGTCCGCCCCGTCAAAGCGGTGGCAGGGCCAGATGTCCCCGCAAGCATCGACCATGACCATGCCGCGGCCCGCTCCGCAGGAGTAAAGCTGGCGATGCTCCCGCCCCTTCGCCCGGTGTTCGATGATCCAGTCGATGGCGGCGATGGTGATCGGGCGGTTCTCTCGGTAACGCCGCACGAAGTAGTCCGCGATCCGGCCCCACTGCTCGTCCCACGCCGCGAAGTGCCGCTGTTCCCAGCGGTCTTCCTCGGCGACGGCGAAGGCGAACTCCTGGAAGCCCAGGCCCTCGAAGTACAACAAGCTGTCGAAGATCGTGTGGGCCAGCTCGGGAGTCACGGTGGCGCGGGCGCACGCCCCCGGCCGCTGCGCCAGGATCAACGGCACGCCCCGCTCCGCCCGGTCCGACGAGGGCAGGCCGCCGACTCCCGGCCGCTGGGCGTTCTGCACGGATGGCGAGCCGTCGATCGAGCAGTGCCACCCCATGCCCCAGCGGCGGGCGAACTCGGCGACTTCGTCGTCGACCAGGGTGAGGTTGGTGGTCGTGCCGAACTGCACGCCCTTGCCCGCGCGGGCCGAGCGCACCTTGGCGTAGGGAACCAGTCGCTCGACGGTCGCCCACGCCAACAACGGCTCCCCGCCCATCAGGTTGACCCAGATCTGCTCGGCGTCCATCGACGCCTCGATCAGCCAGTCCACCGCCGCCATGGCCACCTCGAGCGGCATGCGTTCGGCCCCGGGGCGGACGGTCTCGCCCTTGAAGCAATAGGTGCAGCGGAGGTTGCAGTTCTTGGTCACGTCCAGGTCGAGGGAGGTCGCCGCCATCTGCGTTGGAAGGGAGCCCGGGTGGCACCAACGCCGCCGGTGCAGCGGCGGCAGGCCGGTGAACGGGTCGAAGCCCGGGCCGTCGGCGCCGACGTTGGCGTCCCGTTCCGACCTGCGGGCTCCCGGGTGGCAAGCCGGCCCGGCGCTCGCCGCCGCGCCAGGAGAGCGTTCATCGTCCGCTGGGTTCATCGCCGTCTCCTCCGTTCTCGTCGCGGGGCTGGGGCGTTCCAGCCTCGTCGCGGCCGGCCCGCGTGCTCCCGCCCTCGACCACCGGTTCGGCTGCAAATACCAGCTTTCCTTGGCGGATTCCGGCCAACAGGCGGATCCCGGATTGCCGCGCCGGCCCTTGCGCCTGAGCCAGGGCGTCGGACCGGATCGAGCTCAGAAGGCGAGGGTACACCCGCTCCGCCAATCGGCACTCCCAATCTCGGCGGTTCGCTCCGAACGTTCCGCACCGGTGCCCGGCGAGATCGCGCCAGCGACAGAGGCGGGGGGCGGGCTGATCGTCGCCCCACGGAAAGTACATGGTCGGAAAGGGCAGGGCGCTCCCTCGTCCGCCCAGCGCAGCCAAGAACCCGCTGATCGGGGAGAGGCGGTTCGCGGGCAGGAACGCTGCTTCGTACACCGAGAGCAAGGCGTCGGCGAACCGATCGGCGTCGACCACCGCCGGGTCGGGGGCCAGGATCAGCCCCGCCCCGCGGTTGACCACGTTCCATTGTTCGCCGTGGCGGAGCCAGAAAGCGGGGTTACTCGAGCGCGAGCGGATCTCGACGGGCGCCAGGAAGCCAGCCTGGGCCAGCTTCGCCACGGCCTGGGCCGACCGCCGGGTCGCGACGGGGCCGGTATCTTCCGGAGAACTCGACCCGTACTCCTCGACATGCACCAGCGTGACCCGCGGATGATTGAGGAGCAGTCGGAAGAGCTCCTCGCCGACCGCCTCCAGCCGCGTTCGCCAAAATATCTGCGGCGGGGCCGCCGTTCCGGCCGGCGGGGTCGCGAGCGCGGCGACGATCTCCGCCGGCGGTCTCGGCCCGGCCGCCGCGATGGAGAACTCCGCGTGGAGCAGCAGCGGCGCGGCGGTGGCGGCCTCGTCGGCCACGGCCGTTTCCGCCGCGGTCGTTTGGCTTGCGGCCGCCGCGGGAACCGGGGCGAGCCGTCTGGGCCTGGTCGCCGCAGAGGTCGGCTGGTCCTCGGCGGCGAGCGCCTGGCGAAGCGCGTCGATCAGGCGGGTGGACGTCTGCGGGGCCTCGGCGCCCCGCGTGGCGGCCGCGAGGGCGGCGGCCGCGGCGTTCTCGTCGCCGTCGAGGAACCGGAGGCTCGGAGGGAAGACGGCGGCCCGCAGCAGGGCCGCCCCGCCCCCCGAGCCGGGCAGACCGACCACCACCCATTCGCCGCCCTGCCCCATTGCTGAAGATGGCGTCGTCACGGTCCGCCTCCCACCCCTGGCCCCTGGCCGCGGCCCGGCGGGACCGCGTTTTCATGCCTCCCTGGCGGCGGCTGCGAGTAGGCGGCCTACTCGGTCCCGATACCCGCCCTGCGGGGCGCCGACCCAAGGCGGACGCGGCGCCGACCCAAGGCGGACACGGCGCCGACCCAAGGCGGACATGGCGCCGACCCAAGGCGGACACGGCGCCGACCCAAGGCGGACACGGCGCCGACCCAAGGCGGACACGGCACCGACCCAAGGCGGACACGGCGCCGACTCCAAGCTTGCCGTCGGCTTCCTGCGCCTGGCCTGGATCGAATGTCGACTCAACCCTGGAAACGGTTTTTACTGGGGCGTCTCGCGGGTCTGACCGGGCCGGGTCGCCCGCCCAGCCCGCACAGATTGCCTATTTTGCCAACTCAGCGGCGGTCGCCGCTACGACGGCAGGACCGTCAGGGCCGCGTCCAGCCGACCGATACGCAGCTCGCGGGCCGCCGTGCCCCGGCCCATCCGGGCGCGGACCTCCAGGTGGTAGGTCCCGTCCGTCAGCTCCGGGACCAGGAACACGAGCTGCGACGGCTTGTTCTTCTGCACCGTCGTGACCTTGGTCTCGCCGCCCGCCTGGGCCACGAAGAAGATCCCCTCGCCCACCCCCGCCGGGTCGAACTTCAACCGGCTGCCCGAAAGCTGGCCGATGTTGCCGACGGTCACCGCGTCGTTGGTCGTGTTGCTGCCCACGTCGCGGTACTCGAGGAGGCTCGGCGCGGGCTTGACCGACTCCACCTTCTCGACCTTGGCCCCGGCCCGCACGGCGTCGCGCAGCTCCGAACCGGGATTCGCCCCGATGTCCACGCGGTGGCGGGCGGGATCGAAACTGTCCGTCGGGCCGGTGAAGACGCCCTTGATCCGCGGGAAGAAATCGACCATGCCGAAGTAGTTGACCCGCTGGCCCTGCTCCAGCCGCCGCTGGCAGGCCAGCTTCAAGGCGGCGGTGACGGCCAGGATGTCCGGGCGCGTGACCGTGGTCCCCTGGTCGATGATGTCCTGCACCAGGGCCAGGCCGTCGGCGCTGCCGCCGATCTGCACGGCGGCGGCGTAGTCGTCGGGGTCGGCGGAGACGTGGTTCTCGAACAAGGCGTACTGGATGGGCATCGCGCAATCCTCCTGATGTGCGGCTCTACGTGGCAGTGTACACAGACATCGGGGTGTGTCAAGGGTCTTTCCACGCTTGGATGCGGAGTGAGCTACGTCTTGACCGAAGGGGAGATACGCGGCCCGGCCTCCGCCCGCTGGGCCCGGCCCCGGGGCGCACGCCGGGCCCCGTGCCGTCCGGATCGAATTCCGTTAGACTGCCCCCGCCGCCCGGTCGGCGGAGGACCGCGGCGGGGCCGCCGCGCCATCCGGCGGGGCGGGTGACCTCAACCGGCGCCAGAGAGGGTAACGCCATGTTGACCAGCGTGCTGATTGCGGCAGCGTTCGTTCCGGTCCTGTCCAGCGACGAGCCGCCCGTGCCGCCCGCGGCCAAGCAGGAGCGGCCGACCGTCACCGTGCGGGCCGACGACACGGAGATCCAGGAGTCCTGCCGGGTGGTCATCCCCCCGGGGACGGTGATCGAGGACCGCAACGGGGATGGCGTGATCCGCATCGCCGCGTCGGACATCGTCGTGGAGTTCGCAGCGGGCAGCGTCCTCCGCGGGGCCAGGCCCGGCGTCCGGCCCGACGAGTACCAGGGCTACGGCATCCGCCTCGAAGGGCGCAAGAACGTCACCATCCGCGGGGCGCGGATCGAGGGCTACTGGGGCGGCCTGTGGGCCACGCGGGGCGACGGCCTGACGCTGGAGGACGTCGTCGTGACGGACTGCCGCCGGGCGCACCTGAAGTCCACGCCGGTGGCCGAGGACGGCGGCGACTGGCTCAGCCCGCACGCCAACGACCGCAACGAGTACCTCACCAACTACGGCGCGGCCCTGTACGTGGAGGACTCCGGCAAGGTGACCGTGCGGCGGTGCCGGGTCCGCGACACGCAGAACGGCCTGGTCCTCGACCGGGTGAACGAGGCCCGCGTGTACGACAACGATTTTTCCTTCCTCTCCGGCTGGGGCATCGCCCTGTGGCGGGCCAGCCAGAACGTGATCACCCGCAACGCCGTGGACTTCTGCGTCCGCGGCTACAGCCACGGCGTCTATAACCGCGGGCAGGACTCGGCCGGCTTCATCATGTTCGAGCAGTGCCACGAGAACGTCATCGCCGAGAACTCCGTCACCCACGGCGGGGACGGGTTCTTCGGCTTCGGCGGACGCGAGGCCATCGGCGAGGCCCCCGCCCCGGCCGCCGAGTTCGACTACCGGCAGCGCGGCTGCAACGGGAACCTGCTGATCCACAACGACTTCTCCTACGCCCCCGCCCACGGCATCGAGCACACCTTCTCGTTCGGCAACCAGTTCATCGGCAACCGGCTGGTGGGCAACGCCATCTGCGGCGTGTGGGGCGGCTACTCGCAGGATACGCTCATCGCCGGCAACCAGATCGAGGACAACGGGCAGATGGGCTACGGGCTGGAGCGCGGCGGGGTGAACATCGAGCACGGCCGCAACAACCGGGTGCTGCACAACCGGTTCAGGAACAACGTCTGCGGCGTGCATTTCTGGTGGGACGAGGACCCGCACTTCGCCAAGAAGCCCTGGGCCCTGGTGAATGACGTGAGCAGCCGCGGCAACGTGATCGCCGCCAACACCTTCGAGGGCGACAAGGTCGCGTTACACTTCCGCGGGGCCGGCCAGGTGACGCTGGGCGCGAACCAGTTCCAGTCCGTCGGCAAGGAACTGGAGGCCGACCCGGAACACCAGGTCGAGCAGAAGCCCGACCTGAAGGTCGAGGAGTTCAAGGCGCCGGAGTATCCCGTGTTCGGCGACACGCGGCCCGTCGGCGCCCGCCAGGCCCTCCGGGGGCGCGAGAACATCGTCATGACGGAGTGGGGCCCGTGGGATCACGAGTCGCCGCTGGTCCGCCTGGTGGAGACCAGGCCGCTGCGGCACCGCTACGACCTCCGCCAGATGCCCGCCGCTCCGGAGATCAGGATCGACGGCGATCGCGTTCGCGGGAAGCTGGATGCCCCGCGGAAGGGCGAAACCCCTTTCACGTATGAGGTGACGGCGGACCAGCCCGGGGTGCATCCCTACCGGCTGCGGATCAAGGCGGGCGACTTCCAGACCGAGGTGTCCGGCACGCTGCTGGCCATGGACTGGAACGTCACCTTCTTCAAGTGGACGAAGGAAGTGGACCCGCGGAAAGACCTGGCAAGCTGGCGCAAGCTGGCCCAGGGCGACACCGCCGTGTCGGCGAAGATGGAGTCGCTCACGCTGAAGTACGGCTTCGGCGGGCCGAGCGACCAGCAGATCTCCGAGGCCGTGACCCAGGCCAGGCTCGGCGGGGACTACTTCGGGATGGCGGCCCGGGCGAAGCTGGCGCTGGCCAAGGGCGCGTGGAAGGTCGCCACCCTGAGCGACGACGGCGTGCGGGTGACCGTCGACGGCAAGCCGGTGATCGAGGCGTGGAGCTGGCACACGCCGCAGCGGGACGAGGGCACGTTCACGCTGGACGAGAGCAAGACCGTCGAGATCGTCGTGGAGCATTTTGAGATCGACGGCTTCGCCACGCTGGAGTTCGAGCTGACGCCCGCCCGGTGAGGCGGAGGCGAGGCGCCGGGTTCTCGCGGCCTAGGCCGACCCGCGGCCCGGAGGGCCGTCGGGGCGAAAGACATCTTCTGCGGCGATGGGAGTCCCTGACCATGCGTGCGACGCGAGTCATGGTGTTGGTCATGACCCTGGCAAGTGTGACGGCGGCGTTCGGAGGGGAGGCGGGTCCACGGCAAGTGCTGGACCTCTCCGGCGAGGGGTGGCGGCTGTGGCTGGACCGCGAGGCAGCCTGGAAAGAGGACCGGCTGCACCTGCCGCCGGCGGACGTGTCGAGCCTGCCGGTCCATCCGCCGACCGGCGGCTGGTCGGCGCTGGAGGAGAAGAACCTCGCGGTCGGCGTGCCGGGGACCGTGGAGGAATACCTGTTCGGCGAGATCGGCGATTACGTCGGCGTGAGCTGGTGGTGGCGGTGGTTTTCCCCACCCGCCGATCTGGCGGGCAAGCGGGTCATTCTCCAGTTCGAAGCGGTGCGGCTCCGCGCCGAGGTGTTCCTGGGGGAACGCCTGGTGGGGTACGACGCGGTCGGGAACATGCCGTTCGAGGTGGATGTCACCGGGCTGTTGAAGCCCGGCGAAAAGACGCGGCTGGCCGTGCGGGTGACGGACCCCAGCGGCAACTTCGACTGGGTCGACTATCTGGCGCACCACTGGGGCCGGCAGCCCATCCCCGCGAGCCACGGCTTCGGCGGCGTCACCGGCCCGGTCCGGCTGCTGGTGGTGAACGAGGTGCATGTGGCCGACGTGTTCGTGAAGAACAAGCCGGCCATGACGGAAGTGGACCTGGAAATCACGCTCCGCAACGCGACCGCCGCCGCCGCGACTCACGACCTGAGCGTCCAGATCCGCGAGGCCGCCGCCGACGGCAAGGTGGTCTTCGAGCAGTCCTGGCCGAAGGAGGTCGTCCCGCCCGGGGAGCGGGTGGTGACGCGAACCGTGTCCGTCCCGGAGGCCAAGCTGTGGAGCCCGGATTCACCGTCGCTGTATGTCTGCCGCGTTTCGCTGGGAGAGGCGGATCGCGCCGAGGTGCGGTTCGGTTTTCGCTGGTTTGCGCCGGAGGGCTTCGGCACGGACGCGGTCTTTCGGCTGAACGGCAAGCGGATCGTGCTGCGCAGCGCGATTAGCTGGGGTTTCTGGCCGACCAACGGCATCTTCCCCACGCCGGAGCTGGCCGAGAAGAACATCCGCACGGCCAAGGCCCTCGGCCTGAACATGCTGAACTGGCACCGCTGCATCGGCACGCCGCTGTCTTTCGACAAGGCGGACGAACTGGGCCTGCTGATCTACGAGGAGCCGGGCGGATACACCAGCCGCGGCGGGGACGAGTTGTGTTTCGCCCTGGCCCGCGAGAAGCTGCTGCGCATGGTGCGGCGGGACCGCAACCACCCCTCCCTGGTGATCTACAACATGATCAACGAGGAACAGGCGGAGCCGCAGGATCGTCACCGCCGCGATATGGCCGACGCCCATCGCCTCGATCCGACGCGGACCATCACCTACACCTCCGGCTGGGCCAAGGAGGGCGACGACCCGATCAAGCTGCACATGCGGCCCTATGACGATCAGCAGTACCTCCGCGGCTGGTTCGACTATCACCACGCCACCGGCCCCGGCGTCTATCGCGATGCCTTTCACGAAGGCCCCGGCAGCTTTCGGCTGCGGACGGACAACCGGCAGGAGATCGTCTTCTGGGGTGAGGAGGGGGCCAACGCCACCCCGCCGCGGCTGGAGTTGATCTACCAGGCCTTACAGGGCCGACCCGACGGCTGGGACGGGGCCGCCTATCGCCAGTGGCACGACGCCTTCGCCCGCTACCTGGATGAAAAGAAGCTGCGGGAGTTCTTCCCGACGGTGGATGCCCTGACGCTCAGCATGGGGGACATTTCCTACGAGTATCAAGGCCGGATCATCGAGAACATCCGCGCGGGAAACGTGACGGACGGCTATGTCGTGAACGGCTGGGAGTGCGAGAAGCTGGAAAACCACTCCGGCGTGGTCGACACCTGGCGGAATCCCAAGGGCCATGCCGAACGCCTGGCCCGCTACAACGCGCCGCTCTATGTCGCGGTGAAGCTGCGGAATCGCGTGGCGGCCCCGCCGGCGGCGATCACCGCGGATTACTACATCGTCAACGAGGTTGATCTGAAGGGCCGGTTTGTCCTGTCGATCGCCGTTCGCGATGCGTCCGGCAAGAGAGTCTGGGGTCACCGCTTTCCGGTGACGGTCAGCGGGGGCGAGGTCTACGGCGAACTGCTGGTCGAGGGCCTGGGCATGATCATCGACCACGGCCCCGGGCGGTATGTCGTCGAGGCCGTGCTGGCCGAGACGTCCGACCAGGGCGGCGCGGCGAGCGGTCGGGAGGTGGCCCGGGGCAGCGATGAGTTCTTCCTGGTCGATTGGGCCGCCCAGCGGGTTTCCTCGACGGGAGCGGTCCTCGAATCGAACGGCAAGCTTCGCGGCTTCCTGAAGGCGGCGAAGTCGGTGGAGCTGCCGGAGTTTCGCGGCGAACTGCCGCCACTGGATTACATCCTCATTGGCGAGAACGAGGCGATGCCCAAGGCCGCGGTGCCGGCCGATTGCTTCTTCCTGCCCGATCAGGAGAAGGCGGGCTTGGCGGCGGAGTATTACCGCGGCAAGGAGTTCAACGAGCCTCTCCGGCAAGGGCAGGATGACCGACTCGATTTCGCTTTCGATGCGGACGGGCCGGACGCGAGTCTGGCAGGGGGGGATTACAGCGTCCGCTGGCAGGGCAGGCTGCGGGTTCCCGAGAGCGGCGCGTACGTGTTCCACGTTTCCAGCGACGACGGGGTGAGGTTCTGGCTGGATGGCGAGTTGCTGGTCGATGCGTGGTCATGGCACTTCGAGCGGTGGGACACCACGAAGGCAATCGAGCTCGAGGCAGGCAGGAGCTATCCGCTGCGGCTGGAATTCTGCAAGGGCGGCGGCCGCGGCGTGCTGCGGCTGTACTGGACGACACCGGCGGAGCTGGCCCGCGGGCAGCTCGTCCTGGACGACATCCTGCGCCGCGTTCGGGACGACGGCACGACCGCCGTTTTTCTCGCCCAGACCCACGAATGGGCGGCGCGGCTTGGTCAGCGCCGGGCGATCTCCTATCGCGGTGCGATGGAACACGGGATCTGGTGGCTGGGCGGATGTTTCTTCGTCCGCGAGCATCCGCTGTTCGCCGGCCTGCCGGTCAACCAGGGGATGAACTGGGAGTACCAGGAGTTGGTCAACTACAGCAGCCGCCGCTTCGGCCTCCTGCTTGATGGCGAGGAGGCGGTGGTGGGCTGTGTGAACGGGCACGAGCACCGGGTGGCCACGGCCGTGGGGGTGTTGCCGCATGGTCGGGGGCGACTGGTGCTTTCCACCTTGGATTTGCTGCCGGTGCTGGACGGCCCGCCGGGGCCGGCGGATGTCGCCCGCAAGCTGCTTTGCAACTATTTGGAGTTCGCCGCGAAGCGGCCGTGAGGCCTTGCGGTCGTGGAGCGGAACAGAGCAGATCGGCCGGATGTCGCGATCAGCACCTGCCGTGGAGTGATTTATGCCGCATACCGTCATGCTGGAAGAGAAACTCGCCGCCCTGGTGATCGTGGACGTTCAGGAAAAGATGCTTCAGGCCATCGGCACCAGTCCGCCGCAAGTCATCCTTGACAAGATCATGCGGCTGATCGGCGTCGCGGAGGTGCTCGGTCTGCCGATCATCCATACGGAGCAGTACCCCAAAGGGTTGGGCCCTACGGATGCCGGCCTGCGTCGCCGGCTGGCTGGTGCATCCCCGGCGATCGAGAAGACCACATGCAGTTGCTGGCGCGACGAACCGTTCCGTCAAGCTCTGAAGCGGACAGAGCGCGAGCAGATCATCGTCGCCGGCCTCGAGACGCACGTCTGCATTCAGCAGACCGCCCTGGATCTGCTGCGGGTGGATTATCAGGTGTTTGTGCCGGTGGATGCCGTGGGATCGCGGTTCAAGCTGGACATGGACCTCTCTCTGGACCGAATGCGGGCCGCCGGCGTCGTGTTGTCCACCGTCGAATCGCTCATCTTCGAGTTGATCGAGCGCTGCGATCATCCGAAGTTCAAGGATGTGCTGAAGCTGGTGAAGTGAATGCCCCGACGCGGTCATGCATCCGACGACGACCCCGATTTCTCGCCCGGCGACGAGGATCTGGAGGATGAATCCCTCCCGGAGATGATCTGCCCGGCGTGTCGTGCCGCCGTGGCTGAAGACACCCAGAAGTGCCCCCACTGCGGGGATTGGATCACTCCGATCGACCCGTCAGCAGGGGGATGGCGACGGTGGGTGTTTATCGCCGTCGTCTTGCTCATGCTGTACGCGATACTACGGTGGACGTTCTAGGTTCGTCGCCGGGGCATTTCTTATCGGACTTCTGGTCTTGACACCCTATTGCCGGCGGCTTATGACAGTCGCTCGGTCATTCGGCATGAAGCCCGTTGGTCGCGGCGGGGCGGCTTCGGGTCGTCACGAAAGGCATTCTGTGGGTGAAAAAGGACTCTCGCCCAACCTCGTCTACCGGTCCTGCGTCTGACTTTGAAAGGAGTTGTCATGAGCAAACGTTTCGGAACCCTGATTTTGCTGGGTCTGGTTCTGGTGGTCGCCGGCTGCGGCAAGAAGCCGACGGCTACCGTCGAGATGAGTCATGTGATTCAGCCCAAGCAGCCTCTTTCGGCCGAGCATATGAGCATTGCGGTGTTCGACACTCGCATGGAAGGCGATAAGGGCGAGTTCGACGAAAAGAAGTGGTCGGAGATGACCGCCAATTTGATCTCGTATCATCTTGAGCGGGCGGCGGAGAGGCAGAACATCCCGCTGAAGTTGGTCGATCGCGAACATATGAAGGTCGCTCTGGCGGGCAAGGATCTGGCCGCGGCGGGCGTTACCGAAGGCAGCGACGAGATGGTCGACGCCAAGATCGAAGGTGCCAACGCCAATCTGACCAGCAAGGTGACGATCAAGATCGACAAACAGGCCGGCTCAGGCCGAACGGTGAGTGGTTTGGGGGCCTTCGCCAGTCGCTGGGGAGGCGGCGGAAATGTCGAGACCGAAGAGGTTGCCAAGGAGTCCCGCAACATCACGGTGACCTGCCAGTTCCAGTTGAAGGACGCCGGCACCAACGCGATCGTCGCCTCGTACAACGGCCCGCCGACCCAGCATTACGAGCGCGGCAAGCCCAGCCCGTTTTTCGGCGGGGCCAAGACCGAAGCCGACATGACTCCGCGCGATCGGATCATCGGCGAGATCATCGAGTCCCAACTCATGAACTTCCTGGTGAAGTTCGTGCCGACCGAGATCACCGCCGTCTGCAAGGTCGAGCCCAGCGGGCACGAGAAGAGCGGCGATGCCGTTCGCGCCTTAGTTGCGGATGAATACGAAACGGCCCTTGGCCTGTTCAAGCAGGTGATTGCCGACAAATCCGACGACGACAAGGCCCTCTTCGGTGCGGGCGTTGCGGCCGAGAAGCTCGGCAGATTCGACGAGGCGTTGAAGTACTACAAATTGGCCCAGTCCTTCAAGAACAAGGATCCGCAGTACAACGCGGCCGTGGAGCGTATGTCCGCGGTCAAAGGGATCTGATGCTGACCGGCCGAGACCGCGGCTTCGAAGCACGGCTTCGGCGTGGTGTTTGCAAAGGCTGACATCCAAGCCTCCGCGGCTGTGGCCGGCGCGAGGGGGCAAGGTATCGTTCTTGCGTGGGTAACCCAATAAAGGAGATATCGAAGATGAGTCTCAAGACCACATTGGCGTGCTGGGCGGTGGCAGGGCTGCTGCTGCCCGTCGTATCCCCGGCCCAGGACCAGGCCGCGGACATGCAGAAAGAGGCCCAAAACAAGCTGCTCTCCAAGCGAGCGGCCGAGGCGGACGCCTTTCGCAAATTGGCCGAGACGGTGCAGGGCTTGCAGATCACGGCCGATACCTATGTCCGCGATTTCGTAACCGAGTCGGACACGATCCGAGCGGAACTGGACACTTTCATTCGCGGCGTTCGGTTGGGCCAGCCGAAGTGGGATTCGGACCTGGTCTGCACGGTCGAAGCGGAGGTGACGGTGGCCAAAGTCATCGAGGAGCTGAAGGCGATCCACGCCCGCCATTACAAAGGCAATGCCCTCAAGGCGACGGACTTCGAGCAGATCAAGCAGTACATCAAGAAAGACGTCATCAAAGCCATAGGTAACGGCGCGCCGCGGCCGGACCTTCCGCCGGACGTGCCGGGTGGTGACATCCCCTTGCCCAGCGGCACCAAGCTGCCGGAACCCGCCATTCCGGATATCTGGAAGGCGATCAGTCCTCAGGCCCGCCTGATGGCCAAGCGTGCCGCCGAGGTGGATGCGATGCGGCGGCTGGTGGAGCGAATCAAGGGCCTGCGGATCACCAGCGATACACTCGTGCGCGATTTCGTGGCGGAATCGGATGTCATCTACACGGAAGCAAAGGCCATGCTGGTCGGAGCCCAGGAGACCGGTCGGCCGTACTACCACCACGACGAATTGATCGTGGAGGTCACCTATGAGGTTCCGGTGGAGTCGGTCATCACGACCGTCAAGGAGTTGCACAAGAGGCACTACAAGGGCGACAAGGTCACTGGCATGGACATTGAGAAGGTGACCAAGGAACTGAAGACCCAGAAGTTCCAGGCGACGGGAATGGGAGTGCCGCCGGCCAAGGATCTCCGGGCCGCGGCATCAAAGCTTCAGGTCGAGATGCCGGATTGGGCGGCCGAGACGATCACGGCGGAAGGTAAAGGCGTTCCGGGTGAGGACAAAGCCGGCACGCCGCAGGGCAAGCTGATGGCGGCCCGCGCCGCCGAGCTGGACGCCAAGCGGCGCCTCGCGGAGCAGGTGATGGGTTTCAAGATCGACTCCAAGACCACGGTGCGTGATTTCATCGCCGAACGCGACGAGATCAACACGCGATTGAACGCCTATATCGTGGGTTCATATGTGCGCTCGACCTCGTACGACAGCGACGGGACCGCGACCGTGGTCGTGGAGATGCCCGCCATGCAGGTCTGGGAAGTGGTCCACACCTACATCCGGATGAAGTAAGCGAATGACCGACGACGGCGGGTGATGGCGGGGAAACGCCGTTTACCTCTTGCTGCTTCCGCCGTCGACAACGAGGAGAATACGATCATGCGAAAGCTCTGCAGCCTGGCTCTGGTGCTCTTCCTGGCGGCGTTCCTCTGCGGTTGCGCGGAGAACGAATACAAGGTGACCGAGCAGAAGGAGACTCAGCACGAATCTCAGCCGACGGACGTCAAGCCCGGCGAGATGATTGTTGAGTAGCTGATTTGCCGGCCCTCGGTTTGGCGCGGCTCGCGTCCGGCCGAGGGCCTTGCCTTGCCCATCTTGCTTATGAGGCAGCTCGTTGTGTTGCTGGCCCTGTTGCTTGCCGCGATGGCGTTCTGCGCCCAGAGCGGCTGCCATCGCGATCAGGGTATGATCGATCGGCATCGGCAGGTTCTCCAGGCCGAGGACGATTAGCCTCCGTCGCCACGCTCGGGGACCCGCTCGGCGTTGCCGCGCTGCGGTTTTGCGGCGCCGGTCGGCCTGTTCCCTCGATACGCCATTTCGAGCTGGTCTCGGCCCCTGCGGTTCGTGTACTCTTATCTTTGCCGCCCACGTTTGGTGGCGGCGTGCGGCGAGGGCGGGCCGCCGGATCCTCCCACGGGAAGATTCCGCTGGAGCGAGACGCATGGCGAGGGAGCCTGCTGATTCGTGGTACCGTGACGGCCTGCGGTTTCGGTGTACAGCGTGCGGTTACTGCTGTACCGGCGCGCCGGGCTATGTTTATGTGACTCGGGAGGAGATCGCGCAAATCTCCGCCTTTCTGGGTCGGTCTGATGGGTGGCTGCCGGATCGCTACGTGCGGAAAGCGGGCACGCGGTACTCGCTGACCGAGCACCGGAGTTCCGGCGACTGCTGCTTTCTGATGGATCACGGCCCGACCCGTGCCTGCGCCATCTACCCCGTTCGACCATTGCAGTGCCGAACCTGGCCGTTCTGGCCGCAGAACCTTCGCTCGCCCGAGGCGTGGGCGGCCGCTGCCGACGGCTGTCCCGGCATGAACCGGGGCCGCCATTACGATGCCGCGCTCATCGACAAGATTTGCGGCGCCCGCCGGTCCGAGGATCTGCCATCATGAGTGGTGATGCGGGGTCGCTCTACCTCCTGCACGCTCAGCGAGCGGAGTTGGCGGCCGCGATGGAGGAGTTCTACTGCGAGGTGGACCGGACCGTCGCGGCATACTCCCCTGTTTGTCGCAACCGGGGGCTGTGCTGCCGTTTCGAGACCTACGGTCACCGCCTCTACGCGACGACTGCCGAGGTCGCCTTCTTTGTCCGGGGCATGGCGGATCGCTGGCGGCCGCTCACCCGAGGGTCCTGTCAGTTTCAGGTCGAGGGGCGGTGCGTGGCGCGAGCCTTTCGGCCGCTGGGGTGCCGCATCTTCTTCTGCGACCCTGCTGCTGCGGACTGGCAAAGTCGAGAATACGAGCGGCACCTGCTGGTCCTGAAGGAGCTGATGGACAAATTGGATATCGATTATCGCTACATGGAGTGGTTATCGGCGTTGGCCTCGGCGGCTGCGGCCCTCGGCGAGAAAAAAAGCCCTGAGACTGGGCCGGATTGACGCGGCGTTCGGGAGTATGATAGATTAGGCCCACCGCATGAGGGGTCCACACCGGGTAGCGCGGGCTACCCTACGGCACCGCGGGGATCTTGGCCGCTCGGCTGAGACGGCTGCCGCCCAACCGGAAAGAAGCGAGTCTTCGTTCTGAGTAGAAGGAAGTGCTGGTCATGAGGTGCATCAAGAAGCTGCTTGTGCTCGTGCTGCTGGTGGTCTTCGCGATGCCGATCGTCGGCTGCGGCGTCGGCACCACTCCGGCGGATCATCGCCGTGCTCTTCGGCGAACGGTGGACTACGATGCCCGGATGCTGGTGGACGACATCCACCTGCTGCTTCAGATCGAGCGGCCCTTCCGCGGCTCCAGTTGGGTGGTGGACTGATCGCGTGGGGTTGTTCGTACCGCCGGCGTGGGCACGTTTGCTGCCCTGCGGTCTGCTGAATTGAAACGGTAACAGAAAGGCCGGGACACCCGACCAACGCATGCGGGTTAAGAACCGCGATGCGAGACGGGTATCTCGGCCTGTGTGCTTGTTCGCAGTGCGTTTAGGATGACCGACATGGCCGCGGCGGCATGGTTTCGGCTACTGGATACGCGGGAATGTCCGGTGGGTCGGGCGAAGCTGGTCCGTGTCGGAGGGCAGGATCTGGCCGTGTTCCACCTGGCGGACCCGGATCGTTTCGTCGTGACGCCGAACGCCTGCCCGCATGCCGGCGGGAGTCTCGCCGCCGGTGAAGTGGGGTCGCACACGGTCACCTGTCCGTGGCACGCCTGGGTCTTCGATCTTGATACCGGGGCCTGCCCCATGGCCGAACAAGTCAGATTGGCTCGATACGAGACGCGGGTCGTCGACGGGATCCTCTTCGTTCGCTTGCCGCCGCCGCAGGCCCGTTCAGACTCGGTGCTGCTGTAAGACGACCGAAATCTCGCACCTGTTCTTCGGTGTCAGGACTGGTCGGTACGCCTCGAACCAGCCTCATCGGAGGGGCGGCTGGTTGGGGCGGAGGTGGTGCTCTGTCCGGGAGGGCGCCAAAGCCGCGTCGTGGGCCGGGTCGGGCGGGTGGTTGCCTGAGGGGGCGGCCCGGCTGGGGATCTGGCGCCAGTGCGGCCGACTGGCGGCGGCAGACGGGTGGGGTAAGTAGTGGGCGACTTTGGCTGGGTTGCGGGCCGGGTGGTCGGCAGCGTGGTGTTTCTGGCCGGTCTGGTTGAAACGGCCGGCCGGGTGGCCGGTGTCGGCGGCTTCAGGCGGGCCTCTTCATTAGGGGATAGCACAGGCGGCTTCGGGCCTCCCACAATGAGCGGCTTGGGCGGGAGGTCGTGGGACACGCGAACGCGGAGAATGTGTGCCGTGCCGGCGCGAATTTCGCTGGGCAGGTTGGCGTCCGGTTTGGTCTGCTCGAGTCTGGCGGCCCCGTCCAGTTCGCGATTCAGGGAGAGGCTCAGCAACTCTCCGGCGGTCAGGTCGAATTCCACGCTGCCGAGACAAATGGTTCGCTCCAGGACGAACTCCCGTTGCTTCTGGTTCGGCGCGGAGTGCGGGCGGGACGGGGCCGTCGTCGCCGGGGCGGAACTGGTCGCGGGTTGTGAGCAAGGCTTTGGCGTTGAAGGCGGATCCGCCTCCCCGCTCGCGGGATTCGTGGAGGGCCTGCTCGGTTGCGTCGCCGGTTTCGGCGAAGTCTCGCTCGTCGCCACGGGTGTGGAGGTGGACGAGGGCGGTGACGCGGCGGCCGGCCCGAGGGCAATCTCACCGCGGATGTCGATGACGGCGATTTGATGCTCCCCCGTCGTGCGGACGCTGCGCAGGGTTGAGGTGACGGAAGTCGTCACCAGGCCAAACGGCTCCAGTTGTTCGGAGTAGGAATAGGTCCATGTATCGCCGATACCCACCGCGCGGGGCGGCAGATACAGCGGCCCCAGATCGCGGAGCAGGTCGGCGAGAGCTCGGTTGGTGAGAGACACTCGGCCGGCCGTGCGGCTGAGTTTGACGTTGGTTGCAGGACCGCCGACCGGGCCGGGCACGATCTGGAAGTTGGCCGCCTCTCCAGTGCGCGGATCGAAGGAGAACAAGGTTCGCGAGCCGGGAATCCCGCCCAATCCTCGGAGACTCGGGGGAGGGTAAAGGTCTCGTACGGAATCGAAGGACACCTCACCCTTCATGCCCTGTTCCCGCACTTCGTACCGGTCCACTTCCCAGGCAAGGATCAGTTGGCCGGGAATCTCCGCGGTGGACTTGGGTGTGGTGGCCCGTTCGACGCGCTGGATCACGACACGGCGATCCTTGACGGTCGTGGTGTACGAGAGCCAGCCCGGCACACCGCCGCTATCGCGGACCTCGTTTTCTATGATGAAGTAGAGTGGCTCATCGGGGCGAGGATGAAATCGGAATGCGAAAAGCCCCGCGGAGGCGTCGTCGGCCGTCGTCGGTTGCGACGAGGCGGGCGTTGCCGCAGGGTCTTCTCTGCCGAAGCCGGCCTGGAGAACGAAGGCAAGGATGGCTGCCAGGGGCAGGTATCGTCTGCGAAAAAGGCTGCTCATCTTCGCCTGCAACGCCCTCGCGTTAGGCGGCTCCACAAACCGACCCGCCGGCGTCTGGGTGCCGATAGGTCCCGCCGCTTTCTGTCCGGTCCCGACGCCGAGCCTGCCGAGTGGCCTCAACCGCTGATCTCGCTGATGGTCACCTTCAGATGCTTCTGGCGGTGGCCCTTGTGGAGATGGTAGCCTTTCCGTTTGCGGAACTTGAAGATCTCCACCTTAGGGCCTTTGATGGCGGCATCGACGGTGGCGGTCACCTTCGCGCCCGGCACGAGTGGCGTGCCGATCTTGCTGCCTGCGCCGTCGCCGAGCATCAGGACCCGCTCGAACTGGATGGTCGTCGTGCCTTCGGGCAGCTCGCGGGTTTCCAGGTAGATCGTGTCACCTTTCTCCACGCGGTATTGCTTGCCGCCGTCTTCAACAATGGCGTACATGGTCGTTCCGTGCTCCTCGCCGCCGACTCTCACGCGGCCGGCCCAAGCTAAAGACCGGTCAGTATGGCTCAACCCTCCGGGGAACGCAACCCCTCCCCGCCAGATCCGCCGGCGTTGATTCCGTTGCCAGGGGCTGCTGAGAACCGGCCAGTGGCCATAACCTGTGCCGGCAGCAAGAGATGGCTGTTCTTACAGACCGACGTCAGCCGCGTCCCTCACGCGGCGGCAGAAGTCGCATCGCCCGGAACAAGAGGGGCCGTTCCCATCCACGCGGCGGGTCTGCCCACGATTTCCGGACCCAGCGGCCGCCAACAGTAATTGAAGGAGTTGGCGACCCCAGTGGCGAGCATTCGCCGGACTTCCCGCCGAGGCGAGCCGTCGGATGGCCATGCCGTCCGTCGGCGGGGGAACGGAGTGACGGCCGTCCGTAAGAAACCAGCGATGAAGAATCACGGTCGGCGATCCTCTCGGGCCTGATGATGTCCCGAATACCCTCCGGCCGCGCAATTTGCTTGCCTCGGTATTTCGCCGATAGAATGACCGGTTTCGGTCAGGGTAGGCCGCTCGGCTGCGGCCGGCAGATCGGGCGAAGAGTCGCATGGATCAACGCACTGCCCGATTCCTCCGTCCTGGGAGATCGCATGTCGCGACGCAAGTTTCTCGTCACGGGCGCCTTGCCCTACTCCAACGGCCGGTTGCACGTTGGGCACATTGCCGGCGCCTATCTGCCCGCTGACATCTACGTTCGCTATCTCCGCTCGCTTGGCGAAGATGTTCGTTTCGTATGCGGCAGCGATGACAACGGCGTTTCCATCGAGATCTCCGCACGCAAGGAGGGGACCACTCCGGCCGAGCTGTCCGCCCGCTACCACCGGCAACAGGCGGCGGATTTCGCCGGTTTGGGCATCAACTTCGATATCTACGGTGGCACGCATCAGCCGGGGTTTACGGAGACCCACAATCGCATCTGCCAGGAGTTCTTCCTAGCCATTCACCGCAACGGCCACTTCGTCAAGCGCACGACCGAGCAACTCTACGACGAACAGGCCGGCAAGTTTCTGCCGGACCGCTACGTCAGCGGCGTCTGCTACCACAAGCTGCCCGATGGGAGGGCGTGCGGCAACCCGGCGGCCCATGGCGACCAGTGCGAGCAATGCGGCAACAGCATCGACCCGCTGCTGCTGATCAACCCCAGGAGCACCATCACCCAAACGGCGCCGGTGCGACGGCAGACCACGCATTGGTACCTGCGGCTGGACAAGTTCCAGGCCATGCTGGCCGATTGGTTCAGCCTCGTTTCGCTGGACTGGCGGCCGATCGTGACCAACTTCGCCCTCGGTTCGATCAAGAAGGGGCTTCCCGAGCGGGCCATGACCCGCGATCTGGAGTGGGGCGTCCCCGTGCCGCTGGACGATCCCGATGCTCGAGGCAAGGTGCTGTATGTGTGGTTTGATGCCCCCATCGGTTACGTGAGCTTCACCGCCGCCCTCTGCCAGCAGCGCGACGGAGATTGGCAGGCTTATCGAGAATGGTGGCAGAACCCTGATTGTCGCATCGTCCATTTCATCGGCGAAGACAATATTGTCTTTCACGCCCTGACCTGGCCCGCCATGATCCTGGGCACTCAATTCACCGCCGACGAGATTCGCAACCGCGGCAGCGTGTACATTTCCCCCAAACAGCACGGGCATTACCAGCTTCCCAGCAACGTCGTGGCCAATGCCTTCCTGAACATCCGGTTCCCGGGCAAGGAAGAGGAGAAAATCAGCAAGAGCCGCGGGACGGCGGTATGGATCCAGGACTACCTCAGCCGATTCGACCCCGACCCCCTGCGATACTATCTCACCGTCAACGCTCCGGAGTCGCAGCGGACGGTGTGGAGTTTCGAGTCCTTTGTGGAGCGCAACAATTCCGAATTGATCGCCGCTCTGGGCAACTTCGTCAACCGTTGGCAGAAGATCGCCACCGAGCAGTTTGAACGCCGCATTCCCCCGGCGGCCGCTGCGGATCAGCTCGACGCCGATTTGCTGGCCAGGGTGCGGGCATTGCCCGCCGACGTCGGCGAGGACATCGAAGCCACTCGTTTTCGAAGCGGCTTGCAGCGGATCATGGAAGTCTTCCGGGAGTGCAACCGGTTCATCGACACGCGGGAGCCGTGGAAAACCCGCAAGACGGATCTCGATTCCTGCGCCACGACCATCCACACCTGCATCCAGGCGGTGCGGACGTTGGGGGTGGTGTTGGAGCCGTACCTGCCCTTCGCTTCGGACAAGATCCGCGTTTCGCTGGGCCTGATGCCGGAGCAGTGGGTGTGGAAACGCGCGGCCGAGCCGCTGCCCGTGGGTTTTCCCCTCGGTCCGGCGCCCGAAGTGCTCTTTCGCAAGCTGGAATTGAACGAACTGGTCGACGACTAGCCGTCCCGCGATGGGCAGGCCGGTGTCTCAAGCCGCGGCGTCCAGCTCCTCGATGCAAGCGATGAACCCATCCAGCATTTTGGCCCACTGCTGCAAGGTTTCGTCCAGCTCATAGCGGAGGATGTCGCCGAGCAAGACGTGATCCTGCGCCTCCAGGGCCTCCTTGATCTCTCGCAGCTTGGAAGCCAGGTCCTCCAGCCAGGCGGCGACGGGGCGATCCGAAATGCGGAGCGTGTCAAAGTCGATACCGGCGAGTTGGCCGCTCTGGACCACGCCGAGCTGGGTCTGTCCCCAGATGGCCACGCACTGCATGAGCGTGGTCATGGCCTCGGGAATGCGGCCGGCGCGGAGGGCATCGGCGGTGTCCTGTACTCCCGCGAAGGTGTCGAGGAAAGCCCGGCGCAACTCGTTCATGGCCTCCAGAACGACCCGCGTCGGCCGGTCGGCGATGAGTTCCAACCCGTCATAGCGACTTGCCGGCTGATGCAACATCGTCTCCAGCCGCTCGGCCGTGACGTCCTCGTCATCATGGCGGAGACCGATGATGACCGAGCCGCTGCCCTGGAGCCTGGCCCTGGCCATTTCGATGACTTCGGCCACGGTGGTCTCGGAGGTCAGGTCGTTCAGATAGAGCGGCTCCGCGTTGAGGAGGACGGTCATGTCAGCTCTCCAGGCGCCCGGCGGGTGCCGTTGGTCGTCGCGTCAGGCCAGGATGGTGCGGAGCAGCCACAGACAGCCCATTCCACAGACCGCGGTGATGCATGCGGTCGTGAGCATGGTCTCCCAGCGGAAGCCCGCCTTCGGTCGCGGCTTCGCCAGGCCCGCCGGTTCGCCCGGCTTCCAGGTCAGACGCGTGGGGACCAGCCGGCCTCCACCGATCCGCTTGGGCGGACGCGGCCCGGTCACGCCCTTCCTCGCCAGCGCGACCATCTCTCCACGCGCCGGAAGAGCCGGCATCGGGCGTCCGGTGACGGTCGGCGAACCTGCCCCGCTCGGGCCGATGGCCGGTTCCCACTCGATACCATCGTTCGAATCCTCGTCCAGCACTTCGACTTCTTCTTCCACCAGTTGATCATCACGGAGGACGGTGGTGTCGTCTGGCCCGCACGCGGGCAGGGGAGTCGAAGCAACGGTTTCGCGGCAGGCCCGCTCCGCGGAATCCTTCGTGCCGGAGGCGACCGACGAACAGCCCGATGCCGCCGGCGGAGGCTCCGGCTCGTCGTCGAGAATCACGGCCTGCGGCTCCGCCTCTGACTCCGCGTGCATCGGGGTGGACGCATTGATGTCCTCCTCGAGTTCGGCAGCGATGGCCCGTAGATCAGCCTCGGCCATGGCGAGGTCATCCTCCAAAGACGACTCCAGCTCGTCGGCCAGGTCGCCGAGACCTTCCATCTCGAGGTCTGGCGGTTCTTCTGCCGTCGCCGCTCGTGGATGCTCGGCGGTGGGTTCGATGTCACCGGCGGGCAGGATCTTCGTAGAATCGGACTCTTCCAGCTCGATGGGTTCGCATGCCTCCTCGGTGGACTGGTCGCGGATCGAGACCGGCTGCTCGCGATCCTCCGCGTTCTCGTCAGCCCGGACGAGGGAGAGCTTGGGTCGATCGGCCTGGTCGTCCGGATACTTCGAGTCTGCCGTGGTGCCCGATGCTGGTAAATCGACCTGGTTGTCAAAGAGCGGCATCTGGTCGGAGTCGCCGAGTTCCGGGGCCGGCCGCGGCCGGGATGAAATCGTCGTCCTGTACATGACGTCCTCCGAGAGGGGTCTGGCCGAGTTGCCGCTGCGGGGCGGCGCTATCTCAGTTATCGGCCGAACCGCCGGAGGACTTGATCGCAACGGTTCTGCCTTAAATGATTTATGTGAAATAGATTAAGCTATGATGAGCCGCCGGGCAGCCTCTTCTCGCCGGCGTGGCCGTTCACCGTGGTTCCAGGGTGGCATCCCAGCAGGACCAGATGCAGGCGGCGGCGACCGCGGCGGTTTCGATTCGCAGGATCGACCGGCCCAGGCTAACCGGCCGACATCCTTCACGCTCCAGCAGCTCCTGCTCGGCGTCGGTCAGACCGCCCTCGGGCCCGACGATGAAGAGGATGTGGATCGGCGACGGCGGGCCCGAAAGCGGGCATGGGGTCGGCGTCACTGCTCCAAGTTCTTCTATCAGGGAAGGTCCCGTTGATCGGACGCGGCCGAAGAAGCGGCGGGCAGCGGGTGCCGCCGTGAGGACGGCGGCCAGATCCGACACCGTCGTGACGTCGGTGATCCGGCTCCGTCCCGCTTGTTTGCCGGCCTGTACCGCCTTGCGGCCCCAGCGTGCCAACTTGCCCGCTCCAGGGTCAGCCTGCCCCCGCTCGGTCCGAAGCCAGACGAGCTGCCCGACCCCCAGCTCCGCGGCCTTCTCCACCAGCCAGTCGGCACGCTCCCCCTTGGGAGGCGGCACCGCCAACACCAGTCGGGAAGCGGGCGGCGGTGCCGGTGCGGGGGCCCTGAGCAACTCGACGACCACCTCGTCCCGACCGACGCGGGCAATCCGCCCGTCGGCCTCGAGGCCGCGGCCGTCGAACAGCCGGATCGCGGCCCCGACGCCGAGCCGCAAGACGCGGAGGGCGTGCCGGGCTTCCGGCCCGGTGAGGCGGATGGGGTCTGGTGCGAACGTGTCGATCTGGAAACGCGGGATTCTCATGCTGGAAGCCGGTATTGAGCCGGACCGGAAGAGGCTCGGCGGGGACCTCCCGTCTCCGGTGGGGCGTGGAGGGATCCCCTCGCGGAGGCCGATAAGATGATACCGTCATGGAGCAGCCGCCGCACCCCCGGCCCCGGGAACCCACGCGAACATGTCGGAGACCAATCCGCCGCTGCCTTCGGAAGATCCGCCGCTGACCGTCTCCGATGACGAGGTCGAGCGGCTGCTGAGCCAGGCGCAGTCGTTGGCGGCCGACATCGCCACGCTCGCCAGGGTGGAGCAAACCCCGGTCTCCGCCGCGGGGGGGACCATCGATCTGGAGAAGGGCGACCTCGATCCGGCCGCGGCGACCGAGTCTTTGGAGCGGAGCGTCGATGAACTGGCCGGGTTGCTCGGCGGTCCGGACGGGGCCGCCTCCGCTTCGCCGGGGTCCACGCCGCCGGCGGGGCCGTCCACCGTCCCGACGCCGGGGGCCACCGTGGCGGACGCGGGGGGGACGCTTGCGGACGACGCCGGCCCCGGGCCCTCGACCGCCGGCCCCGGGCCTTCGACCGCGGGCCCCGGGTCGTCCACCGCGGGGTTCGGCCCGACCGAGGCGGGCGGCATCCCCTTCGACAACGCCCTGGTCGGCGACGTGGACGTCAGCCTGGACGAGGCCGCGTCCCTGGCGCCGCCCGGCGGGGGGATCCCGGCGGCGGGCGGGTCGCGGCCGGCGGCGGCGCTGGCCACGTGGCGGGAGCGGCTGGGCACCTGGCGGCGGCGGATGGGCACCGCCGGCGGGCGGCTGGCGAGGCGGATGCCCGGCGGCATCGTCGGTTTCTTCCTGCTGCTGGACCGGCCGTTTGCCGGGGTGCCCGCCACGGCGAAGCGGATGATCGGCGGCGTGGCCGTCGTCACCCTCCTGATGGGCCTGCTGGCCTGGCTGTTGCCGGGGCTGCTGGAGAGCAATCCGTACGCGGAGGTCCCGCTCTGAGCGGGGGACCGGTCCGGGCGGATTTTATGCGGTGTCGGGGCCGGGCGGCAGCGGGGCGGGTCCGGCGCGGCCCAGGACGGCGGCCAGGAGGTCGGCGGTGCGGCGGCTGGCCCCGGTGTTGCGGCGGACGACCTCCTGGGCCCGGCGGCCGAGGGCGGCGGCGGCGGCGCGGTCCCGCAGCAGTCGCCGGAGGGCCGGCAGCAGGTCCGCCGGGCCGTTGAGGCGGACGGCCGCGTCCGCCGCGGCGAGTTCCGCGGCCACGTCGGCGAAGTTTTCGACGTGCGGCCCGAAGCACACGGCCCGTCCCAGCCCGGCCGCCTCCATGAGGTCCGACCCGCCGAGGGGCACGAGGCTCCGGCCGACGAAGATCACGTCGGCGAGGGCATAGAATTTGCGCAGTTCGCCCATCGTGTCGCCGAGGAAGACCGGCTGCTCGGCGGGCGGCTTTATCTTTGCGCGTAGCGCCTCCACCTTTGCGCGCGGCGGCTCCACCGTTTCGCGCAACGGCTCCACGCCTTCGCGTAGCGGCTCCACGCCCTCGCGTAGCGCCTCCACCTTTTCGCGCGGCGGCTCCACCTTCTCGCGCCGCGGCTCCACGCCTTCGCGTAGCGCCTCCACCTTTTCGCGCGGCGCCGCCACGCCTCCGCGCAACGCCGCCCCGCCTGCGCCCGGCGGCTCCCCCCGGCCGATCGGCGGGGCCGCGTCCGGACGCCGGCTGCGGCGGACGCAGGTCAGCCCGCGGCCCGCGATCAGCCGGGCGACCTCCTCGAACCGCTCCGGCTTTCGCGGGACGATGGCGAGCTGGACCGTCGGGTCCTCCCGCCGGAGCCGCTCCACCGCGTCGAGGAGCAGCTCCTCCTCGCCGGGGCCGGTCGAGCCGGCCACGATCAGCGGCCGCCGCCGGTCGATCCCCAGGGCGGCGGCCAGGGCCGCGTCGCCGGGCACGGCGTCCGCCACGGCGGCGTTGTCGTACTTCAGGTTGCCGAGGACGCGGACCCGCCCGGCGGGGACGCCCAGCTCCCGGAAGCGGGCCGCGTAGGTCTCGTTCTGGGCGGCCACCCAGGCCAGTTGCCCGAACATCCGCCGGGCGATCCCGCGGACCAGCGGGAGCCGGAAGCGGCGGACGGAGCGGTCGGCGGTGACGCGGCCGTTGGCCACGCCCACGGGGACGCCGGCGCGGGTCGCCAGGGCCACCAGATTGGGCCAGACCTCCAGCTCCACGAGGACGATGGCGGCGGGGCGGACCCGCCGCAGGGCCCGCCGGACCGCCCCGGAGAAGTCCAGCGGGCAGCGAAAAACCGGGCGGGGGGCGTAGAGCCGGCGGGCGGCCGCGTAGCCGGTGTCGGTGGTCGCGGAGACGGCCACCTGGTGGTCGGGCAGCCGCCGCTCGATCTCGGCGACGAGGCGGCGGACCGCGTTGACCTCGCCGAGGGAGACGGCGTGGATCCAGACGCAGGGGCGGCGGTCGGCGCGGGGGGCGACGAAGCCCAGCCGCTCCGCCCAGCCGCGGCGGCCCTTGCCCAGGGCGATCAGGCGGTACAGCAGCACGGGCAGGTAGAGGAGGGCCGCGGGCAGATAGAGCAGGTCCAGCAGCAGGGGCGGCATCGCCGCCATGATAGGGCGGCGGGCGGGGCCCGCCAAGCGGCCCGCGTCACCGCGCCGGGGTCCGCGCCGCGGCGGCGATTTTATGCGGCGCGGCGGCCAGCGGCCCGCGTCACCGCGCCGGGGTCAGCGCCGCGGCGGCGAGTCCGCGGGCGGCAAGCGGCCGCGGGGCCGCCGCCGGGCGGGGTTCGCGGGCCGCCGACCGGGCGTACGCCGTCCGCGTGCCGTCGGGACGCCGCCCGAAGCAGACGGTCAGGATCGGGCTGACCGGGCCGCACTGCCGCCCGCGGAGGCCCTGCACGGTGTACTCGACCTGCTCCGTCCCGGCGGGGAGGGTCTCGTCCACGTGGGCCTTGCGACCGGTCGCGGCCAGGAAGGCGAACTCCGCCTCGCCGGGGAGGCGGCGGCGGACCAGATAGACCGTCCCGCCGGAGCCGGGGGGATTGACCGCCGCCCAGCGGAGGGCCAGGGCCCCGGTGGCGGCCTCCAGCCGCACGGACAGGCGGCCGGGCTGCCCGGGGGGCGGCAGCGGGGCGGGGTCGGCGGGCGGCCGGACCTGGGCCAGGGCGTAGATGGCGACGGGGTCGGGATCGGCGGCGGCGCGGAGGCGGATGCAGCGGACGGCGTCGCCCGCGGCGGCCCGCAGGCGGCCCAGGGCCTCCTCGGCGCGGGCGGTGAGCAGTTGGGCGGCCTCGCGGGCCTCGGCGGCGGCCAGACGGGCCGCGGCGGCGGCGTCGGCGGCGGCGGCGAAGGCCTCGGCCTGGCCGGGGCGGAGGCCGATCGCCGCGGCGTGCTGCTCGAAGATCGGGCGGTGGACCAGACACCAGTCGAGGAAGGCGGCACGGGGGTGGGTGGGGTAGGCGCTCATGGGGTTCTCCAGGGGGGCCGCGGGGGCGGCGCCGGGGGGTTGTTCGGTCCGGGGGCCGGGCGGCTTGCGGAAAAAGCGGCCGGGCGGGCGGATGGGGGCGTGGCCGGGCGTTATCGGGCCGGTTCTGGCGGGGAGAACGGGCATTTTGGCGGGCGGAACGGGCGTCCCGGCGGGCGGAGCGGGCCGTCCGGCGCGGAAAATGGGCGTTCCGGCGGGCGGGATGGGCGGCCCGGCGGGGGGGATGGGCGATCCGATGGCCGGAACGGGCGTCCCGGCGGGGGGAGCGGGCCGTCCGGCGCGTAAAAAGGGCCTTCCGGCGCGTCAAAAGGGCGTCCCGGCGCGTCAAAAGGGCGTTCCGGCGCGTAAAAAGGGCCGCCCGGGGCGCGTCAGCGCCGTATGCTCCGTAAAAAGTCCTGGACCTCGGGGATCTCGCCCTGGTAGACGAGGTAGCCGTTGTACGGCTCGCGGTCGGTGATCTCGTCGCTGATCGGCGTGAGCATCATCCGCCGCACCTCGTCCCGGTCGTCGGTCTGGCCCAGGACCCAGCAGAGCTTCATGTAGGCCACCTCCGGCAGCATGTTCGCCGTCGGGGTGATGCCCATGGCCATCAGGTCCCGGCCGGTATCGTAGACGTACATGCCGCAATAGCCCCAGAGCGTCTGGACCGTCATGAAGAGGTGCACGCCCCGCTCCACCGCCCGACGGATCGCCGGGTAGAGCGGCTTGTTCACGTGGCCCAGCCCCGTGCCCGCGATGACGATGCCGCGGTAGCCCTTCTCCACCACGGCGTCCACGATGTCCGGCTGCATGTTGGGGTAGTAGTAGAGGATGGTCACCTTCTCCTCGAAGGCGGGGTTGATCCGCACCCGGCGGTCCGCCCGGCGGCGGCGGTAGTCCTGCCGCAGCGGGGTGATCTTCCTGGGGGAGATCATCGCCACCGGCACCGAACCCAACGTGCGGAAGGTCGAACGGTAACTGCTGTGCATCTTGCGGACGCGGGTGCCCCGGTGCAGCAGGTTGTACTCGTCGGAGGTGGGGCCGAACATGCACACCAGCACCTCGGCAATGTCCCCCTCGGCGGCGGCCTTCACCGCGCAGATCAGGTTCAACGCGGCGTCCGACGAGGGGCGGTCGCTGGAACGCTGCGAACCCACCATGATGATCGGGACCGGCGGGTCCTGCACCATGAACGTCAAGATGGCCGCGGTGTGGTGCATGGTGTCCGTGCCGTGGCCGATGACGATGCCGTCGATCCCCCGCTCGATCTCCTCGCCGATCCGCCGGGCCAGGGTGATGTACTGGTGCGGGCCCATGTTCTCGCTGAAGACGGCGAAGAGCTTCTCCGTGCGCAGATTGCACAGGTCGGCCAGCTCCGGGACCGAGCCGTACAGCTCGCCGGGGCTGAAGGCGGGGATCACCGCCCCGGTGCGGTAGTCCAGACGGCTGGCGATGGTCCCGCCGGTGCCGAAGAGCATCACGTTGGGCTTTTGCGGGTCCCGCGGGAACTCCCGCTCCGGGATCTGGTAATGGGCCTCGCGGCGACCGACCTCCACCATCCGGGTGATGGCCTCCGCGGCGATGCCCACGTTGTAGCCGCTGGCCAGCTTGAGGACGATGTGACGGTCGTCGGCCGTCTCGCTCCGCGGCAGGACCAGCCCGCGGAACCGGCCGCGGTCGCTCTCCAGCTCCACGTCGCTCCAGACCCCGACGCCGAACCGCTCCAACACGGCGCGGCCCGGCCCGCGGTAGCCCTTGAGTCTCTCGTCGGCGGATGCGGTGCTCATGGTGGATCCCCAAAGGACGCCGCCGGCCCGCGGCGGGACCCGCCCGCCCGGCGGCGACGCCGCCCCTCAGGCCGTGGGACAGACGCCCGGCGGCACGCGGAGACGGGCACACACCCGCTCCGCCACGCGACGGCCGTCCACCCGCCCGATCAAGTCTCTCATCAGCCGCCCGCAGAGGGCCCGGCCCTTCTGCTGCGGCGTGGGGCAGCGGGCGTCGTCCAGCTCCGCCAGCCGCCGCTCCAGCAGGTCGTCCAGGACGGCGTCGGAGACCGGGGAAAAGTCCCGCTCCGCGAAGACCGCCGCCACGCGGGCCGCCGCCGCCCCGCCGGCCACCGGCGGATGGGCCGCGACCCGCCGCAAGACCTCCGCCACCCCCTCGCGGGCCAGCCGGCCCCGGGCGTGGGCCTCGAAGACCGCGAAGACCTCGTCGTCGGTCAGCCCGTCCACCGGCACGCCCGCCCGCCGCCAGCCGCGGAACCGCGGCCCCAGCAGCGTGGCCGCGAAGAGCGGCCGGACGCCCAGCCGCTCCACCAGACGGTCGAACAGGTTCGCCCGCGGGGAGATGGACAGCTCCCGCACCAGGTCCTCCGGCAGCCCCAGCTTGCGGTAACGGTCCTCGCGGTCCCAGATCGGCTCCGGCAGGAGGACGCGGACCCGCTCCAGGCGGTCCTGCTGAATGGCCAGGGGCGGCAGGTCGGTGTCGGGGTACATGCGGTCCGGCCCGGGGAGGACCCGCTCGAAGGCGGTGGTGCCGTCCTTGAGGGCCTGGCGGGTGTCGCTGGGGACGCCGACCGTGGCCTCTCTGGCCCGGAGGACGATCTCCTGGCAGGCGGTCTCGGTGTCCTCCGGGCTGCCCCAGACCAGCAGCAGGGCGTCGCCGTGGTCGGCGCGGAGCCGCCGCCGCAGGGCCTTCCAGTCCCGCCCGGCCAGCGTCTCCGAGGCCAGGTCGCTGTGGATGAGGTTGGGCTGGTGCGTGAGACAGGCGATCACCCGCACGCGGTCGGAGAATTCCTTGGCGAAGGTCGTGTGCTCCTGGATCGGCTCGTTCAACAGCCCGGCGAAGCCCCGCAGGACCGTGCCCTTGACCACCTGGCCCTGGGCGATGGCCGCCCGCAGGGGCTGGTAGTCCGTCTGGGCGACCAGGCCGGTCACGTCCTGCGCCGCCCACGCGAAGGTGTCCGGCTTCACGCCCCGCTCGTGCAGGGCGGCGCGGATCTGGAGCAGCGCCCACTGCCGCCGGGCCTCGTTGTAGATCAACCGGGGGTTCCGCCAGATCTGCGGCGTGCCCTTGATCTCGCACCGCGTGCCGCCGGCGATGCTCACGTTCACGTCCTGGCGGGCGGCGCCGTAGCCGGTGCGGACCCGGCCGGTGCTGCGGACCAGCCGCCGCAGGAGCTGGCCCACCTCGGCCGCCTCCTGGGGCGTGCGGAGGTCCGGCTCGGTCACCGTCTCGATCAGCGGCATGCCCAGCCGGTCGGTGAGATAGACGCGGTCGTGCCCGACGTCCGCGACCTCGCGGCAGGCGTCCTCCTCGATGGAGAGCTGGCGGATGCGGATGCGGCGGCCGTCCGTGAACGGCACCCAGCCGTCCACCCCCAGGATGCCCGTACGCTGGAAGCCGGTCGGGATCGAACCGTCGAGGTACTGCTTGCGGGCGATGTGCAGCTCGCCGACCAGGTTCAGATGCAGCAGCAGGCAGATGCCCAGGGCGATGTCCAGGGCCTCGTCGTCGATGAAGAAGGGCGGCGTGTCGTCGAACTCGTAGGTGCAGACCGTGTCGTGGTGGATGCGGTAGAAGATGTTCTTCTTGGTCTTCTTCTCCATCAGGGCGGTGCCGTCGTACTCGCCCAGCTCCGACAGCGTCGGCCGCATGTGCCGCAAAACCTCCGCGTCGTAGGCGTCGCTGTAGCGGGCGGCCGGGCAGCGGCAGAACAGCTTGCGGGCGGTCCGCAACTGCTGGTGCACCTCCAGCCCGCAGCGGAAGCCGAGGTTGGCGTAATCGTCGGGCGTCATCTCGTCGAAGGACTTGAAGGTGAGCGGCATGGTCCTGAGGCTCTCCTGCGGTCGCGAAACCACCCATCTTACCCCGTCCGCCCGCAACGGGCAACGCGACGGGCGGGGCCGCGGCACGGGCGGGGCTCAGCGGCCGGGGCCGCGGCGGTCCCGGCCGGGCAGGTCCTCGCCGCATTCCGGGCAGCGGCCGCTGACGTTGCCGGTCAGGTCGTAGCCGCACACGCGGCAGCAGCCCGGAGGGTAGGGGCGGCCCCGCCGCCACAGCCAGAGCGTGCCCCCCACCGCCGCCGCCACCGCGGGCCAGAAGGGCAACAGCACGGTGGTGAAGATCGAATAGCGGAGCACCCGCGGCCCGTGCAGGCCGAAGTCGCGGATCAGGCTGCCGCTGGACGGGCCGACGTACCAGGACGGCTCGTTCAGGATGCCGCCCGGCCAGGTGACGGCCAGTCGCCCGTGTTCCACGGCGGCGATCCAGCCGGGGCCGCGGCGCTCCACGCACCAGATGCAGCTCTGCACCCAGGCCAGCAGGCCGAGCAGGCTCGTCGCCAGGGCGATCTGCGTCAGCCGAGGCCGGAATCGCGAGGGTCGTCGCACGGGGGGATGATACGATCCGCCGTCACCGCTCCCCCGAGGCCGCCGCGGCCGGCAGCGCGGCGGCGGCGGGATTCACACGTCCAGGTACAGCTCGTATTCGTAAGGATGCGGCCGCGGGGCCACCAGGTCGGTCTCCTCCCGCCGCTTGCCCGCGGCCCAGCCCTGGATGAACGCCTCGCTGAACACCTCCCCCTGACAGAGGAAGGCGTGGTCGGCCTCGAGCGCCGCCAGGGCGTCATACAACGTCCGCGGCAGCGGGGTGATGCGGCGGCGGAACGACTCGTCCTGCCGGGCGATGTCCACGTCGAACGGGCCGAAGTTCAGCGCCGTCGGGTCCAGCTTCGAGCGGATCCCGTCCAGCCCGGCCATCAGCATGGCCGCCAGCGTCAGATAGATGTTGCCGGTGAAGTCCGGCGGGCGGTACTCGATCCGCTTGTCCGCCGGCCGGATCGCGTACTTCGGCACGCGGATGGCCGCCGAACGGTTGGCCAGCGAGAAGAACAGATGCACGGGGGCCTCGAAGCCCGCCTCGAGCCTCTTGTACGAATTCGTCGAGGGATTGGTCAGCCCGGTCAGGGCGCCGCCGTGCCGCAGCAGGCCCGCCACGTATTGGAGGGCCAGGTCGCTGAGGTGGGCGTAGTTCCGCTGCTTCTCGTCGTAGAACAGCGGCTTGCCGCCCCGGTCCAGCTTTTGATGCACGTGCATCCCGTTGCCGGCCTCGCCGTACACCGGCTTGGGCATGAAGGTGGCCAGCTTCCCTCGCCGCCGGGCCACGTTCTTCACCACGTACTTGATCAGCATGGTGCGGTCGGCGACCGTTACCAGCGGGCCGAGGTCGATCTCGATCTCGCACTGCCCGCACGCCCCCACCTCGTGGTGGTGATACCGCACGGGGATGCCCATGGCCTCCAGGGTCAGGGCGATTTCCGAGCGGAGGTCGTGGAATTGCTCGGCGGGCGGGACGGCGAAATAGCCCCGCTTGGGCTGGATCCGCGGCCCCGTGCCGTCCGGATCCGTCTCGCCCGACTGGATCCGCACGAGCGTCTGGAAGGGCTCGTTGAGCAGGTCCACGCGGTCGAAGACGTGGAACTCGAACTCCGGCCCCATCAGGGCTTCGTCGGCGATCCCGGTCTGCCGCAGGTAGGCCACGGCCCGCTGGGCGATGGTCCGCGGGTCGTTGGGGAAGGGCGTCTTGGTGTCGGCGGTGACGGTCCCGCAGATGAAGCTGAGCGTCGGCCGCTCCCAGAAGGGATCGAGGAATGCCGTCGTGGGGTCGGGGAGGGCGGCCACGTCGCCGCTTTCCACGCTGGTGAAGCCGGAGCCGGACGAGCCGTCATACCCGACGCCCTCCTCGAAGTGCTTCTGCGTAAAGTTCCGCGCCGGGATGGTCAGGTGCATCCATTGCCCCGCCAGGCTGGTCACCTTCAGGTCGACCATCGCTATATTCTGATCTTTAATGAACTTGAGCGCTTCGGCGGCGGACGAGAACATCGGCGGGACTCCCAGGGTGCGAACACGCGGCGCGGACTCTCCCCCTGACGTGTCCGGGGTCTGCACCTGCCGTGCCAGCCGGGACGCGAGCCGCCCACGCCGCGGCGGGGCCGTTGCGCCCCACGGTGTGGCCGTTGCCCCCCACGGTAAGGCCGTTTTGCCCTGCGGCGGGGCCGTTGCCCCCCACGGCAAGGCCGTTTTGCCCCATGGCGCGGCCGATTTCGGCAGATTCTGCCGCTTGCACAACGTCCGAGTACGAACCGGCGGTCGTTGCCGTGCGCGCGGACGCGATTGCCGCGTCACCGACGGCCCGCCCCGCGTCCCCGGCGGCCACCGCAGCGACCCCGGTGCCGGCCGCGGCGGCTCCGCCACCCGCCGGGGCGGCCCGGCCACCCGCCGGGGCGTCGCCGGCTCCCGCGGCCGCGTCGTGCGCGGCCGTAAAACTCGGCTCGCGCACGGGCGGAATCGGGCCGGGGATCGGCTAAACGGCCGATCAGACGGGCGGAGACGGGCCTGACGCGAAGTACAAAGCCGGCCGGACGGGGCAAATCGGGCCGGACGCAAAGTAAAAAGCCGGCCGGACGGGCGGAATCGGGCCGGACGCGGGGTTACGGGCCGACCGGACGGGGGGAGACCCGCCTGACGCAAAGTAAAAAGCCCCGGCGGCTTCGGGGGGAGCCGCCCCAGGCGACGCGGCGGCAGGCTCAGCGGGGCGGCAGGGGGCGGCCCGCCGGGTTCGTGCCGCGCCCGGCCCCGATGGCCCCGCCGCTCGGCGGGTCCGGCCGCACGAAGCGGATCTCCCGGATGCTCCGGAGGGCGTCGCCCAGGCCCCGCCGGGCGGTGGCCGCGGCGGGCGGACGGGCGTTGGAGAGTCCGTCGTCCGGCAGCGGGGCCTCGGCGTAGCCCACGGCCGCGTTCAGCTCGGCCCGCCGCGGGCGGTCGCTCCACTCCAGCAGGACGTTCAGCAGCACGGCCCCGCGGGTGCGGTGGCGGGCCTCATAATCGGCCACCAGCCGCGCCCGCTCGGCGTACAGCCCCGACCAGACCCGCAGCCGCTTGCTCACCCCGTGATCCACCCGCACCACGCCGTCCGCGGCCACCGCCCGCCGGACGGCCTCGTCGAGCTGGGCGTCCAGCAGGTCGGGGAGGAAGGGACGCGGGGGCAACGGCGGGCCGATCGCCCGCCCGGGGCAGAGGGCCAGCCCCACCCGCCAGTCGTTCGCGGCCCACCGCCGGGCCTCCCGCCGCAGCTCGGCGGCGGTGGTGGGGCGTCCGTCGATCCGCACGCGGTAACGGGACTCCAGATCGGCGGGGAGCCGGCGGGGCGGCCCCGCACCCCGCTCGCCGACCTCCAGGACGCTGCGGAGCATCAGGGCGTTGTAGGCGTTCAGCACGTAGGCCAGGGCGGCGGGGCGATCGGCGAAATCGTGCGGGGCGGTCCGCGGGCCCCAGTCGGCGAGCTGCCGCAAGAAGGCGTCCAACGGGGCGGGATCCGCGGCCAGGCGGGCGTAATCGACGCCGTCCTCGGCCCGGACGCGGCTCAGCGCCACGGCCAGGCGGCCGTACGGGCCGGAGGGCACGGCGTCCGGGGCGTCGCCGGCGGACAGGGCCAGGTCGCGGGGGCCGCAACCCGCCGCCCACGCGAGCGCCAGCAGGCCGAAACCCCAACGGGCGTGCCGAGAACGAGCCATGCGACGCGATCCTCCGGCTCCGCGACGGCCGGACGCCGCCCCGCCGCCCGGCGCGGACCGCCGCCGCCCCGTCCGCCAGGCCGCGAGGTGGTCAGAGCGAGTGGTACAGGAAGCCGCGGGCGGTCTGCTCGCCCAGGTGGCCCTCGGCGACGAGGCGTTCCAGCAGCGGCGGCGGCGCGAAGGCGTCCGCGCCGCCGGTCTCCGCGGCGAAATCGGCCAGCAGCCGCCGCACCACGTCCAGACCCACGCGGTCCGCCGTGGCCAGCGGCCCCTCCGGCCAGCCGCAACCCCGCTCCAACGCCAGATTCACGTCGCGCGGCAGGGCCGGACCGTCCGCCACCCGGGCCGCCTCGCCGATGGCCGCCGCCAGCAGGCGGGCATAGATCCACAGCGGCCGCCCCGGCGGCAGACCCAGGGCCTGGGCCAGCTCGTCCACGGAGGCGGGCCGGGGCCGCGGGCTGCGGGGCGGGACTTCGTACGCCGGCGTCGGGCGGCTGTTGGCGTAGTCGTAGAGGCCGCGGCCGGTCGTGCGGCCGAGATGCCCGGCGGCGACCAGTTTGCGGAGGACCGCCGGCGGCTCCAGCCGCGGCGGCCGCCCCAGCCGGACCCAGATCGCCTCCATCAGCCGCAGCTCCGTATCCAGACCGGCGTCGTCCAGCCGCGCGCCGGGGCCGGAGGCGAAACCGCCGCAGCGCTGCACGGCCTCGTCGATCGCGGCGATCCCGGCCTCGCCCTGCTCCAGCAGCCGGAGGGCCTCGGCCTGCCACGCCGCCCGCACCCGGTTGGCGATGAAGCCCGGCGTGTCCGCCACCTTGACCGGCGTCTTGCCGAGGCGGACGCAGATCGCCCGGGCGCTGACCATCGTCTGGTCGGAGGTGGCCGTCCCGCGGACCAGCTCGACCAGCGGGTTGTCCTCCGCCGGGTGGAAGAAGTGCAGGCCCAGGAAACGGTCCGCGCCCGGCAGCGGCCGGGCCAGATCGTCGATGGCGAGCGTCGCGGTGGTGGTGGCCAGGAGCGTTTTGGGCGAAACCGCCCGCGACAACTCCGCCAGCACCGCCCGCTTGACCGCGGCGTCCTCGGGCACCGCCTCGATCACGGCTTCGGCGTCGGTCAGCTCGGTCAACGCGGCGGCGACGCGGAGGCGGTGGAGGGTCTCCTCCCGCTCGCGGTCGGACAGCTTTCCCGCCGCGGCCCGCCGGGCCAGCGCTTCGCCGATCCGGTCTCGCGCCTTTCGGGCGAGATCCGGCGTCTGGTCCATCATCCGCACGCTGATGCCGGCGGCAGCCGCCGCCTGGGCCAGACCCGTTCCCAGTCGGCCCGTTCCCACGATCCCCACGACGCGCTCGTTGCTCACCTGCTCACTCCGTCAACCATGTGGTCGGCCCCGTCGGTTCCGGTGTTGCCGCGGCGGAGGCATTTTCCGGGCGGTCGGCCGGCGACGGGGGGCCAGCCCGCCTTATAACCGCTGCGGGCGACGGATGCCAGCGTGCCGCGGGTCGTGACGTTGCCGCGGCGTCGGGGCTATACTCGCGCCATGATCATCGCCCTGGCCCAGATCAACCCCGTCGTCGGCGATCTCGCCGGGAACTGCCGCAAGATCTCCGCTTTCCTGGACCGCGGCCGGGCCGCGGGGGCGGACCTGGTGGTTTTTCCCGAGCTGGCCGTGTCCGGCTACCCGCCCAAGGACTTGTTGCTGAAGTCGGGCTTCGTGGAGGCCAACGCGGCGGCGATTCGGCGGCTGGCGGCGGCCACGGCGTCCGGCCCGGCGGCGCTGGTGGGGTGCGTGACCGCGAACGCGGAGCCGGTGGGGCGGCCGATCCGCAACTCGCTGGCCCTCTTGGTTGAGGGCCGGGAGGCGGGCTTCTTCCATAAGTCGCTGCTGCCCACGTACGACGTCTTCGATGAGGACCGCTACTTCGAGCCGGCCGAGCGGGCCGGGGTCGCCGAC
Organism: uncultured Planctomycetaceae bacterium; assembly: GCA_964572385.1. Lineage (GTDB taxonomy): Bacteria > Planctomycetota > Phycisphaerae > UBA1845 > UTPLA1 > CAZNFM01. The sequence goes on along the minus strand of CAZNFM010000007.1, from coordinate 84,050 downwards.
CTGTCCATCCGGGGAAAAGTGCGGCGGCTGGGGATCACCATCTGCGAAGACCTGTGGAACGAGGCGGCGGTGATCCCGCGGCGGCTCTACCACCGCAACCCGCTGGACGAGGTGTGCGGCGCCGGGGCCGACCTGGTGGTCAATGCGTCCGCCTCGCCGTTCGAGATGCGCAAGCAGTCGTTTCGCGAGGCGTTGCTGGGCCGCCAGGCCGCGGCGCGGGGCGTCCCGCTGGTCTTCGTCAACCAGGTGGGCGGGAATGACGAACTGATCTTCGACGGCGCCAGCGCGGTGTTCGACGCGTCCGGCCGGGTGGCGGCCCGGGCCGGGAGTTTTGTCGAAGACCTGCTCGTGGTCGATCTGGATCGCCCGGCCGAGGGCCGTCGCGAGGAGTACCCCGCGGACGTCGCCGCGGTGTGGCAGGCCCTGGTGCTGGGCACGCGAGACTACCTGGGCAAGTGCGGCTTCGGCGAGGCCGTGCTGGGCCTTTCCGGCGGGATCGACTCGGCGGTCACCGCCTGCATCGCCGTGGATGCTCTGGGGCGGGAGCGGGTGCACGGCGTGGCCCTGCCGTCCCGCTACAGCAGCGACCACAGCCTGAACGACGCGCGGGTGCTTGCGGAGAACCTCGGCATGGACTTTCGGGTGATCCCGATCCATCCGCTCCACGACGTGTTTGAAGCCTGCCTGCGGCCGTCGTTCGCCGGGCGGGCACCGGACGTCACGGAGGAGAACGTGCAGGCGCGGATCCGCGGCAACCTGCTGATGGCCCTGTCCAACAAGTTCGGTTGGCTGCTCCTCACCACCGGCAACAAGAGCGAGCTGGCCGTGGGCTACTGCACGCTGTACGGGGACATGTGCGGAGGGCTGGCCGTGATCAGCGACGTGCCCAAGACGCTGGTCTATGAGCTGGCCCGCGACTACAACGCCCGCCAGGGCCGCGAAGTGATCCCGCGTTCGTCGCTGGAGAAGCCTCCCTCCGCCGAGTTGCGGCCGAACCAAACGGATCAGGACTCCCTGCCGCCTTACGAGGTGCTGGACGCCATCCTGCATCAGTATGTGGAGGAGGAGCAGAGCGTGGAGGCAATCATCCGGCGGGGACATGACGACGCCACCGTGCGCCGCGTGGCCCGGCTGGTGGATCAAAACGAATACAAGCGGAAACAGGCAGCAACCGGCTTGAAAGTGACCAGCCGAGCCTTCGGAGTCGGCCGGCGGATGCCGATCGCGGCCAGGTTTTTCTGAAGCGATCGGCCCGGCGGCCGGCGGATGTCGTCCAAAGCTGGACTTGATTGTCGGAAGTTGCTATCATCAGGGCGGGAATAGCCGAGTGGGAAAGAAACCAGCCGTTTGTTTCCCTCCGTCCGCTACCCTCCGAAGCCCGAAAAGGGTTGAGTCGGCTCCGCCGACGAGCCGATGCAACCGGTGGGTCCGCCCGCCCCAGCCAGGCCCTCTCCAGACCGCCGATTGGCCCCGGGCGCATTCCTGCGGCCTCTCTCCGACCGGGGGCCAGAGTGATGATGAAGCATCCTGAGTTTGCTTGGCGAGCCGGAAGCGTCATTCTTCCCATCGACTTTTAACAAGGAGAAGCTCGTATGAAACAACTGTTGCCAGGCCTTGTACTTGTCGTGTTCCTGGTCGAGGTGGCCGGGATGCCCGCGGCGTGGGCCCAGGATGTCCAGCCGATGTCGAACCTGGTTCCCGCGGCGATGCCGACCCCGTTGCAGCAGCAGGCGGCGGAGCAGTTCGTGGCGGACCATCCGACCGTGAGCGTCTTGTATGAGGGCGACATCATTGCCCGCGTCTACGGACCGGCCTTCGGGACGGGTTCAGACCCCATCGACACCGCGCAAGGCTTCGTGAATCGCCACGTCGGCCTCTTCGGGGTGTCGGCGTCGGATCTTCAGCCCGTGAGCCTGTTGCCGGATCGGCGGCACACCCAGCCGGTGATGTTCAACCGGCAGACCGGCGAATACAAGTTTACCTTGGTCTATTTCTCTCAGTATCGCGACGGGCTGCCGGTGTTTCGGTCGGAACTGCGGCTGCTGGTCCGGCATCTTCCGAGCTTTCCGCTGGTGCTGGCGGTTTCCACGCTGCGCGACATCGGCGATTTCACCGTCGACCCCATCCTGGCCAACATGGAGTTCGACCCCGCGGTTCGCACCAACACCGGCATGACCCGCTTCTGGGGCGTGGAGAAGGTGATCTGGGCGGGGCTCGAAGGGGAGGTCGTCGCGCCCGTTCTGGCGGTCACGTTCATCGGAGAGAATGATCGCACCGACGCGGGTTATGAGTGCTGGCGGTACGTTTGTGATGCGGCAACCGGCGCGATTCTCCACCAGGAGACCTTGATCCACTTCGCTGATGTCACCGGCGTGATTCGTGGCAAGGCCACCCCGGGCGCGAAAGCTGACATCTGTACCGAGGAGATTCTCTTCACTTATCCGTGGGCGAAGGTGGATATCGTCGGCGGGGCGACGGTTTATACGGACGCAAACGGCAACTTCACGATTCCAGCCACCGGTAGTCCAGTGACCGTCCGTTCGTACGTCGACGGACTTTATTTCACCATCGACAACCGCGCCGGCGACGAGGAAACCCTCAGCATGACGGTGTCCCCGCCCGGCTTCGCCAACTTCACCCACAATTCGGCCAACACCAGCGACCTGGTCCGCGCGCAGGCGAACATCTACGTTGCCGGAAATGCCTGCCGAGATTGGCTGTTGACCTACAACCCCAGCTTCCCAGGTATTGCCACGGAGACGGGTGTGCTGACGGTCGTGAATCGCACCGACTACTACTGCCCGTGTAATGCCTGGTCCAGCAGTGCCGATGGGTCGATCAACTTCTGCCAGGCGGGCAGCTCAAGCGGATACACCTGCCCCAACACCGCTTGGCAGAGCGTGCTTAACCACGAGTACGGCCACCATTGCATCGACTTTACCGGGAGCGGGCAGGGTGAGTACGGCGAAGGCATGTCGGACTGCTTCAGCATGCTGCCCGTGGACGATCCGAACTTGGGTTATGGCTTTTTCATGGACTGCAACGCCGGGCTCCGCACCGCCGACAACAACTGCCAGTATCTCGCTTCGGGTTGCTCCACTTGTGGTTCGGAGATCCACGATTGCGGACAGTTACTATCTGGCATTGTATGGAGTATCCGCAATAACCTGGTGGTCACGGAACCGGCGGACTACCTGGCGATTCTTTCCGAGATTGTGGTCAACTCAATCCTCCTTCACACCGGCACTAGCATCAACGCGCAAATCGCCATCGACTTCCTGACGCTCGACGACGACGACGCCAATCAGAACAACGGAACGCCGCACCGAGCGGAAATCTGCGCCGGCTTCAGTGCTCACGGCCTTTCGTGCCCGGCCCTGCCGGCCCTGGCGATCTGGTTCACAAGCGGAGCTCCCAGCACCATTCCCGCTGGACTCCCGACCACCCTGAGCGTCCAGATTACAGATGGCGCCGAAAGCTACGTGCCCGGGACCGGCTTCCTGTATTACCGCTATGACGGCGGAGCTTACACCGCTCTGCCGCTCGTGCCGGTTGGTGGAACCGCGTATGAAGCCACCGTGCCTGCTCCGACGTGCAGCAGCACCCCCCAGTTCTACCTCTCGGCTCAGGGCAGCGGCGGCACCACTATCAAGAACCCTTCCAACGCCCCCACGACGGTATTCTCCTCGGCGGTGGGTGTCCTCACGATGGTCATGGACGACACCCTGGAGACTGACCAGGGCTGGACCGTCGGCGACACGGGCGACAACGCGACCTTGGGCATCTGGAGTCGCGCCGACCCCGAGTCAACTATTGCCCAGCCGGGCGACGATCACACCCCGGCACCAGGCGTGAAGTGCTGGGTGACGGATTATCGCGCCGGCTCCGGCGACGGCAGCTACGACGTAGACGGCGGCAAGACCACGGTCAAGACTCCGACCATCAATCTTGCCGGGTATAACGATGCCACCATCAGCTACTGGCGGTGGTATTCCAATGACAAGGGTGCTGCTCCGGGCGCCGACGTGTTCGTCGTCGATATCTCCAACAACAATGGCTCCACCTGGGTCAACGCCGAAACCGTGGGCCCGACCGGTCCGGGCACGACCGGCGGCTGGATTTATCACGAGTTCCGCGTGGCTGACTTCGTCACCCCGACGGCCCAGATCAAACTTCGTTTCGTTGCTTCCGATTACGGTAGCGGGTCGTTGGTTGAGGCGGCGATTGACGATTTCCAGGTCTTCGCCGTCGAGTGCGAAGACGCGCCGGTCTGCGGCACCGTCCTAGGCGACCTGGACGGCAATGGTCTGGTGAACGGCCTGGATATCCAGGGCTTCGTGGAAGCCCTGCTGGGAACGTATCATCCCTGTGCCGACTTCAACGGGAATCAGCAGGCGGAGTTGGGCGACATGGACGGCATGGTGGATGCCTTGCTGGCTCCGTAAACACGGCCCCATGCTCGACCCCAGGTGAAAGGCTTATGAAGCGCTACGAGGCCCTCGGCCGGCTGACTGCCGCCGAGGGCCTCCGCATTCTGGGGCGTGTTGTGGGACGGTCGCCTGTGCTCACCCCGCCCCGCCCGCCGAGCCTCGCGAGCGACGGCCCCGCCGGGAAGCATCCAGACGGCTGGTCTACAGAGTCACCAGCGTGATCCGGTCGTTGGCGTAGACGTTGATTTCGCCGGCGATCCGCAGGGCCGCCTCAACGATCTCCGCGGCCCCTGATGAAGTGTGGCTCAGCAAGGCCCGCGCGGCAGCCAGAGCGCACGGCCCGCCGCTGCCGATGGCCAGGATGCCGTCCGACGGCTCGATCACGTCGCCGTTGCCGCCCAGGATCAGACTGCACTCCGCGTCCGCCACGGCCAGCAGGCTCTCCAGCCTCCGTAGCGCCCGATCGGTCCGCCATTCCTTGGCCAGCTCGATGGCCGCGCGGCGGGTGCTGCCTTTGTACTCGTCCAGCTTGCCCTCGAATCGCTCCAACAGGGCAAAGGCATCGGCCGCCGAGCCAGCGAACCCCGCCAGCACACGGTCTTTGTGGAGTCGCCGCACCTTCACGGCATCCGCCTTCAGGACGTTCTCGCCCAGGGTGACCTGTCCATCGCCGCCCATCGCGACGCGGCCGTCGCGGCGGACGCTCAGGATGGTTGTGGAACGAATGCGATGCCTCGGAACAGTCATGTGGCGGCCCTCTCCAACGCGGGGATTCCTCGCCCGACGTTCGCGCGATTGTGTCGCATCGCCGCAGATCTGACAAGACATATGGAAGTCGGCAGACCGACAATGGACAGGCCGGACTCGAATAATCCGCCCAAGCCGGCTAGGATGATCTGCGCTGCGGCGGGCGGCTGCCGTGGTCCGCGTGCCGCCCTCATGCCGGTGCGGGAGGTTCATGCTCGTGAAGCTCGGCCAGGTCGTCGTCATCGAAGATGAGACTCCCATTCGTGAAGGCATCGTCGCCGCACTTCAGGCGGCAGGGTACGAGGCAATGGCGGCAGGCGACGGGGAGGCCGGTCTGGCCACTGCTCGTCGATCCGGCGTCGATCTGGTGCTCCTGGACCTCATGCTACCGAAGATGGATGGAATGGACGTGCTTCGCCACCTCCGCCGGACACATCCGACCCTGCCGGTCATTATCCTGACCGCTCGGGGCGAGGAAGATGACCGCGTGGCAGGCCTGAAAGCCGGGGCTGATGACTATGTCATCAAGCCTTTCTCAGCACGCGAATTGATCGCCCGAGTCGAGGCGGTCCTCCGCCGAAGTCCGGAGCGGCCGCTCGGCGTGCGCCGGGCGACGGTGGGGGGGATTTCAATCGACCTGGAGCGGCGCGAAATCACCTCAGCCGGGCGAGAGAGCCAGATGCTCTCAGAGACCGAGTCCGCCATCGTCGCCCATCTTGCCGCAAACCCGGGGCGGGCTATCAGCCGGGAGGAGTTGCTCAGCCGCCTGTGGGGGTTGAACACGGGCGGGGTGGAGACCCGCACGGTGGACATGCACGTGGCCCGGTTGCGGGCCAAGCTGGCGGCCGCAGGCGAGAGTTTGGATTCGCCGTTCGTGGTCACCGTTCGAGGTCGAGGCTACATGTTGGGGGCGAAGGTGCGGGTCGAGTCGTCCGGCACCGGTCCCGCGGCGAGCAAGTCGCCATGACTACTCCGGCGCGAACTCGGCGTCTGGCCCTCTTGGCGCTTGCGGGCGTCTGCGGTCTGGTGCTGGGCGGACTGACTTGGGCAACCCGCCTGGCGATTCGGTTGGAACGCCTCGAAGACCAGGCCGCGAGGGAGCGATCGCTTGACGAGTCACGGGCGCTGGCGCTGGCCAAGCTCGATGCGCTGATCGAGCCTGTCTTGGGGCGGGAGACAGCCCGTCCCTATGAGTACTTTCGGCCGTTCTACAAGCCGTTGGGCGCGGTGTTCGAGGCGACGGGCGAGGATGCCAGCGGCGCCGTGCTGTTGCCTTCGCCGTTGCGCAAGCTGCGGGGCCCGGACTGGCTGCTGCTCCATTTTCAAGCCTCGGAATACGGCAACACCCAGCGTTGGAGCTCCCCGCAGGTCGAGGACCCGGATCTGGCCTTCGCTGTTCCGGTCTATTGCATTCCGGCGGCAGAGAGGATTCGACACGCCGCTCCCGAGCAGTGGTTGGCCGCCCTCGCCGAAAGGTATCGGCCACTCGAGCTGCTCCAGCGTCTGGAGGAGGCTTTGGGTGCCTCGGCTGCTGCGGATGCCGCCATTCCGGCGGGCGATTCCAGCCGCACGGCGACGGAGTTCACCCGGCGTGGCGCACGCCTGGTGCAGATGCAGCGAGAAGGGTATCCCGGCGACATCTGTTATCCGCAAACGGTGGCGTTTGAGAACCTGGACGCTCGGGGTCGCCTCGACGATCCACCGCCGCCGGGAGATTGCGTGGAGGTCTCGGCCACCCCCATGAAGCCGATCTGGCTGGACCTGACGATGGATGGCCGTCGCCAACTCGCCTTCGTACGTTCCGTCAGCGTGGAGACAAGCGATTTCTGCACGTTGCAGGGCGTGTTAATCGACTGGGAGATTCTCAGGAAATCTCTGGAGGCCGAGGTGCGGGATCTGTTTCCACAGGCCACCATCGTGCCGTTGCCTGTGGCTGGGCCGACCACGCTGCCACACAGCCACGCCGTGATGCAGACCATTCCGGCGAGGCTGGATCTGGGCCTGGGTGCGTCGTTCGAAGTCGGTGCCCGCCTCTCCCTGGGGCTGCGGGTCGGCTTGGTCGTCGCGTGGAGCACGACGCTGCTGGCCTTGGCCGCCATCGCCTACGGAATGATGAAGTACCTGGCCGACACGGAGCGGCGAATTCGCTTTGTCGCCGCGGTGACGCATGAGTTACGGACGCCGCTGACCTCGTTCCAACTTTACGCCGATCTGCTGCGGGACATGCCTCGGGAGGATTCGGAGCAGCGGCGTCGTTACGCGGACATACTGCAAGGCGAGGCCCGCCGTCTGGGCCGGTTGGTGGAGAACGTGCTGGCGTATTCGCGAATCGGTGATGCTCGGCCCGCCATTCGGTTACAGGTCGTGTCCCCCGGCGAGCTTCTGGAACAGGTCCGCCGGGCCGCGGCGGACGGTCCTTGCGTGGCCGCGGGAAAGACTCTGGTCGTGGAGAATCACTGCCCGCCCGACCTGGTATTCCGCACCGATGCCGACATGATCGCCCAGATCCTGCTCAACCTGATCGAGAACGCCTGCAAGTACAGCGGAGCGGCGGCGGATCCGCGAGTATGGATGATTGCACGGAAGGAGGGTCGGCACTTGACCTTTGAAGTGGATGACGACGGACCAGGCGTCGCCGCGGACGAGCGGCGGTCGGTCTTTTACCCCTTTCGGCGGGGTCGGGGCAAGGACGTGCAAGGAGCCGGCGGGTTGGGGCTGGGTCTGGCCCTCTCGCGATACTGGGCTTCCTGCCTGGGCGGACAGCTCTCCGTCCGCCGCAGCCCGCGGAACAGCGCTCGTTTCACGAGTTTCTTGTTGGCCGTCCCCCTGAACGAGGCCCGCTGATGCTGGCTGAGTGCGGCGGCTTGACGTCGCGCCTTGGCCGCTTACGACCGCATCGCGTAACCCCAGAGATACGTTCCGCAGCGGAACACCCGGAGGGGCAGGTTGATCAAGGCCCTCGCCGCGTTCCAGAGGCGGCCGGGCGTTGCGCGCCCTTGCGTCGCGATGCGGTCCTCAAAGGCACGGTAGTCGAACGGGTCGCGGCGCCAGAAGTCCTGGTATTCGAGATGGTCGGAAGAGAGTCGAATTCGCCCGAACCCTGCACGTCGGAGAAGCTCCCGGAGAGTTCGAGGCGTGAAGTAGTTCAGGTGTCCGGGCGGCTCGTTATAGGCGAATCGCGAGACGCCCAGCCGGATGGTTAGGGCGGCATAATTGGGAACGTGGACATAGAGCACGCCGCCAGGTCGCAACAGGCGGGCCAGTTCGACCGCCTCTTCACGCGGGCGGCGGAGATGCTCGAAAACATCCTGGGCATAGATTGCATCGAAACAGGCGTTCGGCCAGTGCTGGTCGCGAATGGTGCCGACGTGTAACGGGAAACCCCGTCGCGGCTGCAACTGGCGGATCCATTCCCCCACATCAATCGCCTCGACCTGCCACCCTTCTTCGAAAGCGACCTGACCGACCACCGCTGGTCCGCACCCGTACTCCAACAGCCTGCCGCGCCCGCCGCAGAGACTTGCCATTTTTCGAAGACGGGCCCGCCAGATCTGGCGATCGCGAGCAGTGAACCAGGTCTCATAGAACGATGCTTTGTCGAGGTGTCCGCCGACCGCATAGGCCAGTTCGCCTTCGCCGTTGTAGCCCGCCAGAAGCGCGGCTTCGGTCGGCTGCGGATTGACGAATACCATCCCGCAATCACGGCAGCGGACCAACCGCCAGGCGCCGATCGCACGCTCCGGATCATGCCGTTGCAGGTCGCAAATCGGGCAATTCGTCGGCGCCAGTTCGTTGACGTTCGTGATGCTTTGCGGCCGGGTTTCAGACACAATGGCAGCCATGGAATAAGCCTGACCGCCGAATCGGCAATCGGACCGTACCGCTTGAGAGATAGGTCTTCACCGCAATCGCAACGGTTCCTGCGATTGCCAAGATCCCCGTGTGGCGGCGGTCCCGGTCGCCCGGTAAGCAGCCGTTGCAGCCCGACGAAGGCTCCCAAGGCGGCTCAGGCGCCGAGGATCCAGTTCTTGATGTCCTGGTAGGTGACCAGCAGGAAGACGGTGGCGATCAAGGCAATGCCGATCAAGTTGGTAGCGATCTGCGTCTTGATGCTGACCGGCTCTCCGCGGATTTTCTCCATGAGCAGGAAGAGGAACAGTCCGCCATCGACGATGGGCATCGGCAGGAAGTTGATCACCGCCAGATTGGCTGAAATCAACGCCAGGAACCAGAGCAGATTGACCACGCCGGAGTCCGCGGCGGCGCTACCCAGCCGCAGAATGCCCACCGGCCCGCTGACGTTGTTCAGCCCGACCTGACGGGTGAAGACCATGTGACGGATGGACTGAATGGTCATGAGTGTGGCGTCGTAGGCCTGACGAAAGCCTACTCCGGCAGCCACAATGGGATTGCGGATCGGGTGCCGTTCCTTCATGGGATAGCAGACAAAAGAGGCCGCGTAACGGACCCGCATCAGCCAGGGGTCGGTGTTGTCGGCGGTCACCGTAAAATTCGCCGTGTGCTTTTCGCCCTCGTACGTGACGTATTCCACGGACACGGTTTGCCCGATGTTGGCCTTGAGCAGCCCCTCAATCGCTCGCCAGTCGGGCAGGGCGATTTCCTGCTTGTTGCCCGGGGCGACTTCAATGGGAAAGGACGACTTACCGGCGATTCGCACGATCCGGGCGTCCGACGGGAGGTTGATTGCGGTGGTGATGCACTGCGGGACGGCCAGGCTTGCTTTGCGGAGTTCGTCGGCGACGCGGTAGGAAATCTCCACCGCCTGTCCGGCATGCGCTCGGAAGATTTCGCTCAGCTCCGACCATTCGCGGACCGGCCGGCCGTTGACGGCGATGATCGCCGCACCGCGCGGAATGCCCGCCGCGGCGGCCGGTGTAGCCCGGTCCCCATACTGGGCGACGACGTGGGCGACCACGAGGTGGTCTTCGTTCAGGCAACGCAGGTCAGCTTCGACCTTAGCGGGCGGCGCGCCCAGCAAGGCCCATTCCGGCCTGGGGATGAAGGGCCGCAGGGCGTAAACGTCAATCGTTTCCAGCATTCTCCGCCAAGCGGGGCCGTCCTGGGCAGCGGCAAATCTGGCGCGCAGAGCCGACCGGTCGGCATCCGTCAGCGACGCGTCGGCTTGCAGAAGCTGCTCGACCTGCTGCCGGGCAGCGGCCAGATCGGTCAAGGCGGTCGCGATCAGCGATTCGCGGTGCAGGCTGCAGAAAGAGATCGCCGCGGCCGATAGATCGTCCCGCTCAGCCCGAGGGCGGCGAACCTCGATGGTCAGCTCTCTTCTGGGATTCTCCTCGATGATCTGCCGCAGTTCGGCGTAAGTGGGGTAGGCCTGCCCTTCGATGCGAGTAATGATGTCGCCGGGAAGGACGCCGGCCTTGGCGAAGGACTTCTCCGCCCACGGACGCAATACGGTCATCCGCGGAACCAGGCCGAGCAAGTCACCGCTGGCCTCGTCAGTCGGCGCATACGAGAGCGGGGTCCAGAGTGCCCGGACCTTGACCAGTTGGCGCGAAGACTCAACCTCCGGGTCGGACTTGAACAGGACCTCCTCGGTGAGAGCGGCGGTGTCCTTCGGACGGTCAACGGCGATTTCAACGGGTGCCCCACGGGCAGCGACGACGGCCCTCATGAAGGGAGCGAGAGTCTTGTACTCCCGCAGCGTTCCATCGATCATGATCCCCGCTAGTCGATCGGCGGGTCGCAGTTCGTCCGCGGCGGGAACAACCTGCGGGTTGAGTGAAGCCAGCATCACCCGCAGGTTCATCGGGGGAGCGATGCCCACCTGACGAAGCTGCTTCTCCTGCTTGTACTCGGGAAGGACGCGTGGCGGAGGGGTGACCAATTTGCCGTCCCGCTCGACTTGCAGTTCCAGCGTTTCGTCCGGGTCGGAGAGCATGATCCGGTTGCTCAGTTCGGGAAACGAGCGGACGGCCGACCCGTTGATGGCCAGGATGCGGTCGCCGGTCTGGAGGCCGGCGCGAGCGGCGGGGGAATTGTCGCCGACGTCCCCGACGATCGCGGGCATTTCCAGCCGACCGACCATGACCACAATGGCGAAAGCGACCGCGGCGAAAAGGAGGTTCATGATCACCCCGCCGGAAACGATGATCATGCGGGCGCCGATGGACTTGCCGGAGAAGGAGTCCGGGTCGTTCTTGACCTTCAGCTCCCCGGACTTGTCCACGACGAAGTCCTCCTGGCCCAACATTTTGACATATCCACCCAGCGGCAGGATGTTGAACCCGTAGCGCGTGCCGCCGTAAGTGAAGCCGAACAACTCCTTGCCGAAGCCGATGCAGAACTTCTCCACGCGGACCTTGGCCCATTTGGCCGTCAGAAAGTGCCCCAGTTCATGCACGAAGATGACCAGCGAGAACCCGATGATCAGCAGGAAGACCGACCACAGATTCGCCAGCCAGGTGGGGCCTTCCGTCTGTGCCAGCATGGCCGGCAGGCAGCACAACATCACACCGTGCAGCATTGAAACACCTCTTGCCTGGCCCAGGCGTCGACTTCCATCAGCTTCGCCAGGCCGGGATGCGGGTCGAAACAGTGGCGGTCGAGGCAGTCCTCGACCAAGGGAACGATGTCCAGGAAACCGATGCGGCCTTGGCGGAACAGTTCCACCGCGGCCTCGTTGGCGGCGTTCAGGGCGGCCCCGGCCGTGCCACCGAGACTTGCCGTTCGGTGTCCCAGCCTCAGTGCCGGGAAACGCTCCGGGTCGGGCGGTTCAAAATGCACCCGCCGCAACCGGGAGAAATCCAGCCGGCCGGAAGACGCCGCCAGCCGCCGAGGGCAGGTCATCGCATACTGGATGGGAGTGCGCATATCCGGACAGCCCATCTGCGCCACGACCGACCCATCGTGGAAAGCGACCATCGAATGGATGATCGACTCCGGGTGAATCACGACTTCAATTCGATCGGAGGGCACGTTGAACAGCCAGCGGGCTTCCACGATCTCCAGGGCCTTGTTCATCATCGTAGCGGAATCGATGGTGATTTTCGGACCCATGCTCCACGTCGGATGTTGCATGGCGTCGGCGACCGTGGCCGACTTCATCTGGTCGACCGTCCAGGTTCGGAAAGGGCCTCCGGAAGCCGTCAGGAACAACTTCTCGATCTCATCGTGTCGCCCCGCGTGGAGCGATTGGTAGATGGCGGAATGCTCGCTATCCACCGGAATCAGCCTGGCCCCGGAGGCGGCCGCGGCCTGAACGATCAACTCGCCGGCCACGACCAGCGATTCCTTATTCGCCAGGCCGACGTCCAGTCCTCGCCGGACAGCCGCCAGCGTGGCTGATAGGCCAGAGACCCCGACGATGGCCGAGAGCACGAAGTCGCAGGGCGTCTCCTCCACCATGCCGACCAGCGATTCCGGGCCGGACCACACCTCGGTCTTGCAGTCGCTTCCGTTCAGGTGTTCCCGCAGCCGCTCGGCGGCCGCGGCGTCCGTCAGCACCGCCCGCGGCGCTCGGTGACGTCGGATTTGTGCGGCCAGGCACTCCCAATTGGTGCCGGCGGCGAGACCGACGATCTCAAACTCTCCCGGCAGGCGGTCCGCGACTTCCAGCGCACTTTTCCCGATCGAGCCGGTTGAACCCAAAATGATGACCCGCTTCGGCATGTCGATTCCCACGGCGACGCACGCTGTGCTTCAGATCGCCGGAGCTGAATGATAGACGTGCGCTATCGACTGGGCAACGGCCGGGCTCACCGGCCCAGGCCCCCTCGGCGCGATCGGGAGGAGATATAATTCGATCAACTGGGAGGTGATTCATGCGCTACGACATGATCGTTCACGGCGGAACCGTGGTGAATGCCGACGGCACCAAGAGAGCGGACGTGGCGATTCGCGACGGAAAGATCGTCGCGGTGGCTCCGGGACTGCGTACCGCGGCCCTGCGGCCCCAACACAACGGCAGCTCGCCTCCTCCGCGTTTCGTGGATGCCACCGGGTGCTATGTGATGCCGGGAGGAGTCGACGTGCATGTGCATCTGGACCTGCCGTTTTGCGGGACTTTCTCGGCTGACGATTATGACTCCGGCACCCGCGCCGCGGCTCGAGGGGGGGTGACGACCGTGATTGACTTCGCCACGCCGACCGCCGGCGGATCGCTGGAGCAGGCCGTCGAAACCTGGAGGGCCAAGGCGGAAGGACGAGCTTGCGTGGACTACGCTTTTCACGTCTGCCTGACGGACTGGCCCAGACACCGACACGAACTTCGGCGGATGGTGAAACAAGGCGTTCCCACGTTCAAGCAATTCATGATCTATGAGGAACAGGGATGGCGTGCTCGTGACGGTGAAATGCTCAGTGCTCTCGAGGCGTGCCGCGACCTCGGCGCGATGCTGCTCGTCCATGCGGAGAGCGCCGATGTTCTGGCGGAGTTGATTGCCCGCCGCCACAACCCTGCCGACATGAGAAAATACGGCGCTCGCCTGCACGCCATGACCCGCCCCAACTTCGTTGAGGCCGAGGCGATTCAGCGGGCGGTGACCTGGGCCAAAGTCACCGGTGGTCGGCTCTACATCGTGCACATGTCGACCGCCGAAGGCGCCGACATTGTGGAGCAGGCCCGGCGGCAGGGTTGCGCTCACGTTCTGGCCGAGACCTGTCCACAGTACCTCGTGTTGGACGACTCCGTGTTCAAACGGCGCAATGGACACCTTTTCGCCTGCTGCCCTCAGGTGAAGAAGCCTGCCGATCAGGAACGACTCTGGCGGGGTCTGCGAACGGGCGCTGTGGCAGTGGTTTCGACGGACACCTGCACGTTCACCTCCGCGCAGAAGGCCGTGTGGAAGGGCGATTGGACGCGGATTCCCATGGGACTGCCCGGTGTGGAGACCATGCTGCCGATCATCTTCACTCACGGAGTCCTGAAGAAACGGCTGAGTCTCACGCAGTTCGTGGACCGCTGCTGTGCGTCGCCGGCGCGGTTGATGGGGCTCGGCCATCGCAAGGGCCGGGTTCAGCCGGGCTTCGATGCCGACCTGGCCATCATTGACCCGGATCGGCGTATTCGGGTGGATCATCGAAAGATGGAAACCAACGCCGATTGGTCGCCGTATCAGGGAATGGTGCTGGCGGGATTCCCCCGCACCACCCTCTGCCGCGGGCGAGTCGTGGTCGATGATTACCGGTTCTGCGGAGCCCGCGGCTACGGTTCTTTCTTGCGGCGAGAGCTTCCTGAACCGGTCTGAGATCGCCTCCGGTCGCCGGCGGCGGTGTCCCCGGCAGCCGCGGTCGCGAGACTTGATTAGTCCGTCGAGGAAGAAGGGTTACAAGTAAGACGCCGCTTTATAGTGGTCGGCCACGATCGGTAAGCTAGACTGAGTAGGGGAAGGGTTCCGCGAATGGATCCGCCGCGCCGGTGTGTGACCGGCGGGCGGTTCTGCGAATGGCTCTTGCGGGGCGGCCGGACGATGTTCGCCGACTTGACATGTCCTATGTGTAGCGCACGGAACGTCGTCGCCGCGAGGTTCTGTTCTCGTTGCGGCCACAGCTTGGCGGAGCAGAGCGGATCGGGCGAACCGGGCGTCGGACGGGACGCGGCAGGCAGCTTGCTTCCGCCCAAGGACCGGATCCCTCCGCCGCATCCCCACCCATTGCCTTCACCACCGGGGTTCCAGCCCTTTGACAACGCACCGGATCTGTTCTTCCAGCGGGAGGCGGCTTATGGAGGCCGACCGCTGCTGGATACCGAGGGCCTGGCCGTCGTGCTGTTCAACGCAGGGTACCCGATTCACGAGGCAGTCATTCGGCTGCGCGGTCGGGATCTTGCCCGGCGGCCGATCTTGGCCATTGAGCGCATCGTGCCGGAGCTGCCTCGCGGAGGCAGTTGCTCATTGGAAGTCGCCTCGTACGAGATGCCGGGGCCGATCGACGAATTGGCCTTGGTGCTGTGGTCGTGCGAGTGGCGTTGGTAGTTCGGGGTATTGCCTTCCGCCTCGGCGGTAGAAAGGACCGAGCCATGGGTTCAGGATTGATTATTCTTGGCACCGCTATTCTGCTGCTGTTGGGGGTGATGATCCTTAGCGGGTTGTTCACGGTCGAACAACAGACGCGCGGCATCGTCGAACGTTTCGGTCGCTTCCTGCGCACGGCCGGCCCGGGTCTGCACTGGCGGATCCCGGTAGTGGACCGCGTGGCCGGACGCGTCACTCACCGCGTCCGCGAACTGGAGATCAACGTCGAATCGAAGACCCGCGACGATGTCTTCGTGGACCTCAAGATCGCGGTGCAGTTTTTCGTACGGGACGAGGAAACCGCCGTCCTGGCCGCGCACTACAAGCTCATGAACCCGGGCCAGCAGATCAGTTCATACGTCTTCGACACGGTCCGCGCGTTGGTGCCGGAGATGGCGGTGGACCACGTGTTCTCCGAGAAGGAGAAAATCGCGCAGGCGGTCAAAGACCGCTTGCAGGACACCATGCAGCAATTCGGGTATACGATTCTGCAATCCTTGGTCAACGACATTCAGCCGGACAAGAAGGTCAAGGACGCGATGAACCAGGTCAACGCCAGTGCCCGGCTCAAGGAGGCCGCCCGAAACGAGGCGGAAGCGCGGAAGATCCGCACCATCGCGGAGGCAGAGGCGGAGGCCCGCGCCAAGGAGTTGCAGGGCGTCGGCATTGCCCGCCAGCGACTGGCCATCGCCAACGGCCTCAAGGAATCGGTCGAAGCCTGCGCCGCGGCGGGCATCTCGCCCGAGGAAGCGACCAAGATGGTGCTCCTGACGCAACACTATGACACGGTGACCGCGGTCGGCGCTCACAGCAAGTCGGTGGTGATGATGATCCCTTACACCCCGGACGGTATGTCCGCGGTGGGAGAGCAGATCATGCAAGCCCTGCTGGCCACGACAGAAGTGAAGCGGCCTGATCCATCCGTGGCTCACCAATCCAAGGGACACTCAGCGTAGTGATGTCGGGTCCAGGCCGGGCGGGGGCTGGTCTGCAAGACTGCCCGCTTCCCCAAAGGGAGCAGCGACTCAGCGTCGTTTCGAAGGGTTCATAGCCGCTTGGACGATGTGTCGGGCGATGGCCTGTAGCGTTCGTCCATCAAGGAGAGGGCCTCCGCCGGGCTTCCAGGGTTGCAGCAGGAAGATCGTCGGGGATGCAGCAGGAGGACCGAGGCCGTCTGTCGGCGACAGGCAGGTCAGCGTGCCCGGCGGTCTGCCCATATCCTGGGCCTGTAGCAGAATCACGCGCTGTCCACGGGCGATTTCGGCGCTGGCAGCGGCCGCCCAATCCCCGCTGGCGACATCAGCCCATTCGCTGGGAATTCCGCGTTGCGACAGCAAAGCGTAAACGGCCCCTAGTAGCCGTGGTCCGACGTCGAGGCTCTCCAGGGCCACGATAACCGATGCAGCCCGGCCATCGGCGGGCGTGACGCGCAGAAGGCAAGGGCCGTTCAGGTTGAGAGGTGGTTCGCGACAGCATTCGGAGCTGGCGAAATGTCGCCGGAACGCGGCATCGAGGATGTCCACGATTTCCAGGTCGGCAAATGGTCGGATGGCGTAGTAGAACACGCGGTAGGTGCGATAGGCTGCTTCCCAGCGGCTGTCCTCGCCTGCCGCTACGATGACGCGGGCGGCAGGCGCTCGCGCGTTGATGTCTCCGACGAAGGCCGGGCCGGTGGAGCCGAAGCTGGGGGCGTCGATGACGAACACCGTGTCCGTTCCGTCACGCCGGGCAGCGGTCGGATTGGTGGGGCCGGTCAGCAGTTCGTTCAGGCGGCTTCGTGTGGTAACAATGGCCGTCTGACACCCCAGGGAGCGGAGCAAGTCGGCCTGGCGAAGGCCTTCCCGAAAACCAGCCGTGACGAGAATCGCTTGCCGCTTGATACACAGAGGAAGCTCGCCTGCCAGGTCAGCCGGGCGAATTCTCGCGATCCAGCCTTCGCCACACGGATCTTCGAAGACCGCGGAAGGATACTCGCTCAAGGCCTGGTTAATCTCGGTGACGGTGCCGGAAAGCGGTGCGGGCAAGGCGCGGGGCGGGCGTCCCGCCACCTGCGCGGCGGCGAACGGGACGCCCTGCCAGACGTAGTCGCCTTCGCGGGGCAATCGGAGGGATTCGAGCGTGCTGCCGGTCAGGCGCGGCAGTACACCGCCGCTCAGTGCCTCTCCGCCGGCTTCTAGGCGAAACCAACATTCGTCCAGGAACCAGGTATCCTCTTCGTCGAACGTGCGTCGTCCAGGGCCGGGATCCATGACTTCACCCACCGGAGGGGGACGGATTCAGGCTCGGCGAACGAAGCTTCCTCGCGGGATGGCCCGGTTTAATTGCTCCATGGTGGGAGCGACTGTGCGTCGCTGGACCAGATCCCGTTGCGCTGATCGTCGAAGCCGATCGGCGTGCTTGGTTGCAACTCGCGTGCCTCTGGACAGCGGTGTCTCACGCTCCGCCGGGGGCCCGCTTGCGGTGCGAGGAATCGGGCTTCGCTGCGTTCTTGTACGAGGTGGCCATACAGGCCGACAGGCCGGGTTTCTTGAGAGTTGCTAGATCAGGTCGGATCTGAGGCCGTGCTTGCGCATCAGAGCGTGGAAGTTGGTTCGCTGCATCTTGACGTCCTCGGCGGCGCGGCTGACGTTGCCCCCCGACCTACGCAGTGCGTCGAGCAGAAACCGCCGTTCCAGATCTTCGACCGCGGCCTCGCGTGCTTTCTGCTTGTAGTCTCGAAACTCTTTCCAGGTCCGCGGCAACTGAGAGATCTCGGCGAGAGGCCGACAGCCACGGATTTCCGGCGGCAGGTGGCGGGGTTCGATCCGATCCGCGTCGCACAGGATCGCCATGCGCTCGACGATGTTTCGTAATTCCCGAACGTTGCCCGGCCAGCGGTAGCTCTCCATCAGGGTCATCGCTTCGGGAGTGAAACCGCGAATGCCCACCTGGTTCTTGCGACAAATCCGCTCGAGAAACACCATGGCCAAGCGCGGGATGTCGCCGGTTCGCTCCCGCAACGGAGCCAGATGAATCGGCACGACGTTCAGCCGGTAATAGAGATCTTCGCGGAAAGCCCCCTCCTTGGCCATGCTCATCAGGTCGCGGTTGGTGGCCGCCACCAGCCGAATATCTACTTCCCGTTCGGCGGTGTCGCCGACCTTCCGAACCATGCGGGTCTCCAGGACCCGAAGTAGCTTGCTCTGAGTCTCCAAACTGAGATTGGCGACTTCGTCGAGGAACAGGGTACCGCCGTCCGCGACTTCGAAGAGTCCCCGCTTGGTCGCGACGGCGCCGGTGAACGAGCCTTTGACGTGGCCGAACAACTCGCTTTCCAGCAGGGAGGGTGCCAGGGCGGTGCAATCGCAGGCCAAGAGCGGCCGCTCTCTCCGCCGGCTCAGCCGATGGAGCGCCCGAACGACCATTTCCTTGCCGGTTCCGCTTTCGCCGCTGATGAGGACGGTCCCGTCCGTCGGGGCCACTCGCTTGATGAGGGAGAAGACGTTTTGCATGGCTCGGCTTTCGCCGATCATGCCCTCAAAGCCTTGCTGAAGTTCGAGTTCCTGTCGGAGGGCTGCGTTTTCGCGGATGAGCCGGGACCGCTCGCTCGCCTTCTTCAGCACCATTCGCAACTCGCTGGGAGTGAACGGCTTGGCGAGGTAGTCTGCGGCGCCGAGCTTCATCGCCTCCACGGCGGTTTCGACAGTCGAATGGCCGGTGATGATGACGACCTCCGACGCTACCGCGGCTTCGCGGATGCGGCGAAGCACTTCAAGCCCGCCCATGTCCGGCATCATCAGATCGAGAAAGATGATGTCGTACTGGCCGGTGATCGCGGCCAGTAGGCCTTGCTCCGAGCGATCGAAGGCGTCGACTTCGTGCCCGGCCGGCACCAGGCAGCGTTTGATGCCGGCTCCAATCGCCGATTCGTCGTCGATGACCAAAACCCGTTGGCGAAGGCTGGGCTCGTCTTCATTGAGAGCGCCGGCGGTGGGATGCAGTTCGTTCATCAGCGTTTACGTTCTGTCAAGCGGTTCTGACAGTGGACGACTGAATCATACACCCTTCCATTGGCGGCAGCCAATTGTTTCGTCGCGTGGTTGGGGGTCATGGTCCGCTTTTCCTGACCGTGGGCACGTGTTCCGAATTCGGTTCCTGCGGTTTTCGCGTTGCCGGCGAGGTTTGTTTGCCCGCTTAAGCAGAGACCAGGCTCCGTTTTGCGACATCGCAGATAGCATCCATAGTGTGCCGATGAGAGTGGCACGGCCGTTGCTCGACGCAACGTGAGCCGCCGTTCCCCTCGGTGCCGAGAAAGCGGGAGCCGACGGGACCACCGCGACCTCAGTTTAAGGGAGCAGACGTGATCGCCACGAACACAGATTCCCAGGTGGAGATGATCCTGGCGCGGTATCCGGAAGCCGGCCGCGACAGCCTGATTCCCATCCTCCAGGAAGTGCAGGGGGCCTTGGGCTACCTGTCGAAAGACGCCGTTGTGCAGATCGGCCGACATCTGGGCCTGCCGACCAGTAAGATCTACGGCGTCGCGACTTTCTACAACCAGTTCCGCTTTCAGGCGACGGGGCGATTCCACATTCAGGTTTGTCGAGGAACGGCCTGTCACGTCAAGGGTTCCGCGGCGGTGCTGGAGTTCATCAAGAGAGAGCTAAAGATCGAGCCGGGTCAGACGACGCGGGACGGGCTCTTCAGCCTTGAAGTGGTGGCCTGTATCGGGGCTTGCGGCCTCGCGCCGGTGATTGCCATCAACGGTGAATTCCACGCCAACCTCGACACCGCGAAGACCGACAAGATCCTCAAGTCCTATCGAAAGAAGGCTGCTGAAGATGTCAAAGACCAGGTTGCCTGAACACTCCGGCTGCGGATGCTGCTCGACCCATGAAGCCGCGGTAAGCGGGATCGTCGCGCAAATGCCGCCTTCCCCGTACGCGGGGTTGATTGCCGACGTCTTGTCGGCCCAGGATCCTGCTCGCCACGAGCAGGAGCTGGCTTCGCTTCGGCGCGATACCCTGGTGCGTCCTGCCGTCCTGGTGGGGACCGGCACCTGTGGTCTGGGTGCGGGCGCCGGCCAGACCGCGGAGGCCGTGAGGGAATATCTGCATGCACGGCGAATCGACGCGGAGGTGGTCGAGGTCGGTTGCATTGGTTTGTGCTCCGCGGAGCCGATCGTGGACGTACAACTACCGGGCCGCTGTCGCCTCGCCTTCGGCGGAGTGACACGAGACCGGGTGGACGGGTTGCTGGACGCGGTATTCGCCGGACAGGTTCCGGGCGAAGGCGTGATCGGGCAACACCGCCAGTCCGCCGCGGAACCCTGGCCCGAGGTGCCGTATCTGGATGAGCACCCGTTCTTCGCCCCGCAGACCCGGTGGGTATTGGCGAATTGCGGCGTCATGGATCCCGGACGCATCGAGGAATACGTCGCCCGGGGCGGCTACCAGGCGTTGGCCAAAGCGCTGCGGACGATGGACCCCGTCACGGTGTGCGGCACCGTCGAGGCGAGCGGCTTGCGGGGCCGGGGCGGCGGCGGTTTTCCCACCGGCAAGAAGTGGAAGTTCGCTCGGGGCGTTGCCAGCGAGCAGAAATACCTCGTCTGCAACGCTGACGAAGGCGATCCCGGAGCGTTCATGGATCGGGCGGTGATCGAAGGCGATCCGCATCGCCTGCTGGAAGGCATGGCCCTCGCCGCCTACGGAATTGGTGCGAGCAAGGCCTACATTTACATCCGCGCCGAGTATCCGCTCGCCATTGAGCGGCTCAAGGTGGCGATGGCCCAGGCCAAGGATCACCATCTCCTCGGCCGCAATATCCTTGGTACGGATTTCAGCCTGGAGATCGTCATCAAGATGGGCGCGGGGGCCTTCGTTTGCGGCGAAGAGACCGCACTGATTCACAGTATCGAAGGCAAGCGCGGCATGCCGCGGCCGCGGCCGCCATTTCCCGCCGTCAAGGGCCTGTTCCAGCACCCCACGATCATCAACAACGTCGAGACTCTGGCGAACGTGCCGGCCATCATCGACCGCGGGGCCGGCTGGTTCAGCGCGGTGGGTACGGAGTCCAGCAAAGGCACGAAGGTCTTTGCCTTGTCCGGCAAGGTGCAGCGCACCGGCCTCATTGAAGTGGCCATGGGCACGTCCATTCGCCAGATCATCTTCGACGTGGGCGGCGGCCCGCCGGCCGGCAAGGCCTATAAGGCCGCCCAGATCGGCGGCCCGTCCGGCGGTTGCATCCCGACCGAACATCTCGACATCCGCATCGACTACGAATCCCTGAAAACGGTCGGAGCGATGATGGGCTCCGGCGGTTTGGTGGTCATGGACGAAGACAACTGCATGGTCGATGTGGCCAAGTTTTTTATGGATTTCATTCAACGGGAGAGCTGCGGCAAGTGTATCCCCTGTCGAGAGGGGACCCGTCGCCTTCTGGAAATCCTGGAGCGGATCACGCGGGGCCGCCGCAACGAGACCGGCAACGACGCCCTGGAGCGATTCCGTGGAGTCGTGTACCTCCAGCGGCTGGCGGAAGTGATCCAGGACACCAGTCTGTGCGGCCTGGGTCAGACCGCGCCCAATCCGGTCTTGAGCACCCTGCGCTGGTTCCGGGAAGAGTACGAGGCCCACATCTACGAGCGGCGGTGCCCGGCGGGGGTCTGCAAGGATCTGCTGACCTACTGGATCGACCCGGAGCTGTGCAAAGGCTGCACGCTTTGCACCAAGAAGTGCCCGGTGGACGCGATTCTGGGCACGGCCCGCTCCCCGCATCACATCGTGCCGGAACGGTGCATCGGTTGCGGGACCTGCGTCGAGGTGTGTCGATTTGACGCGATCGAGGTGAAGTGAGATCGCCGGCAGATCCCGATCTGCCGGCTGAGATGACGCCGCCGGCTTTCCGGCCGCGGTGCCCAGAAACGAAGGCGGTCTGCAATGATCACGATCGAAGTGAACAAGCAGAGAGTGGAAGCCCAGCCGGGCGACACCTTGTTGACGGCAATGCGCCGGGCGGGCATCAACATCCCGACGCTGTGCCATATCGATGGGCTGGAGCCGACGGGCGCCTGTCGGCTCTGTGTCGTGGAGATCGAAGGGCAGCGAAACCTCATCCCGAGCTGCGCTTTTCCCGTTGCCGAAGGCATGAAGATCCGCACGCACTCGCCGCGCGTGATGCGGGCCCGCAAGACGATCGTGGAGCTGTTGCTCGCCGCGCATCCTGATGACTGCAACTATTGCATCCGAAACGGCTGTTGCGAGCTACAGGATCTGGCGGCTGAGTTGGGCGTGCGGCAGCGTCGGTACGTGGGCGCCAAGAACGACTATCATGTAGACCTGTCCAGCCCGTCCATCGTGCGCGATCCCGCGAAGTGCATCCTCTGCGGCCGATGTGTACGCGTGTGCGAGGAGATCCAGGGCGTCGCGGCGATCGATTTCGTCGCGCGCGGCAGCCGCACGCGAATCGGCACGGCGTTCGACGAGGGCCTGAACGTATCGAGCTGCATCAACTGCGGACAGTGCATCATGGTCTGCCCAACCGGCGCCCTCCGCGAGCAGAGCCACGCCAAAAAGGTCGTGGAGGCGCTGCGGGATCCGGAGATGTGCGTGGTGGTTCAGCACGCTCCGGCCGTCTCCGTGACCTTGGCGGAGGAATTCGGTTTTCCCCCGGGCACGGACGTGAACGGTGTGATGACGGCCGCGTTGCGGCGGCTGGGTTTCGATCGCGTGTTCGAGACCAGTTTTACGGCGGACCTGACGGTCATGGAGGAAGCATCCGAGCTGGTGCACCGGATCAGAAATGGCGGGCCGCTTCCGCTGATGAGCAGTTGCTCGCCGGGTTGGATCAAATATGTGGAGCAGTGTTATCCGGAGTTCATCCCTAATCTGTCCACCTGCAAGAGCCCGCAGCAGATGCTGGGGGCCTTGATCAAGTCCTACTTCGCCCAGCGCGAAGGGTTGAATCCGGAGAAGATTTTCAGCGTCGCCATCATGCCCTGCACGGCCAAGAAGTTCGAGAGCGAGCGGCCCGAGCTGGCTCGTAACGGTCTTGCGGATGTCGATGCGGTGCTGACCACGCGGGAACTGGCCCGGTTGATCCGGCTCTATCACATTGACCTGCATTCCTTGACGCCGGAAGAGGCGGACACGCCTTTTGGACGCCGCAGCACGGCGGGCAAGCTGTTCGGCGCCAGCGGGGGAGTGACCGAGGCGGCGTTGCGGACGGCGCATTTTCTGTTGACCGGCCGGGATGCGGAGCGGCTCGAGTTTGAGGCCGTTCGCGGTTTCGAGGGAGTGAAGAAGACGACGGTCGCAATCGACGGCTTGATGCTGTCGCTGGCGGTGGTCAGCGGCCTGGACAACGCCCGCCGCCTCTTGGAGGAAGTGCGCGCCGGCCGCGAGCACCTGCACTTCATCGAGGTGATGACGTGCCCTGGCGGATGCATCGCGGGCGGCGGGCAGGCCCTGGGGGCCGACCCGGAGGCCATCAAGGCCCGGATGGCCGCTCTCTATAGGTTGGATCAGCAGGAAGCGGTCCGGGCGG
Source organism: uncultured Planctomycetaceae bacterium (assembly GCA_964572385.1). Classification (GTDB taxonomy): domain Bacteria; phylum Planctomycetota; class Phycisphaerae; order UBA1845; family UTPLA1; genus CAZNFM01. The sequence goes on along the minus strand of CAZNFM010000007.1, from coordinate 60,361 downwards.
CGCACCACAACGAGGACATCCGGCGGCTATACGAGGAGTATCTTGGGGAGCCGTTAAGTCCCGTGAGCCACGAATTGTTGCACACGCACTACGAAAGCAGGGCCGTCCTGACCTGACGCGTGGAACGGTAGAGGCCGGATCGGCAGCATCGTGGGGTGCGCGGATCAGGTGTCGAGGAGTGATGCGGCGATGCAAAGCGCCATGTCCATGGCTCTGGTGAAGACCATCAAGGAGCTGTGCCGCGTCTGCTACGCCTGCGTTCGCGAGTGCCCGGCCAAGGCTATCCGCATTTCCACCGGGCAGGCGGAGGTCATTTCCCAGCGCTGCATCGGCTGCGGCAACTGCGTGCAGGTGTGCAGCCAGAACGCCAAGCAGGTGCTTTCCGCCGTGGAAGCAGTGGATACGCTGCTCCGGTCCTCGCCCCGGCCGTTTCGACTGGCGGCGATGGTCGCGCCGAGCTTCCCCAGTGAGTTTGCCGAGCTGACCCACACGCAACTGGTGGGCATGATTCGGGCGTTGGGGTTCGACGCGGTCCACGAAGTCGCTTTCGGCGCCGATCTGGTGGCCCGGGCTTACGCCGATCTGCTGGCCCGCTCCAATGGGCGGCATTTCATCGCGACCAATTGCCCGGCGATCGTGGCCTACGTGGAGCGCTATCATCCGGAACTGGTCGGGGCCTTGTCGCCGATCGTCTCTCCGATGATTGCGATGGCTCGCGTGCTGCGGCGCGCACACCGTGAGAACGTTGCCGCCGGTCGCGCGGCGCAGGCTGATTTGAAGATCGTGTTCATCGGTCCCTGCATCGCCAAGAAGGGCGAGGCGATGAGTGAAAACGTCCCCGACGACGTGGACGAGGCTTTGACCTTTACCGAGTTGCGCGCCATCTTCGAACGGCGCGGCCTTCGGCCGGAGGACGCGGCCCCGACTGATTTCGACCCTCCGCACGGCGGGGCCGGATCGTTGTTCGCGATCTGTCGGGGACTTTTGCAGGCAGCGGACATCCAAGAAGACCTCATGGCGGGCGAAGTGGTCAGCGCCGGTGGGCGTGTGGAATTCGTCGAGGCCATCAAGGAGTTCAAGGCCGGCGACCTGGATGCCAAGCTGCTGGAGGTGTTGGCGTGCAGTGGTTGCATCATGGGGCCGGGCGTGACCAACAAGGCGCCGCTGTTCAGTCGCCGGTCTCGAGTGAGTCAGTATGTTCGGCAGCGAATGGCGGGTTTCGACCACGCCGCTTGGGAGAGAGAGATCGCGGCTTGTGCGGATCTGGACCTCACCCGCGGCTACTCTCCGTGCGATCAGCGGCTGGCCGTGCCGAATACCGATGAGTTGATACGGATTCTGGCCCGCATGGGGAAGACCCGCCCGGAAGACGAGCTGAATTGCGGGGCATGCGGATACGACAGTTGCGTCGAGCACGCCATCGCCATTCACAAGGGCCTGGCCGAAACCGAAATGTGCCTGCCGCACACGATCGAGCAGTTGCGGACCACGGTGAATCAACTGGTGAGCACGCAGGAAGCGTTGATGCATTCAGAGCGGCTGGCGAGCATGGGTCAATTGGCCGCGGGCGTCGCCCATGAGGTGAACAACCCCCTCGGCGTCGTGTTGATGTATGCCCATATGCTGCTGGAGGAATGTGAGAACAACTCCCCGATGCGCGAAGACTTGACCATGATTGCCGCGCAGGCGGATCGCTGCAAAAAGATCGTCGCGGGGCTGCTGAATTTTGCCAGGGAGAACAAAGTCCGTCGGCAACGCAGCGACTTGCGGGACATTGTGGCGCAAGGACTGGCCACGGTGCGGATCCCCGCGGAGGTTAAGGTCGAGGTCGTACACGAGGGAGAGGACCATTTCGCCGAGCTGGACGCGGACCAGATCATCCAGATGCTGACCAACCTGCTGACGAACGCGGTGGCGGCCATGCCCGAGGGTGGGGTGCTCACGATCAAGACCGGCGGCGACTCTTCACGGGTGCGGTTCGAGGTCATTGACACGGGCATCGGCATCCCAACGGAGAACATGAAGAAGATCTACGAGCCGTTTTTCACGACTAAACCAATTGGAAAAGGCACCGGCCTCGGATTGTCGGTGACTTATGGCATCGTGAAGATGCATCAGGGAGACATCCAGGTGGCGTCCAACGCCGACCCGCAGGCGGGGCCGACCGGCACGACCTTCACCGTGACGCTGCCGCGGCGAGCGGCGGCGGCGTGAGACGGAGCAGCTCACCACGTCGGCAGAAATCGAGAGAAGGTGATGACCGTGACGACGAGCAAACCAACAAAGACGAAGACTATTCTGGTGGTCGATGACGATGTCGACTACCTGGGCCAGGTGGAGTCCCGCCTCCGCAGAGCCGGTTTCGACGTATTGACGGCGGAAAGTCAGCACCAAGCCGAGGAGGTTTTGGCGGCCCATAAGCCCGACCTGGCCGTGGTGGATCTGATGCTCGAGCATACAGACAGCGGCATCTTCCTGAGCCACCACATCAAGAAGATGGATCCGCACATTCCCGTGATCCTTGTCACCGGCGTGACCGCCGAGACGGGCATGGAACTCGACGCCGCGACGGCCGAGGAGCGGTCCTGGGTGAAGGCCGATGTGCTGCTGGACAAGCCCATCCGCTTCGAGCAGCTCCTTCGCGAAATCGAGCGTCTGCTCAAGGGTCGCTGACGATGGAGAGCCTCCGCGTCCTGGTGGTGGATGACGAGCCTGGCATGCGTCAGGGTGTGCAGCGGATTCTCGGCCGCCATACCGTCGCCGTGCACGATCTGGGCGTGGAGGTCGGCTTTGTCGTGGATCAGGCGGAAAACGGTCAGGAGGCCCTGGAGCGGATTCGGGAGAGTCCGCCCGATATTCTTCTGCTGGACCACAAGCTGCCCGGCATTTCGGGGCTGGAAGTTCTGGAGCGGATGAGTGAATTGGGGATCGCCGGCCGCATCCAGACGGTGATGATCACCGCGTATGCCTCCCTGGAGACCGCCGTAACCGCCATCAAACGCGGCGCGTTCGATTTTCTGCCGAAGCCCTTCACTCCCGACGACCTTCGAGCCGTCATCGACAAGATCTCTGAGAAGATCATCCTGGCCCGACAGGCCCGTAAACTGGCGCGGGAGAAGCATCAGACCCGCTTTGAGTTCATCTCGGTGCTGGCTCATGAACTGAAGGCGCCGCTGGCCGCGGTGGAGGGCTATCTGACCAGCGTGCGGCAGCGGGCCGCCGGCGACGACCAGGCCGCCTACGACCACATGCTGGATCGCAGCCTGATTCGATTGGCGGGCATGCGCAAGATGATCATGGACCTGCTTGATCTCACGAGAATCGAGTCCGGCAAGAAGCAACGCGAATTGACGGAGATCAATGTGCGGCAGGCGGTGGACGAGTGCCTGGAATCCTTTGCCGGCGAAGCCCGCAGCCGTCGGATCACCATGCAGGCCAGCGTGTCCGAGGGCCTAACTATGACGGCTGATCGCAGCGAATTTGATATCATTATGAACAATCTGGTCAGCAATGCGATCAAGTACAATCGGGACGGCGGGCGGGTGAACGTCATTGCTGAGCAGGACGGCGAGTGGATTCGTCTCCGCGTTCAAGATACGGGAATTGGTCTCACTCCGGAGGAGGCCGGCCGCTTGTTCGGCGATTTCGTGCGGATCAAGAACGCTCAGACCCGCAACATCCTGGGCAGCGGGTTGGGACTTTCCATCGTAAAGAAATTGGCCCTGGCCTACGGCGGGAACGTCACGGTCGAGAGCAAGCCCGACGAAGGAAGTACGTTTACGGTGAGTCTCCGCCGAGGTGGTCCGCCGCCGGAGAGGGAGGCTCCGCCAGGCTGAGGCCACGCGTCAAAATATAGCGAGGCGCGATATCTCTAAGATTCTGGATTGGTATGGGCAAGAGGGCCGGCTTACCGTAACATGGCTTCCCTGGCGGTGGGTTCCGCGGTCGCTGGGCGACGGACAATTCGCCGGTAGAGACTCGAATGCGGAATCGCTGTCGCAGTGTGCCGACACGGCATGACCCAGCTCATTCTGATCCCGACTGCCCAGACTGTGTGGCGTTCTCAAGGCCGTCTGGCTGGTGATACGGATTTGCCGTTGGACGAGTACGGCCATCGGCAGGCTGTGGCCATGGCCGAATCCATTGCACCTCTCCGACCCACGGTGCTGCGTTGTGGAACCGAGCGAACTGCTCAGCAGACGGCCACGATCATCGGGCACGATCTGAAACTCAAGGCCAAGGCCCATAAGGACTTGCGGGAGCTTGATCTGGGGCTCTGGGAAGGCTTGACGCTGGGCGACCTGCGGGAGCGATTCGGCAGGGTCTATCGCCAGTGGCGGGCGGACTTCTTCTCCGTGGAGCCTCCTGAGGGAGAACCCGCTGCGGACGCGGCCACGAGGCTTTTCGCCGGGGTGGACCGGCTCTTGCGCAAACACGAAGGCGAGCGGATCGGCCTGGTTCTGGGGCAATTCGCCTTTGCCATCGTCCGCTGTCAGCGAGCTGACGGCTCGTATGACCGCGTCTGGGATTACCTGGACGGCGAGGTGGTCTGGCACTTGGTTGAGCACCCGAAAGCAAGCCTCCCGGAACCCAAGACCGCCCACGAGTCTCCAGAGTCCCCTGGATGAATCGAGGTTCTCCGCGGAGGGCGGTTCAGGCAACCGACCTTGCCGAGGAGGATGATGCTGGGGCGGCCATCGAGTGCTGTGGACTGGAGATCGCGGATGGAAAGCGGCTGAGAGCGGTTCGGCCGCCGAGGCGATGGGCCGGAAGCCGCTTGACCTGGCCACCGAGACGGCTACGCTGTGCAGTCGTGAACGTCCCGGACATGAGTAGGAAGATCGGCCGCCATGGAGAGGCGGCCCCAACCTGCATGGGAGCATGAACCATGACCGAACGCGTGCGTGAAATCCTGAGTTGGTATCGCAGCGAGAATCCCGGCGTGCTGACCAATCTGGCCCGCATGCTGAACCACGGTCGCCTCGGCGGGACTGGCCGAATGGTGATCTACCCCGTAGATCAGGGTTGGGAGCATGGCCCGGCAAGGAGCTTCGGCCCGAACCCCGAAGGTTACGATCCGCATTACCATTTCAAGCTGGGGATCGAGGCGGGGCTGAACGCCTACGCCGCGCCCTTGGGAGCGTTGGAGGCCGGCGCCGCAGATTTTGCCGGCGAGATCCCGCTGATCCTGAAGGCCAACAACCACGACTCGCTGATGGAGGAGAAGGACTCGTGGCAGGCCTTGACCGCCTCCGTCAAGGATGCTCTGCGGCTGGGCTGCTGCGGCGTTGGCATGACGATTTATCCCGGTTCGGGACTGCGCAAGGAAATGTACGAAAACGTGCGGGCATACGCGGCTGAGGCCCGCGCCGCCGGCCTCGCGGTCATCGTGTGGAGCTACCCCCGCGGCACACAACTGAGCAAAGAAGGTGAAACGGCGATCGACGTTGCCGGGTATGCCGCGCACATCGCGTGCCAGTTGGGCGCGCACATCGTCAAGGTGAAGCTGCCCACCGCCCACCTGGAGCAGGAGGCCGCTCGCAAGGTGTATGAGAAGGAGCGGATCCCGATTGGTACACTGACCGAGCGGGTTCGGCATATCGTGCAGTGCGCTTTCAACGGCAAGCGGATCGTCATCTTCAGCGGCGGCGCGAAGAAGGACCGGGACGAGGACGTCTTCGAGGAGATCAAGGCGATCCGCGACGGCGGCGGATTCGGCTCCATCATCGGCCGCAATACCTTCCAGCGAAAGCGAGGCGACGCCCTCAAGTTCCTCGATACGATCGTGAACATTCTGAAGTGATTGCCGTATCCGCCACGACCGGCGGATTTTCGCGAGAGCCTCTCGGAACCCGGCGATCTGCCGCACGCAGACTCGCCGGGTTCTGTTGTTTTTCAACGGCGGGATTTCTGCCTGCGGAGCAGGGAAGCGCAAGAAAAACGGGCATGCAAGCAGGGGCGGTCGGGGTAGCGGTTTTCCTGCCTGATGCCCGAATGATCTCAAATGCCGGGCTGCCTGGCAGCCCCGTGCTATGGCATTAGTTGTATCGTCAGTTTACGTACGATACCCTAAGAATTTGGGCATGATCTTCTGTATCTGGGCACGGATGATGCCGTGGTCGGGGGACTGATTCGCGGGTAAGTCCGTGGTATGTTTGCGTTAACACCGTCGCCACGAAAGTCTGCTACTTCTTTCTCGTATTGATTTTGCGGCTCCCCTCCGGCCGTCCCCGGACACGGGCCGTAGGGCGGACGCGACCAGCCCGCTGTTGCCGCTTGGTCTGGCGGACCGGCTTGGTCGAGCGATCGACGGGAACAAGCATTAGTTGTCTTGCCGCCAGGTCGACCTGGGCTATCTGCACCTCGAGCAACTGGCCCATCCGGAACATGCGACGGGACCGTTCGCCGATCACACAGCCCGACTTGGTGTCAACCTCCCACCAGTCGTCGCCGAGGTTTTCGACGCGCAGCAAACCGTCCAGAAGGTAGGTCGGGTGCTGCACAAACAGCCCGAAGTTCGTGACGCCGGTGATGACACCCCGAAATGACTCTCCGACCTGATTGTTCATTAACTGGAGCACCTTGAGTGTCTTGTACTCCTGCTCGGCACTTTCGGCCCGCCGCGAGACGTAAGAAAGCCGTCGGCTAAGGTCGCGGAGGGCCTTCTCGGTATCTCCCGCCGAGGCGGCGCGGCGGCGACGCGCCTTGCCGGTCGGGGAAGGCAAACCCATCGTGCGCTCCAGGAGGCGGTGAATCGTGAGGTCGGCGTATCGCCGTATCGGGCTGGTGAAGTGGGCGTAGCAATCGCTCGCCAGCGCGAAATGCCCCACATCCTCCGTGGAATACTCGGCGAGTTGCATGGATTTGAGCACGGCCAGATTCAGGGCATAAGACTCCGGGCGATTCCGCACGTTCTCCAATAGTCCCCGAAGGTCGGCGGGAGCCAGGGTGCGCGGCACCGGCACGCCGGACGCGCGCAGCAAACGGGCCAGCGACTCCAGTGATTCCTCATCCGGCTCCGGGTGGATACGGCGAATGAACGGCACACCGAGACCGCGGAGGTGGCGGGCGACCGCTTCATTGGCCTCGATCATAAACATCTCGATTATCGTGTGGCTGAAGCTGGACTCCGCCCGGCCGGCGCTGATGGTCCGGCCCTCCGCGTCGACCCGGACCTCCAGTTCCGGCAGATCCAGAACCACCATGCCCTCGGCAAGACGCCGTTGCTGGATGACTCGGGCGAGCTTCTCCATCTCGCGCAGGAGGGTCACGACGTCGGCAGAAACGCCGCCACGCTTACCCTCCAGAATCGCCGACGCCTGGCGGTAGGTGAGGTGCTTGGTGGAGCGGATGATCGTGTTGGCGATCCTGGTGCCAAGAACCCGTCCCGCGGCGTCATAGCGAATGAAGGCGGTCTTGCACAGCCGCGGTTCATTCTCTTGGAGGCTACAGACACCGTTCGACAGCACTTCGGGCAGCATCGGAATGACGTGGTTCGGGAAGTATACGCTGGTGCACCGTTCGGCAGCGGCGCGATCCAAGGCCCCTCCGGCGGGCACGAACGCGGAGACATCGGCAATGTGGACGCCCAATTCCCACCGGGGTTCACCGGTAATCGGTCGGGTGCGGCCGCCCTTGCCGACGATGGCGCCGGGCTCCGGACCATCGAGCCGGCGGAGGGAGATCGCATCGTCGTGATCTCGGGCATCGTCCGGATCAATCGTGATGATCGTCAGATTCGTCAGGTCTTCGCGGTGCGGCCAGGTTGCAGTCGCGTTGAACCGGGCGACGGCCGTACGGGCCTCCGCGAGGGCCTGCTCCGGCCACTCAGTGGGAAGCTCGTATTGGCGAATGATACTCAGCAGGTCGATCCCGGCGTCGCTCGAGGCCCCGAGCCGCTCGACGATGGCGCCTTGGGCCGGTTTGCCCTCCGAGGGGTAGCGGAAGATTTCCACCACGACCTGGTCTCCGGCTCGGGCTGCTTTTGCGGTCGCGTCGGCGACGAAGATCGGTGCATGGAGCACGTGCCCGTCCGGCTGGACAAACCAGATGCCGCCTTCCTCGCATAACCGACCGACAAAGCGGCTCTGGCCGCGGCGGAGGATCTTGACGATCTGTCCTCCGAAGCTGGGTTTTCCGGCCCGCCGGCCGCGGCGGACCACTCGGCAAAGCACCAGATCGCCGGTGACGGCGTCGAGCGTGGAGCCAGGCGGGATGAACAGATCGCCATGGACCGTCGGCTCGTCGGGAACGACGAAGCCGAACCCGCGGGGGTTGCCGCGGAACGTGCCGCTCACTTCCCCCCTGGGCTGTGGGAGCATCACGGCATTGTTGGAGCCGAGCACAACTCGCCCCAGCCGCCGGAGGGCGTCGACTGCATCATGAAAATCGCCCTGTTCGGCGGAGGCGATGCCCAAGGCACGGGCCAGTCGCTGCGGCCGCATGGGTTCGTATTCAGGGTTGTTCAGGAAACTGATGATTCGATCAAAAAAACGGGTAGGCATGGTTGCTTTCGCTATTGCCGCGGCGGACCGTCGCGGCGACGATGGAAGGGGTTGGAGAACGGTACGATCAGCAGGAGTTTGAGAATATGGATGATATTATTGCCTCGGCTCGGGAACTTGGCAAGAAGATTGCGGCTCATCCGCGGTGTGTCGATTTCATGGCCGCCGCCCGGGCCGTGGCCGAGGACCGGGAGGCCCAGTCTATCCTTCGGGCCTATCAGGATCAAACGGCCCGGCTCCAGCAACTGGAGGCCGCGGGTCGCCCCATCGAGCCGGCGGACAAACACAAGCTGGAGGAGTGTCGGGTTGCCCTGGCGGGTAACGACAAGCTCAAGACCCTGCTGCGGCATCAGGCGAACTACCTGGAGATGATGAGCCGGATCAATCAGGCCATGGACGAAGCGGTTTCCGCGCTCAGCGCCGGGCCCTCGTCGCCGTAGCCACGTTCGGAGCGGGCGGGTTCTGGGCTGAGTCCACCGCGTTGACCTGCCGGCGGGCAGGCTGTGGGAACCGGTTTATCCCACGGCAACGCCGCAACCGCGGGGCGAGCGGGCCGCCAAGGCCGTCTGCACGTGTTGCTCGATCACCTCCAGTTTGGCCTCCCAGGTTTCCTGACGCATGGCATCGTGTCGCGCGAGTCGCACGCGTCTCGCTACGTCAGCCTGCGCTTCGAACAACGCGGCCTCACAGGCCCCTACAAAGGCCTCTGGCGTGTCGGCCACCCGTACCAGGTGGCGGTAAGGGGCCACCTCCGGCAAGGGGGTGGACACGACCGGCAGGCCCGCCGAGAGATACTCGCGCAGCTTGATCGGGTTTACGGCCCTGGTGAGGTCGGTGAGCCGAAACGGAATGATGCCGATGTCCATGCCGCGGGCGTAATCCGGCAGCTTCTGATAATGGCGTCGACCGAGCAGATGAACGTTGGCAAGCTGGTGCAGGCGACCGACGTCGACCAGCGCCTCACCGATGAGCACGATCGACCACTGCGGGCGGCGGCGGGCGACGGCCTCCAGCAGGTCGAGGTCCACCCAGTCCTGGATGAGTCCCCAGAAACCGAGCACCGGCCGAGGCAACTCGCGCATTTCCAGTGGGATCGGGCCGGTCGACCGCAGGGCCGAGGAGAAGTGCTCGGCATCGACGCCGTGTGAGACCAGGGCCACATGTGAATGGAGCGGCCGCTTGGCCTCGAGGAGGGCTTGCGACGTGACAATGAGCAGATCGGCCCGCTCCGCCAGACGGCGTTCGGCGGCCAGCACCTGTTCCGTATCGTAACCGGCGAAGCGGCTGAACTCATCCACACAGTAGTAAAGGCAGAGTTCTTCGTCGAAGCGGCCGCAGAGGTAGTCGACATCCGGAGCAAAGGACCATAGTTGAGTGGGCCGCTCCGGGAGATCGTTCAGCACGGAGCGTATCTGCCTCGCCAGTAGTTCCGCGTTCAGGGAAGCCACCGTGCGATTGCCGGGTAGAGGCACCACCAACGGGGTTACGACCGTGACGTTATCCGCGACCCGACGCGGGCCTTGGATGATCTGGCGGATCTTCCCGGCAATGGCTCCGGCATCCTTGGCTGACCATCGGGGCTTCCGCGAGGCGTGGTAATTCACCCAGATGATGTGGTTGTGCCGAGACAACAGCTTCATCAGGTGATGCTTGCTGGTGGGGTCGTAAAACCAGTTGCTGGCGATGCAGATGATGTTACGGTCCTGGATCATGGTCGTCCGGGTTCGGGTCGGTGGCGATTCAGCGAAGGCGGCGCACCGCCACCTTATCCCATACATCGACACATTCCCGGGCCACCTGTTGCCAATTGCGGCGGCTGTTTTCACAGGCGATTCGGCCGCGATCCCAGGCACGCCGCAAGGCACTCAGGATCGCCTCCGTCAACGCTTCCGCCAAGGCTGGCGGGGGGACCGCGGGCACAAGGAGGCCGTAAGCCGGATCCCGCAGTTGCTCCCGGTTGCCGCCCACATCGATGGCGACGGCGGGACAACCGCAAGCCAGGGCTTCGCTCAAGGCGTTGCACCAGCCTTCGGATCGGCTCGCCAGGACGAACAGGTCAGCGGCGTTCAGCCAGAGGGCAACCTTTTCGGGCGGGAGTGTTCCCGTCAGGATGACGTCGGCCGGGTCAAGCGACGCTCGCTCGCCACGGGCCACCATGAGTCCGTCTCGTTCCATCCGTTGCAGAAGGGCCTGCTCGTAGCGGCGCTCTCCCGCCGAGCCTCCGATCAGTGCGAGTCGTACATCACCGGCCTGGCGGCGAATCGCAGGCCAGATTTCGATCAGCCGGTCGAAGCCTTTGAGGAACTGCATGTGTCCCACGGCGACGACGTACCGTGCGGCAAGGTCAAGACCTAATGCCGCCCGGGCGTCCGGGTCTGGCGAATCCGGCCTCGCGGCCGTGCGGTGAAACTGGCTGGTGTCGATGCCGTTCGGTATGACTTGCACGCCCAGTGATCGCCCGGCGACTTCGTCCGCCAATCGAGCCAGAGCAGCCGAGACGGCGATGATTGCGTCGGCGTTGACCAGCATGTCCCGAATCTGCCTGCGTTTCGACGGGTTCGTGATGCTGCTGACCAGTTTGCCGCGCAGCGTGCAGATGAAGGGGATCCGCCGTGATCTGGCCACCCGATACGCGCCCACGGCATCGGGCCACTCGAAGTGAGCATCGATCAGGTCGATGGGTTCATTTTCCGCAGTCGCGGCGTTCAGGCCCGCCTCCAGGGCGTGCTGGTACCAGCGAGAATCGAGGCTTTTGAGAATGCCGGGGAGGTAGAACATTCGGGGTCGCCACACGGGTGGACAATCGGTCGGGATCGCGGCCAGAGCGGGCGTGCCGCGGGGACGCCCAGGAAACCAGAGCACTGGGGCGACGACCCGTACGGGACGCAACCGGTGGATCTCAGCCAGACGCCGACGGACGAAGATGCCCTGCGTCGGGCGTTCCGGAGACGGGTAGCAGAGGGTCGTCGCGATCACCGTCATGGAGGGCCACGATACTTCCGGCGGGCAAGACCGTACAGGCCGAGCGAGGCCGGATGAGACCGCCACCGCCGCCAGGCCCGCGTTGACTTGTAAACCCAGGTTTACACTCTCACATGGTTCGGCATGTCGGGCAATTACGGCAGGAAAGCAAGCGCGGCGCTCATTTCCCTTTACATCTCCTGTCGTGGCTTCTGCCGAGATTCGCGTCTCTTGGGCCTGAAAACGACGGAATCCGCGGCGGCATAGCCCTTGCTTTGTTGGGACGGAAGAACACGCGGGTGTTCGACGCCAGTGTAGCCCGGAGGGTCTGCGTTCGCAGTCCGAAGCCAGCGGGTTGCCTCGACGGGAGTCGGGGTTTGTGCCGGCTTCTTAGACGGCGACGACGGGTGGCCTCGGGAGGACTCGGGCGTGATTCACAAGGTCATGGTTTTGTAGGAGATGCATTGATGAAGATGGCGACGCAACTGGTGAGGCGGCTCATTCGGGACGAGACCGGCTCCAACGCGGTCGAGTACGTCCTGATCCTGGCTTTGATCTCGTTGGTGATCGTGGTGGCGGCCACGGCGTTGGGCACAACACTGCGGGACAAGTTCCAACAAGCGGCCACCGATCTCGGCAGTGGCAGCCAGACTCCCTGATGCGGTACCGCGACGAGGCGTATCGACATTGAAACGAAGCTGATCACCGCTATCGGGTGGGGTCGTGAGGAGCGAGAGCTTTCCTCCGGGGAGACACGGAGAAGCTATGAAGTCAGCCAGCTCGGTCTGGTTGGGATGCTGGCGTGCCTGTCGGTTTTCCGACAACCCAGCAGAGGAGACGCAAACGCAAGATCCGAAGGGAAGCCGAAAAGGCCCGCGAGAAGAGAAAGGCGATGGGCAAGCTTGAAAGCTTCACCCACCTCGCCGAACTTCCCGGGTTGGAGGAGGACGCCGACGGGTCAATCGACGAGCCGGTCGAGCCATAAGCACCGGGGCGACGGTAACGGAACCGTGCCAATCTGGCGGAAAGGAACCTGGCCCGAGTGCGGGCAACACCGCCCGCCGCCGGCAACGTTCATTGCGCCCCGCGACGCTCGCCGACGCATGTGAATTCGGATCGGGCATCGAATCCCCGCAGCATCCGGCTGGCCCCCTCGCCCTGGCTGCGGAGCAGGCCGGTCGCGGTGCTCGGTGTCGCCAAGGGAGAAACCCATGAAGTCAACCCGTCATGCCTCAGCAGTCGGTTTGAGCACATTGGCGTTGTGTGCGGCGGTGCCGTTGCTGGTCGGGTGCTGGGGAGGGATCAGTTTGCCGGTGGAGATGCCGGTACCGCTGTTGGGCGAGTCCGTGGTAACGGCCGCTGTGGAGGAAGGGGCCTCGCCGCTGGCGAACACCGCCTGGCGAGTCTATGGCGATCCGCAGGATCCTTACCTGTTCTTCCGGATGGAGTTCGACGCTCGCGGTGACGTGCTGCGAATCTACGACAATCAGATCTTTCCGGAGGTGCTCGGTGCGGAGCTAATCCCCGACGGGGCCTTGCGGGCTGCCCCGTGGCCACTGGGGTTCTATGTGGCCCAGTGCTACGTCACGAACCAGGGGCCGAATGTTGGGTTTGTGGGCCTCACCCGCGCCTGCCTCGGCCCACAGCTCGTGGGCACTGGTGTACTTATCTTCTCCGGTCTGCTCCAGGGCGATCGAATCGACGGCCACCTGGACGTGACGATTGAACTGGATCCACTCTTTGCCGACGTGCTTGCCCCTCTTACGGAAGGATTTTGCGGCGACGTGTTCGCCGTCCCGGCGGACGAAGAACCACTGCCCGAAGCGGACAACGAATGGGCCAGTGCCCAGGATATCCAGTTAAGCCTGACCTGGGAAGGCGGCCTCAGCCGATGGAACGGGGCCGAGTGGTTCGTGCGGACCCTGGCTCAGCCTCGCTGGCGAACTTCAGGTTCGACAGAAATATCATTGGCTTTACCTGAAAGCTCTGGGCGATTTTCGTCAATAGCTGATAGGACGCGTGGAGTTGGTGATCGGTGGACTCGGAGCAGTTCGATGCCGATCCCGCCCGCAGCGTGGGTCGTCCGCCCGAAGAGTCCGCAGCGTGACATCGGATGCGGCCTTAACCTGCTGTACTCGGAGAGTCCCGGGTTCAGCCGAAGGGCTCAACAAAAGCGGGGATTCTTGCGGGAGTCTCGTCAAGATCTTGCCTTACTTTTTGGCCGCACTGAGTTGTTCTGATGAGGGTGCGGTACTTGGTTGTCCCTCCGTAATTAAACAGCGGTCCGGCGACGTAGTCGGGCAAGGTCATCTGGAAGACTCTGGAGTATTGAAGATGTCGAAGGAATTGATGAAACGGCTCGTGCGGGAGGAGACCGGTTCCAACGCGGTCGAGTACGTCCTAATCCTGGCTTTGATTTCGTTGGTGATCATGACTGCGGCCACTACGCTGGGAAGCACCCTTCGGGATCTGTTCTTGGAGGCGGTGCGAATCCTGACCGGTAATAGCCCGACCTCATGACACCAAGAGAATGTTCTGCATTGGCGTTTTGTCGTGTGACAAAAAGTGAGCACTGCGAGCCGAAGGCCCGCATGATAGCTTAGCACTACGCTCCGCTCACATTCGCGAATCGGGTGTGGGATCGCGAAAGATAACCCTCGAGCAGCATTGATGCTGCCGACAGTGAGAGGCGGCGACCAGCCTCCGCTGACTGAAGCTGTGGTGACGCCGTGACGAAGCAGTACATGCATGGAACTTTTCGCCCCCAGCGCCGTGCGGCGGCGGCGGGGTACCTGCTGCTGCTGTTGCCGGTGTTTTTCGGTTTGGCGGCACTCACGGTGGATCTGGGTTATCTCTATGTAACCCACGCGGAATTGCAGAGCGCCCTGGACAGTGCGGCTCTGGCGGCGGTCTCGGCTATTGCCGAGGGTCCGGCGGCAGCTCGGGCGCGGGCCCGGGCCTACATGGAGCGGAACCCGGTGTATGGACACATCGTTCCGCTTCAGGACGGCGATATCGAATTGGGCCGGTGGGACAAGGAGACTCGCACGTTCACACCGTACAGCGGCGAGGACGAACGACAGGCCGACTCGGCCCGCGTCACGGGCTACCTCACCCAGGGGCGCGGCACGGCGGTCGGCCTGTTCTTCGGCCCGGTGCTCGGCCGTACGACGCAGGACGTCAGCACCAAGGCCACGGCCCAATTCGGCACCTCCCGCAACTGGGATGTGTTCATCGTGCAGGATGTCTCGGGTTCCTTCAATGAGGATCTGGCCACCGCCCAACTGGCCCTGATCCATTTTGTGGAGTGCCTGCGGCATCACGCCGGGCCGTTGACGCGGGTCGGGCTGGTCTCGTTCGAAGTGGACGCCGCATTGATCTGGCCCCTTCAACCGGCGGCCGGTCCGGTGGAAGAGGCGATCAACGGCCTGCGGGGCTGCTGCATGGTGGCCGGCTGCTGCCCGGCCGAGAATCCGCCGAACCCGTGGTGTTCGGAGTATCCCTTCTGCCAGCCGCCGTGCCGCACCTGCTGGGGCACCAACATCGCCGCCGGTCTGGAGTTGGCCACCGCTTCCTTCCTGCCGCCGCTGGAGAACACCTACGGTCGGGCGATCGTGCTGTTCACCGATGGAATGCCGAACGTGGCCGTGGACGGCCAACCGGGCGGCGAAGAGCAGGTTCCGATCGCCCAGGCCAGAACGATCGCGGCGGCCGACGCGGCCTTCGCCGCGGACCCTTCGATTTGGATCTTCGTGGTGTACTACGGAAATGCGCCGGGCGTTTCGAGTTTCCTGCTGCAAGTGGTGCGGCCCGCCGGCGCTGAAGGGCTGTATTACGAAACGCCGAACCCAGTGGAGTTTGACACGCTGCTGTGGCAGATCTGCGCCAGGATGCCCGGCGGCTTGCGCGAGTGACACAACCGATCCCGCGGACGCCCGACATGGCGAACCGGAGAGCGACTCAGAAGCCAGTCCGCGGGTCATTACGGAGCAACGGGCGGAACATGGAGTATTTCGAGCAGGCAACGGTGGCGCATCCCTGGCTTCTGGCCGCGTTGGTTATTCCTTATGTCGCCGGCTTGGCGGCCGCCGGTGTGATCGATGTCGGTTGGCGAATCGTCCCCAACCGGCTGGTCGCGGCCCTCCTCGGGCTGGGGATCACCATCAGTGTCGTACTGGGTGGTCGAGCCGGCTTCGAGCAGGCTTTGCTAGGGGGCTTGGTCGGTGGGGCGTTGCTGCTCGTGCCGTTTGTCATGGGGGCCACGGGCGGTGGCGATGTCAAGCTCCTGGCGGCGTTGGGGACGGTGACCGGACCGGTGCTGGTGTTGAAGGCGTTTCTGGTGATCCTGGCGATCGGCGTGGTGGTCAGCATCGTCAACATCCTTTATCGCCGAGCCATTCGCCAGACATGGGTCAACATGCAACTCGTGTACTTTCGTCTGCTGTCGCTGCATCGGCTGCTGACCGATCCCGAGCAAACCCCCAAGGGGCGGGGGATTCTGCGCGACAACACCCTGCCGTTCGGGGCGGTGATCGCGCTGGGCGGCGAGCTGGTGCTGGCCCTGCGCTGTTGTGGAGTGATGTTATGAGGCGGACCTGGATCTGGCCGCGGCCGTTTCGATCGTCGGTTCGCCGGGCCGGCGTGGCCGTGGAGATGGTGCTGATCCTGCCAATTCTGCTCATCCTGAGCTTCGGGGTGCTCGAGCTGGGCCGGATGTTGCAGGTCAAGCACCGCCTGGCCGTGGCGGCCCGGATCGGCGGTCGGCAGGCGTCGTTGCCGGGCGTGACCGTCGCCGAGGTCGACGCCTTGGTTCGGAGTCATCTGGCCGAGTACTTGCCGGCGGGATACGCGGTCACGGTACAGCCGTCAGATCTGGAAAATGCCCAAGCGGGGACTCCGGTGTCGGTCAGCGTGAGCATTCCGTGGTCGGCGGTGCAACTGACCGGCCTCTTTTCGTGGGCCGACGGCGTGTGGTTGCAGGAGTCGAACACCTACCGCAAGGAGACCGGTTGAAGTGGCCGGCGACATCGGACGGTCGCAGCGATGGAGATGATCGGGCAGGCCGGGTAGGCACAGAGGGAGGTCATCGTGGGCACAAAGCTGAAATCCTGGGCGTTTCTGGTGCTGGCGGTCGGTTTTGCCGGAGCCACCGTCATTTTGGCCAGCCGGATCAACCAACGTCCGACGACTGGCGAACGTCAGCAGGTCATCGCCGCCAAGGGGAACCTGGCCCGGGGTACGGTGCTGACGGCCGCGAATCTGGAGCTGGCTGCGTGGCCGTTTCCGAATTGCCCTCTGGGAGCGATTTTGAAGGTTGAGGATGCCGTGGGGCTGGTCCTGGTCCACCCTCTGGATGCCGGGCAGCCGCTATTGTCAAGCGACGTGGCCAAACCCGGCACGACGGAGGCCATGCAGGCCCAATTGCCGAGGGGGATGCGGTTGCTCACGGTGCATCCCGAAGAGCCACGAAATCCACGGGATAGCCTGCGGCCGGGAAGCTACGTGGACATCGTGGCAGTTTACGAAAAGGGGCCGCAGACTCGCCGCTGGGAGTCGGAGATCGTGCTCCAGAGAGCGCGGGTGGCGGGGGTGGGAGGCGCCGACCTGAATTCGAAATCCGGCGTTGGCCGGGCCGACGCTGGCGGTGTTGCCGTGACACTCGAAATCCCCGCCGAGGAAGTCGAAACGCTGGCACGGGTGGCGGCGACGTCTCGCCTACATCTGACCTTGCGTCCACCGGACGACGACGAGTGGATACCTCCTGCCGTCAAGCCGGTTCCCCAATCGCCCGCGGTCGCCGGCCCGCCGGGTCCTCCTGCGGGTGTCCGGAGATTGGAACTGCAATTCGGGTCGCGGCAGGAGGTCCGCTGGTACGTGGAGCGGGTCGATGAGCAGGGTCGCAAGCGGTGGATCGAATGGAAGCCGGAGCCGGCGGAGACCGCGGTGGCCCAGGTCGGCAACCCGGCAAAGGCTCCGTCAGTGGTTCAAGCCGCGCCGGTTCCCTAGCTGACAGGAATGAGGGAGGCAGACGGCATGGCCGATCGACAAGAGGCTGTCAGGTATCCGGAGGCTTCGTCGCCGTCGTCCGGGCTGCCCCTGCGGGTGGCCCTCGCCGATCCGGACGAGTCCCGGCGCGAGCAGGTCCGAGGGCTGCTGGCCTGCCTGCCGGACCTGGAGGTCATCGCCGAATCCACCACGGCAGACGTCCGCGAGCTACTGAACCTGCCTAGCCGCCCGGACAGCGTTCTCGTGGCATTGGGCAGCGATCCCGTCGCCACGCTGGAGGTGGTGGCCCGCCTGACTTCCGCAGAGCCGCTGTTGCCGGTGTTTGTCATCGACAATGCCGGCGATCCACACCTGATCCACGAGGCGATGAAGGCCGGGGTGCGGGGCTTCCTAGGCTGGCCGATCGATCCCTGCGAACTGACTTCCGCGCTGAACCGGGCCGGCCGGCTTGCCGCGCGGAGCGAACGGCAAGGGCGGATCATCGCCGTGTTGCCGGCTCAAGGTGGGTGTGGGGCCTCCACTCTTGCCGTCAATCTCAGCGTGGGGTTTACGGTCAACGGGAGCGGTCGGGCGGCGATCGTGGATCTGGTGCACAATTACGGCACGGTGGCGCTGCAACTCGATCTTCGGCCGACCTACAGCCTGGCGGACGTCTGCCACGGCGGGGATCACCTGGACCTGGCCATGCTGCGGTCGGCATTGGCCCGACATACCAGCGGCGTCGAGGTGCTCGCCCAACCCGGCCACTTCACCCTCCTGGAACCGCCCGATGCCGAGCAGACTCGCCGGATTCTGGTCCTGTTGCGGGCCTTGTTCCCCTATACCGTCGTGGACTTGCCGCGAAGCTGGGAGGAATCCGCGGTGGCTGCCCTGCGGCTGGCTGACGACGTGCTCTTGGTCTTGGCCCCTTCGTTGGCCGGCGTGGCCAATGCCCGCAAGGCGTTGCAGGCCCTGCGGTCGATCGGGGTTGAGACGTCGCGAGTTCGTTGCGTGCTGAACGGGCTTTGCCGGGGCGAGACGGTCGGGCCGGAGCAGGTGCGCGAGATCCTGGGGCACGATGCGGTCCTCACTCTACCGGCCGACGTCAAACGGGCCCGGCAGGCGTCGGAGTCCGGACGCCCGGTGGTGACGGCCTCACCAAAGGCTCCGCTGTCAAGGAGCATCCTGCGCATGGCTCAGAGTCTGAACGGCGGAGGGCCGGCCGGCGGGGGCCGTCGGCCCTGCTGGTGGCAACGGCTGCTGGGAGGTGGCTAAAGTGTCCATGTTGGTGACTCCGGAGAGTGGCCTGCGGGCCGAGCGGATGCAGTTGAACCAGCGCCGCAAGACGGAGCTGAAAGCGGCGGTGCACAACCGGCTGGTGGACCTGCTGAATCTGGAGAAGAGCGGCTTGTCCCCGACCGATCAACTCCGGGCCGAGGTCCGCCGTCTGGTGCATCAGATCAGCGTCGAGACGGGGGTGCTGCTGAGCGATTTCGAGCGCGATCAATTCGCCGACGACGTGCTGGACGAGACCTTTGGGCTGGGCCCGCTGGAAGTCCTGCTCAAGGATCCGACGATCTCGGACATCCTGGTCAACGGGCCGGAGCATGTCTATGTGGAGCGGCAGGGCGTCATCGAGAAGTCGGATGTCCGGTTCCGCGACGCCGCCCATCTCATGCACATCATCGAGCGCATCGTGACGCGAGTGGGCCGACGGGTCGACGAATCCTCACCGATGGTGGACGCGCGGCTGCTGGATGGCTCACGCGTGAATGTGATCATTCCGCCGCTGTCGCTGGACGGGCCGATGCTCTGCATCCGCCGGTTCGGCCGATGCCCCTTGACGATCGCGAACCTGGTGGAGTTGGGCACGCTGACCGAGGAGATGGTGCAATTTCTGCAAGCTGCGGTGCGCAGCCGCCTGAACATCATGATCAGCGGCGGGACCGGCACCGGCAAAACGACCTTGCTGAACGTCTTGAGCGGGTTTGTGCCGGATAGTGAACGAATCATCACCATCGAGGACTCGGCGGAACTGCTCTTGCAGCAGCAGCATGTGGTCCGCCTGGAGACCCGGCCGCCCAACGTGGAAGGCAAGGGCGAGATCACCCAGCGGGATCTGGTGCGCAACAGCCTGCGGATGCGGCCGGATCGAATCATCGTCGGCGAGGTCCGCGGCCGCGAGGCCCTGGACATGTTGCAGGCGATGAATACCGGGCACGAAGGCTCACTGACCACCGTCCACGCCAACAGCCCGCGGGACGCCATCAGCCGCATCGAAATCATGGTGGCCATGGCCGGGCTGGACTTGCCCGTGCGGGCGGTGCGGCAGCAATTCGCTTCGGCGATCGACCTCATCATCCAGATCGGGCGGTTGCCGGGCGGACGGCGGCGTGTGCTGTCCATCTCCGAAGTGACGGGCATGGAAGGCGATATCGTCGCCTTGCAGGACTTGTTCGTATTTCGGCAGGAAGGCGTCTCCGCGAACGGGCACGCTTACGGCGCATTCACCTCCGAGGGGCTGCGCCCACGGTGCCACGACCGGCTGACTCGAACGGGACACCCGCTGGCCGCCACGCTCTTCCAGAAGCGAATCCTGCGGAGGATCGAGCCATGACGCCCGCCGTGCGGCCGGAAATGCTGGTTGTTCTCGCCGCGGCCGCCAGCCTGTTGATGCTGCTGATGTCGTGGCGGCTGCTGCGGAGACGAGACCGCGACGAGATCCGGCGTCTCGCGGAGCTGCGGGAACAGTCGGTCGCCTTGGCTGCCGGCGGCCTGCTGCGGCGTCCGGAAGCGGTGAGTCGAGTGCCGCTGGTCGATCGGGTGCTGCGCGGCTTTCCCCTGGTGCGGCGGTTGAAACGGATGTTGGACGTTTCGACCCTGCCGCTGGGGGCCGGCGACTTCGTGGTGCTGATCGCCTTGGCTGCGGTTGCCGCCTTGCTGACCGGCGTATATGTCCTGGGCAGCCCGCGGCTGGGGCTGCTGCTGGGGATTCTGGCGGTGGCCGGGCCCTTGTTGGGCATCTACCACCTGCGCCAGAAGTGGGAGCGGCAGGTGGCCGAGCAGTTGCCGGATGCCATTGAGCTGATCACACGGGCCATGCGGGCCGGGCACTCCTTGCAGACGGGCTTGGCCCTGGTAGGGCAGGAATTGGCCGAGCCGATCCGCGGACTGTTTAAGCGTGCTCACGACGAAATGGACCTGGGCCTACGAATGGAACGGGCACTCGGCACGCTGGCGGAGCGGGTCGGCAGCCAGGACATGCACGTCTTCGTGACCGCCCTGTTGATCCACCGGGAGGTAGGGGGCGACCTCGCCGAGATGCTCGATCGGCTGGCGTATGTGATCCGGGCTCGCGCCCGTCTGGCGGGCAAGATTCGGGCGATGACGGCCGAAGGGAGATTTTCGGGCCTGGTGCTGAGCATCGCCCCGGCGGTGGTGCTGGCGATGCTGCTAGTGATCAATCCCGCCTACGTTGGGGATTTTCTCAAGGAGCCGACGGGGCAGGCCCTGTTCGGAGTTGCTCTGCTGCTCCAGATAGTCGGGGCGATCCTGATCAAGCGGATTGTCAATTTCGCGATTTGAGCGGTGGCCGCATGGATCATCTAGAACTGGTGTTGGCGGTCAGCGGGGGGTTGGCTGTGGCGTGCGGCGTGCTGGCCTGGCGGGGACTGACCGGCCGGTCCGGTAGCGAGGTGCAGCGTCGGCTACAGGCTCTTGGGGATCCGGCGGCGATGGAGGAGACGGCGACCACCAGGTCGGACACGTTCCGGCTGGTCCGCCTGCTACGTGATACCCTGGTGCGGCTGGGCCGCCGCTCGGTGGCGAACCGGGATGATCTGCACCAGGAGGCCAGCCTGACGGACAAGCTGGTGCAGGCCGGGTTCCGGCATCCCGCCGCCACATCGTTCTTCATGGCCGTCAAGATCGTTCTGCTGGTTGGCACGTATGCGACGGCAGGTTTGTTGTTCTGGTGGGTGGCCGGCCATGCGTTGCAGGCGGTGACCGCGGCCTTGGCACTGGCCCTGGCTGCGTTCGTCGCTCCGGACCTTTATCTGAAGTGGCGGCGGAACAGCCGGCAGAGGGCCTTGGAGAGGGAACTGCCCGACGTGCTCGACCTGCTGGTGGTTTGCACACAGGCGGGGCTGGGCCTGGATGCCGCGATCGACCGGGTAGCCGAGGCCACCGCGGCCTCCTGCCCGAACATCAGCAGCGAATTGCGGACCATGAATCTGGAATCGCAAATCGGCCGCCCCCGGGCCGAGGTGTTGCGGCAGTTCGCGCGCCGAACCGGCATCGAGGCAACGCGGTCATTGGCGGCGATCTTGATTCAATCGGATCGCTTCGGCACGAGCATCGCCCAAGCCCTGAACACCAACGCCGACGCCCTGCGGGTCAAACGCCGGTTACGCGCCGAAGAAGCAGCCGGCCGTGCGGCCATCCAGATGCTTTTCCCGCTGGTCTTCTGCATCTTTCCGGCGATCTTCGTGGTCCTGGCCGGTCCGGCGGTCCTGCGGCTGTGGCAGAACCTCCTGCCCAACCTGGCCAGTGGCACTCCAGTTCCCTGATCCCGCTCGCGGGCGATCCTCATGCGTCCGGCCGAAGCAGGCCCAACTTGCGGATCTTGTTGTAAAGGGCGACGCGGCTGATGCCTAGGGCGGCGGCCACGCTCGTGCGGCAGTTGTTGTGCTTGCGCAGCTCCTGCAAAATGGTTTCTCGTTCCACCTGCTCCAGACGCTCCTTCAACCCGCGGCCCCAGGTCAGGAACCGGTGCTGTGCGGCGGCAATTTCCGGTGGCAAGTCCCGCAGGGTGATCCAGCGGCCGTTCGAGAAGATCACGGCGTTCTTCACCACGTTTTCCACTTCGCGGACATTGCCGGGCCAGGCGTAACGTCGCATCTGCCGGAGGGCGGCGGATTCGAATCCGTGGATCTCCTTGCCCATCCGTGCGGAATAGCGCCTCAGGAAAGCGGTAGCCAGTCGTTCGATATCGGCGGGCCGCTCGGCCAAAGGCGGCAGCACAAAGCAAACGACGGCAATCCGGTAGTACAGGTCGGGGCGAAATCCGCCGATTCGCATGAGATCTTGCAGATCGGCGTTGGTGGCCGCGAGGAAGCGGACGTCGGCGGTGAGCGTCCGTGTGCTGCCCACACGCTCGTAAGTGCGGTTCTGCAATAGACGGAGCAGCTTGGCCTGCAAGGGCGGCGTGAGGGCGTCGATTTCGTCGAAGAAGAGCGTTCCGCCTTCCGCCGCTTCGACCTTGCCGATGGTGCGCCCGGCGGCGCCCGTAAACGACCCCCGCTCGTGGCCGAAAAGCTCGCTCTCCAGCAGCGTGGGAGCCAAGGCAGCGCAACTGACCTCCACAAACGGCCCGGCCTTCCGACACGAGGCACGATGGATCAGGGAAGCGAGAAGGTTTTTTCCAGATCCGGTGGGGCCGCGCAGCAGAATCGGTTCGTCAGTCCTGGCCGCCGCCGCAATGGCCTGCAATTGCCGTTTCATGGCGGGCTCTGCCGTGACGAAGCACTCAAATACTGGGTCCGGGTCGCCTGTGGGCGACGAGACACGATCCGAAGGCACAGTTAGCGACAGGAGCCTTCGCAAAGTCAGGACGGCATCCCGGCGGTCTTCCTCCCGCAGCCCGAAGCAGTCATCGAGTCCTGCCCGCATGGCGGCGACGATGGCCGAGATAATCGGTTGTCTATACACGCCGACGATACGGCGTCCTGGCACCATCTCGCGGCACCGCTGAATCACTCCAGGCAGCGCCGCGGCATCGTACGCATGCAGATCCAGAATCAGCAGAGCCGGCTCAGGTGCGGTCGGTTGGCGGTTGGGCTCGGCGTGGTCGGGGGCAAGATCCCAGGCCATCTCGAGTTGTTCGAGCAGTTCGATCAACTCCGGCGGGGCCGTCGGGGCAGCGGTGATAATCAGCGCGACGCCCGAGGGCGGGGAATGCGCCGCGGACAGGGACTCTCCGGCCCGCGTCGGTGCGACCGAGTCGACCGTGCCCTCAGACTTCCTTCCCGCTCCCGGCCGAATGCTGGGATAGCCTTCGTGCACAGGAGATCACCCGCTCGGAGTAAGGCCGGCCGCGAGGCCATTTGCCTCGGCGAGCGCGGTCCGGCAGCGTCCTCCGGGCCACCGATTGCGAACACCATCCGTGGGAAGTCTGGGGTCCCCTGGCCAGGTCGATCCGTCTGGATAATGACTACCACAGGAACCATGCGTCGGCAACGCCCAATCCGCGCAATACGCCCGGAAAAAACCGGGTGTGCCGAGGCGGCGACACATAGGTCCGCTAATCGTCCTGCTCGTGCCTACGGAACATGTTGTCCGATAACTCTGACCTGCCCTCCGCCGCGGGAGCGCAGATTTTGCCGCTCGAACCGAGCTGCTCGTTGACTCATCCGCAGGAGTTCTTATAATGCGCAACGTTGCGGACCGGCGAGCCCGGCAGCGTGGGGCGGTTCTTACGCGGGCAGCGTTTTCTCTGGTTCGCGACAGAGTGGCGAAAGAATGCAGCCCAGCGGGGGGCCTTTCGATCATGACCCGATATCAAGCGGTCCGTTCCGACGCAGGTTGAGCTTGTCGCCGATCATTATCGGCGGGCAGGGCGGATTGGTCCGGAGGAAGGAGCGAGAGCCATGTCCAATGCGCGAAGATTATATACGCTTGTCTTTATCATGCTGGGCGGTCTGCTAATCCACACGACCGTCGGTCAGGCCCAGGATCCGCCGCTGACCCAGGAAGAGAAGGATGCTCTCTATGGTCAGCCCGACCCCGAGAACAACTCGGCTCAGTGTTATGGGGACGCCGCGAATCTGCTCTATCCGTTTACCGGACCGGGTCCCGAGTGGATCCAGACCATGCCGCCCAATGACGATCAAAGCAGCGGCGAGATCGCTCTGCCATTCACGTTCCCGCTCTTTGGGGATACGTACACGAGTTGCTGGATCAACAACAACGGCAACATCTCCTTCGGCGGCCCGATCGGCACCTTCAATCCCGTGGGTTTTCCCTCTGCGGACTTCCCCATGGTTGCGGCGTTTTGGGCTGACGTTGACACCCGCCGGCAGGACGACGAACACGGCACCGGGCTGGTTTGGCATCGGTTTCTGGACAGCAACGGAGACGGTCAGGACGACACGCTCGTCGTAACCTGGGATAACGTCGGCTACTACTTCCTCCGTTTGAACAAGCTGAACACCTTCCAGATCGCCATTTCCGACGGCTCCAACCCGCTCATGGGCCTGGGCAATACCGTGTGCTTCAGCTACGACAACATGTGCTGGACCACGGGAATGGCCACGCCCGGCAACAACCTCAACGGCTTCGGCGGCAGCGGAGCGACGGTGGGAGCGAACCGCGGCAACGGTGCCGAGTACTGGCAGATCGGTCGGTTCAACGCCGCCGGCTCGGCCTACGACGGGCCGGACGGTGATCCGGATGGGGTCGACTATCTTGACGGCGGCCGCTTCTGCTACAACACCGGGGCGGACCTGTGCCCGGTGGCCCAGGGCTTTCCACCGGGCAATGAAGCCGTCATTACCGCTCCGGGATCGTGGGATCTGGTTTTGTCATTCGTCAGCCCACTGCCGGGCGTCGTCGTGGCTGTGTCGGTGAACGACGTGGACAACGCGCAGGCGGCTGGACTGCTGGTCAGCAACGTGCCGGGCGAGACGGCCACAGTCACTCTGTCCTGGGACGCGGAATGTGCCGATGCGGGTGACTATCGGTTGGAATTTGCCGCGGTCGTTGACGGTGGAAGTGCCCGTTGCGTGACCGAGGCCGAGTTGGTCATTCATGTGGAATGTTCGGCGCCGCCGACGCCCGGTACCGCCGACCGTGTGCAGTACAGCCATAAGGCGGATCTGTTTGTCTGGCCATATGTCGTCATCCGCTGGGATGATCTGGGGACGCCGCAAACCGCGGATGACGTGGTGTTGCAGGATGTTTTCATCTCCGTAACCAACGACAGCGTGACCGCCAAGCGGTTGAAGATGATTTTCGTGGACGCAGGCGATTGCGCCGGCGGCCCGGGCACTCCCTGCCGCAGTTGCTTCGGCGTGGATGCGCTGCTGGACCTGACCGGCAACAACCCGGCCTACTTCTCCGCTTTCAGCGGAGCGGGCGGCGGCGTCGGCGGGCACAATAATGGCGGTATCTTCCCGTCTTTCCGGGGGATCCAGCCGCTCGGCTACCAGGATCCGGCATTCCCGGCCGATCCTCGCCGCCGCATTCTCCGTGGCTTCATCGTCGGCTGGACGGTGGATGAGGAAAACTACCCGATCGGCACCAACCAGTTGGCGGGCAGCGCGACCGTGATCGACTACCGGCTGGAGGAGGCCTGGGAATACAAGCCCTGGGCGTTCCGCTCGAACTTCACGGGCCGCAAGAGTGAGACCACCGCGCTGCGGCTGAACTACGACAGCGACAACTACCAGCAATGCCCCGAGATGCTGTTGTTGCACTTCTGGGCGTCCGGCAGCCAGGCGCTGGGTAATTCCGTGAATCCGCCGATCGGACCCAGTACCTTTGATTTCGAGATCAGTCTGGTGAATATGTGGATGGACTTCCGCGCCACTCCGGATTTTGACGGTGACGGCGTCCCGGGCAACTCGGCGATCGACGCGGAAACGGCCACTACCTCGGTGCAGGTCCTGTCCTGGAATGAAATGGAGCAGCCGTTCAGCGGCACCCAGCGCTGTCTGACGTGCTGGGATTCCACCGTCGCCGGTTCCTACGGTTACATGGGAGCCGCGTCGCCCTTTGTCCTGAGCACTCTCGGTACCGACAAAGGCAAGGCCCGCGTCTGGGCCATGGCCACCCCCGCGTGCAGCCGCGTCGCCAACCCGAACTCCAATCCGCCGATCATCGGCAAGCCCGCCCGCAGTCTGCCGATCGTCGGATTGGCCCACGGCACCATTACCTGGCCGCCCGGCCCTGGCGACCCGCCGAAGGCCCGCAAGGCGCTCGTGTCTCTGCTCCCCGTGGGCATGGGCACTCGCTCCGACGGCGTAATCAACTTTGACGGCAGCGATCAGGGCGATCCGCCAACGCTGCCCGACCAGAAGACGCTGCTCTCGCTGCCTGCGGCATTGCCGATGTCCGCCCGGCAGTAAGCCGGGAGCCACGATTGATCCTTGCGTGCAACGACAACGCCCGCTCCGGCCCCCTCGCCCGCGAGGCCGGAGCGGGCGGATGGTTATTCCAGACGCTGGAGTGTTCGGAAGTGTGTCTTATCTCGGCCAGCGGTCGTGGACCGGAGGCATCCGCGGGAACTCCGCGTGCGGCTCGGCCTGATACCAGTAAACGGTCGAAGCGATGTCGTCGGTCAACGGCTGAAACTTCGCGTCCGGCCACCATCCCAAGGCCTGAATGGTTACCCGTAGCTCCTGCTTGAAGCGGATCGGATCCATGATGTGCCAGCGGTAGAGGCCGAACTTGGGGACCTCATTATCCACGTGTCGCACGAGAGGCAACCCCAGGAAGGCGGTATTGTAGACTTCTTCCCGATTATCCGGCCCGCAGAAGCCCCAGGCACCGCCAAAGTAGTCTTCCGTACCCGTTCCGCAGATCGTCGGGTGCTCGCGGTCGCCGTCCATGAAGAACTTGATCTCGCCCTCGCCCCACCACAGATTGCTCAACTGCGTCCACGCGAGGTAGGTGCCGACGTAATGCCCCGGGCCGCGGATCCCGTCGGCGAGGACATGTTCGGGGTTTTCGCGGGTGGTCATGGACCTTCGCCACTGGGCGTGAAAATAGGCGGCCGGCTCGGGCACGGGTCGCAGAGCGTAAGTAATCTGGTAGAAGAAACCCTGGATCCTCTCGCGATGCTGCGATTCGATGGTGATTCGGGCGGAGCCGCGGAAGGGCATCGGCCAATAGCTGTTCAGCCCACCCAGCGGATTCACCGCGATCGGGATGGAGTTCACCTTGGTGCGGAGGGCGTGGCCGCAGGCGAAGAAATCACCGAGCGGCGTCTCCACGGAGGGTGTGGCCTCGCCGTCCCAGTACATCCGCAGGATGCAATCGCGAAACGCTTTGGGATCCACCGTGATCCAGATGTGCTGGATGAGGCCGGGTCCGGCGATGTCCGCCAACGTGACCTGGGCGCCGGGTTCGAGGTCGATGCACGGCCTGACTTTCCAGCCCCGGCCGAGTCGCGAGGCCGGGCTGTTGGCGTCGGGAACCGCCGTGGCCCCGCCTCCTCTGGCGCCGGTCGGGTTCTCGGCTGAAATGGACCGGGTCTCCGCCGAGTCGAGCAGAGGGATGTTGCCAAGACACATCGAGAACGTTGCCACGCCGTCCATCATCCGGGTTCCTCCGATCAGCGGTTCCGTGGGAAGGGTCGGCCACCGCCGACCCGAACTGCGCAATGTAGAAAGGAATCCGATCTGCGACAAGAGACGGTACCGGGCCTGCAAGTTGCGGTTATATTAGCTCGCAATGAACCTGCCGATCATATTTCCGGAAATCAAAGGGCAGTTTTACGACTGCGAGTGCTGCGGCAGCGGCTGTCGGGAGCTGGTGATCTTCCTGACTGAGCGCGACTATCGAAAGATCGATGAGCAAGGCTGGTCCGGGCGTCTGGATCGTCCTCCGTACATCCGCTTGGGCCGCAGCTACGTGTTGAACCATAAGCCGAACGGCGAGTGCGTTTTTCTCACCGCGGATAACCGCTGCCGCATCCATGCCGAGTTCGGCTACACGGAGAAGCCGCTTTCCTGCCAGCTTTTTCCCTTCACTCTGGAGAGAGAAGGAGAGGGGTTTCGCGTCGGCCTGCGGTTTGACTGTCCGGCCATGACGAAGAGCACGGGCAGTCCACTGGCGAAGCATCGCGCCGATGTGGCCCGGCTTGCCACGGAGTTCGCCGCAGCGGACCTGAAGGAGTTGAAGCCCTCCACAAAACCGGTCGAGTTGGTGGCCGGATGCCCGCTGCATCCGTCCACCGTAGAACGCCTGACTGATCAGGTGGACCGCTGGATCCGCCGTACCGATTTCCCGCTAACCTCGCGGCTGTTCGGACTGGTCGGTTTTCTCGATACGCTTTGCACGGCCAAGGTGGGGGCGCTGGACCACCGGCAAGTGCTGGAGTTGGTCGAATTGCTCATGGGGGAGATGTCTGCCACAGCAAGTGACGCGGCGTCCGTCGCCCTAGCCACTCCCCGCCAACTGCGGCTGCTGCGGCAGGCGGTCTTCGCCCACTGCGAGAACATCCCGCTGGAGCAGGCTTGCGCCGGGGTGGTCAGCCGCTTCCGCTATCGCTGGGGGCAGCTTCGGCGGGCAAGAGCTGTGGCGGCGGGGATCGGCGAGGTTCCACCATTGCTTCGCGGCGCATCCGGTACCTCTTTCGACCAAGTGGAGCGTGTGGAGGCATCCGAATCGCTGCTGCGCGCGGAGGCTGACGGATTGGTCACGCGTTATTTGCGAGCTCGCCTTGCCGGAGGGACTGCCTTTGGCCGCGGCTTCTTCGGATGGCCGATCGTGGATGGCCTGCGGGCGTTGATGCTGGCGGTTGCCGTGGTGGGCTGGCTGGCGAGATACCTGGCGGCGGCAGACAATCGAACGGCGTACACCATGGCCGATCTGATTCGGGCCGTCGGCATCGTCGACCGTAACGCGACGCGGAGTCCCGAGGTCGGCGCTGCCTCCGGGCGTCTCCGCTTGCGGTATCTGTCGGCCGATGACGGTCTGCGGCGGCTACTGGCCAGGTATCCCACGGCCCCCCGCACCTGATTACAAGCCCATGTGCTCGCCAGGGTTGAAGTCGATCGCCGTGGGTATTGGTTCGGCCCGGTCGCTCAGCCACGATACGGCGCTATCCACGACGGTGGGGTCGAACTGTCGTCCTCGTCCTCGTTCCAACTCGTCGATGACGCGGCACACGGCATAAGCTTCCTTGTAGGGCCGGGGGTAAAGCATGGCGTCGATGCTGTCGGCAACCTGCAAGACTCTGGCGGAAAAGGGAATCTGCGAACCCCGGAGCCGGTCGGGGTAACCGCTGCCGTCGTACCACTCGTGGTGATGCAGGATCAGCGGTAATTCCCGCCGGAGACAGGTGGCTGATCGAACAATGCCCGCGCCGATGCGGGGATGCTGGCGAATGCGTTCGAACTCGGCTTCGGTCAGCGGTCCGGGCTTGGAAAGAATGGCGTCGGGCACCCCGATTTTCCCGATGTCATGCAGGATCGCGGCGTTCTTCAGCACTTCCGTCTCGCGGCGGCTGAAGTGCAGTTCCAGCGCGAGCGCTTCCGCGAATCGGCTGACCTGAAGCGAATGGCTTTCCGTGTGGGCATCCTTTGCCTCCACCGCCGCTACTAGGCTCATCGTGGTCTCGATCTGCGATTGGATGAGGCGGCGGCGAAGCCGCTGGACTTCTTCCAGGAGGACGGTGCCGCGGTCTTGTCCCAGATTGCCCGTTAGCGACGCCCCCGGGGAACGGCCTGCCGGCGAATGCAGCCGGGTCAGCGGTTGCCAGGCTTGTCTTCGTATTCCCCCCATACCGGTCTTCCCCTGAGGAGCCGTCCGATCATCGGGCGACGCGGCGTGCAGACGCCGAGCCGCGGGCGATGCGTGGCACGACTCTTACCGGACCGGCCTGCTCCGCACGCCGACCTCGGCGGCCTTCTCATCGGTGGAGAACGCAGAGAGCTTGAACGCCGACTTCGCGGCTTAAGGAAGGAATGCGCGACGATTTGCTTCTCCGGTGCGGGTCCGCGAGAATGCGATGCTCGGCAGCGATACGGCCGTACGGACCGGCCGGTGAAGAGCGGGCGGCCACCGGACCACTGCAACATGGCAAAATCTCGCCGGATCGTATTGGGACTCAACAGCGGCACCAGCGCCGACGGGGTGGACGCGGTCGCCTGTGAGATCATCGGCCGCGGCCTCAACATGCGGGTTCAGTTCTTGGGCCACGCCCAGTTCCCCTATTCGTCTGATCTGCGGGAGCGGATCCTGCGGACCATGGCGCCTGCGGAAACGCGGACGGAGGGATTATGCCGCCTGGAGACCGAGATCGGGGAAGCGTTTGCCGAAGCCGCTGACCTGGTCGTCAGACGCCTCAATTTGAAACGGGTCGATCTGATCGGTTCGCACGGTCAGACGGTCTGTCACCTGCCACCCTTGAGAGGCGGTGGCAGTCGGGCCGCCGGGCTGCTTCGTCGGCGGAACATCGGGTCCACGCTGCAACTCGGTGATCCAGCGGTGATCGCCGCGCGGTTGGGGGTTCCGGTGGTGGCCCGTTTCCGTCAAGCAGACATGGCGGTGGGAGGGCAAGGTGCCCCGCTTGTTCCCTGGACCGATTTCGTTTTGTTTCGAGACTCGGTCCGCGGGCGGATTGTGCATAACATCGGCGGCATCGCCAATCTGACCTGGCTTCCATCGGGCTGCACCCTCGACCAGGTCCGGGCGTTTGACACCGGACCCGGCAACATGATTATCGATGCCCTGGTTCGCCGATTCACCAAAGGCCGAGAGGCCTTCGACAAGGACGGTCGTCGTGCATTGCGAGGGACTCCGCATCCGCGGTTGCTCAAGCGCATGCTGACGCACCCGTTCATTGCGCGAAAGCCACCCAAGAGCTGCGGCCGCGAGGAGTTTGGCGAAGACTATGTTGCCGGGCTGTTGGCCGGATGGACAGGGACGCCGCTTTCAGCAGACGACTGGATCGCTACCGCGACGGCCTTTACGGCCATCAGCATGGCGAGGGCCTACTCGACTTTGTGGCGATACAACAAACCTCGAACGTCGTCCTTCGTGGCGAAACGGGGACCGGGGCCATCAAGAGGCTCACGGACGGATTGCCCTCCCGCTCGCGTCATCGATGAAGTGGTGCTTTGTGGGGGAGGCGCGGCCAATGCCGCCCTGGTTGCGGCTCTGGCGAAGCAGGTGCGGGGCCAATTCGGCGAAACGGCCGCGCCGCGGCTGACCACGACCACAGAGTACGGCATCCCGATCCAGGCCAAGGAAGGCGTGTCCTTCGCGATGTTGGCTGCTGCTGGTGCGGACGGTTATCCGGCAAATCTGCCGCAGGTTACGGGCGCTTTGCGGCGGGTGGTCCTTGGGCAGGTCTGCAATCTGGAGGGAAAGTCGTGAAATCTCCGCGTACCCCAACGGCGGCTTCGGCAGGCAGCCGAAGGATTCGCCCGATCGACCGACCTCGACCCACGGCGCCGCCTCCGACCTCCCGTGGCCACCTGCTGACTGAGCAACCCAACGCTCAGACTCGCCGGCTCGACGTGCTCCCGGTGGAAAAGGCCTTCGATTTGATGAATGCTGAGGATCGCCGGGTTCCCACCGCGGTGGCTCGCGCCAAGCGCGAGATCGTTCGAGCCATACGGCTCGTTTCCGCAGCGTGGCACCAAGGTGGACGGCTGATTTACATCGGCGCGGGCACCAGCGGGCGATTGGGCGTGCTGGATGCCGCCGAGTGTCCCCCGACGTTTCGATCCGCCCCCGACATGGTTCGCGGCGTCATCGCTGGTGGCCGGAAGGCGCTATGGCGAAGCGTCGAAGGAGCGGAGGATGATCCCGCCGCGGCTCGTGCCGAGTTGAGGAAGCTTAAGGTTGGTCCTCGCGACGTGGTGATGGGTATTGCCACCGGCGGAACCACTCCCTATGTGCACGCGGCGTTGGCCGAAGCTCGACGCCGCGGGGCGACCACAATCTTCTTCGCCTGTGTCCCAAGGTCGCAAGTCAAGGTCCCATGCGACGTTGATATTCGTGTTCTCACCGGGCCGGAAGTGCTGACCGGCTCGACGCGCCTGAAGGCAGGCACCGCCACCAAGTTAGTGCTCAACATGATTACCACTTTGAGCATGGTGCGAATCGGCAAGACCTTTGGAAACCTGATGGTGGACCTGAATACCTACGCGTGCCGCAAGCTGGTGGATCGGGCCGTCCGGGTGGTCGCCGAAGCGACGGGACTCGGCTATCGCGAGGCGTCGGGGCGACTGCATGAGGCCCGCGGCGAGGCCAAAACCGCAATTGTGGCCTATTACGCGCGGTGCTCGCCTCAGGAAGCCCGCCGAATGCTGGAGCGCCATCAAAGTCGCGTTGCTCCAGTGCTGGCGGACCCGCGAGGCCCCTTGCGTTCCGGCCGGCTCGATGGACAATTCCGGAATGAACGCTAAACCGCCCGCTTCCTGTGACGTGAGTCTCCGTGTCCGCTACGCGGAGAGCGACCCCATGGGCTACCTGCACCATTCCAAGTACTTCGAGTATTTCGAGATGGGCCGGACGGAGCTGTTGCGCCTGGCGGGATATCGGTATCGTGATCTCGAAGAGCGGGGAATCCTTTTCGTCGTTGCCAAACTGGAGTGCCGGTTTCTGGCTCCGGCCCGGTACGACGATGAGTTGACGCTGACGACGCGGGTGGAACGAATGACCCGGGCCCGCATCGACCACGCCTACGAACTGCGACGCGAGGGCCAGATCCTTTGCGAGGCGAAATCCACGTTGGCCTGCGTGGACCGCGGCGGCCGGCTGATTCCGATTCCAGAGGAGATCTTCGGACCGATCGGCGAGTGAGGCCGGCGGAGAGGAACGGTCCACCGGGAGCGCAAATCGGGTGAATTGTCTTGCTCTGGGTTTTTGTCACTGTCGGGCTGGTCACTTCCGCTTCCATTCTCTACCGCGCGGCGCGGTCCTTGGTGCGAGGTCAGGGTCATGGTTGGCAGGAGATTGCCGCGCTGATTCCCCTGGCAGTGGCCTGGACGGCGCAGCACACGACCATCCTGGGCTGGTCAGCGATGTTGCTGGCCCTCGCCATGGAGCTGCTGCGCTGGGCAACCGACGCAAGCGGTAAGCCATCGGAAGCCAAGCTTCCCGACCGGAGACCCGACCCCGCGGTTCGCGGCTCCGGCAGACCTGAGGAAGCAAGTGGTCAAATTGCCGAGGTCCCGCCGAACGCTCACGACACTCCGGAGAGGTCGGGGCCGGATCAGCGAACACCGACCAAAGAAGCCACTGCCCCCGCGGTGGCTCCGCTGGAGTACGTTTCCGTCGTCCTGCTGAGATCTCTCGCCGACATGACGCCCGAAGTGTTCAATGCCTCGCTGCGCCGCCGAGGCCGCCGCGATGCCGTGATCCTGCCGATGGCGATGACAAGGGACTCTCTGCCTGCTGCGGAGTCTGCCTTCCAGATCGCGCTGGGCGAGGCGAGGCTGGAAGTCGCTCCATGTGGTCATCCGCTCGAATCAGCTCAACTCGATTCCGCTGTTGCGCAAAGCTGGGATTGGCCCGAGGTTGCGGCGAGCGTAGCTGAGCACGAAGCTCACATCGTACTGCGTTCGGTTTGGGCATCAAATGAAGACCGGGCCGAGGTGGTGCGGTTGCATCAGGCGGCGCATGCGGCTTTGGCGGAGTTCACTCCCGTGGCTGCGGTGCTCTGGCCCTCTGCGGGCCGGTTGACCCGCTCTCCGGCAGTGTCCGATCCCGGGTTGTCGACAAGTGAGCCGGCTGATCTTCCTCGCGTCTGCATCAGTTACCGCTCCTGCCGGCTGGAGCAAGGGGATTCTCCTGTTTTCGTCTCCGACACCGTCGGGTTATGCGGATTCGGCTTGCCGGATGTCCAGGTAATCACCCACACCGAGCCGGACAGCGAGGTCTCAAGCCTCGTGTACGACTTGGCCCAGCGGTTTTTCTTCATGGGTGGCCGCTTGCCAGCGGGACAGGTCTGGCAGGGAACCAGCGGGGCGTGGGCCATGGCCCGAGCAAAAGCAATCTGCCCGCCCGAACGGGAGGTGATACAATTGACGCGCTGTGGTGGATCCGGTCAGATCGATGTCGAATCCCCAAGCGACTCCGCTCCACCGGCCGGGCCGTCCGCACTACCCTGACGCGTGCCGCCTGGTGTCTGATCCTCCAGTAGAAACTCCTGCATGATGCGGTTCGCCACGAGCAACCCCGTTCGCGTCAGACGGATCGCCCGCGAGGTGCTTTCCAACAACCCCAGCCGCGTGAAGTCGCCGATGGGCCGGCTGAAGAGGGCCAGGGGGTCGAAACCCGTCTGTCGTCGGAATGCTCGCACATCGATCCCCTCAATGAGACGAAGCATTTGGATCGCGGTCTCACCGGCGGCGGCCAGGGGTCCCAGACGCTCCTGTTCCGCCACGATATCGGGCGGGGTTGCCTTCATGCCTACCAGATAGGCCCGCAGGTCCGCCACGTTTCTTCGTCGGGTTCCGTCGAGGTAGGACACGGCCGATGGGCCGACTCCGAGGTACTCCCGGTTGTGCCAATAAATGAGATTGGCCTGACACCGGCGACCGTGCCGAGCAAAGTTGCTGATCTCGTAGTGTTCATAGCCCGCGGCAGTCAACCTCTCTATCGCCAGATGGAACATGTCAGCTTCCAGCGATTCATCGACCTGAGACAATTCGCCGTTTCGCAGGCGTCGCGCCAACGCCGTCTCCGGCTCGTACGTCAGGCTGTAGCAGGAAACGTGATCCGCCTGCAAGTCAATCGCGCGCTGGAGCGTCTCGGCCCACCGGGCGATCTTCTGTCCGGGGAGGGCGTAAATCAGGTCTACGCTGAGATTCTCAAAGCCCGCCGCCCGCGCCGCGGAAACAGCTTGGAGGGTGTCGCGCACGGTGTGACGACGACCCAGAAGCTGCAACTCGTGATCGTGCATGGTCTGGACGCCGAGCGAGAGGCGGTTGACTGCCGACTCCAGAAGGAGATCCAGCAACCGTGAATCCGTCGTCCCCGGATTGGCCTCGATCGTGAATTCCACCGCTCTCCCCGCACGACTGACGATGGTGGTCAGGAGAGTCCGCAGGCTCTCTCGAGGCAGGATGGTGGGTGTTCCCCCCCCGACATAGATGGTCGCCACGGGCCGCTTCGGGTCCCGTTCGTAGATCTCCTGGCAGACCGCCGTGAGGTATGCGTCGGCGTCAGCGACGTCCACGGGGACGGAGTAGAAGTCGCAGTACCCGCATTTCCCATCGCAGAAGGGCACATGGACATACCAGCCGATGGCGGACCCGGCGGGGTTGGTTCGATTGGGCATCGTGACATTCTACAGCGAGCGAGGCAGCGGCAGCGAAGGCGATATTCGCGAAGTCCTTGCTGCCTGAACAAGTCGCGGTTAGAGTGGCCTCCGGTATGCGGACCGAAGGATCCATTTCTGCCGAGCGAAACGCCCTATCCGCCGCATTGCCGGGGGTCTTCCTGGCCATGCTGGCGGTGGCCGGCCTCGATGCGGGCCTGGGTGGTGGCTTCAGGCTGGAACGGCATCATCGCCTCGATGTGAGCGGAGCGGCGCTGGTGTGTTCCTTCGCCGGCTCACCCGCTGCTTCACCCGCTTTGGCCGGAATGGTAGGGGCCGTGGTGCTTCTGCTGTGGATCGGGCGACACTTTCGGTGTGATCTCTGCCGTCCCGTGACCGGCGGCCGCGGTCGGTCGGCCTTCGTCATCATCCCGCCAGCCTGCTCTGGCCGTCGTCTGTCCATCTCATATCGCCTGGGCGGCCTGTACGGCCCGTAACACCACCCTGGGCACTCCTTCGACTCGTCGGCGACCGCCGCTGACCAGGGCAACCAGACGATTCCACGCTGGCCGGTTCGATGCTGAGCCGTTCAATCCACAGGTGAAAAATGGGTGTGCTTGAAACCATTGGCGCGGGTTTTCGAAAAGTCTTCGGTTCTCGCAACGAGAGACTGATTCGCCGTTACCAGAAGCAGGTCGCCCTCGCGTCGGCGCTGGAGCCGGAGTTGCGGGGAGACTATGACCAGCGGTTCGCGGAGTCCGCCGCGTCGATCCCGGCGGAACTTCCCGAGGAGGAACGCGCCGCTCGCCTTCAGGCCCTGCGGGTGGAGTTGTCTTCCGACCTGCGCGATCGCACGGCGCGGCTGCGTGAGCGGCTGGCACGCGGAGAGACGCCGGAGTCCATCCTGCCGGAGGCCTTCGCCGTCGTGCGCGAAGCCTCCCGCCGCGCACAGAACCACCGCCATTTCGATTGCCAGATGGTCGGCGGGCAGGTCTTGTACGAGGGCAAGATCGCCGAGATGAAAACCGGCGAGGGCAAGACCATTGTCTGTCACCTGGCCGCTTATCTGAAAGTACTGCAGGGCCTGAAGGTCCACATCGTCACCGTCAACGACTATCTGGTCCAGCGCGACGCGGAATTCGCCCGCCCGATCTTCGAGCTGCTCGGGCTGACCGTGGGGTACATCCAGTCGCAGGTCGACCCGGGCGGGCACCAGGGCATCCGGGCCAGGGCATACGCCTGTGACGTGACCTACGGCACCAACAATGAGTTCGGCTTCGACTATTTGCGCGACAACATGAAGACCCGCCTGGAGGATCAGGTGCAGGGCCGCCTCGATTTCGCCATTGTGGACGAGGTGGACTCGATCCTTGTGGACGAAGCCCGCACGCCGCTCATCATCAGCGGCCCTGCGGATGACAACGTGGACCGCTATCGCACGGCGGACGGAGTCGCCCGAGTGCTCCTGTCCCGCCAGCAGTCGGCCAACGCCGAGACGGCTCAGCGGCTTCGCGGCTGGGGCGGCCAACCGCCGGAGGCCTTCGCCCGCCTGCCCAAGTTCGAGGACGCCGTTCGCAAGTTCAAGGTGGATCCGTTTTGGCTGAACGACGACGAGGCCGAGGCCATCGGCCACCGCCAGTACTTCGTCGTTCATCGCGAGCGAAAGCAGGTGGGCATCACGCACGAAGGCGTCAGCGTGGCGCAAGAGCAACTGGGTGTCGGCTCACTGTACGTCGGCGCCAACATGGAATGGCCTCACCTGATCGAGAATGCCCTGCGGGCCCATGTGACCTATGTACGCGACGTGGACTACGCAGTCATGAACGGCGAGATCATCATCGTCGATCCCTTCACCGGGCGACTGATGCACGGGCGGCAGTGGTCGGACGGCCTGCATCAGGCGGTGGAGGCCAAGGAAGGGGTCAAGGTCAAGGAGGAGACCCAGACCCTGGCCACCATCACGCTCCAGAACTTCTTCAAGCTCTACGCGCGAATCGCGGGCATGACCGGCACGGCCATGACCGAGGCCGACGAGTTCATGAAGATCTACAACCTCGATGTGGTGGCGGTTCCGACGAATCGACCGGTCAATCGCATGGACTTCCATGACCGCATCTACAAGACGGTGGACGACAAATACAACGCGATCGTCGAGGAGATACACGATCTGCACACGCGGGGCCGCCCCAGCGACCCATACGTGCTGGAGCCGGTGCTGAGAAACCTGCGGCCCATCCTTCAGCGGATCGGACAGCCGACCGAGGCCATCGACCGTGCTCTCCAGGAATTCGACGGCGGCAAGGGCACCGGGCAACACATGGCCGAGGCCTACGACGAGGCCCTGGGCGATCTGGCCCGTGGTCGCCCGATCCTGGTCGGCACCGTGTCCATCGAGAACTCGGAGAAGCTGTCGAATCTTCTGACGCGGAAATACGGCATCCAGCACGAGGTGCTTAACGCCAAGTTTCACGCCCGCGAGGCGGAGATCGTCAAGAAGGCGGGCGAAACCCACGAAGCCACTCGCGGGAAGGAGAAGGTCGCCCTGGGCAATGTCACCATCGCCACCAACATGGCGGGCCGCGGCACGGACATCAAGTTGCAGAAGGGCGTGGTGTACGAGCACTGCATCGGCGATCTCGGTCCGCCGGAAAACGGCGACGGCCGGCGATACGCCTGGCAGGAAAGGGGCGTGGTCGGCACCAAGTGCTGCATGAACTGCCCGGATTACGACCCGCGAACCCGTTGCGCCCATTGCTGGAAGCCGAAGGCCGACCCGCGTTTCCCGGAGATGGGTCGCACGGTGTGTCCTTTGGTCGTGCCGTGCGGGCTGCACATCATCGGCACCGAGCGGCACGAATCGCGGCGGATCGACAACCAGCTTCGAGGCCGCTCCGGTCGCCAGGGCGACCCCGGCAGCAGTCGATTCTTCCTTTCGTTGGGCGACGATCTGCTCAAGCTGTTCATGGGGGAGTGGACGCTGCGGATGCTGGAGAGAATGGGCTTCGCCGACGGCATGGCCATTGAGGCGAAGTCCATCAACAAGGGCATCGAGCGTGCTCAGAAGAAGGTCGAGGAGAAGAACTTCTCCATCCGCAAGCACCTGCTCGAGTATGACGAGGTGATGGACCACCAGCGCAAGGTGTTCTATCGCCAGCGGCAGGAGATCCTGGAGGCCGCCCGTCCCGGCCGGTCGGAGCGTTTGGTCAAGGTCATCTGGCAGATGATCGACGACACCATTGAACATGCGGCCGCGAAGTACCTGGCGCGCGACTTCGGGCGACAATGCGTCGTCGAATGGGTCCGCGGCGAGCTGGAGTGCACCGTCGACCCCAAGGGGCTTGACATGCACGACGTGGTCTCCTGCGAACGGTACATTCGGGCCAACGCTAAGGAAGAGGCTCAAAACCAGATCAGCATGACCGTCGGCGAATACATGGATCCCGAAACCGACCCGAAGGAATGGGACATCCGCGGGTTGGCGCGCTGGGCCGAAACCCGCTTCAAGGTTTCCATCAGCCAGAATCACCTGCGCGGCATGGCGGTGGAGGAGGTGCAGCAGGCGTTGATGGCCGCCGCGGAGAAGCGGATCGACGAGGCCGATTTGTCCATGATTGAGCGCTTCCTCGATCCCTACGTCGGGCGACGGGCCATGGTGGAATGGGCCCGGCAGAAGTTCGGGCTGGATCTACGCGCCGAAGACTTCGTGGAACTGGCGGAGGACCAGTTGGTGGCCAGGTTGCGGGAGGCCATCCGCAGCGCCTATCGGGAGCGGGAGGTGCGTTATCCGGTGGAGTGGATCCTCGAGCGCACCGTCATGCAGAGCACGGGTAACAACGCTTACGCCGCGGATGCCTTGGCTCAGTGGGTCAATCTCAAGTTCAACGCCGGTTGGACGGTCGAGACGCTGCGCGACCGGCCCCTCCGGGAAATCGCCGAACAACTGCTGAGCCTCAACCGAGAGTACCTGCACCAAGGCCGATTGGAAGCGGAGGTGGACCGGGCCATGGCCACCTACGAGGGCGGCGTGGGCGACCAGCGGCTGGCAGAGTGGGCCCATAGCCGGTTCGGCCCGGCGTTCGACCAGGCAACCTTTGACGCAGCCGCGGAGCGGCGCGAAGCCCTGCTGGTTTTTGGACGTGATCTGCTCCGCCGCGAGCTGACCACGCTGGAGCGCTTCGTCCTGTTGCAGATCTACGATCAGGCCTGGAAGGAGCACATGCACGCCATGGATCTGCTCAAGGAGGGGATCGGCCTCCGCGGCTACGCGGAACAGGATCCCAAGATCGCCTACAAGCGTGAAGGCTTCCAGATGTTCCAGGAGATGATGGCCGTCATCAAGGACAAGGTGACGGGCATCATCTTCCGTGCCCGACTGGCGGACGACACCGCGTTCCAGAGTCGCTACCGCATCGGAGCCGCCGTTCATGCAGACGCCACGAATCAGGGGTTCGCGGCCGGCGTCGACCGAGATCGGGCCGCGGCCATGCAGGCTCAGGGCGAGCAGAAAGTCGAGACCATTCGCCGCGACAAGCCGAAAGTCGGGCGCAACGAGCCTTGCCCGTGCGGGAGCGGCAAGAAGCACAAACACTGCTGCGGACGCGGTCAGTGAGTCAGTGCGGGCAGGTGGCGTGATCCTCTGCCGGGCTTGCAGCCGAGGCCCGTCATCCCTACCCTCCGTAACAGCGGCCCGCGCCTTAACTGCCGTTGGGGCCGCGGGAGTCCGGGCGTGCTCAACGAACGCCAAGCGACACTTCAACAGGAGCCTGACCATGAAATACGGTGCGAGAAACCAGTTGTCCGGGAAAGTGGTCGCCATCAAGAAGGGCAAATTGATGTGCGAGGTGACGGTACAGATCGCGCCCGGTTGCACGGTTTGTTCCGTGATGACGTTGGATTCTCTGGCGGAACTCGGTATCCGGAAGGGATCGACGGTCAAGGTGCTTGTGAAGGCGGTCAACGTGCTGCTGGCGGCGGAATAGTGGACGAGAAAGGTCGCGTCGTCCCGCAGGGGGGCCGCGATACCCGCCGGGGGTTTCTCGGTGAGAAACGGCCACGAGATGCCGGCGCCGGATGATCACGCTCCGCCGAGGACACGGGCCGTGAGGCGTTGTCCATAGCGAGCGAGGGTTTTGCGGTTTCACAACGAGCGGGGCCGGGGATCCGGCGATTCATGCACGCTTTGCGGGCCGATGCCGAAACCGCGAGACCTTCTTATAATCCGGAGCTTGTTCGGATTGTGTGAGGAGCCCCCCGGGGCCGACGGAGCTTGGGATGTCTGCTGCCGACATTGAACTGATCGACGTTCATAAGCACTATCGCAAGGGCCGCTTGGACATCCCCGCCCTGGACGGGCTGGATCTGAGGATCGAGGCAGGATCGTTTGTGGCCATTATGGGGCCCAGCGGTTCCGGAAAGTCCACCCTCCTGCACCTGATCGGCGGGTTGGATGCGCCCACTTCCGGAGTGGTCCGCGTCGGGGAGACCCGGCTAAATGATCTCGACGAGCAGGGCCTGACCGAGTGGCGAAGCCGTCACGTCGGGTTCATCTTCCAGATGTATCACCTTGTGCCCGTCTTGACGGCGGCTCAGAACGTCGAGTTGCCGCTGCTGCTGTTCAAGATGCGCTCGGCCGAGCGGCGCCGCCGAGTCGAAACGGCGTTGCAGATCGTCGGTTTGGAAGACCGGATGGATCACCGGCCCAATCAGCTCTCCGGTGGGCAGGAACAGCGGGTGGCCATTGCCCGGGCCATCGTGACCGACCCGGAAGTGATCCTGGCCGACGAGCCGACCGGCGACCTCGACGCCAAGACGTCGCAGGAGATTCTGCATTTGCTCAATCTGCTCAACACGGACTTCGGCAAGACC
The DNA here is from genome assembly GCA_964572385.1 of uncultured Planctomycetaceae bacterium. Taxonomy (GTDB): domain Bacteria; phylum Planctomycetota; class Phycisphaerae; order UBA1845; family UTPLA1; genus CAZNFM01. Next base: position 19,048 of record CAZNFM010000007.1, on the reverse strand, counting down.
ATCGTGATGGTGACCCACGATCCGCGCGCGGCCTCCTTTGCCGGCCGCGTCCTGCACCTCGACAAAGGCGTCTTGGATCGAGATGAGCGGAATGCGGCTCGACCGCCGGTGGCGGCTTCCTGACCTGGCTGGACCCGGAGAGGGCGGAGCACTGCCGGTGACGCTGACCTATGTGCTGGTGCAGAACCTACGGAGGAGTCCCCTGCGGACGACTCTCACCGCCGTTGCTTTCGCTTTGCCGATGGGCATCTTCGTCGTGGCGATCTCGCTGGTCGCCAGTCTGCGGGAAGCGGCTCTGGCGAACGAACGCGAGTTGCGTCTGGCGGTGCACCATCGCATCACCCTGACCAACATCCTGCCGGAGGGCATGCGCCGCAAAATAGAGGCCCTTGATCCGCAGCGAGAGCGGCTCAGCGCGGTATGCGGCATGCGTTGGTTCGGCGGGCGGCGACCGAACTCGCCAAATACCCTGACCACGCTGGCGGCGGACATGGACACTTTTCCCAGCGTCTACAGCGACGTGGGCATGACGGCAGAAGAGGTCGAAGCCTGGCGGCGGGAGCGACGGGCGGCGATCGTGGGAACGAACCTGGCGGAAGAGGCCCGTCTGGCGGTGGGCAGCCGGTTCAGCCTGGAGAGTTCCATTCCACCGTATCTGGAGTTGGAGTTCATCGTCGTCAAGATCATGCCGCAGGATTCCAAGGCGAGCTTAATGTACTTCCGCCGCGATTATCTGGAAGACTCGCTTCGGGAGGCGGACTTTCCGCTCAGCGGATGCAACATCTTCTGGGTGAAGTGTACCACCGCCGCGGCCATGCCGACTCTACAGCAGGAAATCGACGCCCTTTTTGCCAACAGCCCCAACGAGACCGTGACCCAGGACGAAAACGCGTTCATCAGCAACTTCGTTCAGGCCACCGGCAACATCCCCGGTCTCATCCAGGCGATCTCACTCGTCGTCGTATTTATCATCGCGCTCATCGCCGGTAACACGGTGATGATGAGCTTCCGCGAGCGGATTCGGGAATTGGCCGTTTTCAAGGCGATTGGCTTTCCCTCCCGGCGTATTTTCCGGATGGTCCTGGCCGAGAGCGTCCTGCTGGCAGTGTCCGGTTCGCTGCTTGGTGTGCTGCCGGTTTCGCTGGGGCTCGCCCTGCATCCGGTGAAGGGTTTGTTCCTGGGCCCGATCGGCGGCTTGACGGTTTCGCCGATCGGAGTCGCGGGAGCGCTGTCCCTGGCCGTTCTCATCGGTCTTGCGGCGGGGCTGTGGCCCGCCCTCCAAGCCTGGAAACTGCGCACCGTGGACGCCTTGCGGACGGCGGCGTGACCGAAGGAGCGGCCCGGCCGGCCGGGTGGATGCGTGAAGATGTCCTTGTCGATGGCTTATCACTGGCGCAATCTGCTGGCTCGGAGGACGACCACGCTCTTGACCGTCCTTGTGGTCGCCGCGGTGGTGGCGACGTTCACCTGGATGTTCAGTTTCACCTTGGCCTTGCGCAAGACGTTGGCGGTGGCGGGCGATCCGGAGAAGATCATCGTCCTGCGGCGGGGATCGACCTCGGAGGCCCAGAGCGCTATCACCGTGGCCGAGTTCAACCGGCTGAGCCAGATTGCCGAGATTGCCCGCGGCGAAGGGGGAACCCTGCTTCTCAGCCCGGAGAGCCTGGTGCAGGTCAACCGGCCGCGGCGGCGGGACCAGGGCGCTTCCCGGGCCAATCTGGCCGTCCGCGGCGTGTTGCCGATCGCCTTGCAGGTCCACCGCAACGTGCGGCTCAGCGCCGGTCGCCTCTTCCGCGAAGGATCCCAGGAAGTGATCGTCGGCGCCGCTGCTGCCCGACAGTTTATCGGCTTGGAGGTAGGCGATCAGATCGAACTGGGCTTCGCCGGCGACCGCTCCTATGTCATCGTGGGCCACTTCACGGCGGATGGCGGGCCGCTGGAGAGCGAGATCTGGGGCTACCTGCCCATGCTGATGAATACCTACAACCGAACCCAGTACTCCTCGGCCTCGCTGCGGCTCGCGCCGGGGACCGACGTGCCTTCGACCCTGAACCAGATCGAGGGCCCTGCCATCCAGCTTGCTGGCTTGACGGAATCCGCTTACTGGTCTTCGCAATCGAGGATCGTCAATATCTATCTGGCCGTGGCCGCAGGCCTGGTGATCGTGATGTTCGTCGCCGCGGTTTTCTCCGTGGCCATCACCATGTTCGCGGCGGTGGCCGGGCGGGTCCGCGAAATCGGCATGTTGCGGACCCTGGGTTTCCAACGCGCCGCGATCCTGAGCGGCTTCATGATCGAGGCCCTGATGCTTTCGCTGTTGGGCGGCGCCTTGGGCTGCGGCGCCTGCGCGGTCTGGCTCCACCTGGCGGGAGGGGAGAAGGACGTGTACGGTACGAGCACATTCACCACGCTGGCTTTCGACATCCACCTTACGGGTTGGACGGTGCTTGGTTCGTTGGCCTGTGTGGTCATTCTGGCGGTGGCCGGGGCCTTGGCCCCGGCGTGGCGGGCCGCGCGGGTGAACATCATCACCGTATTGCGGGAAGCGTAGGCCGGTCTGAGGCTGCGGGGTGAACCCACGGAGAGGGCAAGGATCAGCGTGAATCTCAGACTCGCTTATCTGCTCCGCAACCTCACCCGGAACCCACTGCGTTCAGGCCTGACCTGTGCCGCCGTCGCCCTACCGATCACGATCTTCGTCCTTTCCGTTGCCGTCGTGGATGGGATTGACCGTTTCCTGGACAATTCCAGCCGGCAGCTCCGCCTGGCGGTGACGCATCGGGCCTCGCTGGTCAATCCGCTGCCTTCCGGCTATCGGCTCAAGATCGAATCGCTCGATCGCTCCCGCAATGAGATCACCTCCGTGTGCGGCATGGGCTGGCTCGGCGGTACGATCGAGAACGACCCGCGGCTGCTGTCCACACTCAGCGTCGATGCCGACTCTTTTCCCGCGACTTTCCCCGAATACCTCCAGTCGCCTGACGAACTGACGGCCTGGCAGCGGGACCGGCAAGCCATCGTCATTGGGCGGGGAACCGCCGCTCAGTTCGGGTGGAGAGTCGGCGACCGCATCACCATCCGCGCCTCGGTGCCGCCCTATGCCGCCATGCAGTTCAACGTCGTCTCGACTGCCGACCAGGCGGTCGATCCCGTCACGAACTTCTGTCGGCGTGACTACGTCGTGGAAGAATTGAAGAAGGCCGGTTACGGGGACGACCACGTCAGCTTCTTCTTCGTGAAGTGCTCCACGAAAGAGGCGCTCGACCGCTACCGCCGGGCCATCGACGCCCTGTTCGCCAATTCGCCCGACCAGACCCTGACGCAGGACGAGAAGGCGTTCATGAGTCAGTTCATCACCCAGCAATTCGATCTGCCGCGCAACCTGACGATCCTCGCGAGCGTCACCGTATTCGTCGCCGTCATGGCGGCGATGAACACCATGAGCATGAGCTTCCGCGACCGGCTGAACGAGTACGCGGCCCTGAAGGCCATGGGCTTTCGCGGCACGGCGATCCTGCTCATCGTGCAGTCCGAAAGCCTGCTGCTCTGTGGTCTGGGCGGGCTCATCGGTGCGGCCGGCCCTTATGTGGCGTTCACCTGGACGCCATTGTCCGAATACACGGTGCCTCTGATCCAGACGGTCGAGATCGCCCCAGCCGTGTGCGGGCAAGCCGTGGGCATCTCGCTGTTGATCGGGCTTCTGGCCGCGGTGTGGCCCTCGTGGGCCGTGGTCCGGCTTCGGGTGGTGGATGCCCTCCGCAGCCTTGAGTGATCGGCGTGAGCATCATTTTCTATTACAACCTACGGAATCTGCTGGCCCGCCGCCTCAGCACATCCTTGACGCTCATCGTGATCGCGGTGATGGTCTTCGTCCTCGGGATCCTGCTGTCGTTCGCCGCGGGGATGCAGGCCACCCTGGCCTCGACCGGCTCTCCACTCAACATCATCGTGCTCAAGCCCGGCGCCACGGCCGAGAGCACCAGCATCATTCTGCCCGAGGAGGCTGCTCAACTCGCCCAGACGCCCGGGCTGGCCAACGACGCGAACGGCCGCCCGCTGCTGAGCAAGGAGCTGTGCGTCCAGACCGATCTGCCGCGTCGCAACGCCGACCGGTCCGCGGCCAATGTGGCCATCCGCGGCGTGGAGGATGTCGCTTTCATCGTGCACCCGGAGGTGCGGATCGTCGCCGGACGACCCTTTCAGCAGGGCGCGTTGGAGCTGATCGTCGGGCAGGCCGCGGTCGGTAGGTTCCACGGTCTGGAGATCGGTTCCCGCGTTACCCTCGGAAGGCAGTCGCACCGGCAATACACCGTCGTGGGCATCTTTGCGGCAGGCGGCGGCGCGCTGGAAAGCGAGATCTGGGCCCCGCGAACGATGCTGGCCGACTCCTATCAGCGGCAGCTCAGTTCCAGCGTCCTGCTGCGGCTGAGTGGGCCGGAGTTCCTCCCTGACGCCTTGGCCTACATCAACGGTCCGAGCGTCCAGCTCACCGGCAAATCAGAGACGGCCTACTACGACGACCTGGCTTCCACCACCCGCGAGGTCATCCTGCTGACCAGCGTTCTGATCGGCATCATGGCGGTCGGCGCCATGTTTGCGGTGGCCAACACGATGTATGCCGCGGTGGACGGGCGGCGGCGTGAGATCGCCATGCTGCGTGCCATTGGTTTTCGCCGCATTGCGATCATGGCCGCCTTGTTGAGCGAATCACTGCTGCTGTCGCTGGTTGCCTGCGTTGCCGGATGCCTGGCGGCGACTGCTTTCAGCGGGTTGCGGCAGGACTTCCTCTCCAATTACACCTGGACGGTGATGGCCTTCGAGCTGCGGATGACCTCCGGGGTCATTGCCGTCTGTGTCGGGCTGGCCGTCGTGGTCGGCATCATCGGAGCCTTGGCTCCGGGAGTGCGCGCCGCTCGCGTCAACATCCTAGAAGCCCTGCGGAAGGCCTGAAGGCAGCCAATCATGCCCCTGAAGCGGGCCATGCAACTGTTCCGACGTTGGGATAGAATCCGGCATCATGAAACCGGCATCGCCTCTGCAAGAGCAGCTTCGTAGCCTCAGCATCCCCCGGGAACAGCGGCCTGAACCCAGTGCCGTCGGCCGTCCGCAGACGACGCGTCGTTGGCTCGTTCGCCTTGGCGGGGCCGTAGTGGCGGCAGGGGCGCTGTACGCAGGCTACGACCGCTTCTTCGGAGCGAATTCTCCCGGCGGCTCGACGGCTGCGGAGATTCGACTGGTGCGGGTCACCACCCGGTCAGTCTCCGAGCCTGCTCCCGTGCTGACTGCCACCGGGAAGATCGTTTCCGATCACCGCGTGCAGGTTTCCACCAAGGTCTCCGGGCAAGTCATCGCCTTGTTCTTCGAGCAAGGCGATCGAGTGGAACGGGGGCAGGTCCTGGCGCGCATCGAGGACGTCATCTACAAGGCCCGGCGGGACGAGGCCGCCGCCTTGCTGGCTCGCGCCCGAGCCGAGGTGGAGTTTCAGAAGGTGAACTTCGCCCGTGTGGAGCGTTTGATGGCCCAGCAGCAGGCGTCGGAGATCGAATACGCCGAGACCCGGCGCGATCTTGAAACCGCGCTGGCCCAGGTGGCCGCCGGCGAGGCGGTGTTGACGGCCGCGGAAAAGGCGTTGGCTGATTGTGAGGTGACTGCCCCGATCGGAGGTGTCGTCCTGGAACGCAATGTCGAGGTGGGGGATTTCGTAGCCGCCGAGGGCGGTCGGGGGGCGATGGCCAACGCCCAATTCGCGGTGATCGCCGACATGAGCAAGCTCCGCGTCGAAGTCGACGTCAGCGAACTGGACATCTCTCGGCTGACTACCGCCATGCCCTGCTTCATCATCCCGGATGCCGACAAGACTCGTCGGTATTCTGGCCGCTTGTTGTGGATCGACCCCGGCGCGAACTACGCCAAGGCGACGGTGCAGGTCAAGGTGCGAATCGTCGATCCCGACGACGCCCTGCGGGTCGAGGGCGCGGCCCAAGTGCTGTTTCTTGCGCCACAGGAAGTTACCGCCGCCGAGGATTCACCGCGGATGTGGATCCCGGTGGCCGCCTGTCGGGCGGAACCCGCCGGCAACACCGGCCAGGTTCTTGTGAATCATGGGGGGCGCCTGCGGGCGACCCTGGTGACGCTCGGCCGCCGCCAGGGCGGCGAGGTCGAAGTCGTGAGCGGCCTGACGGAAGGCCAGGAGCTCGCCGCGGACTTCGCCAAGGCCCGCGACGGCCAACGCGTGGGCCGCTGAGGCGACGCTGCGGCACCGTGTTCACGCCGCGCGGGGAGACATCGTGCCTGCAAGGGGGGCGGCCAGGCCCGTGCGTTTGACGCGATCGACCGGGCTCTCCGAACCATGATCTCGATGGTGAACGCGGCTCTATTCGCGCCGAACTTCCGCCGGAATGGTGGGAGAGGCTTCTCCGGATCCTGGGAAGCGTGCAAGAAGATCGATTCGCCTGGGCGTGCGATTGCACCGTACCCGCGGCCACCGCAGGACTACGGGTTGCTCGTTTCCCAATCCCGCGTTGTCGCCTCGATCGTTTGCGGAGCGTTCCCTTCGAAGCGGTTGTTGACATAGGCGAAAAGCGTACGGCCCTCGGCCAGGCACCGCTCGATCAAGTCGCGCAGCGCCGCTCGGCCTTCGTCGTATGGTTCCCGCACCTTGGAATACGGCGAAAAGGCCTCCACCGCCTGCTGATAGCTTCGACCGGGCCGTAGCAGCAATCGGGCCGCCACGTGCGGCGCGGTGAAGATGCCGGGCAGGGCGGCCTGCTCGGCCAGCGGCGGCATCCGCGTCCAACTGTTCAGACAATGGGCGACGCCGTGCCGTCGCAGGCAGGCCAGGTAATCGTCCGGCGGCTCTAGGAACTCACGATTGCGGACCTCCACCGCGAAGCGGACTCCTTCCGCCGCGAGGCGGGCTAGGAACCTGTCCAGGGCCTCCGTGAACCGCGCCGGTTGGCTGTAAGGCGGGCGATGGATGGTGCCGAACTCGAAGATCACCACGCCCAGCCGGTCGTAGTACGCCGAAAGAGGGCGAAGGAACCCGTCCTTGAGCCGTTCCGCATTGAGAAAGTGTGGGTTGTCCCGGCCTGCCCGCCGACCGTAACGCGGCAGGTCCGGCCAGCGTTCCACGGTCACCTCCTCCGGCACCTTGAGGCTGACTCGGAATTCCGGCGGGGTTTGAGCGAAGAGACGAGTCCAGACCTCCGGTTGGGGAAACTGATAGAACGAGAAATCGCCGCCGACCGTGGGGAAGACGCCCGCGTACTCCGTCAGGCATTCTTCGTCGAACTTCCGCTGCGACAAACCCTTGCGGGTGTGGTAACGCGCGGGGTCGTAAATCTGCCCCAGCCAGCCGGGGTACTTCCAGCTCGACGTTCCCAGATAAACGCCTCGATCGGCCAGCCGCCGCAACCGCGCGGCCAGCGGGGCGATGGGCGGCAGCGGCGCCGGGCGTGCCGGACGGGGCGACGAAGAGGGCTCGTCGCCGGCCCATTCGAAGCGGAGTTGCCCATCGGCCATCGCCGTCGCCTTTCAAGGACATTGTAGAACGCGAGGCCCGCGCTTGATATTAGGTTTTGGTTAGGTTACATTGGCGGAGGCGTACCGCTCTGGTCGAGATCGGTCGAGAGGCCGCTCCGAGTAGGGATCCGGGTCGGTCGCCGAGGGGTTGGCCGTGTCCTCAGGGGAGAACCGAACGGTAGCGGGTATGTTCGGTGGCGAAGTCGATTCGTTGGCCGCCATTTCCGCCGGACCGCCGGAGGCCGTTCCGGGCGGCTGTGTCCGGCTGGATGCGGCGGCGATTCTGCGGGCCACGCCCCGCAGTTTCGCCCTGCGGGTCCGCGGGTGGTCGATGGTCGGCGCCGGCCTCTGCGACGGTGACGTCGTGATCGGCGAGTTCACGCCGGAAGCGCGGGCCGGGGCGATCGTCGTCGCCCTCATCGACGGCGAATCGACCCTGAAGCGGCTGGTGCTGCGGCAGGGGCGGCCGCAGCTCGTCTCGGAAAACCCCAACTGTCTCGATCCGGTGCCGCTGTCGGAGCTGGTGATCCAGGGGGTGGTGCACACGCTGGTGCGGCGAGTGAGCGGCTAATAGCTTATGAATGCTTTCCTCCATCTCGACGCCGACGCCTTTTTCGCTTCCGTCGAGCAGGCCGCCGATCCGCGGCTGCGCGGGCGGCCGGTGGCGGTGGGGGGCCTGCACCGCGGCATCATCGCCTCGGCGAGCTACGAGGCCCGGCGGCACGGCATCTACACGCCCATGCCGACGGCCCTGGCCCGCCGCCGCTGCCCGAAGTTGATTCTGGTCCCGCCTCGTTTCGAGCTATACGAGCAGTTCTCGGCCAGCATCTTCGGCCTGGCCGAGGAGATCACCCCGATCGTCGAAAAGCAGGGCCTCGACGAGGGCTACCTCGACCTCACCGGCAGCCGGGCCTGCCTGCGGCGGGCGCCGGACGAGATCGCCCAAAAGCTCCGCCGCGACGTGAAGGACTGGCTGAAGGTGACCATCTCGCAGGGCTTGGCCCGCAACAAGCTGCTCTGCCAGATCGCCAGCAAGCTGCACAAGCCCGACGGGCTGACCGTCATCCCGCCGCGCGAGGCCGACGAGCTGGCCTTTTTGCACCCGTTGCCGGTCCGGTGGCTGCCCGGCGTCGGTCCGGCGCTGAGCACGCTGTTGCAGTCCGCCGGGCTGACGCGGATCGGGCAGGTGGCGGCCATGCCGTTGGAGTGGCTGCGCGAGCTGGTCGGCGGCGGGGCCCGGCAGTTGCGGGATTTCGCCCGCAACCTCGACGACCGCCCGGTGGTGACGACGCGGCCGGAGGCTCTGTCATACAGCCATCAGGAGACCTTCGCCGCGGACACGACGGACGCGGCGTTCCTCGAGGCGATGCTGCGGCGGCTGGCCGACCGGGCCTTCGAACAGGTGCGGGCCGACGGCAAGCAGATTCGCACGGTGACGGTCAAGATCCGCTACACGGACCTGGACGAGCACCAGGGGCAGGAGAGCCTGCCCGAGCCGACGGACGTGGAGGAGCACGCCTACCCGGCGTTGTCGCGTCTGTTGCGGCGTTTGTGGGACCGGCGGGTGCGGCTGCGGATGGTGCAGGTGAAGCTGTCGAACGTATACGGCGGCTTCAGCCAGATGGACCTGTTCGGCGTGAAGGAGCGGCAGCGCAAGCTGGCGGTGACGTGCGAAGAGATTCGCCGCAAGCACGGCGCGAAGGGGCTGATGAGGATGCATGATTGGAAGCTGTTAGCCGTTAGCCGTTAGCCATTGGCGAGCCGGGGCGTAGCGGCCCGCCTGCCCTTTACGTCCCGACGACCGTCGGGAGGTCAAGGGCGCCCTCGCGGGGCCGCCGATCAGAGCCCCGAGCGCAAGCGAGCGGCCCGGCCGCTCGTGCGTGAAGCCGCTCGAACGAGGATCCTGCCCGCCCTTGATGCACGACGCCCGGCTGTCGCGGCACATCGCTCGCGGCGGCCTGAGTCGACAGTTGTAGCCGGCCGCGGCCGGTGGTCATCCGCACTCGCGACGCCGTGCTCGACACGCTCGAATCAGTTGTTGTCGCCCTGGTTACCCGCACCATCCGCGAGTTGCCCAGCGCGGTGCGGCTCGGCCGTCGCGAGGGTCGGCCGCGGGCGTGCGTCGCCAGCATGGACAACATTCTCACCGTTCGCCGGGAGCGGTTGACGCGCCAGATGGGTGCGCTGTCGCACGCCAAGGTCGCGGAGCTCAACGAAGCCATCCGCTTCGCCCTGGACCTGCCCGAGGCCTTCCGCCGCGGCTGAGATGGGGACCCGCGGGAACGATTCCCGCGACAATGGGTGCGAGACCCTTGACCGCACTTCGTGCCGTCAAGGGCGGGCAGGATTCTCGCACCAGGGCGCATCCACGGGTCGAGCGCCGGGGGGCCGCGGTCGGCTATTGGCCGGCGCGGGTGGGCGGGCGGCGGGTCACGCCGGCCCGGCCGTGGTTCGACGGCGGCGGCAGTTCGACGTTCCACGCGGCGTCGTCGGCCGTCCGGGCGGAGACGCCGGTCACGGTGCGCCGGCCGCCGGGCAGTCGGCCGAAGTTCACGATGAAGACCGGGCTGACCGGGCCGGTCTGGTCGCCGCGCTGGCCCTGCACGGTGTATTGCACGCTATCCGGTCCGGCGATCAGGGTGTCGTCCACGAACTTCTTCTTGCCGGAAGCGCCGATGAACCGGAACTCCGTCTCGTCCGGCAGCATGCGGCGGATGATGTACGACGTGCCGCCGGCGCCCTTGGGGTTGGTGGCTTTCCAGCGGAGGGTGAGGCTGCCGTCGGCGGGGTCGAGGCTGACGCTGAGGTCGCTCGGCCGGGCGGGGGGCGGCTGGGGCGTGGGCGGCGCGGGCGGCGGGATCTGGGCCAGGCTGTACACGGCCTGGGGGTCGCCGGAGGCGACGGCGAAGGCCCGGATGCTGCGGACCACTTCGCCGGCGGCGCTGCGGAGCTGGTTGAAGGACACGGTGGTGTCCTGGGTGGCGGTCTTGGCGGCCTGTTTGATGGTCTCATGGGCGAGCAGTTGGTCGCGGGCGGCGTCGGTCTTGGCCTTGAAGGTGGCCGCCTGGGCGGGGGTGAGGCCGACGGCCGCGGCGTGGGCGGTGAAGATCGGCTCGTGCACCCGGCACCAGTCCAGGAAGGCGTTGCGCGGCGAGGTGGGATAGGTACTCATCATGGTTCTCCTGTGCCTTGCGTCGAGAGTTTTTACTTTTTGCCTTTTACCTTTTACTTTTACTTTGCACTTTGTACTGCTTGCCGTACTGGCTTCCGGGACTTCCGCCCGGGTTCCTGCCGGGGCCGGCCGGCGGGCGGCCCCGCGCCGGGGCGGACGGCGTCGGGGGCTTCTTCGGCCGGTCGGGCGGGGGACTTTGGCAAAGAATGGGGGAGCGGGGGCGGTCGGCGGGCAGCGCGCCGCCGTCGGCGGGGCCCGGCGACCGGGCCCCAAGGCCCCGGCGGCAGGCTAAGAGCCAAGAGCCAAAGGCCCACCGCCCCAAGCCGGCCCCGGCCGGGGGTTGGAGCGGCAACTATTGCGCGGTAGGCTGGGCGGGGCGGCGACACCGGACAGCGCGGCGTTTCAATCCTGTACTGCGCAAACGATGTCCGCCACCACCTTCGCGAGCCCTTCGTCCCACCTGACCGCGAGGCGCGTCGCCAGACCTGGCGAATACATCGCGACCTTATGGCAATCCACGTCGTACCAGACCGGGAGAATCCGCTTCTTGCCTTGGGCCATTTCCAGCGCGATTAGCCCATCAAGTTCGGCTTGCGGCCACGCCTTCTCGAAGAACCGCGGACTGACGATGACGACGCCGAACCGGGAGCGTGCCAAGCCGTCGTCGATGCGCTGCCGGAGCTTGTCGCCCAGTCGAAGCTCTTTGTAATCAACCCAAACTCGCAATCCTTGCCGGGTGAGCTCAGCGGTCAGGGGAAAGACCACCGCCGCCTTGTCCTCAGAAGCATGGCAGATGAAAACATCATACTCCGCTGGCGGCACGCTCGCAGCGGTTGACGTCGGTGCATTGGCAACCGGCCGAGGAAGCCCCTCGTCCCATGAATAGCCGCTCAGCTCCTTCAACATGTCCTCGTCACGGGTCTGGTCAATCGACACATCGAGGCCGCGCGTCAGGAGCCTCACGTAGCCCTTTCTCTCCCAGAACTGGATCGCATCAACGAAATCGTCGCGTTCGTAGATGCGTGTGTGTGTGTCAGCCCCTTGCAGTCTGGCGAAGTTGCAGGACTGCTCAGGCGGGTCCGAGTTTACACAGGATGCCATTACGCTCAGTACATCGAATCGGCACCTTCTGCGAAAGGCACACGCGTCCGACCGTTGAGGGTCCTTGGAGAAATCGGGCGCGTCCACCCAGAAAATGCCACTCTCCGGGATGTGCTGTTTCTTTCCGACTACAGCGGCAGCACACACCACGGCGCGCTTCGGAATCCACGTTTTGACCTGATCCAGTACAGCCTGTCCGACGCCGGACAGGCCACCTGCGTCAACCATCACCCAGAATTCTTTTCCGCGCCCACCGTGCAGAATCCGCACCCGGCTACCAATACCGAATCCGGTGCCGCCCGGCATGGCGATTTGCAGGGGTCCAGCGGAGTCGACCTCGATGCGGTGCCACCTCCCCTCACCGAACAACCGCCCGGCGAAAACGCGCGACGGGACATCACCCGGAAACACTCTATGGACCATTCCGGCGTTCCTCCGCTGCACCGCGATTATCGCGGCCACCGCCCCGCCCCACACGGTCCTTTCTCTTCCTCGCTGTTGCCCCGCTGGAGAAAGCAACAGGCGTTCTTGACGCCACTGGCCGCTGCACCTGAGCCTTCGACCCTGATTTCGCCCTCCCAGGGGAATCCGAGTGTCGGCGCCTCATCTGCGTGTTGGGATCATACCGCCCTCGGAGTCGCCCATCAACCAGCCTCCCGGCTCGTGCGCGATTCCCATCTCGCATGCACGATCCCGGCTCGTGCGGGCTTCCCATCTCGCATGCACGATCGCGGGATTTTTTTCCCGCTCCATGAGGCGCGAATGGGGTCCTGCGCGGGAAAGGACTTACGTCCCCGTCGTTGGCCGCTGGTGCGAGAATCCTTTCTCGCACCAGGGTGCCTTCCGCCGTAGCCCCGCAGGATTTGCGCGGTGCCGGGCGGCGTTTCAGCGTGGACGGGCGGCGTTTCAGCGTGGACGGGCGGCGTTTCGGCGTGGACGGGCGGCGTTTCGGCGCGGACGGGCGGCGTCTCGGCGTGGACGGGCGGCGTCTCGGCGTCGCCGTTTTTCCCCGCGCCGCGGCCGTTTTTACCCGCGCCGCGGCCGTGCCCCGGCGCGTTTGGTGCGCTCCCCGGCGCGTTTGGTGCGCTCCCCGGCGCGTTTGGTGCGCTCCCCGCCGCGTTTGGTGCGCTCCCCGGCACGTTTGGTGCGCTCCCCGGCGCGTTGGGTGCGCTCCCCGCCGCGTTGGGTGCGCTCCCCGAAGCGTTTGGTGCGCGTTTTGCTCCGGCGCACCACGAAAAAATCGCGAAAAGGCCCGTTTCAGCCAAAGCAGCGCCGCCCGGCAGCCGAAGGAAGGCCACGGAAGGCGGTTGGCCGTTGGCTGTCGGCTCGGGGCCAAACGGGGCCTGGCCAACGGCCGCCAGCGAATCGCCGAGAGCTGCGCTTATGTTCCCCTTTCCCGTCAAGCCGCGCTCCGCCCTGCTCGATTGGTGCCGCGTCCACGACCCGATCTTCTTCGACCACTGGGACCGCCTCGGGCTGCACAAGGCCCAGGCGCAAGGCTTCCGGGCCGCCGTCGGGGCCGCCGCCGCCGCCGCCCTGGCCCAACGCCGCGTCCAGCAGGCCGCCCGCGTCTCCACCCGCGACCTCGACCGGGCCTTCGCCGAACTGGCCGCCGCCGCCGGCGAGGTGGTCCGCTCCATCCGGGCCTTCGCCGCCACCGCCCCCGACCCCGCCGCCGTCCACTCGCTGGCCCAGGTCCCGCCCGTGGCCCGCCCCTCGCCCCTCCCGCCGCCGGGCCGCCCCCACGCCCTCGCCGCCACCCTCGACCCCGCCTCCGGCGCGGTCACGCTCCGCTGGAAAAGTAAAAACCCCCGCAACGCCCGCCGCACCACCTACCTCATCCGCCGCCGCCTGCCCGGCGAGACGGAGTTCACCTTCCTCGGCGTCTCCGGCCGCAAGCGCTTCGTCGATGAGACCATGGCCGTCGGGGCGCGGGCCGCCGGAGAGGCCCTCCCGCCGGCCCAGGCCGGCCGCGCCCCGGCGCCGGCCGGTGGCCCCGCCCCGGCGGACCACGCCCCGGAGTCGCCCAAGGCCGCCGCCGGGAGCCCCGCCCCGGCGCCCGCCCCCGCCCCGGCGCCGCCCGCCCCCCGCCACTCGCCGGGGGCCGTGCAATACACCGTCCAGGGCCGCCGGGCCGACCGCGTCGGACCGGTCAGCCTGCCCTGCACCGTGAAGTTCGGCCGGACGCGGGTACAATGGCCGACGCCGCCGGCCCGGACCCGCCGGCGCCCGGCGGTCGGCACGAAGCGGTCGGCGGTGAACCCCAGGCGGCGGGCCGGGACCGACCGCCCCCGCGCCGCCGCCGCCGAACAGACCCCGTCGCCCGCCGGCCCGCCCCCGGCCCCGGACCCATGCCCGACCCCGTCATCCCCCTGCACAACCTCTCCGCCTACTCCTTCGGCGCCGCCCTGACCCGGCCGGAGGAGCTGGCCGAGTTCGCCGCCGCCCACGGCCTCGAGGCGATCGCCCTGACCGACCGGCACGGGCTGTACGCGGCGGTGCCGTTCCAGCGGGCGTGCGAACAGGCCGGCGTGCGGCCGATCTTCGGGGCGGAGCTGTGCGTGGCGCTGGATCCGCCCGCGCGGACCGCCGCCCGGGCCCCGGCCCGTCGGCCCCGGGAAGCCGACGCCGCGGCGACGCTCGCCGTCACCCTCCTGGCCCAGGACCTCGCCGGATACGGCCACCTCTGCCGACTGATCTCGCGGCACCATCTGGCCGATGAGGGGCTGCGGGCCGACGACCTGGCCGCTCACGCCCAAGGGCTGGTCTGCCTGGTGGGCGGCGAACGGCCCGACCCCGCGGCGGACCCGTCGGCCGGGCCGCCGCGGGCCGCGCCGGACGCCGCCGGACGCGAGGGGCTGGCGATGCTGAACCGTCTGCGAGAAGCCTTCGCCGGGCGGCTGTACGTCGAGCTGGACGTGCATGCCGCCGCCGATGTCGCGGTCGCCCGGCGGCGGGCGCGAATGGCGGACGAGCTGGGCCTGCCCGTCGTGGCCCCGGGGGCCTCCCGCTGCGCCCGGCCCGGACAGGCCGCGGCGCTGCGGGCCCTGGCCGCCATCGGCACGCTGACCCTGCTGGCGCAGCCGCACCCGGACAAGCCCGCGGGGGCGTGGCACCTGCGGACGCCGGCGGAGATGCGGCGGCTGTTCGCCCGTCGACCGGACGCGCTGCGGAACACGCGGGTCATCGCCGAGCGGTGCCAGGTCACGCTGGACCGGTCCCGCCGCCGCTTCCCCGGCTTCGCCTCGCCGGACGGGCGGTCGGCGGCCGAGCATCTCCGCGACCTCGCCGTCGCGGGCTGCCGCCGCCGCTACGTGGAGCAGCCGCCGCCGCGGGGCATCGGCGGCCGGCGCCCCACGCTCGCCGAGGCCCTGGAACGCCTCGACCGCGAGCTGCGGATCATCGAGCAGGTCCACTACGCGGAGTACTTTTTCGTGTTCCACGAGATCGCCGAGTACTGCCGGCGCGCGGGCATCTCCTTCCTGGCCCGCGGCTCGGCGGCGGACTCGCTGGTCTGCTACGCCCTCGGCGTGAGCCACGCCTGCCCGTTCCGGTTCGACCTGCCGTTCGACCGCTTCATCAACCCGGAGCGGGTCAAGTTCAGCAAGATGGCCGACATCGACCTGGACCTGCCGTGGGACCGCCGCGACCAGGTCATCCACTGGGTGTACGAGCGTTGGGGCCGCGACCGCGTGGCCATGATCGGCGCGCCGAACACGTTTCACGCCCGGGCGGCGGTGGCGGAACTGGGCCGGGTCTTCGGCCTGCCGCCGCACGAGGTCCGCCAGGTGACCCGGCTGCTGCCGCGGGCGGCGACGGGGGACCTGGCGGAGGCGCTGCGGCAGTCGCCGGAGGCCCGCGGGCTGATCCCCTGGCCGGCGGCCGGCCGCCCGGACGGAGCCGCGTTCGGGCGGAGACGGGCCGCCGACCGCGGGGCGGAGCGCGCGGCCCGCGGGGGAGAACCGCCCCCGGACGGCCGCGGCGCGGAGAGGGTCGGGCGCGGGCGTCTCGAGGAGCCGTACGCGACGATCCTCGAGCTGGCCGCCGCGCTCGCGGGCCTGCCGCGGCATTGGGCCATGCACCCCTGCGGGCTGGTGGTGGCGCCGGAGCCGCTGACCGATCTCGTGCCGGTGCAGCGCTCGCCCAAGGGGCCGCTGGTCGCCCAGTACGACCAGGACGCCGTCGAGGAGCTGGGCTTCGTGAAGATCGACCTGCTCGGCCAGGCGGGACTGGCGGTGCTGCGCGACGCGGTGGCGGAGATCCGCGCCTCCGCCGGCGTCGCCGTCGATCTGGAACGGGACGTGGACTACGCCGACCCGGCCACCTGGGACCTGATCGCCTCGGGCCAGGCCCGCGGCGTGCACCATATCGAGTCGCCGGCCATGACCAGCCTGCTGCGGCAGTGCCAATGCCGCGACATCGACTGCCTGACGGCGATCGTCGCCATCATTCGGCCCGGGGCGGCCAACCAGGGCAAGAAGGAGACCTTCGCCCGGCGGCATCGGGGAGCGGAGCCGCCGCGGTATCCGCACCCGTCGCTCCAGCCGGTGCTGGAGAAGACCTACGGCCTGATGGTCTTCGAGGAGCACATCCTGCAAGTGGCCACGGAGTTCGCCGGGATGAACCTCGGTCGGGCGGATGTCTTGCGGCGGGCCTTGAACCGGCAGGACCGGCCGCTGGTCGCGGAGCTGGCGGGCGAGTTCCGGGCCGGTGCCCTGGCGCGGGGCCGCCGCCCGGCGGAGATCGACGCGGTCTGGGCGGAGGTGGAGGGCTTTTCCGGCTTCATGTTCAACAAGGCCCACTCGGCGGAATACGCCGTGGAGGCCTTTCAGGGGGCGTGGTTGAAAAAGCGCTGGCCGGCGCACTACCTGGCGGCGGTGTTGTCGAACCAGCGCGGGTTCTACGCGAGTTCCCCGACGCTGCCGCAGATTCTCTACGTGATGGAGGCCTGGCAGCGGGGCATTCGCCTCCTGCCGCCCTGCGTGAACGCCTCCGCTGAACGCTGCCGCGTCGAGGGGGATCCTCCCGGCATCCGGTTGCCGGTGGCCCACGTCGCCGGCCTGTCCGCGGCGTTCCTGGCACGCCACCGCGCCGCCCGCGCCGACGGGCCGTTCGGCACGCTGGAAGATTGGGTGGCGCGTTGCCGCCCGACCGAGACCGAGGCCCAGGCGCTGCTCGACTGCGGGGCGCTCGATGGGTGGGGCATGGCTCGGCCGGCGATGTTCTGGCGACTGCGGCGGCTGCTCCGCGACCGGTGCCGGCCGACGGCCCCCTTGTTCGGCGCGAGGCCGACGCGGGGGCCGGGCGCCGCGGCGTCGGATGGGGCGCTGCCGGCGGCGGAGGCGCCGCCGGTGGAGTGGTCGGAGCCGGACGTCTGGCAGAAGGCCCGCCGCGAGCGGGAGCTGCTGGGTTTTCCGGTCAGCCTCCATCCGCTGACGCTGCTCGGGCGTGACGAGCAGGGGCGTGATATAGACTGGAGTAGATATACTCCGCTGCGCGAGCTGGAGCGGCGGCCGGGGGGACGGGTCCGGGTCTGCGGCCTGATGGCGGCGGAGCGGGTGAACGCGACCCGCGGCGGCGAGCTCATGAAGTTCGTGACGCTGGCGGATCATGGCGGCCTGGCGGAGGCCGTGCTGTTCCCCGACGCCTACCGGCGGTTCGGGCACCTGACGGCCGGCCACCCGATCCTGGAGGCGGTCGGCCGCGTGGAGCCGTGGTCGGGCGGAGGCGGCTGGACTTTGCGGGTGGAGTGGGTGTCGCCGCCGATCCGATGCGTGAACGGAAGTTTGTAGCATGCATAAAATGCTTATCTATAAGTAATTATGGTTTATGAGGCGGGGGTGTTCGTCCGACTTGACCCGAAGGCGGGAACGGCTATATTAGGAAGGGCTAGGCAGGAAGCGGCGGCGAGCGGCGCGAAGTCGATCGCCGAAAAAAGTTGTCGTCCGGCCGATTTTTGGTATTGACAGGGCCGGCTGCGGCTATAAACTGCGATGCTCGCGTGTGGGAAGGCGAAAGCCGCCCCGAGCGGGTCGGCCGCCCGGTGTTTCGGTGCGGTCGTCGGTTCTTTGAAAAGTGAACAGAGATCGCCGCGAGAATGTGAGGTCCGCCGCCTCTGCAAGGCGCGGCGGGGCCTATTGATCCGGTCGGCGGTCGACCCGGTGCAAGCCGGTCGATCGATCCGACGGTGTGCTGGCCGGTCGCTTGCGACCGGCGCCTCAAACATTCTCGTTTGCAGACGAGCGTTTGAGCCTTTTCGTCAGAGAGGCCGGCCTTCGGGTCGGCTTTCTAGCGAATATTAAGCGAAGAGTTTGATCCTGGCTCAGAACGAACGCTGGCGGCGTGGCTAAGACATGCAAGTCGTACGGTACGCTGTAGCAATATGGCGTATAGTGGCGAACGGGTGAGTAATGAATAGGTAACGTGCCCCGGGCACAGGGATACCGCCGAACCCCGCAAGGGGTTCTTTGCGAAAGTGGCGTTAATACCTGATGACGTTCGTGGGAGGCATCTTCCGCGAATCAAAGGGTGGGGACCGCAAGGCCTACCGGCCTGGGATCGGCCTATTTCCTATCAGCTAGTTGGTGAGGTAACGGCTCACCAAGGCTGCGACGGGTAGCGGGACTGAGAGGTCGGCCCGCCACATCGGGACTGAGACACTGCCCGGACACCTACGGGTGGCTGCAGTAACGAATCTTCCGCAATGGGCGAAAGCCTGACGGAGCGACGCCGCGTGAAGGACGAATTCCCTCGGGATGTAAACTTCTTTTCGGGTGAAGAAAACAAGGAGCGCGAATACCGCTCGGCGTTGATCGATCCCGGAATAAGCCTGGGCTAACTCCGTGCCAGCAGCCGCGGTAAGACGGAGCAGGCAAGCGTTGTTCGGAATCATTGGGCTTAAAGCGCGTGTAGGCGGCTTGGCAAGTACCTTGTGAAAGCCCCCGGCTCAACCGGGGAACTGCTGGGTATACTGCCGGGCTTGAGGCAGGTAGGGGTGCTTGGAACTCTAGGTGGAGCGGTGAAATGCGTAGAGATCTAGGGGAACGCCGGTGGCGAAAGCGGAGCACTGGGCCTGTCCTGACGCTGAGACGCGAAAGCGTGGGTAGCAAACGGGATTAGATACCCCGGTAGTCCACGCCGTAAACGATGCGCACTAGGTTTGTTGACTTCTGACAGCCAGCGAGCCGAAACAAAAGCGTTAAGTGCGCCGCCTGGGGAGTACGGCCGCAAGGCTAAAACTCAAAGGAATTGACG